>JBGQME010000003.1:0-147221 GCA_041500425.1 Bathyarchaeia archaeon | reverse complement strand
GGTTCGCCCACCGCGAATGATAATGCAGTCGCCACCAGCAATATGATAACTAGTATGTTTTTGAACTGTTCAAGGAGAAGCCTTACCGGAGATTTCCCTTTCTCCTTTTTCAATTCGTTAGGGCCGAATTCGACAAGGCGCTTGCTCGCTTCTTCTTGTCCTAGACCAGTTCTCTTCGAGTTGAGATCACTCAAAGACTCTTCAATTTCCATTGCATGCCAAGGTTTTGACGTGTTATTCACCACATCGAATGCACGCTAGCGCGCCAATCATTTCGGCTTTCTTAGCTCTTTCATGCTTAATCAATGTTTAGCAAGACTTCTTGAGATCCTCCGTTTCTATACGATCCTCACGGCACACGCTAGGAGTTTTGATTGTGATTATCTGAGGTAGCGCGCATGCTTGTTCCGAAATTGGTCTAAAATGGTTTTTATTCTTCTTTTGCCTGTTCACGCCCGATACGGGCTTGTTTTGCAGTCAAGTCTTGGCCGTGTCGAGGAATGGTAAAAAGCACTGGGTTTCCGCCTAATCGCGCCTGCTAAACAGATGTGCGCCTCAAAACTGCCCCCAAATCCTGAAAGGCGAATAAATACTATTTTTAACCATTTTAGGAACACGCATGCGCGCTTGTGCCAAGTTAGTTGACTTCAACTGCTGTCAAGAGGAGCACGCTGAAAAGCTACTAGTGTTTCAATTTCCATTCAAAGCACTTTTAAGTCATTAAGCTGACTACATCACTTGTGTCCGTAAGCTTCGTATGAGGTGAAGGCACTGTCAAAGTATGAGGTTGAGCTGATTTCCATAAACGATAAGGACAAGTTGATGGAGAAATATGAAGATCGTTTTCTTTACGAGGAAAGGGCCGACATCTACGGGTGCTGTATCAAACTCTTGACTGACATGAAATACGTCAAAGAACGTTGGGAAGAAAACTTTTACCCTATGTCTGCTCATGTTCGTTCTCACGGAAGGCTTATCGTCACCGAAGAAAAAAGTGAAAAACCAAAGGTTATGTATGATCAACTATCAAAAACAGCAATCTTGGTCAATGTTGATTACTATGGCTGGATAAAATCAATTGCATTAAGCGTCGCTAGCGATATGCTGGAAGATGAACATGGCATTAATTCTGTTCACGGAGCCTGCGTAGACATTGGAGGCCAAGGCATTTGTTTGATCGCGTCTCCGGGCACTGGGAAAACGACGCATACATATGGGCTTCTTAGATTGAAAGGTGTCCGTGTCATATCTGACGATTGGTTTTTTGTTCGTTTCTTAGCTGAGGAAAACGTTGCTTTCAGTTCTGAGAAGAATTTCTACGTTCAAGCAGATATAGCAGAAACATGGGGAGAATACAAAGAACTCGTCGATAAAGCAGAATTTGATGCGAAAGGTAGAGCGGTTGTGAATGTTAGGTGGATCGTCGGAAAAGGAAAGATATTACCCCTCACCACGTTAAGAACTGCTATTTTGCTAAGACGTAATCCAGAAGATGGAACTATAGTTGAAAAACTAACGCCTGAAGAAGCGGTTGCATACATGGAAACTACGGGCTTCTGTAACCCTCATCTGTTAGTTAAGGACCAACGAAAAAACCATTTGCGAAGACGGTTCTTCCGAGAGTTCTTCAGCCGCCTCGAAATCTACCTTGTAAACACCACGTTGCCTGCAATCGAAACTCATCAAGCGATAAAAGAAGAGGTCTTGAACATATAGCAACTTGAAAAGAGGTCTGTTGAGGTCTGTTAACATGCGGAGAATTAATGTTGTAACCGCGCGCTGAGGATAGAACCTATATACAATGATTATTGACAATTAGGTGAGTGGTTTTATTGTCAGATCAGAACGGAGAGGAACAGAGAGAAGACTCACTACCATTGAAAGTCAGAGACGTGATGGTGAGGGAAGTAATAACTGTGGACGAAAATTCCACGGTTAAAGAGGCTGTCGACATTATGAACGAATTTCAGATAGGCAGCCTCATAGTGCTGGAAAGAGGAAAGGCTATGGGCATAATTACGGAAAGGGACTTCTTGAGAAGGGTTATTGCAGGAGCAAAGGACGTTATGAATACTAAAGTGAAGGAGATCATGACGACCCCATTGGTTATTGTTGAGCCAAGCACGGATTTGGAAGAAGCTGTGAAACTGATGTTTCAAAGTAAGATAAAGAAGCTGGCCGTAGTTGATGCAAACAAGCTTGTGGGCATAGTGACCCTGACAGACATTGCACGCTTTCAGCCTCAAATGATAAAAATGCTGAAACAGCTTACTACAAAACAGGCGGCGCCGAAAAGCATGCAGAAAGTCATTGACTACTACATTGTCTAGGAGAATTGCTGTAAGACATTTCTGCGCGTGCCACTGGGCATAGGTTTTGCTCCCAAACTCAGAGTTGAAAATCCAACATCAGAAAGATTTTTGTGATCAAATACTAGAAGAAGACTCATGTCTTCGGTTAAGAAAATGGTTCTAGATTGGCAAGGAAACTATCGTTTCATAGCGAAAAATGAAAAAGGGCTTTCTGTTAATTTCGATGCTCCCATACCAAATGGTGGAGAAGAGACTGCACTATCGCCAATGGAGAATGTTCTAGCAAGTTTAGCTGCCTGCAGCAGTTATCATGTTGTGACAATATTGAAGAAGAAAAGGCAGGATTTCTCAGACTATTCAGTAGAGATGACAGCAGACAGAAGAGATGAATCGCCACGAGTGTTTACCAGCATTCATCTCGAGTACATCATCAAAGGAAAGAACATTAGTAAAGAGGCTGTTGAAAGCGCAATAAGACTCTCTGAAGAAAAATACTGCTCAGTAGGAGGGATGTTAAAGAATGCAGTTAAGATAACATCTTCATATGAGATATTAGAAGAATAGGGAAGAATCCTTGCGCGCTGTATCCCATCACGATTATCATGTCTGCTTCCTGAACCATCTAGTTAGTAATCAGTTTTGGCTTGTTGACTGACAGGCCTATTCCTTTTTCTCGCATAACATGACAGCGAAAAAACGACGAGCTCTCGGGTGAATAGCCAAAACACTAGTAAAACGTAGCCTTTTCAATCGCGATTAAGCTAGTTCTTACTCGCATATTGATAGTATGCAGGAAAAGTTTGAACGAGAGTTTGAACCTCTCCCGGGCCACCAAAATCGCTATGCTTTAATCTCATTTCGATCGCAAAGTGACCGCAATTTGACAGAACTCACAGCACTATCAAGTATTACCAGAGTTCTGGTGAAGTCGACGTCAGTGTGCGCTATCGTTCAAGCTGAGAGATTGCAGCGTTGAGTCATTTTGCGATTTCCACTTTCGTTTCTTTTGATGAGCTGAGAACGTTTAAGTGTAATATGCTATCCAAGGATGAAAGGTACCATTTTCTGTCCTTCGAGGCTTTGCCGATCTCCGCGCGCGCTAAGCTGTCACTAGTAACACATATATATTAAACCGAAGTCTTGAATAATTATTTGCGGATATGTGGAAAAGAAGAGAACATGATGTCCAAAACTGATGATATATGTACCAATATTTTATTAGTCTTATTGAAGAATACGACTGATGCGACAGATTACGCTCAACTGCAACGTAGTGTTGGTGCGGGATCCTTGAAGACTATTAAGAAACATGTCGATCATCTGTTACAGAGGGGGTTAGTAGAAGTAAGGACCGAGAAGCGAGGCATGCGAGATTACTATAGGATTTCGCTTTCCAGCAAAGGAGTCGATACTGCCAGCCGTTTCCAACAGAAAAGTAATTAAGGGATGATACGGGTGTTAATGAACCCCCAGAAAAAAGAGTTCGGTGAAAATGCCGGAATCGCCTTCACACAGAGGAAAAGAAGGTAGAGAAATGAGACCTTTCGATATGGTCAGTCCATTAGACTACAGATACAATAAAGAGCTTTTTGAGAAGTTGCAACCCTTCGCTACTGAGGCGGCCTTTATCAGGTATCAATTGAATGTGGAAGCATCTCTCGTAAGAGTAATGAGTAGATGGGGCGTCTGCTCTGAAGAAATTGCGGAGGAAATAGAGGACGCTTGTGAGAAGGTTAGAATCGAAGATGTATATGTTGAGGAGAAGAGAATAAAACACGGCGTAAGAGCACTTGCTAACTGCATACGAGCTGAAGTTAGTGAAAAGGCCAAAACGCTTGTCCATCTCTCAGTGACCTCGTCAGACATTACTGATACCGCTACTGCGATGCGTTTGAGAGACATGTTCAGAAGAGTCATCTTACCTGATCTGCTGGAGTTGGAGAAGTCCCTCATTGAAATGGCCGGAAAAACAAGCGATCTGACTCAGATAGGAAGAACACACGGGAAGTTTGCAGAACCGATTACATTTGGATTTGCTATCACAAAATATGTTAGCCGACTTGCCGACAGAATAGAAACAATAAGTCATGCAGTGGATAATCTGCGTGGCAAGATCTCTGGTGCTGTCGGAGCCTACAATGCTTTGTCATTGATCGTTCCAGATCCAGAAAAGTTTGAAAAAGAGGTCTTGTCTGAACTTGGACTCAAACCAGCCATGCATTCCACGCAAATAGTTGAGCCTCAGTACGTGACGGACTTGGCATGTGCAGTAACGTCATGTTTTTCGGTTCTTGCCAATCTTGCAGATGATTTTAGACATCTTCAACGTAGTGAAATTCAAGAAATCGAGGAAGTGAAAGAGGACAATCGGGTCGGGTCATCTACGATGCCGCACAAGGTGAACCCATGGGATTTTGAGCATGTAAAAAGCATGTGGAAAGCTTTCGTGCCTAGGATAATAACGGTTTTCATGGACGAGGTATCCGAGCATCAGCGTGACCTTACGAACTCAGCTTCAAGCAGATTTCTCATGGAATTTTTTGTTGCGTTTGACCATTCAGTGAATTGGACGAAAGACGCACTCACAAAAATCAACATAAACAAGAACAACATCAAAAAACATGTGCAAGAAAGCAGTAGAGAGGTAGTTGCAGAACCTCTTTATATTCTGCTTGCGATTCATGGGCATCCTGATGCATATGAATATGTTAGAAAAATGGCATCAAAAGCTCGAGAAAGCGGGCAAAAACTATCCGAAATGGCATTTGAAGACAAACAAATTAGACCCTATGTCGAAAAAATGACAGAAAAGCAGAAAGATATACTTAAGCACCCTGAGAAATACACCGGGATCGCAAAGGAGAAGACAGAAGCGGTCTGTGCTTACCTAGAAGCCACTCTCCTTCTTTGAGCGATGCTTCTACAGACATCTTCATAATCCAGCCTTCCAATCTACAGGGCGGTCATGTGCGTTATGAGAACATATATCATCTTTGCGCGCGCATGCTTGTTCCTAAAATGGTTAAAAATGGTATTTATTCGCCTTTTATGATTTGGGGGCAGATCTGGGCTTCGCATTTTGTCCTCATATTCTTGCAGTATCGCCTTTCTCGAACCTGCAAATGTGCCGTAGTTTCTGGAAGGTTAGGCTAACAATGGTCGTGTGCGGCTCTGTGAGCGCCAAAGCAACTCTTTGTTTGGTCTCGGAGGCGAGGAGTACGTGAAACTTGGTCTTCCAGGACTACTCTTGAGCGTCTTAGCCTTCAGGATCATGCCTTGACGTTCCAAGCTGGCCAGGTGCAGCCTCAACGTGTTATGGGAGAAATCAACTTCACTCAAAACCTGCTGGAAACCCCTAGGCTTTCCATCCTTCAACACGGCCAAGATACGCCTATCAAACAAGTCCATATCAAGCCTGAATAGACAAAAGAAGAATAAATACCATTTTACACCAATTTAGGAACAAGCATGTGCGCTAGATTGAACCATACCTGAAGAATGTTTGGATAACAAAAGTCACGAACAAGCAATACAAGAGACTTTTGGGGCTTTTCGAGGAATCAGCATAGCACAAAGAAGGATCACTAAGAGATAAGGAAACACACGCGCTTTTCACCATATTTTCCCAACAGCCTTTTGCCCGGCCCTCTCAATGATTTGTTTTATCTCAGATAGTCTCCTCTTCCTGTATCGATCTAGTTTCGTGACGTAATCCCGAAAGTTTTGGAAGGAAATCTCGGAATGTGCGAGACAACCTTCGGTGTAGTCTTTTGCGAACTTTCTTACGACAGGATAGACGATATGGATGTCAGGGTGCATGTTCTTTAGACAGAAGGTTGTTACCGCCTGCAACTTCCCTCCAGTTGGCGACAGAGCTATTTTGTGGGTAAGGTGCCAATCATTGTAAATGCTCTCAAGAAGTTCGATGTTAGCATTAAGATCTGAGGCATCAGTCTGATAGCAAGTTGGAGTCACGTATGTTTTCAGGCCTCGATTTATCCATCGTATAGCGTCCAATCTCCAAGCGTCTTGCTTTGGGCGAGCGACGCTTTCTACCAAGAATAGTTTCTGAGCGTTCGTCTCATTTAGCAATGCTGCTATCTCCAGATGATTGAAGTTGGGAAAAGCGATCATAACAAGTGGCGCCCCCTGCATTGCAATGCTAGACAAAGTAGTCGTGGTAACCACTTTGTACACGTCGGTTGTTAGGAAATAAGGCGAAGCATCCGACAACTTCGCTTTAGCCTTTTCATAATCGTCTTTAAGAGGGTGATAGATCTCCGCTGGCGCATATATTATGCTCAGGGGAAGATCGAGTTCTCGTAGGCCATGCAAAAGGACGACCACAAGCATCTTCGACATAGCCGAAACGTCAACAACCACTCTAGAAACAGACCGCGAGAGGTCCATTATCTCGTGCAATGACTGAGTGAAGTCTTCCGGGCTAAACCTGTTGTAAGTCCTCCATTGAATATCGCCAAAGACTCTCGTAGCAGAATCTGCGAATTCAGTCTTGCGATTTGTAGGGTCGAACGGTTGATATTCTATCGCAACACATGACTGGAACTTTTTTCCTTGATCTAGTGCACTTTTCAGGAACCCTAAAGCTCTGTCCTCGAAACCAGCAACCCCGATGTATAGGATCTCGTGTGGGAACGCATTGATTTCTGAATGTTTTAGGGACAATCTAATCTGCTCAAGAGCTGTCATGATTTCAGCTTCATCTGTCTTCTATCTGCTCTAGGACGGCGTGGCTTCTTTTTCATATGCTCACGGAACCTGTCGGGATCATCAAGCAACATCACAAATTCTCTTGTTTCCAAGCCGATATTGTCCCTTTGGTTGGGTGTAAGCCTGAAGGATGGAATTAGCAGTCTTCTGAGGTACAATCTTGGAACAACAGCCCCTCTTTGGCTTTTGCCTCTTACGTCTCGCAGGAAGACCCCATATTTCAAAAGATCGTTGTAGATCTTTAGAGTCTCACCGGATAGTTGAGGTTTCTCACGAATCTCGATCCTGAAGGCTTGCCAAGGAGGATTAGTTTTCTGGTTTCCTGAGTCTAGATTTCGTAGGTACCAATTTGCAACATCTCCAAAAGCCTCAGCGATCTTTCTCAGTCTTTGTCCTGTATCCGGAGCGCATTCAATCCGGTTGAGGAAGTCATTTGCATTTGTGCGAATAGCATGATCTTGAAGTTCAGGAGGAGCACTTTTTATGCAATCTGTTCTGAGTCGATCTCTACACAGTGAGAATATGTCACGGACTAATCGCAAGAATATGGCGACATCTCCAGAACACAGGTCGACAACTAGGTCCCAGCCATGGTACATTACTCGTTGGTTAGAATCCCGGATGGTTCTTGCAAGGTCGTTATACGACTTGAAAGGGGAATCTCCAAGAACCACTGCTACGTCGTCATGCCCCGCATATTTCTGCACAGCTTTCGAGAGTCGATTGTTCACTATCTCTCGCAGAAAAACCTTCTTCTGGCCAAATGAAGCATGAAGAAAATAGCTCCCAAGATCGACCATATCATATTCTCGAGTTTCTTCCAACAATTTTCCATGTGAATCTACTGTCCATAACGTCGTAACACTCTCAGTGGAAATCTTGTAGAAGCATTCCGCATAACGGTCCAGAATGAAGTCTGCCAGTGACATCTGGACGGTCCTAGAGATTCTTGGTAAGGAATAATCGTCGATGAAGAAGTAAAAAGCTCTGCTTGTGAGCCAGGGAACTCTTTCTTGAAGCAGCATGCAAAGTCTCTTCAAAAAGTCGATTGGTAGAAAAACTTCGGGTCGAGCATTTCTCCGTTCGTTGTCCAACCACCTCTTAAGGAGTGCCTTTTCTGAAACCACGACAGACTTCAGATGATTTAGAATATTTGTTCCAGATGGGGGCGACTCATAGTTCGGTATGAACCCGCGCAAGAAATCTTCAAGTGCCAAGAGAGCTTTCTCGTCTAGAGCTAATGCGGGAAATCTCTCTAAAGCCCAAAAAGTATCGAGAACCTCGAAAAGTATGCTCAAGTTGAAGTAATGTATGATTGTCCTTCGGTCTTCCTCAGTCGGATACCTCTCTAGATAAGGGAAGGCATAATACAGGTCGCTGCATTGGTAATAAATCCCAACAAAGCTTTCTAGATTATCAGGATCTAACTTTCCAGCAAGCGCTTTTGTCTTTAGACTCAGGTTCCTGAATATCGTGGTTTTGCCGCATCCTCTTGGACCAGTTAGGATGGTGTTGGTTCGTTGGGTAAGGTCTTGGTAACCCGGAAAATTCTGTGAATAGAGCATCTGCAAAAGCTCAAATGAATTGCCTATCTGTTCGCAGCTAAGGTAGTCGAATGGGTCTTCAAGCCTGAATGGCAGCATCGACGGGACTATTCTAAGTCCACCGAGGTATTCAATGAGCTTCTTTGGATTCCGTACGAAGGGTCCAACCGTCGGATCCTTTTCCAGTAGCTTCTTAAGGAACTCTTGGACGAATGAATCGTAGAGCAATCTATCGTTAGCATCAAGCAGCGCAGGATCAATATAATCCTCAAGAAGACGATGGCAAATAAGAGCAAGCTGATGGTAATCGTCGGATGGTTCCCAGTTGGAAGAAGTGGAACCTATCCCAAAATCAGCTACCCTGATCCTCGGTAGTTCATCGGGAACACGTGGGTCTTTCGCAATCAGTATGTTACCTTCATGCAGATCTCCATGCGTTACTCTAACCTTGTCCATGGCATAGAAAGCTCGAAGGATCTGAACTGCCAAATTCTTAATGAACGCCATAGTAATCTCATTGGGATGGATGCGACAATACTGTCTCAAGTTGTTGCCATCAACGTACTCCCAAAAAATAAACGCGTGCAGAACATTTTCGATCATATCAGCAAAACAATACCGATATTGAACAACCTCGGCAATTCCCTGCAATTTCACAGCCTTCTGCAGCTCGACCTCCCACCTCTTCTTTAGATTCTGTGTTGGGATGACTTTGCACGCAACAACATCGCCAATGTCTTTGCGCTCTGCTTTGTAGACTACTCCGATCTTACCTTTTCCTATGTACTCGAGAAATGTGTATCCTTGTCTCGTCTGACCGATTAAGATCTCAGGATTCTCCACTATGCTTGCCATCTTCATTTTCCCTTCTTGATGAGTGACACAATTGATTCTGTTTTTACATAGGAGCCTTTTCTCGATCGCCTAATGTCAGGAATATCATCTGTCGTAATTGATTCGAGTCTAAAGCCACCAACTTGCTTCGTTGCGATATCTGCGATCATACGGGCGATGTCAATAGATTTTTTCTTTCTATTGACTTCTCCCACAACGCATACACAGCAACCACCAGCGCGCAACCACCGCACGGCACGGAAAAGGAACGTAGCCATTAGTTCCGAGAATCTCTCCACCGATCCGAGCCTTGTGTCATACCGCTTGTAGTCGTTGACTCCGAGAAACCATAGCCGTAGTCGATTGTCCCGCGCATAGTCTAGCGCGTCCATGTAAGGGGGACTTGTAACGATTGCGTCAATGCAACCAGGTTCCAACCGAAGATCTCTGACATCTGCCCTCCAACATTTTCTAGATAGGGAAGAATCAATTTTGGCAGAACGACGATACACCCTAGAGATTTTCGCCATCAGTCTTGGTTTCAGTGGGCGGTAAGCGTAAAGTTCTGGAAACTTGCTCTTTGGAAATCTCCGTGACCTAAGATACGGGACTAGATGACTAGATGGATAGGATAAGAAGCCAGGTCGTTGGTGATGTAGAATTCCAAGCAAGCAAGCCATCAAGAATGGATCATTGTTGTACCGCGTTATTCTTGCAAACTGTATTGCCTCACGCAACGTTTGCGGATGAAAGAATGATCTGACCCACAGCGGCACATGTTCAAGTGAAACAGTATGACCATCCTCCAACGCACAATCTAGAACTCGTGTTGCTCGTCTCTCTGCAGTCTTCAAGCTAGCAGGTGCCATTAGCTTGGCCCGCGTTAGAGTCACTGCGTATGGATTTATGTCGGTGCAAACAACTTCGCGTCTCCCAATCAAGGATTCCAAGGGAATGGCTCCCGATCCTGCAAAAGGGTCCATTACCAGATCTCCTGGTGATGAGCACGCTTCGACTATTTCTCTAGCCATCGATGATTTCATCTTCCCTATGTACGGCGCAATGTGATGGAAAGTGCACTCGGATCCAATACAACTTCCGTGCCATTCATAGGGATCGAGTTCCAAACCTACCTTCACTCGTATTATGCTCCTTTGCAAGTAGTTAAGAAACTTTGCTTCTGCTAGCTTGTGTGAACATACCTCGTTATCAGCTTTTTCATGTTAATAATAAGTTAGTCGAGATTTGGTTTCGATATTGTATGTCTAGTCCGTAGGAGCGCTATTGGCCCATTTGAGCCATGGTACCCTAAATCAAAGCAGAAGAGAGCGGGTGCTATCTTGTTTTCTCTTTCATCGCCCGCGTTCAGAGACGGGAGTACCGACTATTCTCTGTAGCTCTTCAGGACCTGTTTCAGCTTCCCACAGGTCAGTTCTCCTTCCGGACAGTATCGCAGCCTAACGCAGGAAGGGCCAGCGTTTACAAACAACGATGGTGCTACGGTCCTGCAAATCTTAAGCATTTTATTTGCCAATTGCCGGATCTCCCATTGTGCTCTGAGGCAACAGCGCATCGCAAAGAAATGTCTGAGTTCGCGAGCATTCATCGTAACAGCTATTTTCGTCTGCGTGGCAATCGGCAACACAAACCTCGAGTCTTCGGCCGGAATGCCTTTCTTGCGAAGGGTGTCATAGGCGTTCTTGCAAGTGGCCATAACATCATCAAATAGCTCAACGAGTTCTTCGTGCCCCGATATAGATTCAGGCCGTATGAAGTATCTTTCTGATTTGGTCAGATCAACATATCTCATGCTCTGTTGAGTATAAGATGCGATTCGGTGTCTAACTAATTGATGAGTCAAGCTCCTTGATATGCCTTCAACGAAGAAAGTGAAGCAAGCATGTTCTATAACAGATTCGTGACCATATCCCAAGACACGCCTTATTATCGTTCTTGCTTCATCAAGTGAGACTTCTTTCATGCCCTTTCTACGCCACGAAACTGTAGCACACTTGGCACAAGTAATTTCTGGATCCTTAGTGAATGAAACAAGACTCACCTTCAACTTCCTTCACCGAGATTTTATATTATCTGTCCACTCGATTTATTAGAATTCTCTTTTTCCAGGTAGTCATTCACAATGTGGAAGTATGGAAAGGTTAGGTAGTAGACTGCGGCATTGAGAAGCGCGCGCGACCTGATTCTCAGTATAACGCCCAACCTAGCTTTCTCAAGGAAAGGCTATAAGCTTTTTGTTTATTGAACCTTAAGACATGGGAAGGGTTGAAGAAATGCCCGCTCAGCTTGTTTGTCCAAGCTGCGGAAGTTGCGTTGAAATCATCTATGTAGGAGAGTTGCGAAAGAAACTCTTCAAGTGCGTCAAATGCAAAAAATACATTCCAAAAGACAAGCTGAGAAAAAGCTTCATGTTTGGTGGCCGAGCTTAGGCGTGCCTTCGGTTTCGAAACTTAACCTCGTGTACTTCCCCGAGGTTATCCACTCCAAGATGTCGCCGTGAGATGCCATCATATTCTGCATGAAAGTCTCCGGGCAATTTGGACATTTAGAGGCGATTTTCCATAATTCCCGGAATGTAACGCGGAACCGCTTGAGAGCGTCGTATGTCTCGTTAAAACGGTTGGTGTTAACCTTCATTTGCCATTCCAGCTTCTCAACATGTTCCAGCAAGGACGCCTTATCACTGTCTCGCTTGAGCCTTTCCCATTCCCTCGCAATGTCGGCCCGCTCCGTGGCGTTCTTCTTTTCCTCATCCTTTAACTTCTTCCTCTCTTCATGGACTTGATGTAAAACATCGTTGGCCGCTAGCAAGTCCGGGACCGAGGCTGCGATGTCGTACTTGTAGAATAAGACTGATGGCATCACTTCGCCTAGCGCCTCAAGGATTGGACCGTTGACGTCGGGGTGGCCAGTAAGGGCTAGAGTTTTCAATTCTTCTGCGAAATTTCGGGCGTTTTCCTTGATACTATCCTGTGCTGCCTCTTTGTCCTTGAGGCCCTGCTGAAGCTTCTCAAACGTCGACTCAGTTTCCATTTCTATGTTCTGGCTTTCCACGGTCGGTGGCGCCTGGGGGCTCTGAACCCGCTTCTTCTCGGCTTTCCTGATGCGCTTCCTCGTGGCTTTCATGCTGAGCCTTAGCCTCGCCTTCGTTCCCTGGTCGATTTCTACGCCCGCTTTCTCGCAGAGTTTTTCCAAGCTTCCGAATCGCCTGTAGAACGCGGGCGGCGTCATGTTGACTTCTCGACACAGCTTTCTCACTGAAGGAGTAGTCCCCTCTCTCTTGACGAATCCGCGCAGAAACTCGATAACTCTGTCTTCCTCACTCATGTCGATCACGTTATAAACGCCGTTAACGTCATTAAAACGTAACGCCCCTGAGTAAATAATTCTTCCCTGCGTTACGGGGCCTGCATGCTCTCTGCTGTCTGCCGTTTTCATACACAAGAGCCTGGCACATGCACGAGAAACTCTCGCTTGGGGTAGGCTTTAAACGCTTGCGGATGGCTACTGTCATGTGTGAAAGGAAATGGACGATCCGCTTGATATTGATGTTCTTTACCGACGATGGGAGAGATCATACGGAAGAGACAGGATTGTGCTTAAATACCCAAGTTTACGTGGTTTGATGGACTGGTTTCTGAGGGATTGTAATGCCTATTTTTGATCAGGAAGGAAGCGAGCTGGAGTATGTGCAGCCGACGAAAACGAGGAAGGGATATTGGCGTCGAAGGCCTTTCACTCATGATCTCCCTTCAGCTCATCAGCGTCGCGCACGCGCATTATTCGCTAGATCGGCTTATGGGCAGAGAGGCGACTTCGGCAAAGCAAAGGTTGTTGGGAAAGATGGTAACGTTAAGGAGTTACCAAAGACTACTAAAGCTGTTCAGGACAACATGAAAGGAGTCAAGATCTCGCCTGAGAAGCCTCGTAGGATAAGCGATTTTGCGGTTGCTGATTTGGAAGCGATCAGGAAGATTGCTGAGGTTCTGAGGGAAATCAAGGAACTAGGCACTTAAGCGCGGGCGCAAGAAACAGCTTCCAACTTGTTACGAAGGTCTTCCCAGAGAGGCTCACTCGCTTCGTTTCTTTTCCTTCGGCTCCGTTCCTGGTATGTCCGGCATGTACTTCTCCCAACCTTTCATCACGTCATCAAAGTAGGCCTCCATCCTGCGCACGAGTGCTTTGAACGCCTCTGAATTCGGATTCATGATTGCTTCTTCAAGTCTTTCTTGGGCTGCTTTGAGCTCCTTGATTTCGCTGTCTTTCTGTATCAATCGTTCCGTTAACGCCTTGATCGCCGTCTGGGACTCGGACACGGTTGCTGTTTCAAGCCTCAAGAATGGCATGGCCTTCTCTGCATAGATTTCCCGATAAAATTCCTCGTCTTTCGGCCTATAAGCACTGTCCACCCCCGGCCCTGTGTGTCCCATCCAGAAATCCACGTTCTCAAACCCTGCCTGAATAGCGTATTTTCTGAACCATTTTCTGAGACTGTAGAGCCTGACCTCCGCTGGCTTATCCTTCTGTTTCTGCTCATAATCCATCAGTCCCTTGTCTCGCAGCATACGAACAGCCTTCCTGAAGAGGCTGCTAATAGTGTTGCGGATCATGGGCTCTTCTGAGCCTTGCTTGGTGAACACGTAACTCTCTCGGTTCAGGTTTGGTCGAGTCTTCAAGTAGTCGCGCAAGAAGCGGTGCGCGTCTTCACCTATGAATGTGAGGTAGCTGTGGTATTGGCCTTTAGTCAGGTCTTCGGGAACTGAGATTTTAAGCGGTATTCTGTTTTGCGAATAGTCTGGTTCAAGGTGTTTCATGCGTAAGGCGCATAATGTTGAAGGCCTTAATCCTGACTGAGCCATAACCGCAAAAAAGGCTCTGTCCCTTGGCGAGGTGACGCTTAGAATGTGCATTACTTCCTCTCTTGTTATGTCTCGATTGTGGTAGGATACTTTTCGGCGAATACTTGCCATAAAGCTCAAAGGCAAATCGTTATGTTTAAAAAAGCTTCTAACCGCAACAGCGAAGCTCCCGACTGACCCTGGACTGTAGCCTCTCGCGAGCATATCGGCGTTCCATGCTCGTAGTAACTGGGTGTACTTGTGTTTGAAGTCTCGCTCCTGCATCTCTTCATAGTCCTTCTGAATGTCTTCTGGCTTTGCGTCTATGAAACTCAGAAAATACGAGAGCCCTCTTCGGTACAGGTTGTTTGTTGTTTGGGCTCCTGAATGGCTGAGAGCCACGCTTGACAGCCATGTTTCGACTAGGTTAATTTGGTGCATATACGTTTACCCAAACATTGAATGGTAGGAAGTAGTATAAAAAGGTAGCTATAAACCTACTTTCCTCTCGGTATGTAGATTCCGTTAGGGTCAATCGCCCTCAACAGTTCAAGCTCCTCATGGGTGGGTAGTTCAGTTGTCGGCACCTCTTTCGGAATTATCAAGTCAAAACCCGAGTTCTCGACAACCTGCTGTGCAGCCACGCCTGGATGAACGGTTGCCAATCTGATTCGCTTCGTTTCAGGGTCAAAATCCATCTGACAGAGATTCGTAACCACAAGCGAAGGCCCACCGCCAAGCAAGCCAATTCTTTCTCTAGCTCCTGGCCCGTCCAAGAAGCCTGGGCTCGTTAGATAGTCCAGCTTCTTGACCATTTTCCTCTTTTCATGCGTCATTATGACTACTATCCGTCTAGCTGAGCTAATTATGTCGTTTCCTCCTCCGCTTCCCGGAAGCCTTACGGTTGGTTTCTCGAAGCTTCCGATGTAGGTCGTGTTTATGTTTCCGAACTCATCAATTTGCGCCGCGCCTACGAACCCCAAGTCTACGTGTCCTCCCTGCAACATTAAGCCAAGAGTTTCGAGCAATCCTATGGCTCCAGCCGCATGATAGCCAAGTCTCGAATCTGCTATTGATAAGGCTATGTCCTTGGCGTTTGAATCAATGAAACCTGCCTCATAGACGATCTTGGCTCCCGGGGCGTGCGTCTTCTTGGCGAGCATAGCAGCTATGAGCGGCAAACCTGTTCCTATGAAAACCACTTCCCCATTCTTTATTTGTCTGGATCCACAAACCGCCATCAGTTCTAGAGTTGTAAATTCTTCGAGTTTCGCGTATCTTTTAGCCATTTTCTTTCCTCCCCTCTAGTACGGCAGAGGCTTTTTAGCCTTGAGTTTCATCAGTCGTTCGAAACCCATCTTCTGGAGAAATTCGTTGTGATCGTTGAAGCATGTTATGTATTCGGCGCAGTATTTCTGCCATCCTTCTTCGGTTTTGCACTGATCGTAATACATTCGTATATGCTCCATGTCGTAATCGTAGTAGTTGTAAACCATCATCGGATAGGAACCCCACGGGCACTCGACGACATGAGTAACGTAAATGTTCGGAATGACCGTCTGGTCTGGCCGGGCGCGTATGAACTCGGTGTCAACGATTTCCTCCGCCAACGCAAGCACTTTCTTGCCAGCTCTTCCACCTTCGACATCTTCGCCTCTAATTCCATCAATCTGTACATTTCCTTCCTTGTCAACACGTTGAGCATGCACTATGCTGAAGTCTGGACGTACAGATGGGACAAGAACAACCTTCTCTCCGCTGAACGGGCACGCCATTACCTCCGCCTTCTTGGTTCTGAACCTTGTTTTCGCCAACAAGTCCGTGCCAAGCATGCTCTTCAAAGGCATGAACGGAACACCTAGCGCTCCCCCGAGGAAGCGGAGAACCATAGCCAAGTTCGAATAATCTTCGATTTGTATCGCCCCTTCCCGGATTCTTCTTTGAATGTTGGGCACTAAGCCTATGCCTTCGATTGCATAAAATGCTAGTTCAAGCCGTGAAACCACGCAAGCGCCGGAGAGTATGTCCAAGTCCATCTCTGAACCACAGGTGTAAAGGGTTAGGTTTCGTTTCTTTTGCCTAACAAGCTCGTGTGCGAAAGCCATTGGGGGTCGTTGAAAGCCGAAACCTCCCCAGAAGACGTGTGCGCCGTCTGGAACGAGTTTTACGGCTTCTTTCAGGGTTATTCTCTTATCTTCTACTGTCGCCTCGACCAAACTCCTTCACCAACAGACTTGAGAATGCCTTAACGCGTGCCTTACACATAAAGATTTTTTGACTTCGCAAAACTAAAGAACTAGCTACCTTGCTTTCCCACAATGAATTTCGCCGAACAAGAATCAGGTTTCATTTGCTAGCCCGACAACCATCGTGAAATGTCTGCTTTCTTCTCTGCTTCAAGCTCGATGCCCATCGGTTCAAACGTTTGATTCAAAGCAGTGAGCAGATTTCTAACATAATCGACCGAGTTTATTTCAGTCAAGCTCGTTGCGAAATCTGCAGGCTTGACAGTAAACATTCTGCCTTTGTACTTGAACGGTTTAGCTTTGATGAAGGAAACAGTGTCCCCTCTTTTCAGCTTCATACCGGCGTCAATGAGCTGCTGCGCACACTGATAAGGCTGATGCGCTGATTTCATGTCCGCTATTTTTTCGTTTGGATCAAAATAGAGCCGTACAGAATAGGTCAAGTCTCTTACTTCGATTTTTCCACTCTTCAAGTCGGCTATGGCTTTCTGCACAACTTCCTTAATTCTCGTTTTGGCTTGTTCATATTCTTCTTCGTTCTTGACCGTCGAGAGCTGGTTCACGCATTGCTTGAAAACCTTGTTTATATATTCTGGCGAGTTGGATTTTATCGCTGTTACTCCTTTGATGTCAGGTGTGCCATCCTGCAATATTCCAAAGTACGCCTTCTTTGCTTTCGGTAAAACACACAGACTGTAACGCTTGTCAACAGCCAAATCCAGCATGAACCTTTCCTTAACCGTCCGAATCAGCCACCCAACTTGCTCATCGGGAGGATTGTCCAAGAACAAAGAATCCGTATCACCATACAATGGACGCAAACCCCTCTCTTCAGCCAGGCGCCAGCTCTCTTTAAGCGCGTATCGTCCATGACCTGTTATGGCTTCAGCCAACGGTGGACAAGCCAACCCATGAATGCGCACCGTCACGCCATAGCTGGAAACTAGAATCAACTTCAGCAACTTAGTTGTGGCGGCTGCAATCTTCCTTTCCTCCTCAGCCAACGTCAAGTCTTTCGAAGCGGGCTTGAACAGTCTGATCCTCAGATCTTTCAATGCACCGATAAGCACAGCGTAAAAGCCTCTCCGTCTAGTACAAACGTGCCCTTCAAAATCTGGAATCCTGTTCGATTCACATTCAGTGTGTCCACAGTCCACGGTTTCATAGGACAGGTTGAAACTGTCAATACAGCTGGCGTATAGGCTTTCGAAATCGCAGACGACCGTATTGAAATAAGTTCCAGCCTTTGGCGAAACCGTTAGGGCTCCAGTCACTGTGTGCGTCGGTTTTCCCCTTGTCAATTCCTCAGCTGTCGGAATGAGAAAATTGGCTTTTCTCAGATGAGTATGGATAGTCGATTTTAGCCAATTGCTTACTTGATGGCTACTGAATGCTTCAATCAGGGGAAGATTGGCTATCCTAGAAAGCATCCATGTCGAATAGACCTTTTCTATGTCAACCTCTTTGGCGTCGAAGAAGTCCGAGCTTACATTCGGAACGGGCTGACTGAGTAGGATAAACCAGTGTCGAATCTGATCGTACTTCAGCGGGTCGCTTGCTCTTCTTTCCTTGAAGGTCTTGTCGAACTTCTCCATCAGCGCTGTTGGCAGATCTAGAATCGGCTTAAGAGTATCAGAAGCGTGTAATGCTCCGAAAATGAAACCGTTATCATAAACGTAGGATTTCGCGAAATCGATCTCACTTTCCCAACGCTGATGAAGCCGTTCAGCAGCCTTCAAGGCAATTTTTGTGTTCGGCCAAAAAACCTTTCCAAGTGTCTTCTTTTCACCCGTGAACAAGTCAATTTTCTCGACAGCTTGAACATTTCCACTGAAATAGTCCACGATACGTTTGTCCTCACTTGTGAGAGGATAGGGAACGAGAAAATACGGTTTGAATTTTTCATCCACGAATTCCTTGATTCTTCCGCTGGCGTCTAGGAACTTCAGCTTTATGGCATTTGTCTCGGTTATCGTTGCGTCGACAAGATACTGCACGCTCAATGTTTCTAAGCTCCACCCAAACACAATTGCTCTAGCGCCTCAGCAAGCTGCTCTTCTGTCATATTCTTCGGATAATTGTAGATCGGGCCGCTCGGTTTCTCGTTATAGTATGGCCTATTGCAGTTTGGACACCCAGAAGTGAGAAAGGGCTCACCCGAAAGGGCAGTCGACATCAAAGCCTGTTTGCTTACGCCGAAGTCAAGCAGTCGACCCTTTTCGTCAAAACCCATTTTTTCTGACCTTGTCGCTCCGTTCAGAATCAAGCTTCGTGCAACCTGCAAGCGCCTGTATTCTTGAATCAGCGGCTGACTCCAACCTTCCAACACTGTCCCGATGATTGGAGTGAAGGCAAAAAGTGCTGGAAGAACGCTGATGTCAGCACATTGCTGAATGATATTGACCATTTCCTGTTCTGTCTCACCTAACCCAACAATCAAATGCGTGCTGACCTTGCCTTCCCCGAAAACACTAATAGCTTCTCCAAGCAGCTCAAACTGTCTTTTCCAAGCGTAGGTTCCTCCTGCCGAAGCTCCTTTAATCTTGTCAAACAGTTCTTCATTCGCTGCGTCTAAGGGAATTCCTATTCTTTCTGCCCCAGCACTAGCTAACAGCCTTATGTCTTCTGCTCTCTTGGGCTGGCACGAAATTGAAATAGGTACTCTAGTTTGTTGCTGAATATTCTTTATGAGACCTTCCAAGTGCATGAAGACTTCTGGATAATTCAAAGCTTGTATACAAACGCGCTTTATCGTGCCAGCTATAGCAGCCTTCTGTATTCCTTCCAGCACGTGCTGTGTGAGGAAGACTGGCCACGAAATCCTCGAAAGCATGTCGGCGTTGCTTCTGCTTTCTCTGGCTTGAGGACAGAACCCGCAATTAGCTGTGCATTTTCCTCTTTTGTACGTCATCAGATAGGCGGTTGTAGGCGCAGCATCAAGCTTCCCATCCAGCAATTTAAGAATGATGGCAGAGCCTAGCGAAACGCGAATTTGCTTTGGGAAGCACTCATCTGCTTCTTTTATCAGCATAGTATTCCTCAGAATGCATTGGTTCGTTCGGTATGCTCTTTAGATGAATCATGAAATGTCTGTGAGATTAAAGCTTTCCATCAGGCACATAAGACAGGATTTACTGACGTAGAGAAAAGAGGAAGCTATGCTGAATCCTCAGGCAGCTAAGACGCTTTGGATTAATGATGAAGACTCAAATTCCTTTATTAGCTCCTTCCCTTTTTCAGTAGTTTGGTAAAACGTCTTGTTCTCCGTGATTAACCCACAAGATTTGAGAAGTGCGACGTATCTTGTAAGTTGCCCATGAGTCAAAGAAACAGACCTGATTAGAACCTTCTGCCTAACTCCTTGCCTTGCGGCCTTCAGAATGGCCACTGAAATGACTAGACTCCCTCTCCTTCTGGATGGAAAATCCGAACTCATGAGAATCCCCCATCCCAAACATACTTGTGCATGCCGAAAGTTAAACCATTCGTTTGAACCAGAATCCACGAAGGAAGCAAACGATACAATGCCTGACTGATGAACGAAAACTATTAAGCACAATAATCAAAACGTTCTAACAGAGAACAATGACACACCATTCACCCGAAGCAGTATGGCAGATGACAGACGAAAAACTTCTAGCCCTCCTAAACAGTGGCCTAATCGCATCACGACCGAAGAAAATACGCTTCTACGCGCCAAGCTTCATGTACTACAAAACAAGCTACTACCGTTCTTCACCAACGGACTTTCCAACCATTTCAGTAACAGGCAAAGGGTGCACATTGAAGTGCAAGCATTGCGGCGGAAGGATATTGGAAACAATGTATCCTGTTTCCTCCCCTGAAGAGTTGTTTGGATTGTGCAGAAAGCTGAAGCGTGAAGGCGCGTTGGGGTGCTTGATAAGTGGTGGATGTCTGCCAGATGGTTCTGTGCCTATTGGCAAATTCATTGATACCATTGCGAAAATCAAGAGTGAGCTGGACCTAACTGTTCTTGTTCATACTGGCGTGATCGACATCCAGACCGCCAAAGCTCTTAGCGAAAGCAAAGTTGACACAGCGTTATTAGATGTGATTGGGTCAAACGAAACGATAAGAGAGATCTATAAACTGAACGTGACAGTTGAAGACTACGATAATTCTCTGAAAGCATTGAATGACGCTGGCATCGCGTTCGTGCCTCATGTCATCGTGGGTCTCCATTACGGAGAGTTGAAGGGCGAACTGAAAGCGTTGGAAATGATATCTCGGTACAAGCCTTCGGCTTTGGTGGTGATTGCTTTCATGCCGATACGCGGAACAGAAATGCAGAGTGTCAAGCCACCAAAGCCATTGGAGATAGCTAGAGTTGTTTTGGCAGCACGTTTGATGTTTCCGAGGACACCGTTGGTGTTGGGATGTATGCGACCGAAGGGTGAGCATCGGGTTGAAACCGATGTCTTAGCTATTAAGGCTGGAGTGGATGCAATTGCGTTTCCGGAAGAAGAGGCAATCGAATTCGCAAGGGATCGAGGGTTCGAGACTGGCTTTTCTTCGGTTTGCTGTTCACAGATTTACGGTGATATTAAGAAATTGCCTTGAGATGTTGGATGATTGTTTGGCGTTTTTCGAAGTGTCTCGAAGCGAGAGGGTTTCACAAACCTGTATGGTCTTAGCTAGTGTCTGTTTCGCGCTCGGAGAAATTTTGACCCCCCTATATATAGTTTCAACATGGTTTTTTGTGTGCGGGATGGTTCTACTCCCTCTATCATGGTTTAGGTGTGCTGGTGTCTTGTCGTTGGGCTGGAAAAGTTTTGTCCGACAAACGGGCGATGTGGAGGAGTTGCTCTGAGGAGCCTGTCCCTTCGCTTGAGCGTAGGTTGGCTTTTTTGTGTTGTCGTGGAGCTTGCTCCGTGAGGCGGACTATACCCCCTTTTATCTAGGGTTTATGTTGCCTCTGCTTTTGTTTCGTGGAAGAGTCTAAGGTCTGACTTCATGTAGAGTTATTCTATAGGAATGAGAAAAATGGGGTGATATGGTTGTGCTGGTTGTGGTTTATGTCTCGAACTCGCCCCAGTGGGCACCCATTGAGCCTAGATCGGCTGAGTCTACTGATCCGCTGTCGTCTACGTCGGCTTCTGCAAGGTATTTGCAGTGCTCAGCAAAAGAACCTCAGGCGGCTTCAAGTATGTTCAAGTCAGTGGCGTTCACTGTCACACAGAGTGTCTACCAGTTCAAGATCTAGCGGTCTATGTCTGGTGGAACAAATCGTGCAAGCTTCTGCATACGAACAGTTAACCATCTCGGAGCCTTGCCATAATGAAGCGGAAGCCTCGCCACACCTGTCCTTTGCACTGTGACACCGTTTCTGATCTAAAAGTACTTCGAGGGAGTTTAAACCGTTTTCCTTCTACTTGATCAAGTGCCCTTCCCGATCCATTTCTCCCAAGCGGATTCGAGTGGTGCAGATAGGCGTGTGATTTTCGCTTGGAACCATATCGATGATGACTATTTGGAGGGAAGTCAACCCCAACTCTTTCCTTTTTCTGTTGATCTCCATTGCCATAGGTTCAGTTTCTTTGCTAACAACCAATGCTTCAATGCAACCCTTACGTAGTGTTACCCCATAAGCGTCATCTAGACTTATTATTTCTGCTTTGTCCAGAAGATTGTGTTCTTGAAGAAAAGCCTTCAGCTCAGCCAATCTATCTTCGTAAGTCGCAACCTCATGTTGCTTACCCATTTTCTTCACGAATTCGTCAGAGCATAAGCCGATCAGAACACGCTTGCCAACTTCAAAAGCTTCCACAAGCAAGGCTCTATGACCCTTGTGAAGCTCGTCGAAAGTGCCTCCGACAGCCAGGGTTTCAAACTTTTTCTCCATCTACTCTTTCATCCTATGAGCCTAGCGCCCTGAAGGTCAATCTTGGCAACGAGAATTTTCTCGTGTGGCAAAACCTGCTTAAAAGCTTGAACCACATTTTCAGCATTTTCCAACGTAGTAAGCGCGTGAATTGCCTCGCCAACCATATTCTGGGCAGCACCTATGCCTCCTGCCTTCTTGGCACTCTTTGCGAGTGTTCGGAGACGCTCTGTCATGAATCCAGTCTTTTCAGCAAAGTCAAAACAGCAATCCAAAAAGTTCTCAAGCGAAGGCTCAGAAAGAATCTTCTCCAGAGTTTTTCTCCCCCACTTATTAACGGCTTCACGTTTGCTCGGTGAAGACAGCACCTGCTTCGTTGGTATGGATCCGAAAACTCCCGCAACAATCACGTAATCCGCGGATAGTGGTATACGATCTATCAACGCTATCCCGGGCGCACCAGGCTCTACTGTCAATACGCACCCACTGAGCATCAATGGACCTACAGTGCCTAAACCTGTCTTACACTTGACCTCTGCAACATGGGCGATTCTGCCTATCTGATTATACGTCAGATTTAGATCTAAAGCTCTTGACAAGGCTAAAGCTGCACCTAGGGCTCCGGCTGCGCTTGAGCCAAAACCTGCACCAATTGGTATCTCAACTGTATGCCTTATCTCAACCTTGTATTGTTCGTCAACCATATTCAGCAATGTCTTGGCTACTGTTCCTGTTGTTTCAGCATTCCGCGCTCTTTCCTCATTTATGACAATGTCAATGCTGTTGAAATCCTGCTCTGAAACACAAACCTCAGTCTTGACCCCTTTTTGGATCCCAAATCCGCCGCCTCGAGCACCGATCTGTTCCAAGTCTAAGATTGGACTACCGTCTGAAGCAGTGTCGCATATCTCGAAAAAGCTGGAGATGCCTGCTGGGCTGAAGGCTTTTGCTTCTTTCACTTTGACTTCTCTTCTCGTCTAGTCCTCAGAGCTGGAAAGGCCTCGTAGCAGGCTTCAGCGATTATTGGGACTAGCGTGAGCATGAATGGGATTTCGGTTGCAAATGTCCATACGAAAAGTATCAGACCAGCATAGAATGGCAGGTCGTGAGCTCCTCCAATTGCTGCAGGCAATGCAAGAAACTGCGTGTAACCCCACACAACGATACCTATTATTCCGCTGCCAACGACAGATCCTACCACGGCGGCCACTCCGAAGCTTCGCCACTTAGGTAGGGCATATCCTATCACGATAACGATCCCATAGCTAATCACGAATATGGCTAGCACGAAATAGATATTCCACATTGCTTGTCCGATTGTGGTGCCGAAATAGTTCACGACAGTCTCAGGTGTTATCAGCAAATATCCAAGCGTTGCCAATACGGCAATCCCAACTCCTAGACCCAAGAAGCCTTTCTTCCAATCCAGTTTCTTCCGCGACAGGTAGCCAATCAGTCCAAAGCAAACTAGGTTTGACGTTACTCCTGCTGTTAGGCTGAGCAATGGATCACCGTGTATTAGCATGTCACTGATGAATATGCCTATTGCAGCACCCCCTCCGCCCACAGTCGGGCCGAAAAGCACTGCGAAAGTCGCGGGTATCACCACAACTGGCCAAAATCTTACTCCGCCGATTGTCGGACAGACGAAAGGAAATATTGCATACAACACGTATCCAATAGCGGCGTAAAGAGCCGCGTTAACCGCCATTAAAGTTACGTCCAAAGCTCTTAGGGTTGGCATTCGCATCAGATTTCGCCACTACTTGCGGAAAAATAAAGATTCCGTATGTATTCTCTAAACATGTTTAGACTTGCCCCCACTTCCAAGGTCAATGCTAGCGAGTTTTCCCGGAAACTGTTGTACTGTTGTGCAGTTATGTGTAGCTGTGTTCTACGCACAAATTATCTTATCTAAAAATTGTCGATTGTGCCTTCACGGAGACAAAAGAAGATGAATATACTGAAGAATAGGAAAGCATTGAGCACTGTAGTGACGACACTGATAATTCTAGTGGTTTCAGTATTGCTCGCCACAGTCGTAACCTTCTACGCCATAAACGTGACAACCACGAGAGTGCAGGAAGAGAACCTGTTCCTTACAAAGCAACACGTGTGGTACAACACAACTGGCAACTGGGCAGAATGTGCAATAGTCATTGTGAACACTGGCGGAAAGGATGTTGTCATAGACAAGATAACGGTCAGAGGTCAAGAAGTCAACTGGACGTACGCTTACTTCTGGAGAACAAACACTGTAACAATATCAAATGATTTGGCAGTGACGGAAGACGAGCTAAACATTACTTCTAGTACTGCCAGCATCATAGTGCAAGGTTCGGCAAGGACTTTTGACCAAGCGATCGATGACATAACGTTGAAGTCAGGCTACACAATGGTCGTCTACGTCAAAAACCCAGGCAGCATCGCCTTGAACGACGTCGGTATACCTATTGGCATCACAGTGTTCTCGGCAAACGCTCAATACTACAAAGAGTGCAACGTTCAGGCTGCGCAGTAGCAGCCTCTCTCCCTTTTCTTTCATTCTCCCCGTTTTTGTTTTTTGAAAAGTGCTAGGTTAGGAAGTTGAACATCATTGGTTGACTTTCAGTACTGATTGTGTATACTTATGTGTAGTCCCGTTCTACGCACACGATCTTATCTTACAACAAAGCCGAAAGCTATGGATCAAGCACATAGAAAGGAGACTGCAAAGAACGGTGAACCTTGGAAGCTTCAAGAAACAGACAAAAAGACTTCTGTTTTCAAAGACAGCATTAGCCATACCAGTAACCTACCTGATACTCTTTGTCTCGCTGATCCTACTGATCTCTACGACCTATAGCGTTGCAGTATTAAAAATCGGAGCCCGAGGAACCGTGCTTAGAAATTCAGTCGCTAAACAGAACATGCAGTTTCTAGATGATGCAATCCGTTCTGTTGCATGGAGTTTTGGAGCTTCAGAAGCCGTTTTCATGGACAATTGCGGAGCAAGCTTTCAAATAGCTGCCACCGCTAAGAGTCTTACAATCAACTTCACCGACGAGCGAACATTCAGCGACATTGTGTTCAACAACTCAATTGGCAGGGCCTTCTACGAACTTGAAACCCAGAAATTCAGTTTTGACAATTTGTTCATCAGAGGCGATGACAGGGCAATAATCAATCAAAGCTCATTCACAATGACGCAGCTTTACGTGGATACGAACAACGACAGGGAATTGGTTCTTTGCTACCGCCCCTCAGTCACCGGGGCTGAAACGGGAATAGCTAATGGAAAACCTCTGAATCTCGTTCGTGTATACGTCATAAACCTCAATTCCTCTAGAAACTTGCTGCTGGGAGAGAAGTTCTACCTCAAAATAACCAGCTTGAACGTTACAACTGTCTCAAGCCAGTATGAGTTTAACAGTTCAGTCTCATCACTTGCGCTGAAGGCTGTCTTCGACGGAACATCGAGCACAGTTTGGCTTCCGATTTCAAGCAATGAAACTGGTTCTGCTATAACAATGGAGATCGTTGTGTGCAACATCAAAATCCAAGAAGCAGAGGTGTAGCATGTGCCATCTGTATCTCCCAGCTACCTTTACACTTTCATCGCCATGCTGGCTGTCAGCAGTCTTCTCGTATTTTCGTTCATGGCCTACGTAAACGCCACTCGCTTTTCTTCAGAGACGAAGCAACTAAAGAATCTGATGGACTATGTTGCGGCCAGAAGCACGGAACTAGTGACGTTGGCATTGACCACGAACGAAACAGCCCAGAGTTGCTTGCAGATGCCCGTCACGATTGGTAGTCGACAGTATTGGCTTCAACTTCAAAATGACTCTGAAAATGTTTGGATAGAAGGTGGTTTTGGAGACACAGCACTGGAAGGAACCGGACTGCGCATCTATCTTCCAAAAGAAGCCAATGCTACAGGCTATTATGTTGGGGGTTATGGGGCAGCTTACCTAAGCTGCGTTTTCAGCTTTGGTGTTCCGCAGCTTCGACTTGAAAACTTGAATGAGGGATCATAGCATGAAGTCAGGTTTGGCAGCGTCTAGAAAGAAGACTGAAACTGGAAACTCGTTGGATGAAGTGATGAAAGAAGAAGGAGAGTTAATAGAATTCTTAGATGTTAAGAAGTGGAGCGTTCCCGAAGGTTACGTGGAAATTGAATACTACCCACTCAAACCGCCTTTCTCTTATGCAGCGATAGTTCAGAACGAAGAAACATTGGAATATCTATACGTTCTTGACGAACTTCCATTGAACAGAGAAGAACGAGACGGCTACTTCAGGCTGAGAAACATTTTGGAATACGAGCTACAGGCTCCGGAAGGAGAAGAAACGCTGGCAGAATCTTTTCGAAGGCAAATGCCTGCAATACATGTTCAACACCAGAAAAAGTTCAGCGAAGTCTCGCCAGTCGGTATGCGCAAGATCCTTCACACTTTGGAAAAGGACATCGTTGGCTACGGAAAAATAGATCCAGTGATGTATGATGAGTACGTTGAAGACATCGGATGTGGCGGAGTGAATAGGCCGCTTTTCTTGTGGCACAGAAAATATGAGAACATTAAGACCAACTTGACCTTCAGAGACGAGCAGGAACTTGACGACTTCATAATGCGTGTAGTTCACAAAGCAGGAAAGCATGTGAGCATAGCTTTCCCGATAGTAGACGTTACTTTGCCTGAAAAACACCGTTTAGCTGTTTCTTTTGGGAAGGAAACGACACCCTTTGGAACATCGTTCACGATAAGGAAGTTCCGCAAGGATCCCTTTACAATAGTTGACTTGATAGAGAATGAAACCATAGACGAAAGCATCGCCGCGTACCTTTGGCTTCTGATGGAATGCAAAATGTCCGTTATGATTATAGGAGCCACAGGTGCTGGTAAGACCACAGCCTTGAATGCAGTTGCGTGTCTGGTGCGACCAAGCTATAAGATAATCTCGGTTGAGGAAGTCGCTGAAATCAACCTGCCACATGAGAACTGGACTTCAACCATCGCACGATCAGGCTTCGGTGTTGAAGGCGAAGGTGAAATCACTCTCTACGACTTGATCAAGTCGGCTGTCAGACATCGTCCAGACCTGATTCTCGTAGGCGAGGTTCGCGGAGAAGAAGCTTACGTGCTGTTTCAGGCTCTTGCAACTGGCCACGGAGGCTTATGCACATTACATGCCGAGGACGTCGACACTGCGATTAAAAGGCTTACACAACCGCCAATGAACATTCCATCTTCGATAATCCCACTCATGAACTGCGTGATAAACGTGAAACACGTAAGGACGCCTGTCTTCCTTGAATCTGGAAAGCGACTTTCAAGCAGGAAATTTACGAGCATCGCAGAGGTTAGAGACGCTAGCACGCTTCAAGAAGTGTTCAGTTGGAATGCCTCATCAGACACCTTCCAAGAGAACTTGGCTAGCAGTTATCTTCTGAAAAAGATGTCAACAAGCCTCGACATTCCAGTTGAAAAGCTAATAGATGAGCTGGAATATCGGAAACGAGTTCTTTTGCATATGGCTGAGCATGGCATTCGCGACTACAGAAACGTGAACAACGTTTTGAGTAAGTACTATAACAACCCGCAACTTTTCCAAAAGGAATTCCTAGAGAAGCCAAAATGGTGAGAGCATTGCAGACTAAGCTTAAAGGCCCAAAAATATTCGGCACCCTGCTGAGACGCTTCGTTGATGAAGATGCAAGCGCGCTCGGCCGTGAGCTGCCCTTTGCTGCTCTGCTTTTCACATTGTTGGCTGCGAGCGGCGTGACAATCTACGAAAGCTGGAGGAAACTCTGCAATATTGACTTGCTGCCACGATTCCAAAGAGAAGCTAGGGAGATTGTCAGGCAGGTTGAGGTTCTTGGATACGATCCTCTGACTGTCATGTTCAAACACGCTGAAAAAACGAAGTCGAAAAGCTATCGCGAATTCCTTCTGGGATATGTCTCCTCAATCAGAAGCGGAGGAAGCATTGTAAACTATCTCAAAAGCAAGCTGCGCTCAATATTCGAAAATGAAAGCGCCGCATCTGTTCGTTCAGTTGAGAGGCTTGGCACTTTGGTAGAAGCATATGCAGTAATGCTGATTGTAACGCTTTGCTCATACATTCTCTTTATCATATTCGCGACTACCTCGATCTTTGAGCCGATGAAACTTAGTGGGACGCCAAGCGTTTCTACAGATGTAGTTTGCATTCTCATTTTCTTCGTAACGCCTATGATATCAATATTCTTCATGGTCATCGCTCATGCGGAAAGAAAGAGCAACCTCATAGGCGTCAACCAACCCTACAAAGCTGCTATATTGCCCGTCATCATCGTTTTTGGTTTCGTTGCTGCTCTGGTTTTCTTGCCGCAACTTCAACACTTGACAGGGCCACAGACGTTCACGCTGGTCATCACCGCTTGCTTGCTGGCAATATCGATTCCGCCATTGATAGTATACATGAAGATCTCGAAGATCAACAATGATGCGGAAAACGCCATGCCCAGCTTTCTTAGAGACGTGACAGAAGCCAGGAAGATCGGGCTTTCGCCAGAGAAAAGCATAGTTCATGCCGCAAAGCGCACCGGCTACGGAAGATTCACTGAGACGTTAAGCCTAGTTAGAAGCCAGATGGAGTGGGGTGTTTCACTTAGAACGATCTTCGGAAACATCAGACATAAGATTCAGACATGGCCTGTTCTAGTCAATTTCTTCATACTAGTAGAAACGATCAAAATCGGCGGAGGCTCATCCATAGCTCTTGAAACGTTGACGGAATACAGCGAAAAACAGAAAGACGTTGACTCTAACAAGAAGTCGCTTTTGAGGCCATACGCGGTCTTGGCTTTCATATGGAGTGTTCTAATAGCCTTAACAACAACTATGGTCGCCATGACAGTTTTTGCTGTGACGCAAATGTCGCTTCCTGGAACGACTGCCGTGCCTTTCACACTGCTGGAAAATCAGATCAACCTCTTTTCGGCAGGCATAATATTCCAGTGCTGGCTTTCAGGGTTCTTCGTGGGCAAGGTGAACGAAGGCACGTTTGCTGCAGGCTTTAAATATTCAGCTATGCTTGTGCTCACTGCCTACGTTTCTTTGCTGATCTCACAGCAGCTGCTTGGAGGACTATATGGCGTTGTTGCCCTGCCCAAATAAGCTGCCAACAGAACAGGGGTCATGTCAGCATGCCTGCCGTGTCCATTGACACTTTCTTTGCATGCGCACTCATGGTTATCGCCGTACTCTCAGCCATGGCAGGAAGTTCAACACTCTTGCATCCATACATAAACAGCGCAGTCGACAAAAACACAGCCGAAAGATACGAAGAGATTTCGAAATATCTTCTTTTGAACAGCGGAACGCCCTCAAATTGGGGGCAAAATGGTTCAATAAAGCCAGAAACGTTTGGCTTGGCGAAAATGGGTACAGAAAACCCATATGAGTTAGATATAGACAAGGTTTCAAGATTGAACAGCGAAAGTATGCGGGCCATGAGCTACGCTGAATTGTTCACCTCTATTGGGTTGCCAGACGTTGCCTTCAGGCTTGAGATTAAGCCGGTTTTCGAAGTGTTCATAAATCTAACTGCAACCTTCCCATCAACGGACAATACCGAATACCAATTTGAAATCTTGACCGAAAAGAACGGAGCTCCTGTTTCAGCGTATTTGAAATGCTACGTCATCGCAGAAAACTATCTGAATACAACTGAGGTCTACGTTTCTGGAGGCAAAACGCATCAGAATGTAACCATCTCAAACAATGTCCATGGGCCAAGCCTTCTAGCCGTTCTCGCAAGATCTGCCTATGACGCTAGAATAGCGTCTTCTAAGGTCTACGCATTTGCGCATAAGACAGCAGAACCCAAACCTAGAGGCACATTTCTCAGACTTAGCCCACTAAGCTATGTCCTGAATGCTTCTTTCGCCTATCCAGCAGTGAACTTGTCAAGTGCTTATGCTTTAACGTTTGAGTACAATTCAACTTTGACACAAAAGGCGAGCGACAACGGATCTGCTACGTATGAGATTCCGCATTTTCTTGATCCAAGTTTGATGCTTATTGTCCTGACTGGATGGAATTCTACGGCTTTCTTTATTGAATGGGTGGCGTATCCGCAAGTGCCTGTACAAGTGGGTGCCGACTTCGCAGGCTTTACATCTCTGTCGAATGTTTTTGCCTACATGTACGTAGTCACGATTAATTCGGCTATCTTTGAATGTACGGTTTGGGTTGGGGGTCCTCGAGATTGAAAAAAGCCGACAGAGGACAGATACGGATAATTGAAGCTTTTCTAGCTGTGCTCATCATTTTCTCAGCATTTGCAGTGTCCGCAGATCTAACAGGGTCTAGAAGCGCTACAAAAAGTGAGAGCTTGGCTTCTATTGGACTGCACTCTCTTATGAAACTGGATCAAGATGGACGCCTAGGCATGTACATAACTGACGGAGACTTTACGGCATTGCGAGAAGCTCTTGATCTTATTCTGCCAGCAGGCATATGTTTCAATCTCACAGTGTACGATGAGCAGATGCAGCGACTCAACACTGACGTCATCACTAATGGCGGCTTCAACAGTCAAGAGGTAGCCTTTGTGGAATACATTTGTGCAAGCCAAAGTGCGACACTTCGCTGTTACGTAATCCACGTGAATCTGGGGATGGCTACATGACGAAAGGCAAGAAAAAGCTTAGGACCAACAACTCTGGACAGCTTCTCATAGTAGCTGCCTTAGCCATCGCTATACTGATATCTTCAACAACAGTGTATGTCTATGAACTCAGCAGGGAAACGAACAGCTCCAATGCCGCGTCTATAGCTGATCTTATCCTCGCCCTGGAGCAAAACACGAGAAACACGATGATTAGCTCACTTGCAAACGTTTCGAACGGCGGTGAAAGAGCGGTTTTGACAGCTAATCTGAACACGCTTGCGCAAGTTGTAAGAAGTCTGACCCATTTTGGAACTCTGGTTCTGGACTTTGCGACATTAAACGATTCGAATTATGATTCGGGTATATGGCTTTCATGGAACACTAGCGATATGGGAACTTCAAGCACAGATGCGAATTTCACTTTGAGAGTCTATGGCGAAGAGACAACCATAGCCGCAAACTATGAAATCAACGTGACAACAAAAACTACGATTGCAGGCTTCTACGTCACGCTAGGGGGTTCGGAAAAGCTGGTGAATCTTACATGCAGCGTCTTCAATGAAGAAAAATCAGCCCTAGCCAAGAACATAACTTTACTCTATCAAGACTCCGGAAGCTGGGTAAATGTTGATTCATCAAACAACCTTTCTGTAATAGATCGTGGCAACGGCACTTACTCTATATCTTTCACCATTCAAACTACAGCTGCTATTATCCCTGTTTCAGCCCACACCTATGATATGCGCAACATTTTTGTGCAGGCAAACACAACATGCTCCGCGGCTTAGCCTTTCGCTCGAATTTTCGAGCCACTTAAATACGAAGCTATGCATCTTTGAATGAATGAAAAATGGTGTTTTTGAATGGCTGAAAAGCATGTTTGCCGTCATCTTTTCACTCTTCTGAAGTTAGCCGAGATGGGAGCGCATCGGAGGACGGCAAAGATTTCCACCGAATATCTGGCAGGAAAATTAGGCACGTCTCAGCAGACGGCTTCGCGCTACTTGATCGAATTAGATAGCAAGGGATGGATTAAGCGAACCATAACGGCTGAAGGATGCCTCATAAGGATCACGGATTTAGGCGCGAAAGAGCTTCAGAAGCTTCATTCAAGTCTACGTTTCTTGATGGAAGCTGCTTATCCGCCGTCAATAACCCTAGAAGGGACAGTTTTTACGGGATTGGGCGAAGGGGCCTATTACATTTCAAAAGAGCAGTATCGGAAGCAATTCATGGAAAAGCTGGGCTTTGACCCGTATTCAGGGACTCTTAACTTGAAGCTCACGACTGATTATGACATTAAGGCTCGTAACGAGCTTGAAGCTTATCCAGCCGTTGAGGTCGCGGGTTTTACGAGTGAAGACCGCACTTTTGGACCTGTAAAATGCTATCCCATGATAATAGAGAACAAAGTGAAAGGGGCTTTAATCTCGGCTTTGAGAAGCCACTATGACGCTTCTGTGCTTGAGATAATTGCTCCTGTGCCTTTGAGGAAGCATCTTAAGCTGAAGGATGGACACAAGGTGAAGGTGGAAGTCTTGACGCTTCCCTAGATTCTGATAGCTTCACTGTTGCGGTAGCACTTGAAAACTCGTTTCTTGTTTGAAAAGACTTTTAACACCACGACAAGCTAATAATTCCATGCTTGAGAAAGGTGAAGGTCATGGAAGTTAAGAGAATCGCAGTTTTGGGCGCTGGGTTGATGGGTCATGGAATAACTCAGGTGGCTGCTCAAGTGGGCAAGTACGATGTTTACGTGCGTGACGTTGAGCAGAGGTTTATTGACAATGGTATGAGCATGATTCGTGAAAGCCTTCAGCGGTTCGTAAAGAAAGCGCAGATAACTGAGCAGCAGATGAACGAGATTCTTTCAAGAATTCATCCAACCTTAGACCTCAAAGAGGCAGTCTCGGGCGCTGACCTCATAGTTGAAGCAGTGCCAGAGAATGTTGAGCTTAAGAAGGCAATGCTTCGAGAAGTAGACAGCTATGCGCCAGTCCACGCTATAATAGCTTCAAACACGTCGTCGGTAAGCATAACAGAGATTGCTTCGGCAACGAAGCGACCAGAAAAGGTGTGCGGTATGCACTTCTTCAATCCGCCGCAGCTTATGAAGCTGGTTGAAGTCATAAGAGGAGCGAAAACGTCAGATGAAACTGTACAGATTGTTTTGGACGTAGCGCATAAGATGGAGAAGGAGACAGTTCTGGTTAAGAAGGATTGTCCAGGTTTTATCGTTAACCGTGTACTTATTCCAGCTTTGAATGAGGCTGCTTCGCTTTATTGGGAGGGAGTGGCTGAGAGGGATGATATTGACAAGGCCGTGAAGCTGGGGCTGAATTGGCCTATGGGGCCGCTTATGCTTTTGGATTACATAGGCTCTGATACTACATTAGCCATTGCAGAAGTTCTGACGAGAGAATTGGATCCGAAGTTTCATCCTAGCACTGGGTTGAAGCAAATGGTCAAAGCTAATCTTCTCGGACGAAAGACTGGTAAGGGCTTTTACGACTGGACACAAAAATAGAAGAGGCGAAGCAAGAATGGAATTTAAGTTCATAATCTTCGAGAAAAGCGAAGGAATAGCTACAATCACATTAAATCGCCCAGAGGCACTTAACGCTTTCAGCAAGGAAGTTGTAGAGGAGGTCTTGCATGGGCTGGATGATGCCAAGAATGACGAAAATGTGCGAGTTGTCATTTTGACGGGTGCTGGCGAGAAGGCTTTCTCGGCTGGAGCGGATATTAAGGCTATGATTGGTATGAACGCTTTGAAGGCTAAGGAGCTTTCGCTTATGGGTGAGAGGTTGTGTCTTGCTTTGGAGAATTTGGAGAAGCCTGTGGTTGCGGCGTTGAATGGTTATGCTTTGGGTGGCGGGTTGGAGGTGGCTATGGCTTGTGATTTGAGGATTGCTTCGGAGACTGCTCGTGTGGGGCAGACTGAGATTAATATTGGTTTGATTCCTGGGTGGGGTGGGACTCAGAGGCTTACGCGACTTGTGGGCAGAGGGAAAGCGAAGGAGCTTGTGCTCACGGGGAAGATGATTGATGCGAAGACTGCTGAGCAGTTGGGCATTGTGAACATGGTTGTTCCAGCCGACAAGTTTAGGGAGACGGTGCGTCAGTTTGCTTTGGAGTTGGCGGCTAAGGCTCCGGTTGCTGTGAAGGTTGCTAAAGCTTTGATTAACAAGGGAGCTGGCATAAGCTTGGAATCGGCTCTTGCTCTGGAGCGGGAAGGCTTCGGCGTAGTGGCTTCCACTGAGGACTTGCAGGAAGGCGTTAAGGCTTTCATGGAAAAGAGAAAACCAGCATTCAAAGGCAAGTAACGAGAGCATAGCCTTCTTTTTGTCTGTTCAGCAAATTTGTTTGTCGGACAATTGTGTTCAGAGCGTTCGGGATTCTTTGAAAGCGTTTATATGAAGCCATGTTAGAAACCTACAGCATTCGTTAAGGAAGCTGAAGGGTGTGAGTGAAAAGTGAAGGCTCTCGTCTTTGGTGCGCCGGGTTCGGGTAAGGGTACTTATGCTTCGCGTTTGCAGGTGAAGCTTGGTGTGGATGTGGTTGCGATGGGTGATATTTTCCGTGAGATTATGAAGGAAGGCACAGTGCTCGGTGGGAAGGTTAAGGGGTTTGTGGAGAAGGGGTTGCTTGTTCCAGATGATGTGGTTGTTGAGGTTTTGAAGCAGCGTTTGAGTGAGGTTTCTAGTGGGAAGGGTTTTATTTTGGATGGCTTTCCGCGGACGATTGAGCAGGCTAAGGCTTTGGACAAGATTGTGAAGGTTGATGTTGTTATTTTGCTTACTGTGCCTGATTGGATTATTGTTGAGCGGTTGTCTACGCGGAGAATATGCAAGAGCTGTGGCGAGGTATATAATATTCGTTATCTGAAGCCGAAAGTGGAAGGTGTTTGTGACAAGTGTGGTGGGGAGCTTTATCAGCGGTCAGATGACACTGCTGAAGTCATAAGGGATAGGATAAAAGTGCATGAGAAGCAAACCCAGCCAATCTTCAAGTACTACAAGGAAAAGAAGGTTGAGCTGATAGAGTTCAAATGCGAAAGCTTGGACATGCCACCAGAAGTAGCTGTAGATAACATAATGAAAGAACTGAAAAGACTGGAACTGGCTTAGTCCTAGAGGCTTGCTCCGAGAAGGGATTTTGACCCCCCTATATATAGGTTGAACCCCAAACCCAAACGGATAGGAAGCATTATGGTGAAAAATAAAGTGTCCTATTCTTATCAAGTTTAACCTAGAATTTCTCTCGCAGATATCCACCGTCAATGAAAAGCATAACTCGCTCAAAAGGTCTGAAAGGACACTTTTCAGAGGCACGCGACATAAACAAAGGTATCATTTCCATTGTACAAAAGGCTTTCTAGTAATTCATTCATGGATGCTCTCATTTTCGATTTTGAGTCGAATGGCAAGGCCACAAGCGCGTTTGATGGTTTTGACGATGCAGTCTTTGCGTTTAAGCTCTCCGTAGTATTGGACAGGAAAATCGTCTGAAATCAACTTGTGCTACACGGATCTATCTATCAGCATTTAATGGAAAAAATAGAGAAATGGAAGGCTATCGGGAATTCCCGCATAAGAAAGAGGGAGCTCAATAATTGCCTAGTTCTTTTTTGAACGTTTCGCTGAGGTCTTTTCCCCAGTTGTCTTTGGCTTCCAGTCTTCCGTCGAAGAACCTTAGTACCGGTGGTTCAAAGATGAATTTCAGTCCCTTAACTTGGGTTCGGTGCTTGTACAGCCAGTTTATCCTATCAATTGCGTACTCCATATGCGAAACCGTGTAAACTCTCCTCGGCAACGCAATCCTCGTCAATTCCATGTCACCCATTGTCTCCTTGCCCTCCTTGTCCCTGTCCACCGAAATGGTTCCCCTTTCCATGCTTCTTATTCCAGAGGCTATGTAAAGCGCCGCAGCCAAGGCTCCTGCTGGGTATTGAGATTGAGGAACATGAGGCAAGAACTTCATCGCATCCAAATGACAAGCCAAACCGCCCGGAGGCGTCACCACCGGAATTCCAGTTTCAACAAGCCTATTGACGAAGTATTTTATCTGTTCCACTGAGCAGCCTGCAACAGAAGGATCTACCATCTCTCTGACACCAACAGCCATCGCGCCCACTTCTCTCATAGACATGCCACCATACGTATAGAAGCCCTCGTAAACTGGAAGCCAAGGTCGTATCTTATCGAACAATTCCTTATTGTTCGTAGCTATCATGCCGCCTCTGACGGAAGTGTTTTTCCTTCCGCTCATATAAAACAGGTCCACGATGCTGCACATTTCCTTAACTATCTCTGCAACCGTCTTGTTCTCGTAGCCCTTCTCACGCTGCCTAATCATGTAAGCATTCTCACAGACAAGGCTACCGTCCAAAACAAGCATCAAACCATTCTCATTGCAAATCTGCCTAATCTCCCTCATATTCTTCATCGAAAAAGGCTGTCCGCCAATCAAGTTAGTAGTAGCTTCCAACCGAACAAAAGCAACCTTATCTTTACCGTACTTCTCGATTACATTCCTCAACTTCTGCGGGTCTATGCACCCCTTGAACGGGTTAGTGCTTTCCGTCTTCAGTGCCTCATCATAATAAATCTCTAGGACCTGCGCTCCTGCCAGTTCGATATGAGCTCTTGTAGTCGTGAAGTGATAGTTCGTCGGAACGACATCACCAGGCTTGATGAAGACTTTCGCCAGCAAGTGCTCTGCTGCTCTTCCTTGGTGAGTGTTCATCACGTGCTTGTAACCCATTACGTCTTGCACCGCGTCTGCGAATTCATAGAAAGTCATGCTTCCAGCATAGGCATCATCCGTCTTTATCATTGCCGCGAACTGGTTGTCGCTCATGGCGTTTACGCCGCTGTCGGTGAGCATGTCAAGAAATATGTCCTTGGTCTTGAGCTGGAACGTGTTGTAGCCCGCCTCTCCTATAGCCTTAAGCCGTTCCTCAACTGGTATTAACGAGATTTTCTGAACCATTCTCGTTTTGTGCATCTCAATCGGGATTTCCTTACCTGAAGACAATTTTATGGACATTAACCAGACCTCGTGAATGTCGCTACAGTCGGTTTCGCGTTTTAATAATACTTTCGGTCAAGACTCAGTTCATTCAACATCTCTTCGGTTCGTGACCAAAAGTTATATGTGAAGCGATGAGAAATCAGAGTTTTCCTTAGGGTGAGAAGTTTATTGCCTGATTCACGCGTGTTATTAGAAGATAATCCTCACAAATGCGTGCTTCTGCTCGGTAACGAAGCTATCGCCAGAGGAATACTCGAAGCTGGAATAGGCATCGTGACAACCTACCCAGGCACACCTGCATCTGAAATAGGCGACTCAATAGCAGCCATTGCCGCTGAAGCCGGTCTATACATGGAATACTCAACCAACGAAATGGTCGCCATGGAGGTTGCGGGAGGAGCCGCAAACTGTGGAGTACGAGCCCTTACTGCTATGAAGCATGTTGGGCTGAATGTAGCTGCAGACATGCTCATGACATTGGCTTACGCTGGCGTGAGAGGCGGCTACGTCATAGTCACCGCAGACGACCCAGAATGCCACAGCTCACAAAACGAGCAAGACAACCGCTACTACGCCTTGCTCTCAAACCTGCCATGCCTAGAACCCTCTGACCCCCAAGAAGCAAAGGAAATGACAATCTCAGCAATTGAAATCTCTGAAAAGCTAGAGTTGCCAGTGCTATTGAGAACCACGACCCGCGTAAGCCACACTCGCGGACCAGTTGTTTACGGCAAACTCGCAAAGCCAAAACTGAAGGGCGAATTCATCAGAGACGTAAGACGCTTAGTCATGGTTCCAGCCAACTCCAGGCCAAAGCACAGCGTCTTCCTAAAGATCATGGAAAAAGCAAAAGAAATCAGTGAAGCATCTGCTTACAACAAGATCGTACGAGGGGGAAAAAGCAAGGAAATCGGCATAATCTCGTCAAGCTCAGCCTACAATTACACAGTTGAAGCAGCTGATCTACTGGGCCTGGATGCCAGCATTCTGAAGTTAGGAATGACTAACCCACTTCCAGAAAGAATGATCGGAGAATTCCTGAAAAGCCACCGAAAAGTGATTGTCGTTGAAGAGCTTGAACCTTACTTAGAAATGCAGGTCAAAGCCATAGCCAATGATTATGCACGCAACACTGTCGTGTATGGAAAAATGCATGAGCGGTATTTCTCGAGAGAAGGCGAGCTTTCAACGCGTGCCGTTGCGACGGGCTTAGCCAAAATAACAGGCAGAGAACTGCCAATGAAGTTTAAGGAAATCGACGAAAAATACGCGAGGGTAGTAAGTGAACTTCCACGAAGGCCACCAATATTGTGTGCAGGATGCCCACATCGAGCATCCTTCTACATAATAAGAAAGGTTGGAGGCGAAAAAGCGCTCTACCCAACGGATATAGGTTGTTACGCTTTGGGAATCACTCCGCCGCTGAATGTTGGCGATATAATGATATGCATGGGCGCAAGCATAGGCATTGCCCAAGGAATAAGCAAGGCGACAGACGCTCCTACGATCGCCATAATTGGAGACTCAACGTTCTTCCATGCAGCAATACCGGCTCTTGTGAACGCTGTCTATAACAATGCCAAAGTAGTCCTAGCCGTCTTAGACAACGCTACCACAGCAATGACAGGGCATCAGCCGCATCCCGGAACCGGGTTGACGGGCATGGGAAGCCCTTCCGAGAAGGTTAGCATTGAAAGCGTGGCTGAAGGATGCGGAGTAAAATACGTGAAAGCTGTCAATCCGTTTGAGATCAAGGAAGCTGCGGCAGTTTTGAAAAAGGCTCTGACGCATTCTGGCCCTTCCGTCGTGGTTTTCAGGGCCCCTTGTACTCTTGTGGTCGTAAGAGAGAGAAGACGCAAAGGAATCAAGACTGTGCCTTACATGATATCAGATAAATGCACCAACTGCATGGCTTGCATTAAACTGCTGGGTTGCCCAGCAATAATAGTCGAAGAAGGCAAAGCCTGCATTGACGCGGCTTCTTGCGTAGCATGTGGGCTGTGTGTCTCCGTGTGTCCCTGTAACGCGATAGAACCTGGGAGCGTTCGAGAATGAAGGAGTTCAATATTGTTTTGGCTGGAGTCGGCGGGCAAGGAACAATTCTGGCGGCAGAAATCCTAGGCGTCGCCGCTGTCAAAGAAGGGTTGAATGTGCGAGTAAGCGAAATTCATGGAATGGCACAACGAGGCGGAGCAGTAACATCTAACGTAAGAATAGGACAGAATGTTTTGTCACCGACCGTTGTAGAAGGACAGGCAGACGTGCTTTTAGGATTTGAGCCTCTGGAAACTTTGCGTAATCTGAAGTTTGCTTCGGAAAAGACGCTTGTGATAATGAGTGATGAGCGAATTCCGCCCACAGAGCTTGCAGCCAAAAACATCGCATATCAAAACATGGACGAGATTAAGAGAAAGATTCAGCGCTTCACAAGAAAAGTCATGATCATAGAAACAGAGAAACTGGCCAATGCAGCTGGAAGCATCCTAACGCGGAACATCGTTTTGATAGGAGCGTTGGCAGCTGTGGGAAAGATGCCCGTGAAAACCGAAAACGTGATGAAAGCCCTAAAAGAGCTTGTTCCAGCAAAACATGTGGAAATGAATGCTAAAGCATTTAAGCTTGGCTATGACTATGCAAAGAAGAAAGCCTAAGCAGTTTTAGCTTTGGAGTCGGTTTCAGCTTGTTTTTCGTGTTCTAGGATTGCCTTAAGTACGCTTTGAAATAGCCTCATGTCTGAAACATTGACTAAGGGAATTTGGAAGCTCTTGTCAATTTCCAGTATCTTTTCGTATTTTGGGAATTCGGCATAGCATATCTGGCTTATGGGAAACTCTTTTTTCTTCAGCTCGTGTTCAAAGGATGTCTCATAAACCTCCAGGCATAAGATGTAACCATCTATCCAATACAGTCTAGTCTCGCCGTAAGTAGCCCCGCAGTAAATGATGTTGTTTACCGAACGCTTATCCAATCCTAGGACGGTGATTTTCCTCGTCGGAGCTATTTCCACTTCCATGCCTTCGTTCACTCCTTGAAGGGACTGTTTAGCACTTCTTTGGCTTTGTTGCTTATTATCGGTCCAAGTCCGTGAACCGTTTCAGGCCAGTCATCCACGTTTATCAAGGCGTTCATTGGGGTTTGGTAGGATTTGAGGATTGCTATGGCTCTTTCTCTTCCGATGTTTGGTAAGCTTGCCACGAAATACACTTGAGCGTCAGATGTGCTGTCAATTTTCTTGAAAGCGTGAACCGTTGGCGCTCGCTTCTCAACTATCTGCTCCTGATGTGCAGCAACATAGAGAAAGTCAACTGTCTCCTTATATGAGTTTGTGTTTACGATAGCTATGCCGTTTCTTGCTAGGCTGAACATAGCTCCCCAAACGGATGCTGGCTGAATCCTGCTGTACTTGTATATTATTGGCAGATAACCTTCCAAGAGAATTAGGGATTTCGGGTAAACCTCCTTCAGTCTGAACAATTGTTCGAAAAGATAACGACGCGTAAGGGTATAGACGAAGTCTTGAACAGTTTTGCGTTCAACTGCACACACATCAGACAGAATGTAGTCACCCTTCTCCAACTGCTCAGTCCTAACGTTGACACCACGCTCCATAAGACCCTTAACAATTTTAGGAGCAGTATTTGCCTCGCGACTGTCAATTATGACTGTCGGCTGTTCCTGCTCATTTTTTTTCTTTTCTTTCAAGTAGGGTAGCAAAGTCTCAGTTCCAGACATGGTCTCGACTCTTCGTTAAGCTATTAGCTTCTCGTGGATAAAAGCCAAACGAAAACGCATTGAACTCTCAAAAATTGGATCCTGATATAAAAAGGGAAGGATGGATGATTATGGCCCTTTCTTCGTTATCTCCTTTATGATACCAGCCGCTACTGTTGTGCCCATGTCTCTGACGGCAAAACGTCCAAGCTCTTCAAACTCGGCGAAGGTTTCCACTCCAATCGGATGCAAAGGCTCCATTCTAACCCAAGCAGCGTCTCCAGTCTTCAGAAATGTGGGCTTTTCCTCAACAACTTGCCCTGAACGCGGATCGATCTTCTTTATCAATTCGGTCATTTTGCATGCCACTTGTCCAGTGTGATAGTGCAGCACTGGCGTGTATCCCGCCGCAACAGCCGTGGGGTGATAGATTACGATTATCTGGCCTATGAACTCCTTTGCCACTGTTGGTGGATTGGTAACGTGTCCAGCAACGTCTCCGCGATGAATGTCTGTTCTTGCTATGCCCCGGATGTTGAAGCCGATGTTGTCGCCTGGCTCAGCTTTAGGAATCCTCTCATGATGCATCTCTAGTGACTTTACTTCTCCTTGCTTGTTGGAAGGCATGAAGATTAGCACATCGTTTTCTTTGACTACTCCTGTCTCAACTCTGCCAACTGGAACTGTGCCTACGCCTGTGATGCTGTAAACGTCTTGAATTGGAATGCGTAGAGGCTTGTTCACAGGTTTAGCTGCCACTTCGAACGTGTCTAGAGCGTCCATGAGCGTTGGACCTTTGTACCATGGCATGTGTTCGCTCTTCTTGACAAGGTTGTCGCCCGTCCATCCTGAAGTGGGAACGAACGGAAATTTCTCAACTTTATAGCCTACCATCTTGAGCATTCTTGAAACTTCGTTTTTGATTTCGTTGTATCGCTCTTCGCTCCAGTTGACTGAAACGTCGTCCATCTTGTTGATGGCCACTATTAGCTGTCTAACGCCTAGTGTGAAGGCTAAGAATGCATGTTCCCTTGTCTGTCCGCCTGGACCGATTCCCGCTTCGAACTCTCCTCTTCTGGATGAAACGAAAAGTATAGCACCGTCAGCTTGACTTGCACCAGTAATCATGTTCTTGACGAAGTCTCGATGTCCTGGCGCGTCTATAACTGTAAAGTAGTATTTCTTTGTCTCAAATCTCAGAAATCGAAGGTCAATAGTCACTCCTCTTTCTCGCTCTTCCTTGAGGTTGTCGAGAACCCATGCAAACTTGAAAGTTTCTTTGCCCATTTTCTTGGCTTCTTCTTCGTAGGCTTTGATTGTTCTTTCGTCAACTACTCCAGCCAAATACAGCAAATGCCCTGTTGTCGTTGATTTCCCATGGTCTACGTGCCCCATGATGACTAGGTTTAAGTGTGGTTTTCCAGTCTTGCTCATTCATTTTTCCTCCTCATTTTTTCGAATATTCTCCAAATTTTAGTGATTTCGTTTACACAACTGTTCAATCAATTATTTTAAGCTTATGATGAGACAAAGCTATGGAGAATTTGCCAAAGTGAGGCATGCCAATTATGGCAAAGCTTTGGCGAGGAACTCGTTTCTTGTATCGAGGATTGTTTCGCAATTCACAAATATTGGTTCATTGAGCCATTTAATTGTGCTTAGTCGCTGTCCCAAGAATTGATGAAAAAGAAGGCAACCTGCCATAGTGTTGACACGAAACCTCACCTGCCCATTGAAGCACAGGTTCAAGGTATATACAGAGGAGGGGGTAGGGTAGCCTGAGAGAGGGCTGTCTCGCAGCGATATTCACTTTGTTCAAGAACTTGGCAGACATGAAGAAATGCCTCGAAATCTGGAACCCTAACCGAAATACGACAGTTATCGAAAAATCGCAACATTAATAAATGAATCCCTTTAATCTTATTGCAAAATGATTCCAAAATATTTCTTCCTAACCAAAGGCGTTGGAAAACACAAAGAACAACTCCAATCCTTCGAATTAGCCCTCAGAGACGCAAAAATACAACACCTCAACCTAGTCAATGTGTCAAGCATAATCCCCTCAGGCTGCAAACTTATCACGCTGGAACGCGGCGTGAAAATGCTCAAGCCAGGCGCAATAACCTTCTTGGTTCTAGCTCGAAACGCCACCAACGAACCACACAGACTCATCGCCTCATCAATAGGCGTAGCCATGCCTTCACGCAAACGCGATTATGGATACCTTTCTGAACACCACTCCTACGGACAACCAGACGACAAGGCAGGAGACTACGCTGAAGACTTAGCTGCATCAATGCTTGCCACAACCATGGGCATACAGTTTGACCCTGAAAGCGCTTGGCATGAAAAAGAACAGCAGTTCAAAGCCAGCGGAATGATCATCAGAACAAGAAACGCCACGCAATCTGCAACAGGCGACAAAGACGGTCTTTGGACAACGGTCATCGCCGCGGCAGTTTTTGTCCAAGGAAAGAACGCACTAAAACGCTAAGAACTTGCGTTTTGCATTACGTAACTCTGTTTTTATTGCAAAACAATATTAACAGTTAGGATTAACCCTAAACGTGGGTGAAAATGTTCATGCCTAAGAAACTGCAGACGCCAATGATAATTGTCAACTTCAAAACATATCAGGAGGCAACTGGACAGCGTGCAGTTGAGCTGGCGAAAAAAGCAGAAAAAGTAACCAAGGAGACAGGAATCTCCACTGCTGTAGCTCCTCAATTCGCAGACATAGCAACGGTGGCAACATCTGTTGAGATACCAGTCTTCGCTCAACACGTAGATCCAATCAAGCCAGGAAGCTTCACAGGACATGTGCTTGCAGAATCTGTGAAAGAAGCAGGAGCAGTTGGAACGCTGATCAACCATTCTGAAAGGCAGCTTAAACTTTCAGACATCGACGAAATAATCAAGATAACACGAGAAAAGAATCTAGTATCATGCGTGTGCGCCAACAATCCAAGCATAAGCAAGGCAGTAGCCTCTCTCAAACCCGAGATAATAGCGATTGAACCACCAGAGCTGATAGGCACGGGGATCCCAGTTTCAAAGGCAAAGCCCGAAATTGTCACAGACACTGTTAAGCTAGTGAGAGAGGTGAACGCTAAGGTCACGATTCTGTGCGGGGCTGGGATAGGCCATGGCGAAGACGTTGCTGCAGCTTTGAAACTTGGAACTCAAGGCGTTTTGGTTGCAAGCGGCATAGTCAAGGCGAAAAACCCATATATGATTATGCGTGAGTTTGCAGACGCCGCAAAACAATAGGTGAGTCTGACCTGCCTTGAAGGTTGAAGCAGTATGTGCAGCATGCATACTAAGCCGAGGCGCAGCAGAAGCCACTGAAGCCACGACAAACCCTGCCCTACGTTTCAGAGCGATGAGTGAGCTTCTGCGATTGCTGAAACAAGAGTTCAGACCATCAGCGGTGCCTGCTGATTTGGGCACAAAGAGAGACAGGATAATAAGGAGAGTCACAGGCAACAACGACCCGTACAAGCGAAGCAAGAGAACGAGCAACGAGAAGGCTTTGAAGTATTTGCCTTATGCAAGGAAGCTTGTTGAGGAAGGTTATGCACAGCAAGACCGATTCAAAAGGGCTTGTCTATGTTCGATTGTTGGCAACATAATCGAGTTTGACATTCCCGGCCACAAGGTCACATTTAGCAATTTGAGAAAGAGCTTTCGGGAAGCTGCAAAAGACCTAGTCATTGACGACACGAATGGCATTTATGAACTTGTCAGAAAGGCACGCAGGGTTCTTTTCTTGACAGATAATGCAGGCGAAATCGTCTTTGACACTTTGCTTGTTGAACAGCTGAAGGACATGGGTTTAACTGTAATAGTAGCAGTCAAAGCAGAACCAGTTATTAACGATGCGACTTTGGAGGATGCACAAGCATCTGGGATAGACAAGATTGCAGATAAAGTGATAACTACCGGGACAGACGCTGTGGGCTTGGCTGTGAAAGAGGTTTCTACCGAGTTTCTGGATGTTTACAATTCTGTTGATTTGGTTTTTGCGAAAGGCATGGGCTATGCTGAAACCTTGACAGAGCACAAGCTTATCAAGCCTCATGTTTTGCTTTTCAGAACCAAATGTGATCCTGTGGCAAACTATTTTGGCGCGCCGAAAGAGAAAAATGTGGCAAAACTGTTGCTCTAATGATGCTCCTTGAAGGAAGATAGGTTTGGCCTCAATGAAGTCCATATCCTTGTTAGAGGCTCAAAATCTGATATTGAGGAAACAAAGGCTTACTCCTTCAACTCAAGGCACGTCTAAAGCAGACGTCGTTAACATAACAAGAGGCTTATGTGGAATTCAGTATGACCCGTTGCCAGTGATCGCGCAAGCTCATTACCTAACCCTGTGGAACCGCGTCAAAGGATTACGAATCCATTGGCTCGACTCACTACTCTACGAGAAGAGAGAACTGATCGAGTTCATGCTGATGCGGCAAACCCTCAACATAGTGCCAACAGACGAGCTACCATACTACTTCCAAGGCACGCGCAATGTCGCAAGAGCTGGATGGATTCAGCAAGTTATTGAAAAGAAAGATGACGAAACAAGCAATGCGATCCTTCAGAAGATAAGAGAAGAAGGCGTGGCTTCGCCGAAGGATTTTCACTACGCGGCTTTTCGACCGCTTTTCTATTCTGGAAAGATATTCATTGCCCATCGTGACTGCGGCATATTCAGAATGCCCTACTATGGGCTCTTTTTAGATCACTTCCCCAAGATTGAATTGGAATCTGTTGATGAGGCAAAAGCACGTAAGTTTATGATTCTCAAGGCTTTGTCTGCATATGGTGTATCGCCTTCAAGACACGTAGCTTATTGGCTGGGGTATAAGGTCAAAGAGACAGAAGAGATACTTCAAGAGCTAGAAAAAGAGCATCTTGTCGCTAAGATAAAGATCGACGGCTTGCGCGGGTTCAGTTGGATATGCGTCGAGGATCTTGCCAAGCTTGGATCGAGGACGGATGAGGAGGATTCTGTGGCGCTCTTGACATTAATGGACAATCTGATAAGAGACAGAAAGTGGCTGCAACAGCTCTTCAATTACACGTTTGAAGTTGAATATTTCCAAAAGAAAGACATGAAATGGCAAGTAAACATTCTTCACAATCATGAATTCCTGGGCTTTGTAAACCCAAAATTCGAAAGGTCAACGAAACGCTTCATAATCAAGGACATTTCCCTAAAGCGCAGATTGGACAACGATGAATGGCGTAGAGTCTTAGACAGAACAAAGGAACTTGCCCAGTTCCACGATGCGGAAACTATACAAGTACAAAGAACAAAGAGTCGTGAAATTCAAAAGGCGCTGTTAAATTATGGATTTTCCAAGCAATCGAAAGGCGAAGTGCTAGTCAATTTGAAGTAACTCTTCAGAAGATGATCTATCAATCATCTCGCTTGTATTACTACCAAAGCTTATATGAAAAGTGACTTCGCAGAGATATTTAAGAGGAGAATCAGATGAAAATGCCTTCGAAAAGTCTTGGTAAGGAAGCGCTTTCTCGTTTTGACGATGTCATTCAGAAAGAATGGATAACCACGAACGGCTTAGGTGGCTACGCATCTTCCACAATCTTGGGCATTAACACGCGAAAATATCACGGATTGCTCGTCGCGGCCCTTCATCCTCCTGGAGATCGTTGGGTCTGTTTAGCAAAACTGGATGAGGAAGTAGCGGTAGGAAACAGCGTTTATCCGCTTGGCGCAAACGAGTTTCAGAATGGCATTTTCCCCCAAGGATACGGTTTTCTCAGGGAGTTCTCGGTGTCTCCCTTTCCCAAGTATGTCTTCGTTGCTCAGAATGTTGAGGTTCAGAAGACGATTTTCATGCCTCGTGAAAGAAACGTCGTTGTCGTTCTTTACAAGGTCTTGAACATGAGTGGTGTTGACGTAAAGCTTCGGGTTTTTCCAATGTTAGCCTGGAGGCATTTTCATTTGGTGACAGATAGATGGAAAGTTGCTGTTGACCCCATTCAAAAGCCTGAGCAGAGCCAAGTGTGCATAAGCTTTGATGGCACAAAATCAGCGTTGATGATAGGAGCGATTGGTGGACAATATTTTCCGAGTGGGAAATGGTTTGAAAGCGTGTATTATCGTGAGGAGGCTAGGCGTGGAGAGAGTTGCCAAGATGATTGCTATCAAAGCGGATTCTTCGAGTTTGAGACGAAGGCTAATAGAAACGAGAGCTTTGCGGTGAATGCGGTTGCGGATGAGAATGAGGATGCTGCACGGAGGATTATGGCGGAAATGCCAGCCACGCTCTACGACATGGCAGCATTATATGAGAGGGAAAAGGCACGACACGAAGATTGCCTGACAAAATTCTACAGTACGCATGTAGGAATACCGACAAGCGACTGGTTAAGCGCGTTGATTTTGGCAACAGACGCATTTATCGTAAAAGGCTTGGATGCAGCACAGAGGTCTGTGATTGCTGGTTATCACTGGTTTGAGGAATGGGGAAGAGACACATTCATTTCTCTGCCAGGCTTGATGCTTGTAACAGGAAGGTTCGAGGATGCACGGAAAGCCTTTCTAGGTTACAAGAAACTCTGCAAGCAAGGATTGATTCCAAACTTTATTCCAGACTTGCCAGAGCAACCTGTTTACAATTCGGTTGATGCAACCTTGTGGTTTTTGAATGCCGTTTTGCAGTACTTGAAATACACGGGCGATTTCAAGTTTGTTCAGGAGCAGCTTTGGCAGGCTTTGAAAGACATTGTTGAGAACCACATTAAAGGAGCTGTTTTCAACATTCATGTTGATGTCGATGGTTTGCTTTCTCATGGCGGACAGTTGACTTGGATGGATGCAACCGTGGACGGCCAGCCTAACACTTCAAGAGCCGGGAAAGCCGTTGAGGTCCAAGCATTGTGGTACAACGCTCTAAAGACAATGGAGTTGCTGGCAAATAGATTTCAAGAAAAAGACGAAGAGGAAAAGTATGTCAATATGGCTGATATGGCAAGCAAGAGTTTTGCTGAAAGATTCTGGAATGAAGAAAAGAATTGCTTGTTTGACGTTGTGAGCGAACATGAGCGAGATGGCTCTTTGAGGCCTAATCAGATTATTGCTGTTGCTTTGAATTTTTCCGTGCTTGATAATGTAAAGGGCGAGAAAGTTGTTGACTTTGTGCACCGAGAGTTGTTGACGCCTTTTGGCTTGCGCACTCTTGCCAAGAGCGACTCGAGATACGTGGGAGTCTATGCTGGAGACAGAAGAGGCAGAGATAAGGCTTATCACAATGGCACAGTCTGGCCTTGGCTACTGGGACCTTTTACGACCGCATTTCTAAAGACTAAGGGCTCTAGTGAGTTTAGGCGTGATTACTCAATGAAGATTTTTCTTTCACCATTGTTTTCGAAACAGGTCTTTGACGCAGGGCTTGGAACTATAGGGGAGATTTTTGATGGTGATTCTCCTCATGCGCCAAGAGGATGCATTGCTCAGGCATGGAGCGTAGCTGAACCATTGAGAGCCTACGTTGAAGACGTTCTCCAAATCAGACCCAAAAATGAAAGAGAAGTCTTGCAGGACTTAAGATGAGACTACGTTTCGTAGGCTTTCTGCTGCGGTTTCTGGCGTGATCGTGTTTATGTACATGCCTGTGCTTTTCTCGAATCCAGCCCAAATCGCCAGTTTTGGATAGACTTCCAAATGCCAATGATAGTAGTTGTGTGCGTCTTTGTTTATCGCTAGGTGAATGCCGTAGTTGTATGGAGGATCATTTACTAGCTGCTTCAACCCTTTTAGGCATGTTTTCAGTGTTTCTGCAAAGGTTTTCACTTCGGTTTCCGACAGGTTGAGCAAAGTGGACTCGTGTTTTTCTGGAATCATCCAAAACTCCATCGGGTGGACACTTGCGTAAGGAGCGAAAACTACGAACTTCGGGTTTTCAAGAATGAACCTTGGTCCTTCTCTTTCTCTGTCAATGATGTCGCAGAATATGCATTTCTTGTTCCGTGTCCAGAACTCCTTGCTGGCTTCCATCTCTTCCTTTATGGTTCTGGGAGTGAATGGTGTTGCGATTATCTGGCTGTGGGCGTGGGAAAGTGAGGCTCCAGCTTCCAAGCCGTGGTTGCGGAAGATGGAAACGTACTTCACGTAGGGTTTTGTTGACAGTTCACGAAGCCTATCGACGTAAGCGTTGACTACTTGCGTTAGCTGTGGGGTTTTCGCGTCTGCTGGATGTTCGTCATGGTCTGGTGATTCAACTAAAACCTCGTGATGCCCAGCACCTAAAGCCAAGCAATCGCCTTTCATGATTTGCTTTTGGCTGATTTTCTCTTTTGGTGGAGCAAAGGCAGGGAAGAGATTTGGAACCACACGGATCAGCCAGTTCTTGTGCCTAGAATCATCTTTGTCTTTGGTTTTCTTGATGTTCTTGCCAGATTTGAGATAGGCCAGAACGGCAGGAGGAGTCATGTGCTCGTTGCCAGGACACATCGGACAGACACTGGTCTTGGCTTGCTGCTGTCTCTCTTTTCTTGCAAAGTCTGTTGGCCGTCTTCCACGTTCAGTGGCAATCACAACCCAGCGATCAAGAAGATAATCTTTGCGCACCTCGTTCAAGCCCATAACTAAACTCCCAATGGTCACTAGAATAAGACTTAACGGCATTTAGCATTTTCCAAAAAAACCATCAAAAAACAACTAACATGAACCTTCCACACTTGCGTGCGGAGAGAACTTGGACCCCTATATATGGATTGGACTTCTGGTTTGGTCATGGATTATTCAAGACGTCCAGCAACAGGGAACATGCTGAAATGGGGAAGACTTTACATTGAAGAAGAACTGGGCATTAACAAGATAGCTGAAATGCTTGGACGTTCAAGCCGGACACCGGTTAATGCAGATAAACAAGCACAATAAAGCTGTGGAGAGAAGCGGATTCTGCCGGGCTTGCAGAAAAGCCAAAAGCAAACACGAAAATCAAATAGCAATGAAAAGAGAGAGAGGTTGTTAGACTCGCACTTATGGGCGAGGTAAAGCACCTAGTTATGTCTTCGTTGAAATAAGCAAAGATTCTGGCACGTTTACCCAAGTTTCTTGGTTTTCTTCAATTTTGGGTTCGATTGGAAGAGTCATGGTGAACGTGGAGCCTTTGCCCGAAATGCTCTCTACGGTAATCTTGCCTCCGTGACCTTCCACAATACGTTTGCAAATAGGTAGTCCAAAGCCCATACCTTTTGCCTTAGTAGTGAAAAGCGGAGTCCAAATCTTGCTCGCGACCTCTCGTGACATCCCTATCCCTGTGTCTGAGAAGCTAATCACGACGCAATCCTTCATCTCCCTGCTTGTTATCGTGAGTCTTCCACCGTTAGGCATTGCATCGACGGCATTCTTGATTATGTTAACGAAAACTCGGCGCATCTTGTCTATGTCGATTTTTATTCTCGGTTTTCGCTGAGTCTTGTCTGAGACTTGAATATTCTCAGGAATTTCGACGGAAGACAAGGCATCCTTCAATGTTAATTTTGGAATTGTTTCCATCAATTCCAGCTTTATATCTCTAGAGTATTCCAGGAGATCATTTATGATCTTGTTAGAGTATTGTATGTCATCCTCAATGAGCTTCAGCATTTCCTGTGCTTTCTTATCAATCTTTGCGCACAGCTTCGTTTTCAAATAATACGTGGCGCCAGCAATGCCTGTCAGCGGATTTCGCAGATCGTGTCCAACCATTCCCGCAAGTTCACCAATAGCAGCAAGCCTCTCAACCTTCAACAACCTCTTCTGGGTGTCCAATAGTTCTCTCGTTCTATCTTTGACCTTAACCTCAAGCTGGTCTGCGTATTCTTGAAGTTGGGCTTTCGCGTCGTTCAACTGCATAATCAAACGAGCGTTTTCAATGGCTACTGCAGCCTGATGCAAGAACAACTCAAGCGGTGCTAAGGATTCTCTCGTGGGCCGTCTTCCATCAACTGGATCGTCCATGCTTGCCACACCTACTATCCGCCCGTCAGCCAATCGAAGTGGAGCATAAAGCAAATCGTCAGGATTCCAATCCACCATTCCTTCTGGTTTCTGGTGACTTGAGACGGTACCTTCGCTAAACCTTCTTCTAACAAAAGGATCGCTCCACGGAAGATAATAGAATCCACCAATCTTAAAACGTTCATATTCTGGTCCGAAACGTTCCTGCCACACGCGTCCAGGTTGTCTGCTAGTCCATAAGTATTCTCTCTCTTTCTCGGTCAGACCTGCTACTACTATGTCTTCAGGTTGTGCAATGTCCAAGTTCTCATCCCGCACTGAAAGTACGACTCTGCGCCATCCAAGCCTTCGGATTGCGTCTAAGATCGCTCGAAGACGCTGGTGCAAGTCAGAAGTGTGAATCATTTCTGCTGAGCTTTTCATCAACGATTCTTGCTGATTGCTACGTTTCTCAATTTCCTCTCTTTTCTTCAAGTTGCTGATTGCGATCGCGACATGCGAAGCCAAAACCTGAAGCAGCATCACGTCTCTCTCATTAAATGCGTTCAACTCTGTTTTTTCCACGTTCAAGACGCCTAGGACTTCAGGCCCGATCACAACTGGAACTGCAAGTTCCGAAAGCACGTTCGCACTGAGGACGGCACCCTTGACGTAGTCTTTATCTTGAGTCACGTCATTAACAAGGCACGGTTCGTGCTCGGTTGCTGCCCTCACTGTTATGCCCTTTTTTGTCCCATCTAGTGGCAACTCAAAAGTAAGTGGAGCTGGGTATCCGCGTTGATGCACAGGTGTAAGTTTTCCGCCCTCTGCAATCATGAATGCTGCATGTTCAAAGCCCAACGTCTGTTCCATGGCGTTCAAGGTTAATTTATAAACTTCATTGAGACTCTTAGCTGTGTTCAGCTTTTCACCGCAATAGTTTAATGCAGAAAGCCTCTGCTCGTAGGATTTTCTTTCGCCTAGCGCATTTGCCAGCGTTTCCTCAACTTTCTTACGGTCAGCGAGGGTTCTGGAGCTAAATATACCCAATACGATGAAAGATACCAAAATATACAATCGAATCGAGACCTCACCCAATGGGGCAAATATCAACACATTCAAAAACGGCCCATCATTGAAGACGAAAGTATCTACTGCTGCATCTAATATGTAAGCAAATAGTCCCACAACAATAGAAAGACAAATCACCCTATGCTGGTCTTTGAACCTCGCCTCTCTCTTCGTCTTAGAGGGATAGAGACGGCTGATTTCTTCCATATATAACATGATAATCCTTCATAGATTGCTCGGATATCTTGAATTAGTGCATCCATCTTGTCGGAAGTCAATAAATCACTTGCGAATTGGTGATAATGATTACCAATTCCTTGGACTTCCATGAGCAATGGCGCATGCCGAAAGCGGGTCAAGACTCTAGAGTGCACGCTAGGATATCAAACAAGTTGTGTAACGAGATTCAAAACGGCAAATGCGTCTTTTGGAAGCGCTTCATGGATTGATTGTAATAAACTTCCAATATAGCAAAAGCATGCAATTGCGAACAGCAGGGTCAGATGCTCTCAGCGCACGCGAACGAAAACATAGATGAACCAAGATTCGAATGTGCAAAAGAGATTAAATGGTAAACAAGGAGTTGGCGTTGAGGATGGTGTTATGATTTCGTGGGATGCGGTTCTTGATCCTGCTAGGAATTCGAGCAAGTTTGATCACGTGTTATTGGTTTGGGCTATAATGAAGGAGCTGGCGAGGAGGCTTGGTGAGGATGGACAGGGCTTGGCTCAAGATTCGCAGTGGCTCAGATTTTGAAAAAACGAAGAATGGAGCGATTAGGGATTTATTTGTATGGTATGTATTCTTTGCCTAGCAGTTCTCTGGCTATGACCGTTCTCTGTATGTTGCTAGCTCCTTCCGCGCCGACGCAGTAGCTCATTATTCCCCGCAAACCCATCTCCAGCGGACACTCCTTCGTATAGCCATAAGCGCCCATCCAAATCATAGCATGCTTGTAGATGTCAAAAGCTAAATGCGGCGCAATAAGCTTCGAGGCAGCAATGTACCTGCCAACCTCCAACGCGCTGAACTTGCCGTGCTTGTACTTCACGTCATTCATCCAAGCCGTACGGTAAGTAAGCGACTTCAAAGCCTCAAGCTGAGCCCAATCATCAGCCAACTCAAACTGGATTCCCTCAAACTTGCCAATCGGCCTTCCAAAAGCTTTCCGTTCCTTAATGTATTCCATGCCAATGTCCAAAGCTCTCCTTGCTGCACCAACACATACAGCCGCAATCAGAATCCTAGCATTGTCAAATCCTTCCATGGTCAAGTAGAAGCCCTTATCCACTTCGCCGATGCGGTAAGAATCTGGAATCTTCACGTCCTCCATCTTAAAGCCGCCTGTGCTGATAGCCATTCTTCCCATGTCCTCAAACCGCTTGTTAACCTCAACACCTTCAGCATCAAAAGGCAAATAGAAGCCAGTCATTCCCCTGTGCATAGCGTCAGGAGGCGCAGGCGAAGTTCGAGCAATGACAAAGTATCCTCCGCCAAGCTTCTTCGCCTCTTCAGTCCCGCTAATGTACATCTTCTCGCCATTCAGAACCCATTCGTTTCCCACTTTCTTTGCAGTGGATTTGAAGGCTGCAACATCTGAGCCTCCACCAGACTCGGTGGAAGCAATGCCAACAAAAGCGTCGCCCTTGAATGCTTTCTTCATGCATTCATTACGTACTTGCTCGCTGCAGTAGCGGTCAACAACAAAGCCCCAAGAAGACTCCACAAGCCACAAAACAGGCAAAGCAATACTCACGTCAGCATAGCCAAGCTCCTCAGCCGCAATGCAAGCCGTTACCCAGTCAGCACCAGTTCCGCCGTGCTCTTGAGGCGAAGTCATCACAAGCAAACCCATGTCACCCATGCTCTTCAGCAGCTCATGCGGAATCTCGCCCTTGCTGTCCATCTCCCTAATCTTCTCTAATGGAAGGTTCTTCTGACACCATTCACGCAAAGCATTACGGAAAAGCTCCTGCTCCTCCGTGAAACCAAAATCCACCATGATTCCTGACCCTCTTGAAGCCTAACTACAGGGCAATACAAATATAAAAGTTGTTTAGCGGCGAAACCAGAATCTTCCTTGAAGACTGGCCATTACTACGTTAGCCAACTGGGCGGGCTTTTATCCAGTTGTAGAATGGATGCTAAGGTTGCTTGGATTTCTTGGTCGAACGCACCCAAAGAGCGCCCCAAATCACCACAAACGCTAGCGTGAGCCAGAAGAAGAATATCAGCATTCGAAGCGCGTCGAAAGCCATTTGGTCAAACATCTTAGTTCAACAACACCTATCCTCTCAGCAGCTTAAAGGCAAAGTTTCCAAGACTGAAATGAGAACACACCAAAGTATATTGTCAGAAACGATATATGACGACACAAGTAGCAAGCATTTTATAAACAATCAACCATATTACAGTCTTGGCCAAAGCGAGGAGAAAAGGAGAAGGCTTCCGTCATCTCAACTCTTTCTGAAAAACCCTTATCTCTTAGGGCTTAAACAGAGTGAGGCTTGGGCCTGAGATCATAACAGTAATACCATGCGGTCCAGCCCGCGTAGAAAGTTTCTTCCTCTTTCTTTCTTCTCCTTCTAAGGAGTAACGACAAGAGCAGCAAAAGCAGCAACAACAAAAGAAGCAACACTAACCAACCAAACCAGTCCATTATGAAAAAGCCTCCGGGAGACCTAGCGACTCTTACATCTCCGTCAAAATACATGTTGTCAGCCGTATTCACCTCACCCAGAACAGGCTCAGCATAACCCGCCAACGTATAGTTGCCCGGCAGAACCCTGTAAGTATTCCAGTGAAAAGTCAAAGTGTACTCAGCATCAGGAGCCAAGTTGTAAACGCGCAAAGCAGGACCAATGGGGTTGCCACTGTAATAGACAAAGACGTTGAAAGACTCGTTTTCCAAACCCTTGTTCTTCACAGTCACGTTGACGTCAACAACGTCACCAATATACACTAGCCCAGCTGCAGGAACAACATTCACAACGGCAACATCATGGACAGTCGGCGGCCTAGCCTCAACTTCCAGTGTTCCATCGACAAAACGATTATTGTCAAGATTCTCTTCACCCGGAACCTGACTGACTTCCGCACTCAGAGTGTAGTTTCCCAAAGCTAAACCTTGGGTTGCTAAACGGAAATAAATTGTCAGCCTAGCCCCGGGATCCACCTCCTCAAGAGGGAAAATCCCAATCGCACTTGAATTGCAGAAAGCAGTGACGCTGAAGGACTCTGGGTATGCCCCTTGATTTCTAACGATGACTTGTATTTCAACAATGTCGCCAACGTATACGGAAGTGGAAGATGGAATCACGTTCTCGACGGCAACATCATGATCAGAAATCCAAAAGAACGCGGAAACCTCAGGACAATAAGGAACTCCACCCAAGTCTATGGGAGCTGTGTAAGCATTTGCATAAATAACAGCTCGCCCGCCAGTGGCGTTCCCTGGAATGCGCAAGAAGAAATAGACACGGACAAGAGTCATGTTGGGGGGCACAACAAAACCATCTAGCTCAGTTGAGTTAACGTAGAATCCCATGGAATCATATATCGCTATGGTAAGCGTTGCCACCTTTTCTGTCATCGTAATACATATCACGCCAACCTCTACGCCCACAACACCTCCGATCCCAAAGTTCTCCTGATACGCGTAGTCACTGTTTACGGTTTTCAATGAAACTATTTCCACGATCCATCCGACTTTGAAAGTCAAGGTATCTTGATAGGCCACATCTGCGATTTTCACGTTCCCAATAACAGTCCAAATGCCAAATGTACTCTCGTTAACGTTCGATATCCGAACGCTCGCAGTGGCTATGCCATCACTGTTCGTGAAACCAGAACGGGCGATCGTGATGTTCTCAATCGGATTCCTGGGACCTATAAACTCGAAGGCAACAGGAAGATGAGCCAGAGGCGCATCATTATAAGTCACCAGCGCAAAAACCTTAACCTGTTCCCATGGACCAAACGCATCACTTTGCACGTTTTGGCCTTTTCCACTGTAAGGCTCTTTCTGCGTATATAGATCTATGTTTCCAGGGAGTGCAGCAGAGAAGGCGAATCTTGCATTTGCCAATGCAAAACTGAAGAGAATCGCTACCGTCAGAAGCGTTACTGCTACCTTTCTCACCCTAGGATTCATCGTTATCAAGCATTAGATTAATTGCGCGTTCTTTAACAAATATTCCGCAGTCATGAATATTACTAAAACAGAATCAGAGCCCTAGCAGAGTTTAAACCTTCGTGTAAACTTGTCCAACAACCACAGTCGTTCACGCAGAAGAATACTTCTTGGCGGGCCCGACGGGAATTGAACCCGCGACCACCGGATTTCTTTGCAGTTGCCTATGGCTTAAAAGTCCGGTGCTCTGTCCTGACTGAGCTACGGGCCCTGTTGGGCTTTTCTTGTTGCCTTTAGAATCTAGGTCTGTGCCTTTTTAGCATTTCGATTGATCCAATGTAGCTCAAAAAAATTTCAGGCGGCAGACTGGACTTTCAGGAGTCCAGTTATGAAGTTTTTGATCTTGTCGTTTGCGCATAGTATGGTGTCTATTGTTTTTTCGCCTTTTTCTGTGAGTTTGTATACTCTTTTTCTTTCGTTCCACGTTCCTTCGATTAGGCTGTTGCGTTCCAGCGAGTACAGGAGAGAATAGACTGTTCCCGAGCTGACGAGGAGGTGAAATCGGTTGTGGATGAAGGAGATCACGTCGTAGCCGCTTAAGGATCCGTTTCTGAGTTCGGCCAAGATTATTATGTCCATGAAGTTCTTGATTATTCGTTCGTGCATTTTTTTCAGAATTTTTCCTTCCAATTTTCCACCGCCAACGATGACTGTCAATGCGGTCATGTTTATTCACGTTTTTACATTTTAGGTTCTGTATATATATTTAAACTTTATTCTAATTCGGAATAAGAAGTAGAAACAGAATATGAAATATCTAAACAAGAAAGCAATGGATGCTTAACAAGGAGTTACACCTTGGCTGGCGTTTGATCATTGTGATGTGCTGAAATTGCTGCAATCTTCTGTATATACGACACTTTTGAAGGCTTGTGTTTTTAAAGCTTGATTCTTTGGCTGAAAGGCAGAAGAGGCCTTTCTTAACAGTCTGCGATATATCTGCATGTTAGCAAAGGTTATCTCCTCTTTTGGGTCAAGTTGCTGAGCGGTGCGCGTGAAGTGATTTCGTGGAAGAGTTCTTTTAGAAAATTGAGCGAGGAATATGAGACTGCGAAGAAAAAGAAGCAGGCCTTGGACGGTTTGTTGGATACTGGCAAGATTTCGCAATCTACGCATGACCTGTTTAACACGGAGATAGCTGAGGCCGTCACGGATATTGAGAAACAGCAGAAGGCGTTGTTGCAGAAGATGGATGCTAAGATGTGTGAGCTTGAAGAGCAGATCAAGACGTTGGAGATTCTTCTTGCAAACTTCGAGATTCAGCATGTGACTGGCGAAGTTGATGAGGAAGTTTACCAGCGTGAGATCAACGTCATATCGATCGGGCTTGAAACTTCAAGGCAAGAGCTAGAGGCCATCAGAAGTGCGACAGATCAGCTTTTAGGCGGAAACGTTTCCATACGGCAACCAACTGAAAGCGTTGAGGCTGCGGAGAAGCAGGCGAAGCCTACGATGGAATATGTGGAAGTACATGAAACACAAGCAACTGAGAATCAGCAAGAAAAGCCTGAAGTAGCTGCAGAGTCGAAGCCAGCTGAACCAGCATGTGAACATGAAGAAAAGCAAGGGGCTTAGCGAAAAGGCAGTCACCCTTCTTTTTTCTATTGCGCCGGCTTTCTCAGAACCTGTTACGCAATTTTATATCGGTCGTTGCTTTCTATTTCTTGAAAAAGAGAGTGAGCAGCGTTGCTTGAGAAAACGGTAATCGCATTTCATGAAAAGTATATGCAGTATGATTTGGGTGAAGGGCACCCGTTTAGGGGAGATCGGTTTAGGAATGCTATGAGGTTTTTTGAGGATCAGGGGTTGTTTGGCTTTCCTGAGGTTTCGCTTGTTGCGCCGCAGCCTACGTCGAGGGTGGATTTGCTGAGGGTTCATGATGAGGGTTATGTTGATTTGATTTTCCGTCTGGCAAGAGAAGGTGGGGATTATGATGTTGAGACTCCTGTTTCGGCTGGGATTCTTGAGGCTGCTTTGCTTGTTGTTGGTGGTGCAATCGAGTGTGGTAAAGCTGTTGTTGATGGGAAGGCGAAGCGTGGTGTTTCTTTGGGTGGTGGTTATCATCATGCTGGAAGAGATTATGGCGGCGGGTTTTGTTTGTTCAATGACGTGGCAGTTTTGATTGAGTATTTGCGAGCTAGGTATGGTTTGAAGCGGTTTCTGGTTTTGGATTATGATGTGCATTTTGGGAACGGCACAAGCGACATCTACTATAGCGATCCGAGTGTGCTCTACGTAAGCTTGCATCAGGATCCGCGGACGCTTTATCCTGGGACGGGTTTTGTGTGGCAGATTGGTGAAGGAGAAGGTGAGGGGTTCAATGTGAATGTGCCTTTGCCTGCTGGAACGGGTGATGAAACGTATCTTTATGCTTTGAGGGAGGTTTTTGTTCCTTTGGCTGAGGAGTTCAAGCCTGATATTATTGTTGCGAATGGTGGAAGCGACTCGCATTTTGCTGACATGCTTGGAGATTTGAGCTTGACGGTCAAAGGCTTTTTCGACGTTTCAAGATTGATTAGGGAAACAGCAGAAGGGGCTTGTGATGGAAAGGTTGTTTTGATCCCTGGGAGTGGTTACAATCCCAAGGTTTTGCCGCCTTGCTGGTACGCACTTGTGGCTGGTGTCGTCGGTCTAACTGAAATCGGTGTGAAAGACCCTTATGAGCCTCCGAAAGAGCCCGTCCATTGCAGAAAGACGGTTGAGAGGACGCTTGACGAGTTGAAGAGGTTGCTGAGGAAGCGCTGGTCGTGTTTCGGCGGTTTCGGGTTGAATATCATGCCTTGATTTCGGCTTCTGAAAGGACTAAGGGAATACTTGCGCTCTGCGGAGTTTAACCCCTCTATATACAGGGGGTCTAAATTTCGTCCGAGAGCAACGGACACAACTTTGTTCATGAGGAGTAAAGGTTTAATTCAAGTTCTCACACATTCGTTAGCGGTGTCAGAAATGAGGGATAACGTTCTCTGTTCGTAAGAACAAAACCTTTAATACCCCTCAAACCAATTCAGAAAGTTTCATGACATTTTTGAAACAAATCGAAGAAAAATGGCAAAGAAACTGGGAAAAAGCCAAGATTTTCGAAGCAAACCCAGACCAAACCAAAGAGAAGTTCTTCATAACTTTCCCGTACGCCTACATGAACGGACCACTACATGTAGGCCACACCTTCACAGCCTCACGCGTTGACGTATACGCACGCTTCAAGCGCATGCAAGGTTGCAATGTTCTGTTTCCGTGGGCATGGCACTGGACCGGACAGCCGCTAGCAGGTGCAAGTGAACGCGTTGCAAAGGGAGACCAAGACTTCATAAGAGGTTTGAGAGAAATCGACGGGGTTCCAGAAGAGGAGCTCAAGAAGTTCGTTGACCCAATATACATGGCAACGTACTATACAAACGAGGGCCGAATTGCTACAAAGAAAGCAGGGTTCTCTGTGGACTGGCGAAGAGAATTCAACACCGTAATGCCGACCTATCAGAAATTCATCGAATGGCAGTATGAAAGCCTCCGAGAACTGGGTTACGTGACAAAAGGCACACACCCAGTTGTGTGGTGTCCCAAATGTCAAAGTCCCACAGGAGATCATGATAGACAGGTAGGCGAAGGCGTCACTCCTGAAGAGTATACTCTGATCAAGTTCGAATTAGATAAAGAAACGTTTCTGCCAGCAGCTACATTCCGACCGGAGACCATCTACGGAGTGACAAACATGTGGATTAACCCTGACGCAACTTACGTTGAAGCTCAAGTCGATCATGAAAAATGGATAATCAGCGAGCAAGCGGCTGAAAAACTGAAAGAACAAGGAAGAGCCGTCAAAGTGCATCGTCCCATGAAGGGCAGATCTCTGATAGGGAAAACTTTCGAAAATCCAACGACAAAAAGCAGACTGCTAATATTGCCAGGATGGTTTGTTGACCCAAACCAAGCCACAGGTGTTGTTTACAGCGTTCCTGCCCATGCTCCTTTCGATTGGCTGGCGCTGAGAGATCTGAAAGAAAAGCCTGAAAGCCTGAAGGAGTTCGGCATAGACCCCGAAGCCGTGAAGAACATCAAGCCAATCTCGCTCATCAAAGTCGAGGGCTACGGCGAATACCCAGCAATAGAAATCGTTGAACAGATGGGTGTAAGAGACCAGAACGACGCGAAAGCAGACGAAGCGACAAACCAACTTTACAAGAAGGAGTTCCACGGCGGAGTGCTGAAGGAGAACTGCAGGGAATACTCCGGGAAGATGGTTAGAAGCGTCAAAGAAGCTTTGATAAGCGATTTCAAAACGCGCGGAATCGCAGACTCCATGTACGATTTGCCTGAGCAAGTTGTTTGCCGATGCATGACTCCATGTATCGTCAAGGTTCTGCAAGATCAATGGTTCTTGAACTATTCGGACCTAGAGTGGAAGGCGAAGGCGAAACAGGCTTTGGGCGAAATGAGAATCTGCCCAGAAACTGCAAGGCAATGGTTCCTGACTATGATTGACTGGCTGAGAGAATGGGCATGCGCGAGAACCACGGGATTCGGCACACCTCTACCTTGGGGTAAAGGCTGGATCATCGAAACCCTAAGTGATTCCACGGTGTATATGGCTTTCTACACCATAAACAAGCACATAAGACAATATGGCATAAAGCCTGAAATGTTGACAAAGGAAGCGTTTGACTACATCTTTTACGGAAAAGGAAACGCGAAGGAAGCAGCCTCAAAGACTGGAATAGACGTTAAGGCTTTGGAGGAGATGCGAAAGGAATTCCAGTACTGGTATCCAGTGGACTTGAGAGTTTCAGCCAAGGAGCTTGTTCCAAACCATTTGACCTTCTTCATATTCCACCACACTGCAATGTTTCCACCAGAACACTGGCCGAAAGCCATAGGCGTTAACGGCATGCTAATGAGCGAAGGCAAACAGATGCACAAGTCAAAAGGCAACTTCGTTACTATGAAGAATGCAGTCGAAGAGTACGGTGCGGACGCCACAAGATGCGCATTGCTTATGGGCGCTGAAGGCATGGATGACCCAGACTGGAGAACCGCAAATGTCAAAGACATCCAAGGCAAGCTTGAATCCTTCTACGGTTTCGCAAGAACCATAATTGAGAATGCGAAAAGCAGTGAGAACGAGCATCTTGAGAAATGGCTAATGAGCACTCTGCAACATCGAATTGTCCAAGTGACTGAAAACATTGAAGAGATGAAAACAAGAACGGCTCTGGAAACTGCATTGTACGGGGTCTGGAATGACTTCCGCTGGTACGGGCGCCGAAAGGGGAAAATGGATTCGAAGGTGTTGCTTGAAGCTTTGAAAGTGTGGCTGAAGCTACTTGCACCATTTGCACCACACTTATGTGAAGAGTTGTGGAGCCAGATTGGCGAGAAGGGCTTTATTTCGCTGGCTAAATGGCCGCAACTAAGCGAGAAACTAGTGGACATGCCTGCAGAAGAAAAAGAAACCCTCGTAGAAGAAGCAATCGAAGACACTCTGAACGTCCTGAAAGCAACAAAAATCGTTCCAAAGAAAATATGCTACTACACGGCCAGCCCGTGGAAATGGAAAGTCTACCTCAAAGCGCTTGAGAAGTCAATGCATGGAGAAGTAAGGATGAGCGAACTTATGACGGAATTAGCTGCAGAGAAAGACTTGAAGGAGCATCTTAGAGAGATTGCAAAATTTGCTTCAAAGATAATGAAAGACGTGACCCAAGTGCCCGAAGAAAGAAGACAAAACCTGCTGAGAACAGGAATGATTGATGAAAAGGCAACGATACAAGAGGCTGCAGAATTCATGAGTGACAGATTCAAAGCACAAATAATGGTTTATACTGAGGGGGAGGAAAAACGCTATGATCCCAAGCAGAGAGCCTCGACATCTATGCCTGGCCGACCAGCGATCTACATTGAGTAAGCGATGCGCTACAACATAGTTGACATTGAACTCAAGGTGCGAGTGTTGACCTTGACGTGGTAGTTTCTCCGTCCACTGCTGGTCGTTGTCACAAAGAAGTCCCTTTCTTCACTGAGTTTCGCTCCGTATAACATGGCCAGAATGGTTCGACAAACATTCACCGTGGTCAGTTTGTCATCATCAATTTTCTTTTCAATCTCTTCCTGCAAAATCCTTGGATTAATCGTATAAACAACATCTGCGCCATGACCCGTACTGTAATAGTGCGTTTCCATTTCTCTCAGAAGAAATTCGACAATCTCATAGTACGGCCTCTTGCGTCTTCTGATGAGTTGGATGTAGTTTATGAGAGGAATCGGAATATCCGGCACTACTTTCCTCCCCCTATGAAATACAGACTAGCAGGTATTTAAATAGTTTAAGGAACATTCCTCTATGAAAACCATGGACTTACCTCCGTAAGAATGGGAGTCACAGATAAAACTATATCCAACATTTCATATCACTTTTGACGGGGTCCGTAGCGCAGCATGGATAGACTTGTCCCAGAAGGCGCGGCGGCCTTCTAAGTCAAATGACGAAGAAAGCCGCAGGTCCTGGGTTCAAATCCCAGCGGACCCGCCAATCTTCTAGACGAAAAGATTGAACAACATGAGATCGTGAAGGGTGCTGTCGGTTTCATATTCAGTTTGCGAACGGAAATTTTAAATTGCCAAGTCAATAATAAATGAAGAACGCTTCAGTATTTGATTTGTCGATGTATAAGGGGGAGCATGATGAGCACACACGCAGAAGACCTGAAACTTCGGTTAATGACTATCGAACTTCTTAGAACTGCAAAGTATAAACGAAACATCACCTATCGTGAGCTTGCGTCCAAGACTGGCTTGCCTGTAACCGTTCTAAGCCGATACGCAAAGGGACATGTTTTGCCGAACACTGCCAGAGCCAAGCAACTGTGGAGAGTCCTAACCAAGCTTGTGGGTCTGGAACCTGAACTTCGAAGTAGGATAAAGTTTGATGAAGACGGATATTTTGACAACACGGAAATCATAGGCGATTTCAACATTCTTCAGCAAGCAGCAAACCATGCGCTCGCAAATTTTGCTGGAAAACGCGTGACCAAGGTTTTGACAGCTGCCGTCGACGGAATCCCTCTTGCAACAATTGTTGCTAATGCGCTGGGAGTGAATCTTGTTGCGGCAAAGAGAAACAAAGAAGTCGGCGTTAAGGTCTTTCTGGAGGAAACCTACGTTCTGGGCAAGGATTCAGGTGTGACGATGACGCTTTACATCCCCAAAGAGGCCATCAAGAAGCGCGACAGCGTTTTGATTGTGGATGACATGATCAAAAGCGGAGATACACAGGCAGCTCTCGTTAACCTAGTACGAAAGGCGAAGGCGGAGATCTCTGGGATATTTTCCCTTGTGGCAGTGGGTGAAGAATGGAAGAAGAGATTGAAGCCCTCTAGCGAATGCCCGATAGAAGTCATCACCTACGTTAAAGCACCTTTAGAAGCAAGCACTCGCTACTAGATGAACAAAGAGGCTCATTCTGCTTTCTTGCGCAGACTCCTGCCTAGTCTAAACAACGCAGTTTCGAAATTGACAAAGGACTTGCCCTCAACCTTGTTTTTCGACCAAAAGCCCTTAAGCTGAGCCAACGCGTTTTCAGCCGTTGCCCCTTTTTCCACTGTTCCAAGATTTTCAGCGGCAAGAACAACGAGACTTGTAGGTTTCGGATCAGCTTTTTTCCAGATATCACGCAACTCTCTCAGAAAAATGCTCAAAGTCACATCGCCAATGCCTTTCCCTAAATCTTTCAGCTTTTCTTCTAGATCACTCGAATCGGAAGCTGTTCTGTGAATAAGGCTGAGACTTCCACCGTATTTCTCCGTCAAGTTTCGCATGACTTCAAGAAGCTTGTCTGCCGTTTTGAAGTCATAGCGCGTGTAGCTTCCTTCATCCAAGATTTTAACCAAGCCATCCCATTCTGTTTCCAGAATTCTCTTTGCCGTCAAAACATCGTATTTTTCAAAGCACCTGTAAGTCTTGATGACTGAAGTTTCCGTTATTGGCGCGCCAAATAAGACAGACGCTAAGAACCATTTGGAAATCTCTTCATCCTTACCATCTGAAAGGTCTATGCCCAGAATTTCAGAGTATTTCTGTCCAAAATCATCCAAGAATGCTCGCAGATTCTTCGATTTCATAACCTTTATCACTGCATGACAAAATTCTATACGTCGGCTGAATTAAATGGTTTATGAGGGTCGGAAAATGCGGACGATAGAATGGCGAGATGGAACTGTCATAACGATAGACCAAACGAAGCTTCCAAACGAAACCGTGATGCTTGAACTGAGAAGCTATGATGAGGTAGCTGAAGCGATAAGAATCATGAGAATAAGGGGAGCACCACTATTGGGAGCCGCTGCAGCCTTCGCGTTGGCTCTGGCAGCTTATCATTCAAACGCAAAACAGAAGGAGGAACTGATTAGCGATTTGGAAAAGGCATCTAAAGCAATAAGAGAAACGCGTCCGACGGCTGTCAATCTTTTTTGGGCAATAGACCGGATTTTGAACAAAGCGAGGGAATTTTCTGGAAATGCCAAGGACTTGGCAGTTTTTGTCATTGAGGAGGCGAAAAAAATAGCTGATGAAGATGCAGCGGCAAACCGTTTGATAGGGAAATACGGAGCTGAGCTTATCAACGAGGGAGAGGTCATCTTGACGCACTGTAACGCTGGGGCGCTGGCTACGGTTGAGTATGGCACTGCCTTAGGCGTGATTAGGGCTGCTTGGGAGCAAGGAAAGAAGATCCGCGTTATTGCTACGGAGACTCGTCCGAAGTTGCAAGGAGCGAGGCTGACGGCTTATGAATTGATGCGAGATGGCATACCCGTTACTTTGATTACTGACGGCATGGTTGGCTATGTCATGAGAAGAGGAATGATTGACAAGGTTATAGTGGGGGCTGACAGAATCGTGCAGGATGCCGTTATCAACAAGATTGGAACATTCACTATTGCCGTCCTAGCCAAGGAACATAATATTCCATTTTATGTTGCTGCTCCAAGATCAACCTTTGACCTGAAACGTAGATCATCAGAAGTTGTTATTGAGGAGAGAAACCCAGAAGAAGTCACCAATATTGACTCGCAGAGAATTGCTCCAGAAGGAGTGAAAGCCCTGAATCCAGCTTTTGACATCACGGCGCTTGACTATGTTACGGCCATAATCTGCGAAAGCGGCATTCTATATAAGGAGGATTTTCGTAAGCTTAAGAGCCAATCACCATAAGTGAAGATGGAGCTTTGTGCAAGTTGAAAGTTCAAACGAGTGAGAATGAAGAGAGGCCATTAAGCGAAACAGAGCTTAGGATCAAAGGCATACTTGCAGGAAAAGGTGTCAAGGTTTCTAAGAAGCAGAATGTGGATGAGCTTTCCTCTAGAGGTTATGGAGTTGCGGAAAAAGGTGAACTTCTCCTCTCGTTTTATGAAGCGCTCTATCTTGTGGACAAGGGCCTGCTCCAAGTTGAAGAAAAAATAGGTCGGACAACAGATTTCCAAAAACTTCTGCGACGCTATGAAGAGGTTGACGAGAACGCATGGGCTAAGTACTTAGCCTATCGCGATTTGAGAAGCAGAGGATACGTTGTTCGGGAAGGTTTCGGTCTGGGCGTTGATTTTCGTGTCTACGATAGGGGAGAGTACAGCAAGAACACAGCCAAATACTTGATCCTGAGCATTCAAGAAGGAAAGCCCATATCCCTCGAAGATCTTGCCAAAGCCTTGCAGCAATCCCAAAGCCTCAAGAAAGAGCTGATATTGACCGTGATGAATCGCAGAGGAGAAGTCGTTTACTATTCAGTTTCACAACTAACCCTAACATAGTGGAGAAGGCGTGAAAATGTCAGAATTCAAGACCGTGCGTGGAATGAGAGACTTTCTGTCTGAAGAAGCAAATATGATGAAATACATCGAGGGAAAAGCCAGAAAAGTGGCTGGACTTTACGGGTATAAGGAAATCATAACGCCAATCGTAGAGTCATATGAGCTTCTAGCAGCGAAGGCTGGAGAAGATGTTCGCTTACGTATGTACGCCTTTCAAGATTTAGGCAAGCGCATGGTCGCATTGCGGCCAGAGCTTACGCCTTCGGTTGCCAGGCTTGTTGCAACAACTTTGAGGAATGAGCCAAGACCCTTCAGACTGTTTTGCACTGGAAGCCTTTACAGGTACGATGAGCCGCAGCGAGGACGATATAGAGAGTTTTGGCAATCAGACTTTGAGCTGATGGGCTCAAGCAAGCCAGAAGCAGACGCTGAAATACTGTTGCTGACAAACAGGCTGATGAAAGCGGCAGGATTAAAGGGATATACCTTCAAGATTGGGCATGTCGGAGTCTTAAGGGGGATATTGAGCCAAGAGAAACTGAATGATAAAGTGCAAAATGAAGTTCTGCAGTTGATGGACAAGAAACAATACGATGAAGCCTTCAAGATTGCTGGGGATTCTGATGCCTCAGAAAGATGCTTGGCGGTTCTTCGGGATCTGGTGGGACTTAAGGGCGATAGTGTCTTTGGAACTGTGGAAAAGATAAAACAGATGGTGGAAGGCTATGAGAAAGCTGTGGCAGCTGCGGAAAACCTCAATGAAATTCTTAAGCTTGTTTCGGAAAGTGGAAGCAAGATTGACGTAAATGTGGAAGCTGGTTTCGCACGGGGTCTTGAGTATTACACGGGAATGATTGTTGAAGTGGATGTTCCAGAGTTGGACGTGGCTTTGGCTGGCGGTGGAAGATATGACAGGCTTATTGAACTGTTTGGAGGAGAACCAACGCCAGCAGTGGGAATTGCTCACGGCATCGACAGGATAATGCTAGCAATGCAAGAACAGAAAGCCCCGCCAGAAACCGAAGAACAAGAAACAGCCATGGTAATTCCCATCAGAGAAGAATCGAAAGGCGAAGCATTAAAGATTTCACAAATGCTTAGAGAATCGGGCATAGCTGTCGAGGTTGAGGTCATGGGAAGAAAGATCGCTAAGGCTCTAGAAGACGCAGACAGAAGGAAAATCGGCTACGCAATAATCGTAGGAGAACGAGAACTCAAAGAAGGAGCGGTTGTGATTCGAAACTTGAAGAAAAGAAAGCAAAACACAATCAAAATCGAAAACCTCGCAGAAGCAATAAGCGGAAAAACCACAACATAGCAAACACCGAATCTTCTACGCGAGTCAAACTCAGAGTTCAAGGTATATAGGGGGTATAATTTTTCCTGAGCGACAGAGAGACCTGTGGTCTGCTTGCATCGAGCTTAGAAGGACATAATCGTTAAATCTCTTTGTCTCTTTTCTTGGTAAAGAGAACTTGATCGGTCATTGGTTGGGTTAGAACACGAGGTTTGATTCGGTTATCGTTCGGTTGGGCGGAGAGATAGGGATTAAAAGCGAGTGGACAAGACGCGAGTATGAGAAGCTACTGCTCAAAAACATACGAAACACCCTAAACCACTTCCGCGTGGCTTACGTCAAGATTGTGCACAAGCGAGGCAGAATATACGTAGAAACCAGCAATGCAGAACAAGTTGCAGACGCTCTGACACGAGTCTTCGGCATTTCCTCCGTTTCCCCCGCCAAACACACCAGTTCAGACATGAAAACCATCGTGCAGACAACCCTCAGCCTGGCAAAAGCCACCCTCAAAAAGAGAAGCAGCTTTGCAGCCCGATGCCACAGAGTTGGCCAACACACCTATTCAAGCATGGGCGTCTGTAAAACAGTTGGAGAACAAATCCTCACAAGATTCAAGGACAAGGATTTGCGCGTTGACCTGACGAATCCCGAGGCCACAATAAACGTTGAGGTCAGAGACGATGAAGCTTACGTTTTCTCAGAGGCTCTGCAAGGTGGAGGCGGCTTTCCAGTCGGTTCACAGGGAAAAGTGATCTGCCTGCTTAGCGGAGGTATTGATTCGCCCGTGGCTTGTTGGCTTGCAATGAAACGCGGTTGCACGATCGTACCAGTCTACTTTGACAATTCGCCATTAACGGATGAGGTAAGCAAAGCTAAGGCGTTGGACATTGCAAGAAAACTCTTTGAATGGTCTATCGGGTATCCAAGAAGAGTGTACATCGTGCCACATGGCAAGAACCTTCAGACCTTCGTCAAAGATGCGCCAAGAAAGCTGACTTGTCTGTTGTGCAAGCGAATGATGTATCGGATCGCTGAACGCATAGCACAAGAAGAAAAGGCTGAAGGCATCGTGACGGGTGAAGCCATTGGAGAACAGGCAAGCCAAACCATAACAAACCTAAAAGTCCTGAATGAAGCTACAAGATCCTATCCTGTGCATCGTCCGCTTTTGGGTTTTGACAAGAACGAAACTGAAGCCGTAGGCAGAAAAATAGGCACGTTTGAAATTTCGACTAGAAAAGCTAAAGGATGCACAGCAGCACCCGACAAGCCTGCGACCAAAGCAAAACTTGAAGATGTTAAGAAAGCCGAAGCAAACCTCAACATAGAAAAAATGGTTCAAGAATCAATCAACGAAGCCCAGACCATGACGGTCTAAGCCTAGCTAAACTTCTTATTAACGTAGTAAACTATTCTGCTATACTATGTCATCAGCTGACATTGCGGTTCGAGTGTTCCTTCAGCTTGAGAATGAAGACCTCAGAGTACTGCAGGTCATCGAAACCGCCATGAGTCAACGCGAATTCGTTCCAAAGGAACAAATCGCAAGATTCACAAAACTCAACCTTGCCCGAGACACGGACTTCATACTAAACCGCCTTAGCAGACTAAACTTGATCTACCGGACACGAGGACCGTACACGGGCTACACGTTAAACTATGCTGGCTACGACTGTCTAGCCATAAACGCCCTAGTCAAAGCCAACGTGCTCGATGCCTTCGGCAAATCTCTAGGTGTCGGCAAAGAAGCAGACGTGTATGACGCACTAACCCCTAAAGATGAGCGAGTAGCTGTGAAATTCCATAGGCTGGGCAGAATTAGCTTTCGCCAGACTCAAAGAAAAAGAGGCTACGTAAAAGAACACGCAGGCTGGCTCTTCCAATCAAGACTTGCTGCGGAAAAAGAGTTTGAAGCGTTGAAGCTTCTCTATCCGCAAAAGGTCGCCGTTCCACAGCCAATAAGCCAAAACCGCCACATCATAGTTATGGGAATGATAGATGGAGCAGAACTCTTCGAATGGAGGAAAATCCCGCAACCAGAAAAAGTGCTCAAAGAAATCCTAAGAAATGTTCGGAAAGCCTATTTGAAGGCAGGCGTGATCCACGCTGACCTTAGTGGATATAATGTCATCCTGAAGCCAGATTGGCACATACTCATAATCGACTGGCCTCAATACGTCACAAAAGAGCATCCGAATGCACAAGAATTTCTGAAGCGCGACGTAGGAAACATTCTGCAGTATTTTAGCCGCAAGCGCATGTTGAAAGTCAAGCTTGAAGAAGCGTTGGACTACGTGACTGGAAAGAGCAAAACGCCATTCTTACATGCAGACTAGAGTGCTATGTAAAGTATGTTGTTTCCTCGCAACAGCACATTGCCATAGTTGGTCATCAACTGGTCATCCTTACACTCCGTTGCTCCTTCCAAAAGTATGTTCATGTGTCCGTCACACTTAATCATCTTGCCCTTGTACTCGCAACCGTTCTTCAGCATGACAGAAATCGTAGCGTTTAGCTGCTTAATCAACACGTTCAACGGTTTCTTGCTAGGTTCCATGAAAGCACCTTGCTTATTCATATCCACAACATGCTTGCATATAAAAGTTTTATGAAACCATTTTCAAAAAACAAGGCAATTGCATCCACAACAAGCGGTTTCATGGTCTTTTTGAAAAGCAAAATTGCGTTTGGCTTATAGTTTCTTTAGTATGGACAAGGCCGCGACGATGAGGAACGCGAGTCCTGCCCACCAAGTGTTTCCTGTGAAGAACCAGACCAAAACGGCCACGAGGGCAGCTGGAATCAGTACGAGCAGCAGACGGATCACTAGAATTATTACCAAGCCAAGTACGATAAGGCCGATCAGTCCTATGATGTCATAAATGAGCCAGCTCAACCCAATCTCCGATTGACATTGCACATTCAGCGGTTATTAATTTATTCCTAAGGCAAACAATAATAACCTTCACCACAGAGTCTAGACAGCAAAGGGGATCATGAAATGAAGTATGAGATAAAGTACAAGCCATCTTACTCGATGCTTGTCGTCAACTTGGAACAAGGCGAAACGATCACAGGCGAGGCTGGCGCAATGACCTACATGGACCCAACTATAGAACCTCACACGAGAAAGAGGGAGAAGAGCCTTCTAGGCAGTTTGGGCATGGCAATCATCGGGAGGCAATCCTTCTGGGTAAACGACTACATGGCCACAAGTGGACCTGGAGAGGTGGGACTCGTTGCGGCACCAGTGGGAGACATAGAAATGCTGGAGGTCAAGCCGAATCAGGGCTATATAATCCAAAAGGCCGCCTACATAGCTTCGTCTCAAGCTGTGGATTTAGACGTCAAATGGGAAGGCTTCACTAAGGGCTTGTTCGGTCAAGGTCTGTTCATGATAAGAGTAACAGGCAATGGCTTGCTCTTCATAAACACGTTCGGAGCCATAGACAGGCATACGCTGAAGCTTGGACAAACGATGATAGTTGACAACTTCCACCTCGTAGGCTTCAGCGACACATGCAATTACAAGGTGACAAAGTTTGGCGGATTGAAAGAAACATTGCTTGGCGGAGAAGGACTTGTGACCCAGATTACAGGTCCTGGTGACGTGTACATACAAACTAAGAATCTGAAGGAATTTGTAGATTGGCTGTGGACTTTGATTGAGCCGAGAGTTCAGTCAAGATCCCGCTAAACCCCAATTTCTTGTCTCTTAGGATAGCCATATCTAGACTGTAGGGTTTTCTTCGCAAGATTTAAGTAAGCTCTCACGTTCTAGAAAATGATGGAAAATGAAGATAGTAGTCGTCGACCACGTCTACCTAGAACAAGAACACATCGAAAAGCTGCGTTTGCTTGGTGATCTGGAAATTTTTAAAGAACCGCCTGAAACGCCTGATGAGCTGGAAGAGAGAATAGAGGCGGCTGAGATCGTTGTAGTCGGGTGGAGCCACTTGACTAGGGATGTCATTGGCTCAGCTAGGAAGCTGAAGATGATTTCGATCTGGGCTACGACTTGTCATTACGCGGATCTTGAGGCAGCTAAGGAAAGAGGAATTGTGGTTACTCATGTTCCGGGTTATGCTTCGGAGGCTGTTGCTGAGCATGCTTTCGCTTTATTGTTGTCGGCGATCAGAAAACTGCCTCTGGCTGATAGGCATGTTAGAAAAGGCGATTTCGATTGGAGACCGTTTGGAGGAAGCGAACTGGCTGGAAAGACTTTAGGCGTGATCGGCACTGGTGCGATTGGCTTGCGAGTTGCTGAGATAGCTAGAGTTTTCAAGATGGCGATTTTGGGTTATGATAAATATCCCAACGTGAAGAGAGCGGAAGAAGCTGGGATGAAGTATGTTGACCTTCACACGTTGCTAGGAGAAAGTGATGTCGTGACTTTGCATGTTACCTTAACGTCGGAAACAGAGGGACTATTGGGGAAGAAGGAGATTGAGGCTATGAAAAACGGTGCTGTTGTAGTAAACACTTCTCAGGGCAAGGTGATTGATGAGAAGGCTCTGGTCGATGCGTTGAAATCGGGCAAGATTTCTTTTGCTGGGCTAGACGTGTTTGCTGAAGAGCCTCCTGCCAAGGATAATCCGTTGTTTGAGCTTGATAATGTGGTGCTTTCTCCTCATGTTGGGTTTAATACGGTTGAGGCGGCGAAGAGGTGTACGGATATTTGTATTGATAATGTTGTGAAGTTTTTGGAGGGGCATCCTCAGAACGTGTGTGTGGCATGACTTTATGCCCGTCTATTATGGTGAATGGTGATTTTGTGTGTATTTGACGAGAGAGGAAGAACGAATACTCAGGGGCGAACTTGGTGAGGGAACGCAAAAAGCTATAGAATTGCTTGTGGCGATTGGTGATGCCTGTGACGCTGAGAAGATGATTCCTGTTAGTCGTGCGCATGCTGCTTCAAGCGGTCAGGAAGGAGACTTATACTTTGTTGAGCTTTTGGCTGATGGTGGTGCTCGTTGCAGGGTGCCTACGAGCACGAATCCAGTGTATGACATTCCCTATTTTCATAGGGTGTTTGAGGGGATTCCGGAAGATGAGGCTGACGTGGCTAGGAGGGTGATGGATGCTTACAAGCGTGTTGGCGCTATTTTGAGTTGGAGTTGTGTGCCGTATTTGGCTGAGAATATTCCGTTGTTTGGTGAGACTGTTGCTTTTTCGGAGTCGAGTGCTACGCCTTATGTGAATTCGGTTATTGGTGCTAGGACGAATCGTGAGGCTGCTCAGAGTGCGTTGGCTGCGGGCGTTGTTGGGAAGACTCCGTTGTATGGGCTGCATATTAAAGAGAATCGGAAAGGAACGCATCTGGTCAAGGTTGAAGCAGCACTGGAGGACGAGTTTGACTATACGCTTCTGGGGTATTATGTTGGCAAGCAGATAGGTTATGGGATTCCTGTGCTGACTGGTATATCAAGGAGTCCGAGCACGGAGGAGCTGATAAACTTCTGTGCGATGTCAAACGTGTCTGGGGCGATTTCCATGTTTTACGTGCCTGGATTCACAGTTGAGGCTTCGACGGTTGATGAGGCGTTTCACGATGACGTTCCAGAGGACAAGATTGCTGTGACTGATAAGGAACTCAAGCGGGCTTACGAGGAACTCCAAACCACAAGTGGAAAGATTGACTTTGTGATGCTCGGGTGTCCGCATTATACGCTTAGGCAAATTGAGGAGGTTGCTGGGCTTCTGAAGGGGAAGAAGATTCACGATGGTGTGTCGTTTTGGGTTTGCACGTCTGCCACGGCTAAGGTTTTGGCTGAGAGAAATGGCTATGTGGATGTTATTGAGAGGGCTGGAGGGCATGTTGTGGTGGACACGTGCATTGATGAGCCGTGTTGGATTGTGTATAGGGATAAGGTGGGTATGACGGATTCGCCTAAATGCGCTTACTATCGGAGATTCAGAGAGGCGACGGTGGAAAGGTTGGAGGACTGTGTGGAGGCTGCGATCAAGGGGAGACGGGAATGAAAAGCTCGGAAATGGTGTTGAAGTGTCACAAGATTATTGGCGGTTATGGTGAAGGTGAGGCTCTGGTTTCTCATGAGCCTATCTGCTTCTATCTTACTGATCCTAAGACGGGCGTTGTTAGGGAGAAGGGTCATGAGTTGGCTGGGAAGAATGTTGCGGGTAAGGTGCTTGTGTTTCCGTCTGGAAAGGCTAGTTCAGTTGTTCAGATTGATGGCTTGTTTAAGCTGGCTTTGCATGATGTTGCTCCGAGGGCGTTGATTGTTAAGGATGTGGAAACTGTGCTCGTCGTCAGCGCGTTTATGGTGAAAATCCCTCTAGTGGACAGGTTGGAAAAGGACCCGTTTGAAGTCATACACACTGGCGACTTGGTTAAGGTAGATGCGGACAAAGGCATAGTTACAATAGCAGAACACAACCCCTGATGTAATCGTGACACAACCTTTCAAACTGCAATCAAGGAGTATTTTGCCTGCAAGTGAAGTAGCGAATGCTTTGTGGTCAGACGAGGAGTCGCAAGGTTTTTAAGCGTTATTGGTTGTAATTTCTACCATATGGAAGAAAAAATTACCAATCATTCATTTGCCATATTGAGTCTTTATAGAACTAACTACGCATCAGCTCTGCATGCGAGGGCAATGGCCAAGAAACTCGTCGTAAGTCACGTAACCCTCTTACCTCACCTGAGACAGCTTGAAAAGAGCAGAATACTTCGCTCCAGAAAAGTGGGGAAGAATAAAGAATACATCCTTAACTCCGGCAACAGTCTAGTGAAACACTACCTTGCGATAGCAGAAGAACTGGAAACAATCGGTTATCTTAACAGGAACTTTCTGATGAAGAAAATCTCTGACTCACTGTCAAGCTTGAACCTGACAGGCTCCCTAACGCTCTTTGGAAGCTGTGCCAAAGATTATTCAACCGAAACAAGCGACGTAGATCTGTTCTACCTCGGCAAACTTGAGAAAGAGCAATCGTCTGAAATCAGAAACCGTGGAAAGATCTATGGTAAAGAAATCAACGTTAAGACTTCTAGCATAGAGAATTTTCAGGATGGCCTGAGAACGGGTGGCGCCTTAATAAAGGAAATCGTTCAGAAACACACAGTACTTCAAAACCCAGGCCCCTTCGTGGACTTGTTATGGGGGTACTACGTTGAAAGATAGAACCATATTCTGGTGCCTCAAACAGAAGAAAGGCATTCGAATAATCCAACCGAACGAAAACCTCACAAGAGCTTACCTCAAGAAGGCAATAAGTGCTTTGAACACGATGAACGCAGCTCTTGAAATAAGAGAAACGGACTGGATCACGACAACGGCTTACTATGCAAGATACTTTGCGCTCTATGCTCTGCTTATGAAGATCGGTATCAAGTCAGAGATTCATGATTGCAGTATCGCTGTGGCAAGACTGCTTGCTGAAAGAGGAATACTTAGGGAAGACTTAGTCAGTGACATCTCAGATTCGAAACAAGTTAGGATAGATACCCAATACTACGTGGAAAGAGAACTTGATCAAGCATCAATAAGAAGGAATGTTGAGGATGCCGCAGATTCGTGCTAGAAAATCGAAAAGGTCATAGAAAAAATGCCGGCCGACAGAATCGAAAACATAAGAGGATATATGAGAAAACTCAAGAATCGCTGAGAAATGTTTAAGTGTTTTGTAAACAGTATTGTTTACAGTGGTTCGATGAGCCAAGTTCAGCTTCGACTTTCTCAGAAGACGCTTGAGGAAATAGACAGGTGGGTTGCGGAGGGACGGTTTAAGAGCCGAAGCGACGCGATCAAAACCATAGTAAGCTTGTACGAGGAACGGGAGAAAACACGTGAATTCTTCAAGATGATCGTGAAACGTAGCGAAGAAGCGACGAAACATCCAGAAGCTCTCATTCCTCTAGAGGAATCATAGTGGTTTTCACCGTACTTCTACATCCGAAAGCCGCCAAAGAACTGGAGAAAATCGAAAAACCGATAAAATCAAGGATGACCGAAAAACTCAGAGAGCTAGGAGACCATCCTGAGAGAATTGGAAAACCCCTGAAGCACTCGGACTTCTGGAGCCTGAGAGTGGGTGACTACCGTGCCATTTATGAAATCGACAGAGACAAAGATCAAGTCATAATATTATTCATCGGACATAGAAAAGAGGTCTATGACGATTTCTCAAAAATGTTCTAGATTCCAGTCTGCTTCCACGAGACCAAAGACGGCAGCCATCCGAATTGCAGAAAAGGGTACAGCCACAATAACAAAGCATGAATCCAAACTCGATGGCGATGCGACTTATTGAACCCCCTAGCCGTCGGAAAATGATCACTACCCAAGCCGCGAGAAAATACGAAGCTGCTTCAACCTATTTCAGCTTTTTCCATCTTACTCTCAGAGAAAGGTCAGTGAACCGAATTTAGGTTGTAGCTCTCGACCGGCATTATCTTAAATAAACGCAGAAGGGTTCGCATAATTTCCCTGCGGCAACTATTCTTCTCCAACGGGCAATCATCTTTTCCTCATGAGCGCTCATGTCCTTCTTAATGGCGCAAATAGTTGATGCTCCTTGTCTTGTTTTCAGCGGAAGTTTCTGATCAAAGAACTCGCCGTAGTTCCACAGATCAACATAAATCAGGTTGTTCATCCTTTCTAGGCGGTCAAACACCGGGGCATGTGCTCCACTATCTATTTTTCCTGTGACCGGAGTTAATCCTTTAGGCAAATCATACCATGTTAGGCCATCCTTTGAATATTGCTTTGCAGACTCATCTGAAGCTATTGGGACCGCGCCACCTTCGATGAAAATGCAAAAGCAATCCGACTTCTCTCTCTGTGCTTCTTCACAAAGGCGTTGAACCATGATTGGCTTGGCTCGATACGATCTATTCAGCCAAAAAGTCTTGCCTGTTCTACTTATATCTTCGGTTTTTCGGTTGAATATCTCGCGTTCCGACTCACCTGCATGAGGTCCCATGACACTAACAACTAGATATCTATTATTCAATACGCTTTCTGAATTTCCCGTCTATGGACTTCGCCTTCTTTCGCAGATGTTCTGAGAGAAACATATTTGACGCTTCTGCAGAATCGCATTATAGAACCTTTTGCGTAGAATGAAAGGTTTCCGAAGATTACGCCATTTCACCCAAGATGATCTACTTTTTGCTTTTGAGGCACTGTCTGATTCGTTCCATTCCTTCACTGATTTGTTCATAGGAGACGGAATATGATATCCTTAAGTGCCCTTCGCCGGCCTTCCCAAAACCCGAGCCTGGTGCGGTCACTACTCCAGCTTCTTTCAATAAGCGAGATGCGAATGCTTCATCCGATCTTTCATAACTTGAGAAGTCTGGAAAGACATAGAATGCTCCTTTCGGTTTGGTGTAGGACAATGGCTTGATCTTGTTAAGTTCGTTGAGCACGAGTTGTCTTCTTCGGTCGTATTCTGTTACCATTTTTTGAACGCATTTCTGCGGCCCCGTCAACGCGGCAACAGCTGCCTTTTGCGAGATTGCGTTCGGACACAAAACCGCATAATAATGCAACTTACGCAAGGTAGCTGAAAGCTTCTTTCCAGCAGCCACGTACCCAATCCTCCATCCCGTCATCGCATACGCCTTCGAAAAACCATTCACCGTAATCGTCCTATCCTCCATACCAGACAAAGAACCAATACTCACATGCCCAGCACCATCATAAACAATCTTCTCATAAATCTCATCCGCAAAAACAATCAAATCATGCCTCTTCGCCACCTCAGCTATGACTTCAAGATCACTCTCCGAGAACACGTGCCCAGTCGGATTAGACGGATTGCACAACCAAATCATCCTAGTCCTAGTCGTTATCCTATCCTCTAGGGCTTCCATCTCTATTCTGTAATCCTCTCTTTCATCAAGCGGGACTGTCGTGGGCTTCGCTTCTGCCAACAGCGTGTCTTCAAGACATGCAGGATAATACGGATCAAGAATCAGCGCCTCATCACCCCTATTCAGAAACCCCAAAGCAGCAATCAACATAGCCTCCTGAGAACCAGAAGTCACCGTTATCTCAGTCTTCGCGTCAACGTCAATGCCATTATCCCTCTTAAGCTTTTCAGCAATCGCTTGCCGCAGCTCCAGCGTTCCATCAATTTCCGTATAATGAGTGAAACCTTCCCTAGTGGCTTTAACAGCTGCATCCAAAATGTGCTTAGGCGTAGTGAAGTCTGGCTCGCCCTGCTCTAAATGTACAACATCCTTCATCTCAGCCGAAAGCTCAAGCATCCTCCGAATCGCCGAAGGCTTAATCAAACTAACCCTGTCAGAACCTTCAAACATTGTTGTCCACCGCCATTTTCCGAAGTTTGCCTTAGCAAGCATTAGAACACATAAAGTTATATAAGACTTAACGCGCCGATTTTAGAAATACATACGTAGAACCATAAAAACAAGTGGACTGAAAGCAAGAATGAGACCAAACCAAATAGAATGGCTTCTGAGAATCACTGTATTTGGACTCGCACTTGTCCCAGGCATAGCTGGTTCTTGGAGCATCTGGGAATCCGCACGCGACTACGGACAACTCTTGCTCTTCATCCTTGCTTTTGTGGTTCTTTATGCTTCAATGATTTACATTGTCAAGAAAAGAAAACTGAAAATGCTGCAAGCCTGACACAGCCCAAATCAGTTAGCGAACCTAAGATCAAGGCTGTTCTAGATAAAAGAGGCTTGGTCGGGCGGGCAGGATTTGAACCTGCGACACTCCGGTTTCTGCATGTACGCTTGGTAGCTGAGCAACACCCACCAACGGGTAGGCATCTACAGCGTCTCCGTCCGCCAGTCATTTGCTGGCTGGCTCGGAAGCTCTACCAAGCTGAGCTACCGCCCGACCGAAAACCCTAAAATATGAACTTCAGATTTATGTGTTTCGTAATGGCTCTCAGTATTCCGAGTCCTCGCCATTGACTCAAACAACACCAGCAACTCCTTATGAGTCAGCCTCAGGGTAAAGTTTTAAATAAGTTAAACTGTTAAGTACCAACTGTCTTAATTTGTAGAGGAGAAAGATAAAATGGCAAGTAGAATTGAAACTCTCATAATCGTGTTGGTTCTCATCGGTATCGTAGTTTCAGGTGCCACTGTGTACTATACATCTAACATGACAGCGAATTTGACTGCATTGTCAAATCAGGTAACCTCTCTCAAGGACGCGTTAGAAGCAAGACTAGCTTCACTAGAGACTACTCTAGTTGTCGGAACAACCGACTCCGTAGAACTCACTCTCGACCCCGCACAAGCATACGACTATTTCGGATGGAACATCATGCAACAAGTGGGCGGCACTCTATTAAGCGTCAACCCAGGCTCAACTACTGGAACTGACTTCATCCCCGAGCTTGCCACCGCATGGAATGCCAGTAGCGACTTGAAGACTTGGGACTTCGACTTGCGATCAGGCGTACGACTAACAGACAACGTGGAGTTTAATGCATCACACGTGAAGTATTCGTTTGACAGAGCTATCGCACTTATACCGAGCATTCCTGAAGGCGCGCCTGCAGGCCTCGGCTATGACGCTATCATAAACCGCACTGAAGTTTTGAGCACATTCAAGGTCAGGTTTGTTCTTAACTTCGCATTTGCCCCGTTTCTAGGGATTTTGGCAACTAGATCATCAGCCATAGTTGATCCAAAATACGCTCCCCAAGCACAAGTGAACTACACGGCAGGAAGTGCGCGAAACAGTACACCCTTGGCATTCGTCGGCCCCTATGTTCTATCAAAGTGGGACCGTGTCGCCGGAAGAGATGTAGAGATCAGGTTAGAAGCCAATCCCGACTACTGGAATCTTGCCAGCGGCTATCCAAAGATAAAACATGTCGTCTTCAAATTTTACAGTGATTCAACAACGCTGCGACTGGCAATAGGAGCTGGCGACGTTGACATGGCATATAGGCACATATCTCCAATCGACGCGCAGGACCTTGAGACTAACCCCAACGTGAAAGTTTGGCATGGAAAAGGGACATTCGTCCAGTACTTCTGCTTCCAAACAAAACGTGCCCCATTCAACCAGACAAAAGTCAGGGTCGCAGTCGCTGCAGCACTGAACAGATCGGCAGTCACCGAAACAGTATTCCTAGGCACGGCTAGCCCAGCCTACAGCATAATCCCTCTAGGCATGCTGGGGCACACTGAAGCTTTCAGCAGACTTGGAGACGCAAACTATACATACACAAGAAGCTTGCTAGCTGAGCTGGGATATAACGAGACTAATAAACTGAAATTCCAGCTTTGGTATGAGTCTTCAGGACACTATCCACAGAGCGATGCGCAGGCTCTCTTGTACAAAGAAGCACTTGAGGCAAGCGGTGTCATAAGCGTGACGTTGAAGAATGCGGACTGGGCAAGTTACAAGCTGAACAGAGACAATGAAATAATGGACGCTTACGTATACGGTTGGTATCCAGACTACCTTGACCCTGATGACTACTCGTTCCTGTACTGGGCCTCTTGGTTACACACCAATTACTCGAACGCAACCCAAGTGGGATTGTATGACCAAGCAAGAGGTACGACAAACACAACTCTCAGAACACAGCTTTACGCTCAGATTGACGACATGGCAGTGCAACAGTGCTCCGTTGTTCCACTCTTCGTATCCACTTCATTGGCTGTCACGAAGCCAAACGTCTACGGCGTTTACTTGGACATCACCATGGACATGCGATATTGGTTGATTTCCAAATAGTCAACCCTATCTTCCCCTTCTCTTTCTATTTTTTGTCATAAAGTCTAATAAATCGTAAGCGATAATACAGTGCAGAGTTGGAATAATGGGTCTGCGTTCTTACATCATAACAAGAATAATCCTAACAATACCCACGCTTCTACTGCTATTGACCGCAGTATTCCTAATCATGCGTGTCCTACCAGGCGACCCCGTAGCTCTGCATTTTGAAAAGAAGGCAACCCCTGAAGCAATGGAAGCCCTCAGGCATATCTTGGGCATGGACAAGCCTTTGTGGCAGCAGTACTTAGATTACATTTGGGGTCTGGTAGACATCGGATATTTCATGCAACATGGCTATCTCAACTTGGGAAAATCTATGCAGGTAACTACTGAGGAAGTTGGAGGACAGATATTCTCGGCATTTCCGGCTACTTTAGAACTGGCGATATACTCTATCATAATAGCCTCAGTCATGGGAGTACTGCTTGGAGTAGCATCATCCAAGGCGTACAACTCAGTTTCAGATCACTTGATAAGAGGCTTTGGCATCATAACCTACGCCATTCCGGTCTTCTTCCTAGGGATAGTCCTTCAACTCATTTTCGGAGTTTACCTTCATTGGGTCCCAACTGGTCTACGCATTAGCCCAACAGTCGAACCTCCAGCTACTGTCACGGGCTTGTACACCGTTGACAGCCTTATTGAGGGGAACCTTTTCAAGTTCGTCGAATCAGTCAAAGCTCTTTTGCTTCCATCTTTGACGCTCGGAATAATCCTTTCTGGCGTATTTGTCAGGCTCACGAGAACCAACATGCTTGAAACTCTTCGACTTGAATACGTTACGGCCGCAAGGGCAAGAGGGTTGAAGGAAAGCACGGTAACATATCGCTATGCATTGAGAAACGCGTTTCTGCCAATATTAACCATGATGGGACTGCAGTTTGCTCTGCTCTTGGGCGGAGCTGTTCTTACAGAGACAACGTTTTCTTGGCCAGGATTGGGAAAATACATAGTCAACCGAATAAACTTCAGAGACTACACGGCGATTCAGGGAGCCGTCGTTATGTTTGGCGTATTTGTCACTCTAGTTAGTCTAGTGGTGGACATACTGTACGCGTACTTGGACCCGCGAATAAGACTGTAGTGAGGAAAACCGAGATGAGCAGCACCGAAGCCAAGCGAAGTATTCTTGCCCGATTAATACCTAGATTAGCCTCGTTAGCCAAGCGGGGACCATCTGGCTGGATGGTCATCATCGGGCTAGTGATCGTTCTGGTGTTGATTGTCATGACTGCCATTTCCCCCTTGATAGCCCCACATGACCCGAACAAATCTGGAGTTGGCCCACTATCATCTCCTCCCAGCTCTCGGTTCCCCATGGGAACAACTGCGCTTGGTCAAGATATGCTGAGCCGAGTCTTGTTTGGGGGGTCTACGATGCTTCAAGTCTCGGCACTTTCTGTCCTGATTTGCTTCCTCATTGGTGTACCTATAGGATTGTTCTCGTCATACGTTGGTGGAAGCCTCGACAAAGCAGTTTCGCTGATCATTGACGCTGTCTATGCTTTCCCTGGTTTAGTCATCGCGATTGCCATAGCTGCTGTGCTAGGGCCAGGTGTTGTCAACATGGCTCTGTCAATCGCCGTAGTCTACATTCCATCCTATTTCAGAATAGTTCGAAGCCAAGTTCTGAGCATAAAGGAACTGACTTACGTAGAAGCTGCCAAGTCAATCGGAGCAAGATGGCACACAATACTCATCCGCTACATTTTTCCAAACGTTATCCCCTCAATAATAACCGTTGCAACGGTGAACTTTGCTGATGCTGTCCTTACAGCTGCAGGATTAACATTCATTGGGTTAGGGGTTCCCGTAGACATCCCGGATTGGGGTTATGACTTGAGCAAAGGAAGGGAATTGCTGAGCAGTGGCGGATGGTGGGTGATAACTTTTCCTGGTGTAATGATAATCCTGCTTGCCCTTGGCTTCACGTTTATCGGAGAGGGTCTGAGCGAACTGCTAAACCCGAAGCTAGAACGTTGAGGTGAAAGCAATGCCTTTGCTGGAAGTCAGCTCATTAACCGTCGATTATCCTACGAGAAGAGGAAGAATACGTGCTGTTGAAGATGTCTCTTTTTCTCTTGAAAAAGGTGAAACATTGGGCTTGGCAGGCGAATCAGGTTCAGGAAAATCTACGCTCGGGCTTTCTATAATCCGCCTCATTCCCCCGCCGGGAGTGATAGTGAAAGGCAAAATAAGAATCGACGGAGTTGACGTTGTAAAACTTCCGGAAGACAAAATGCGCACGATAAGAGGACGGAAAGTCGCATACATATTCCAAGATCCTATGACCTCCCTGAACCCTGTCAAGAAAATAGGGGCGCATTTTGTTGAGTTAATACAAACTCATGAGCCGGACACGAAAAAAGAGGGCGCGTTGGAGCGTACGAAAAAAGTTCTCAGCTCATTGGGCATATTGCCTGAGCGCATAAACGACTATCCCCACCAATTCAGTGGTGGAATGCGACAACGAATAATGATAGGCCTTGGCATTACCTTAAATCCTGACCTTGTGATTGCTGACGAGCCTACTACTGCTCTTGATGTAATAGTGCAGGCGAAAATACTTGATCTTTTAGAGAGCTTGCGCAAGGTTTACGGCATGGCACTCATTCTCATATCGCATGACCTTAGCATAATCTTGGAAAGATGCGACAAGATCATTGTGATGTACGGCGGAAACGTGGTCGAATATGCAAGCAGTACAGTATTGCATAAGAACCCCTTGCACCCATACACGCAAGGGCTTTTGAGAAGCATACCCAACATAGAATTGTCTGACCAAAGGCTTTCTGCGATACCAGGTTCTCCACCGAATATGCTCTATCCGCCAAAAGGATGCCGCTTCAGCCCACGCTGCCAACAAGCTGAAGATAAATGCCATTTGAAAGAACCTTCAATGATCGATGTGGGAAGCAACCACTTCGTCAGATGTTTCTCAGCTGGGGAGGAAGGTGCACTGGTTGAGTGAAATCGTAAAGGTCGAGGACCTAAAGAAGTATTTTCCTGTTCAGAAAAGCCTTCTAGAACAGTTATTCGCCAGAAAAATGAACTATGTCAAGGCAGTTGATAACATCACCTTCTCAATCAAAAGAGGAGAGATTTTCACTCTTGCTGGCGAAAGCGGTTGCGGGAAAACGACAACAGGGCGTCTGCTTATCAGGCTTCTTGACCCAACGGGTGGCAAAGTCCGCTTCAACAATGAAGACATCACGCAACTCAAAGGCGAAAAACTAAGACTGCTGAGAAGAAAGATGCAGATAATCTTCCAAGACCCATATGCTTCGCTTAATCCTAGAATGAAAATAGGTGATTCAATTGGCCATCCGCTTGAGATCTGTGGCATAGCAAAAGGTAAAGAGAAAGTGAAAAGGGTTTCAGAAGTTCTAGACAAAGTGGGATTGACGCCTTCCAGACAATTTATTGGTCTGTATCCACTTCAGCTAAGTGGAGGTCAAAGACAACGTGTAGCTCTAGCTAGATCAATAATCCTTGAGCCAGAATTCATGGTGGCAGATGAACCAGTTTCTATGATCGATGTGTCTTTACGAACGACTATAATAGACCTTATGCTCAACTTCAGAAAAGAACTTGGGATCACTTTTCTTTTTGTTACGCATGATCTTGCCGTTGCCAAATATATCTCTGATAGAATAGCGATCATGTATCTTGGAAAGATAATCGAGATGAGCGATAAGGAGACGCTTTTCAAGGAGCCCTTGCACCCTTATACTCAAGCTTTGCTGTCGGCTATACCTGTTCCTGACCCGGAGCGAAGGCGAAGAATGATTGAGCTTAGAGGAGAAGTGCCCTCCGCTATACACATACCATCGGGATGTCGTTTTCACACTAGATGCCCGCACCCAGAGAAAACCTGCGAAGAAAAAGAACCAGAATTGGTTTCTGTTTCGCCAGGTCATCTTGTCGCGTGCTACTTAGCTGGAAAAGAATAATCAGATCTGTATGCCTTTTTGAAATGCCTTTATGTTGTTTTCTATTGTTCCCTCAGATACAGTGTCTTTGATGGTTCTTTCAACGGCTCTATTGCTCACTAAGCCAGTCACTTTTATCAGAACTCCAAGCAGGACCATATTTGCGTAGATTGCTTCTCCAAATTCTCCCTTGGCGATTTCTGTTACGGGGATCTTGTAGACTTTTGCTTTTGTTTCAGGAATGGTGGTCACGTTAGTACTGTCTGCTATGAGAAGTCCAGTGTCCTTCAAATCCTTCAACAGCACAGTCAGTGCTTCTTGGTTCATTGCTGCGAGTATATCGCATTTTCTGACCGCCGGAAAATTGATTTTAGCGTCGGAAACTATCACTTCGCTCTTGGCCAGGCTTCCTCTTGCTTCAGCGCCGTAAGCTTGGGTCTGCAAAACGTTCTTCCCATCCAAGACAGCAGCCTTGCCCAGTATTTGAGCAGCAAGAACTACGCCTTGTCCGCCGCTTCCGCCTATTCTTATCTCGGTTTTATTCGGCATTTTGCTTTGCCTCCTTGGTCATTGCGTAAACGGTTTCAACGAGCGTTGGGCGTCTTCTTTGCACAAATTCTCCAACGACTATTTTTCTTTCCTGTTCTTCTGGACTCATTTTTTCAGATTGCTGGACTAGAACGGCGTTTTCCTTAAAGTACTTCAGCATTTCTCCGATGTCTTTGAACCCAGCTCTTCTGCCGTATGCAGTGGGGCAGTGAGTCATCACCTCAATGAACCTGAAGCCTTCCAGCTGGATTGCCTTCTTTATTGATTCTTTCAGTTCGCTCAGGTGTGCTGTTGTCCAGCGTGCAGAATATGCCGCTCCAGACGCGACTGCAAGTTTCGCAGCATCCAGCGGATATTCAAAGCTTCCGTATGGTGTAGTCGTCGTTTTTGTTTTGAATGGGGTTGTGGGCGCCACTTGTCCGCCTGTCATACCGTAGACCATGTTGTTCCCCATTATGACGAGAATGTCGGTATTTCTTCTTGCTGCATGCACGAAGTGGCTTAAGCCAATTCCAACGATGTCCCCATCGCCGCCAAAAACAACAACGTTGAGGTCTGGGCGAATGAGCTTTATGCTTGTGGCAACGGGTATGCTTCTTCCGTGTAGCGTATGAACTGAATCAGCGAGGAAGTACGGTGAAGGAACCCAAGAAGAGCAGCCTATTCCGCTGGTGAAGCAGAACTTGCCCAAATCCTTGTGGCCTAACTCATAAACAGCTCTCAGGAAAGTGTCGCTCAGCGAGAACAGCCCGCAGCCTGCACAGAAGGGATATCTTAGGTCTCTCAAGTATTTGCGAGATGAGAAAGCTTCAGTCACTCTATTCGCCTTCTCTCAGGATTTCGGCGAGCACTTCCTCAGGCGTGATTAGTTCTCCGCCCCCAATCTTGTCGAGCGGGATGATTTCGGACTTGCATGCTGCTCTTTGAACTTCACGACTGATTTGTCCTAGATTCATTTCTGGGACAATGATTTTGTCGGCACTTTCGCCGAGTCTTTTCACAGCTTTTTCTGGAAACGGCCATATTGTCTTCAAGCGAACGTGGCCAACTTCGATTCCTTTCGCTTCTGCGTTTTCGATTGCTTCGTAGACTGCGCGTGATGTACAGCCGAAGGAGACAACGCCTATCTTGCAGTTGTCTACGTTGCGGGTTTCAACTTCGATGATATCATCGGTATGGTCGTTTATCTTGGCGTTTAGCCTTCCAACCATTCTTCTGTGCACTGCTGCGTCTTGAGTGAATCTAACGCCATACTCATCATGCGTGGAGGCAGTGACGGCAACGTTGAAGCCTTCGCCTACTGATGGCATTGGCGCTACTTCCTCCATGCCGAAAAAAGCCTTATCTCCTGTTTCGGGTTTTCTGCGATTGACTATCTCAACGTCCTCAAGTGGTGGGATGATTATCTGCTCTCTGACATGGGCTATGGTTTCATCCGCCAGAAGAATTACAGGCGTGCGGTATTTCTCGGCTAGATTGAAGGCTCTTATGGTGAGGTCGAACATTTCTTGAACTGAGTTCGGCGAAAGCGCGATAGCCGCGTAGTCGCCGTGTGTTCCCCATCTTGCCTGCATGATGTCTCCTTGTGCACATTTTGTTGCTTGTCCTGTTCCTGGTCCGACTCTTTGAACGTCGACTATGACGCATGGTGTTTCGGTCATGAATCCCCAGCCTATGGTTTCTTGCATTAGGCTGAAGCCTGGTCCTGATGTGGCTGTCATGGCTTTTTTTCCTGCCCAGCTTGCGCCCATAACTGCTCCTATGGAGGCGATTTCATCTTCCATCTGCATGAATATTCCATCAATCTGCGGTAGGCGTTCTGAGAAATGTTCGGGGATTTCGTTTGCGGGCGATATTGGATAGCCCGCGAAGAATCGGCATCCTGCGATTATGGCTGCCTCTACGCATGCCTCATTTCCTGACCAGAAGTAGGTTTTAGGATTGGCTCTTTTCATTTCATTCACTTCTTGGGTTTTGAGTTTGCTTTAACGATTGACGCTATTTAAGGGTTTTAGAGTGCGAGAAGGTTTTTAAATTGCTGGTTGTTAACGTTGTAAATCTCCAATTGAGATTGATAGGTGGGCAAGTCTGACTTGAAACGACTAATCGTTTGCTTGAAACAGGCGGTTGACGTTTCGCAATTGAAGGTTGATCCTGCTACTAGGCAGTTGATTACTGCGAGTGCGCCTAGAAAGATTAGTGATTTTGACAAGAATGCTTTGGAGGAGGCTATTAGGATTAAGGAGAAGCTGGGTGACGTTGAGATATTTACTTTGACGGTGAGTGCAGAAGATGCGAGGGCTGTTTTGCGTGAGGCGCTTGCGATGGGTGCGGATAAGGCTTACGTTGTTAACGATGCAAGTCTTAAGGATGTTGATACTTCGGGCACAGCTTACATTTTGGCTGAAGCCATCAAGAAGATTGGTGACTGTAGACTGATTCTTTGTGGCGAGACTTCTTTGGATAGTTTTTCAGGGCTTGTTGGCTCAAGACTAGCGGAACTGCTTAGCTTGCCTCAGATTACTTCCGTCCGAAAGGTTTCAGTAGAAGGTGATGCTGTGATTGCGGAGAGAACGCTAGAAGACGCGATTGAAACTGTGAAGGCGAAGATGCCTGCTTTGGTTTCGGTTACGCGTGAGATTAATCAGCCGAGGATTCCGTCTTTGATGATGATTATGAAGGCTTCAAAGAAGGAGATTGTGACGTGGGCTAACGCAGATCTGGGCATTCAGAGAGAGAAGGTCATGCCTAAGATTGAGTTGGTTGAGGTCTTGGCGCCGAAGACCGAGAGAAAGAAGATCAAAATTACTGGTGAAACTCCAATGGAGGTTGCGGATAAGTTGGCTAAGGCGTTGATCGAAGAGGGTGTGGTTGGCAGGTGCGGATGGTGTGAGTGAGGGTAAGGGTGTTTGGGTTTTTTCTGATAAGCATGATCTGGCTTTGGAGATGCTTGGAAAGGCGAGAGAAATCGCGGACAGGTTGCAGACTGAACTTGCCGCTGTGCTGATAGGGAATAATGTTCAAGAGAAGGCGAATGAGCTGATCAAGTGTGGAGCTGACAAGGTTTACTTGGTTGACAGTCCATCGTTGGAGCACTTTCAAGCTGAGGCTTACTTAGGTGTTCTGCATAATCTGGCTGGGAACTACAAGCCTGAGATATTTTTGATTGGTTCCACGAAGAATGGGAAACCGTTGGCGGCTAGGCTAGCAACTCGACTTGAGACTGGATGCGTTCCTGACTGTGCCAGACTGAGCGTTGATGAGCAGAGGAGGTTGATTGGAGAGAGGATTACATATGGCGGGAATGCTGTTGCCAAAGTGACTTTCAAGACAAAACCACAGATTGCCACTGTTTCAGCTCGAGCGTTTGAGAAGCCTGAGCCTAAGGAGCGTGTTGGGCAGTTGGTGAAGTTGGACGTGAAGGTTGACGAGGCTAAGACTGAGGTTGTTGAGACGAAGCCGCTTGAAACTTCAAGTGTGAGGATTGAGGATGCCGAGGTTATTGTTAGTTGTGGGAGAGGTTTGGGTAAGAAGGAGGATAGGGTTTTGTTGGATGAGTTGGCCGGGGTTTTGTGTGGGCAGGTTGGGTGTTCGAGGCCTTTGGCTGAGGATAGGAAGTGGTTTAGTGAGTGGGTTGGCTTGTCGGGTCATAAGGTCAAGCCGAAATTGTACATTGCCTGTGGGATTTCTGGGGTTATTCAGCATGTGGCTGGTATCCGTGACGCGAAGGTGATTGTGGCGATCAACAAGGACGAGCAAGCTCCGATTTTTGAGATTGCAGACTATGGCGTGGTGGGAGACTTATACCAGATACTACCAGCACTGAAAGAAGCCATCAAAAAACAACTACAGTAAAGCTGTGCACGCTTGCGCTCGGAGAAAATTCAAACCCCCTATATATAGTCAGAACGTTACGTGTTATCGAAGCTTGCTAGCGGAGCTCAGACCCCTCCCTTATATATACCCTTGAACTTTTGTTTGAATGCGGGTCGTTGCTGGGTATGGTAGGGTTAAAATATCTGGTCGGGGATTGGTATTATTCCGCGAGCTAGATTGGTGCTTGTACCATGCGTGGAAAGCTTGGTTTGAGTGGGAAGGAGGATGTTGTCAAGTTCGTTTTTGAGAAGGATGTTAGGCTTTTGAACTTGTGTCATATTTCAGAGGATGGTCGGCTTAAGAGTTTGAGTTTTGCTGTTTCGGATGAGAAGAGGCTTGGAGAGGTTTTGGAGTTTGGTGAGAGGGTTGATGGGTCGAGCTTGTTTTCGTTTATTGATCCGCACAAGAGTGACATTTACATTATGCCTAAGCTTGATTCGGTTTTTGTGAATCCGTTTTCTGTGGTTCCTTGTTTGAATGTTTTGTGCAGATACTTGGATGATGATGGGGAGCCTTTGGATGTGGCTCCTGAGAACGTGTTGTTGAGGGCTGAGGAACGGCTTCGTTCTAGGACTGGTGTAGTGTTGAAGGCTTTGGCTGAACTTGAATTCTTTATCATGGCTAAGCAGGAGGCTGAGCCGCTTTTTCCAGCCGTGCCAGATAGGAATTATCATGAGTCTGCTCCGTTTAGCAGGTTTGAACAGGTTAGGAATGATATCATGGTTACGTTGGCGGCTGTTGGTGTTGAGATGAAGTATGGGCATTCTGAGGTTGGCAAGCTGGTCGAGAAGGATGGTATGGTTATTGAGCAGCATGAGATCGAGTTCACGCCTCAAAGCTTGGTGAATATGGCTGAGACAGTTGCGGTGGCAAAATGGGTCATTCGGAACGTCTGTGCGAGGTATGGCGTTTCAGCCACCTTTTCGCCTAAGGTCCGCTTGGATCATGCTGGTAATGGGATGCATGTTCACTTGTGTGGGTTGAAGAATGGCAAGAACGTTATTGTGGATTCAAAAGGCAGCTTGAGTGTTGAGGGGAGGGAGATGATTGGGGGGATTTTGAGGTTTGCGTCGAGTTTGGCGGCTTTTGGGAATCCGACGCCTGTTTCGTATTTGCGGTTTTTGGCTCGGAAGGAGTCGCCGATGAATGTTAGTTGGGGTGCTAGGAATCGTTTGGCGTTGATTAGGATTCCTTTGTGGTGGAGTTTCAAGAAGGGTGGGAAGCAGGGAGATTCGTGTAGGAGGACATTTGAGTATCGGGCTCCTGACGCGATGGCAAATGCTTTCTTGTTGTTTGCTGGGTTGGTGGTTGCTGTTGAGTATGGGCTTACGAATGGTAAGGAGTCGTTGAAAATCGCTGAACATTTGCATCTTGAAGAGGCAAGTAGGAAGGGTGGGCAGATGAAGAGTTTGCCAAGGTCGTGCAGTGAATCTGCTGCTAACTTGCAGAAAGATAGAGGATACTATGAGGCTGATGGTGTTTTTCCGAAGGCTCTGGTTGACGTGACTGTGATGAAGCTTAAGGCTCATGAGGATGGGGATTTGGCTCAGAAGCTGAAGGAAGAGCCAGAAAAGGTTGAGAAGCTGATGCAGGCTTACCTTCATTATGGCTAGGTTTAGGCAGAACCTTTGCGCCCAGTGAAAACTTTGACGCCCCTATATATAGGTTGAACTCTTTGAGGCTTTTCAAGGCTTATATGAGACTTTGGTTATGAGCTATCCATAGACAGACATCACTGAGATTTCAGGATGGTTGCTTTTAGCAACGAGGAATGGCATCCATGAATGAAGCTAAGAAGTGTCCAAAATGTAGCCGAGAAATGGCTAAGGGTTCAAACGAAAATCTTGCCAGAAATTTTGCATGCACACGTAGCGAACCAAAGCCTGGGGATCCAGTAGTTGGGGTTCAATCCTACTGCTGCAAAAACTGCGGGTACATTGAATTCTACAAGGAGAGAAAGAAAGGAAGGAGTGAGCTATGAAAGGTGTCGAGTTAAGGTTGATTTCTGAGCTTATGAAGAACAGCCATAGAAGCGACAGAGAACTTGCCAGAGCGATAGGGATTTCTCAACCGACAATTACAAGAACCAGAACTAAGCTGGAAAAAGAGGGATACATCAGAGAATACACCATGATGCCTGACTTTGCGAAACTGGGGTTCACGATAATGTCTGTAACCCTTGCAAGTTGGGATAAGAAACTCACTCCTGAGGAGTATAACAGGATAATGGAGGCAGGCAGGGTTCTTGACAAGAAAAAGAGGCTAAGCGTCATCATGGTCTCAAGAGGAATTGGAGCGAACTATGACTTGATGATTATTTCGCTTCATGAAAACTATTCCGCCTCCCAAGAATTTGTCAACGAAATCAAAGAGTTTCCTTACTCTGATAGACTTAGTCTTGAACGTTTCATAGTGGATCTGACGCAAAATCCCACTTATCGTACTCTGACTTTCTCCTCACTAGCTGAATACCTAGCAAGTTCTGCTGAAACCCTAAAAGAGAGGACTTGACCATGAATGAACTAGACAAAGATCACTCAAGTGAAAGTGAGCAGTAAACAAGCCAAGGCCACAGTCGGCTTAACCATGACGCCAAGCCTGTTGGCTGAAGCAAGAAACAGAAACCTCAACCTGAGCCGAATCCTCGAACAAGCTCCACTGTCTATACTCGGCTACCTAGAAACTTCTAATCGAACAGAAAGCTCTTTATCTCCTAATCCGTGTTCTCTTCAGAGAGAAAATGGTTGGGCGGGTAGATCAGTTTGGCATGATCGCAACGTTGGCATCGTTGAGGTCCCGGGTTCAAATCCCGGCCCGTCCACCAAACTTGACATGTACGCGGCTCTTTCTTGTTGTCCTTTGAAGGGAAAATGTCTTTGAGTTTCTTGCTCAGAGAGCCTAGCCCCTTTCATGTTCACAGAGTGAGCTTCAAGGGATAAATGGCGAGTGAGGCAATATTGGTTCATAGGTGTTGCTACTATTTGTGTTCGGTTGTGCTCTCCTTGGCAGGCCGCGGATTTCGCTGTATGAATGTCAGGCGCGCGCGTTTGTACCTTACTCATGATTTTTCCTAGACAGGATTTAAGGTGAACTATTGCACATTGACACGTTGCTAGCGCGCAATGATCATCAACGACGCTAAGAGACACGGTAAGCTCTTTCCGTTCAATTGATATCAACCATAATTGTACCAGACTCATTATTATGACATGCGCAAGAGATCATAAATGACTAAACATTCGAAAAAGAATGTTCGAGACCACAGAAAGCGGCAAAGAAGTTTAATAATGCATCAAAAACTGAATACACACGATGCTAGACCCCCGAAATGTTGATTTCGAGAAGCTTGGCTTTCGTGCGGGAATAGAGGTTCATCACCAAATCCGCTCAGAACGGAAGCTGTTCTGTCGCTGCCCACCCACGTTAGAAGATGACCCGAAGAGCATGGACTACAGTTTCTACCGTTATTTTCGTCCTGTTTTGGGTGAGATGGGAGACTTTGACCCGGGCATGCTTGTCGAATTCGAAAAAGGCTACAAAGTAATCTACTATGCTTGTGAACGGAATACCTGCACGTATGAGATGGATGAAACTCCACCTTTCTTTCCTGACATGGAAGCCGTAAAGAAAGGCTTCATTCTAGCCTTCTACTTCAACTGCTCCGCCCTAGCAGAAGAAATCGTGGTCAACAGAAAACAATACCTAGACGGCTCCATAACCACGGGTTTCCAGCGAACCTTCATCATCGGCAGAGACGGCTACGTCCCAGTCAACTGCAAGAAAGTCCGCATAACCAACCTCCACATCGAAGAAGACGCAGCCAGGAGAGTAGGCTGGCAAGACATGTCTGATAGAACTGTCTACTTCAACCTCGATCGCCTTGGCGTTCCACTCACCGAAATCATCACTGACCACAGAGACGTTGAAACCCCAGAGGAATTGGTCGAGCTAGCCAGGCAAATTGGAAGAGTGTTAAGGATAAGTCGCATTGGCAGAAGAGGAATTGGCGTAGCACGGCAAGACGTAAACCTCTCGATAGAAGGAGGAAACCGAGTCGAAATCAAAGGCGTCCAAAATCTCAAGCAGTTCGACCTTCTCTGCCGCCACGAAGCCGTGCGACAGCATGCACTCATTGAGATCAGTAAGAAAATGAAGAGAAGAGGAATAAGGAAAGAGGATTTCGAACACACCTACGTCGACGTATCCCACCTCTTCAAGCTCAAAGAAGACAACAAGGCTTTCACCACGATATTCCCCAAAATGAAAGGGCTCTTCGGGACAGAAGTCCAGCCCAACAAGGACTTCGGCGAAGACATCTTCGAAAAAAGCATGCTAATAACCGGAATTCCACGCGAAGACCACTTCCACAGCGACGAGATAAAGGAAAATGCCATACGCAAACGTTCAGAACACCCATGCAGACTGCCACTAGACAATAAGAGAATCGCTGAAATCTGTTCAATCTTAAATCCCAAACGCGAAGATGCTTTCGTGCTCGTCGTCGGTCCTGAACGAAGAGCCATGCATGCCATGAAAAAGATCGTCGAAAGAGCAAAAATGGCCTTGGACGGCGTTCCTCAGGAAACCCGAAGGCTCCTTCCCGACGGCAACAGTGAATTCCTCAGAGTAATCCACGGCAAAGAACGTATCTATCCGGACACAGACACGCCACCAATCGTCATCAGCACAGACATGGTCGAAGAATGCAAAAACAAAGTCGGCAAACGCCCATGGGAAATCAGCAAAGAACTACACGACAAATACAACTTCAAACAGCATCAGGTCGACCTACTCATCAGAGCAGAAAAGATAGAGAAACTCTACCAATACACCGAAAAGCTGCGACTCAATGGCCCGCTAGCCTACCGCCTGTTGGTCGAATTGCCTCGCAGAAAAAGACGAGAGGGCATCCAATTCAGCAGCCGAACCAGCGATAAACTGGCTGAAGCCCTCTCACGAAAACTCATACTCCCAGAGCAAATCGAACCACTTATCGGCATCTTCGCCAAAGAGCCAGACCTCAGCTTCACAGAAGCATTAAACAAGCTTGGCATCTTACCCATCAGCGAGGCAGAGTTGAACAAACTTATTCTCCAAAAACTGCGCCTATTTGACGAAGCCAAGATCAGATCTGACAAGAATTTTAGAAAAGCCGCAGTTCCCAAAGTCGTTGGCGAGGTTTTGAAGTCAGTTAATCATTCTGTCTCAGGAAAGGAAGTTGTAGGGAAAATTCACGCTTTGATCAATAGGAGAAGATAAGATGTCTGAAAAGAAAGGCAATAATGAGCCTGAAGGATACCGCGGTGCTCTTCGCGAACGTCTACTCGTGGAAGGAATACGCACGTGGAGTAAGGTAAGAATAACGAAAGGCAACGCCACCTATGAAGGAGTTTTGCTGCCGAGAAGCCAGCATACATCCGACTTCTATGTGACTTTGAAAGTTGACACAGGCTACAACCTAGGCGTCCTAGTAGATGGAAACACCAAGATCGAGGAGACTGGCTACAAAAAAGGGCATTACCAACTTCCTTCAATAGACGTGAAGTTCAAAAAGGAACTCCCAAACGTCACGCTTCTGGGGACAGGCGGAACAGTAGCCTCGCGTCTTGACTACCGAACAGGCGCCGTTCTACCAGCATTCACACCCGAAGAACTGTTCTCAGCCGTCCCCGAACTCATTTCAACCGTAAACCTAACACCCAAAACACTGTACCAAATCCTCAGCGAGAACTTCAGACCAGAATACTGGGTGAAGACTGCTGAAGCCATAGCCAAAGAAATTGAAAGCGGAGTAGTCGGTGTCATCATAGGCCACGGCACCGACACCATGTGCACAACAGGCGCAGCCCTTTCATACTTTCTACGAAACCTTCCCGTTCCCGTTGTTCTAGTCGGAAGCCAACGTAGCTCAGATAGGCCATCTTCAGACGGACCGAGAAACATCCTATACGCAGCCACCCTTGCTGGTCACGAGAGCTTTGCAGAAGTCGTTGTCTGCATGCACGGAGGCACAAGTGACAGCTACAACCTCATTCACAGAGCTACACGATGCCGCAAAATGCACTCTTCAAGAAGAGACACCTTCCGCACGTTGGATGACATCCCCCTCGGCAAGATCGACGAATCAGGCGTCACATGGTTCAAAGATGACATTCGTCCCAGGAGTCCAATTGAAGACTTCTACCTGGACTCGAAGATCGACCCACGTGTCGGGATGCTCTACTCGTACCCAGGAATGAACCCTGACATCCTCGATAGCATGGTTGACAAAGGCTATCACGGAATAATCATAATCGGCACAGGCCTAGGCCACGTTGGAACCGACATGTTTCCGCCATTGGAACGCTGCCAAGAAGAAGAGATCCCAGTAGTCCTCGTAGTCGAGCCTTTATTCGGCTATATTCACCTTAGAGTATACGAGACAGGCAGAGACATGCTTGCGAGAGGAGTCATTGAAGGCGGCAACATGCTTCCTTCATCAGCCTACACCAAGCTCATCTGGGTTCTAGGTCACACACGAAACGTAGACGAAGTGAAGAAACTCATGCAGACAAACATCGCAGGCGAAATCACCCAAAGAGAAGGTCCCAGGGGCTTCCTACTCCTGCAAGGCGTAGAACCAGGCATCGACCAGATACTCAAAAACCTCTAGTCCCAAAACTCTTCACGCGCTCTTGAAGAAAAAAGATAACACGTTTCAGGCCAGAATAGAAAGAGTGGAAAACGTTGAAAATCAGCAACGGATGGAAGATAGTTCTCATTGCCACAGGCTTCAACCTGTTGTTCGAATACTCTCTAAGAGGAGCCAACAATGTCGTCGAACAGCCGCTGCTTCCCCCAGTCTTGTTCACTTCTTACTTAACATATTTCACCATCCTTGAAAATCTGATTGTGAAGTATAGGCTTAAGGACTACCATCTGATGATTGCCTCATTCTTTTACGGGACGATTGGGGTGTGTTTCGCGTCCGGCCTAGCCTTCACTCCCCCTCTACTCTTAGGAATCAACTGGCCAAGCCTGCTATTCGTCAATCTGGTCTGGTGGGGAGCCATCCAAGCCATAGTGACCTTCTACGTAGCCAACAGACTTGCTCCGAGAGACTGGAATCATGGGCTACTATCGAAAACAGGATGGGCAGTAGCGTTGTTTTTGAACGGTTCAACGTTCGTTATATTTCAACTGAACCAATTTGTTCCAAGAGGAACTTCAACAGGACACGAAGTCACAATCTTCGTACTTATCATCGCAGCGGTCATATTCCAGAAGACTCTCCCCAACAAGGAACCCCGCAACTCTTCGCCCGCGTTCAAGAAAGACAAGGTTATGGATTACCTAAGCCTCTCAACAGCCATCCTCTTCTTCGTTTGCGCGGTTCTTCTCATCCACGATCCTACCTATTCAGGCGCTTCGCACGTGAACCAGACTTCCCTGAAGATAATCCTCGTATGGACCGCAATCGTCGCACTGGCCATCCTTGTTTACAGATTTCATTCTAAAAAGGAAATACCCGTCTAGAACTTGAGAACGTTTCGTCCTCTCTGTTGATACGTTCTCGTAACATCTATTACCTCCTTGCACGTCATGGCGTAGACCCGATTCACGTCCTTTTTCCAGCTCAAGGCGTACATTAATGGTTGATTAATCGCTTTTTCAGTGGGATCAACATGAACCCAAAGGCCATCAACAGACACTTCAACCCAAACATGGTCTCCAGCCACTTTCTTGGATTTGTCCCGAATTGTTGAACAATCCACAACTAGTCTAGTCTGATAGCCATTTGCCAACAGCAAACCATTATAGAGCAAGGCGAACTCGCCACATCTACCCTTAGCCTGATGGATAACATCTATAGGCAGTTCGGCCCTAGGCTTAGGCAGTCTTCCCTTAGCATATTTGAGGTGCCGATGCGTCCATTCCAACAACTGTTTCCAGTCCAAGCCTTCAATAGGATCATTCAGCTTAGACTCTGTAAAATCGATAAATTCTGCCACGTACTCTGGCGTTGCCATTTTTTCATAACGTTCTGCGTAAACCTTCACTACCTTAGGACAGTGCTTGTCATTATTGACACTCATCTTAGCCCACTTTCTCCCGCGGTTCAGCTCCAAATCACTCTTTGCTTCTTTGTCTTTATCTCTTTTCAGTCATCGAGACTATATGCTTTCATTATCTGATCAGATCAGGCATACCTTCAAGCTCGTACAACCTTGAGGTCAAACCAAGCCGAGTGACAAAGATTTTGGAACCATTGGCGAAAGCAAGATATAGCTGACAGCCATCTGGCATAATCGTATGGTAAGAAAAATCGTAGTTATAGGGATGGGATACGTTGGGATACCCGCAGCGGCACTCTTTGCAGATGTCGAAGGCTTCAAGGTCACTGGCGTGCAACGCAGATCCAAACGCTCAGGCTGGAAGATCGACTGGCTGAACGAGGGCAAAAACCCGATAGGCGGAGATGAGCCCGGTCTATCAGAGCTTATCTCGCGCGTCGCGAAAAAAGAGACATTCAAAGTTGTAGAGGATTTTGCGGCGTGCAGGGATGCAGAGGCTATATTGATAGCTGTTCAGACGCCAACAGATGCAAAAAGAGCTCCCAGATATGAGTCGCTCAAAGAGGTATGCGCCGAGACAGGCAAGCATATGCACCTGGGAACACTCATCGTGGTCGAGTCTACTGTAGCGCCAGGCACGACAGACAATATCGTCAAGCCCATACTGGAGAAAACTTCTGGGATGAAAGCTGGCAAGGACTTTTTCCTGGCGTTCTGCTATGAAAGGGTGATGGTTGGACGCTTGATCAAAAACATTGTAGAACTCCCAAGAGTGGTCGGTGGAATTGATGAAGAGAGCACGAAGCGTGCCATGGAACTGTATAGGCACGTCGTGAAGGCGAAGCTTTGTCCTGCTGATGCGCTGACTGCAGAAGTTGCCAAGGTCGTGGAGAACACTTACAGAGACGTGAATATCGCTTTTTCGAATGAAGTGGCGTTGATATGCGAAAGTCTTGGCGTCAACGCATATGAGATTCGGGAACTCGTAAACACATTACCTAACGATCCATCCAACCCCGCTTCTAACCCAGTCAGAAACATGCACATCCCAGGGGCAGGTGTCGGCGGGCACTGTCTTCCAAAAGACCCGTGGCTGCTTAAGTACGGCTTGGACAAGTACGGCAAGTTCAAGTTTTCTCCAAAAATCATAGTTGATAGTAGGAAGCTGAACGACTCGATGCCCGCACACGTCGCAGACTTGGTTGAGGACGCATTGGCAGAACATGTCAAGAAACTGAGAGGTGCGAAAGTGGCTATCCTTGGCGTGGCATTCCTTGAGAACTCTGACGATACGAGAAACACTCCCTCAGCTACCATATACGCTGAGTTAAAAAAACGAGGAGCTAGACCTGTGCTCCACGACCCGATTGTTCGTGACTTCGATCTTCCATTCACAAGCGACCTTGACAACACCTTGAAGAATGCTGACGCAGTCGTTCTTTCAACAAAGCACAAAGAGTATCTCAGACTTGATCTAAGAGAGATGAAGAACAAGCTGGCTACGCCTATTCTAGTCGATGGTAGAAATGCTTTCAACGAAGACGATGCAAGAAAGGCTGGGCTTACGTATAGAGGCGTCGGAAAGGGTGTGCGCAAGAGCCAAGCCAGCTGAACGAAGAACGCATAGCTTGTCTGAACTGTTAGCCTAAAGGTGAATTCTGAGCTCGGCACTGCAAATCATGCATTATTCCTATCTTTCGTGATCGTTCTCTGCGTATGTGTGCTCAGCTGCAAAAGCATTTTATGCAGTCACGATTGTTAAGGATGTTGTGGGATCATGTTGGGCGATCTTGAGGAATTCAGGCGTTATCGTGAACGCATGAATGCCCGTATCCTTTCTGCTAGCAATCTTGGCATTAAGCGGTTTTTTGCACTGGATTCCCGTGCGTATGAGAAAGGCGCCTTGGATGTCAGGACCAAGGAATTGCTTGGTTTGGTCGCTTCCACCGTATTGCGGTGTAATGATTGCATAACTTATCATGTTGTCCGTTGCGTTCAAGAGGGGATTTCCGACAAAGAGCTTTTCGAGGCTTTGAACGTTGCGCTAGTGGTGGGGGGGTCAATTACTATTCCGCACATACGTCGCGCAGTTGATATATTTGACCAGTGCAAAGAGCGGCAACGGAAAGGCAGACCTATTGATCTCTAACGTACGGTGAGGAAAGAAGCTTGCTCATTTCTTCTCTTTTTTCTCTGGTGTTCTCTCGCCTTTAGCCTATCATTCTGGATAGAACACCCTTTGATTCTTTTGGTTCTGTAGCCACTATGTGTGCTTCATCGAAACGCATATAAGGGCTAAGCCGCGAACAAAAACCCATACTCGGTTAGACGGTATATGAGGCTAATGCATGAGCACCAACAGTGATATGAAGAAATACGTTGCTGAAATGATCGGCACATTCGTTCTAGTGTTCATGGGTTGCGGAAGCGCCGTAATCGCAGGTAAACATGACCAAATAGGCTTGGTGGGGATTTCATTTGCTTTCGGCCTTTCGGTACTTGCAATGGCGTACGCAATAGGGAGCATTTCCGGTTGCCACATAAACCCTGCCGTATCTATTTCGATGTTTGCAGCTGGCAAAATGAAAGCAGAAGACACTGTAATCTACATAATTGCGCAATGCATTGGAGCCATAATCGGAGCAACGGTCCTTTACTGGGTGGCGCTTGGAAACCCGAGCTTTAGCCTAGCTAATGGTTTGGGTCAGAACGGATATGACACCGCTTCTCTGGGAGGATTCTCCATGACATCAGCATTCATCGCGGAAGTCATCTTGACCTTCATATTCCTGCTCGTCATACACGGCGCAACAAGCAAAAAGGCTCCAAAAGACTTCGCAGGCATAGCCATCGGACTAAGCCTCGTTCTAATACACCTAGTAGGAATACCTATAACTGGCACATCAGTCAACCCAGCAAGAAGCCTAGGCCCAGCCATCATAGTCGGCGGCACGGCCCTGAACCAGCTTTGGCTCTTCTGGGCAGCCCCAATAATCGGAGCGGTTCTAGCAGCAGCAGTGTGGCGATTTCTGGAATGAGATGCCATGTCCGAAGGACATGCTATTACTCTGATGCAGACATATGCCTACGCCGCTTCCATGGAGGGGCGGGCAGTGGGCTGGACGTGCGAGCGAACGTTCTTTGCGCAGATAGGCCTCACTGAGCTTTAATGTGGTAGTCACCGGTTTCCGATTGTCACAATGCGTGCACAAAGACTTTGATTGGTGTGGATCTGAAGGACCAAACGAGGTTGGCAAGATGGTCAGTGTAGTCGTTGATGTTGATGATACCTTGATGAGTACTGACCGCAGAATGCGGGATGTTTGGCGTGAAGTATCTGATAGCTAGACCCTTTAATGTCTACGGGGAAGGAGAGCTGCCTGGAGAATATGTGGGCTACGCTCACGTAATTCCAGACTTGATTGGAAAGGTTTTGGGAGGACAATATCGACTTGAGATATTGGGATCAGGAAATCAGACTAGATGCTACACATATGTTGACGACGTGGTTGACGGAATGCTTTTTATCGCCGAAAGAACGGAGAATGACGATTCTAATATAGGCATAAACGCAGAGACTACCGTGACAGAGCTGGCTGAAAGAATTTGGAGGCTTTGCAAGAGAAAAGAGTCTCTTAAGTCTAAGCATATGTCAAGCTTCTTTAGCTGTAATAAGCTCCAAATGAGGCAGAAATTGGAGTGCGGGGGGTTAGCTTTATACTGTCGTTTAAAACTGTCAAGTTCAAAGGTCTCTCGGATTGGTGAACTTGGGATAAACTGCGAGTCTCCATCCGTAACAGAGGATCTGGACATCCGTTAAATTCTTGAATGTATTTGTAAACGCTGGTAAAACATCCTTACAAACGAGAACCCCTCGCACATTCTTTTTGGTTTCAGTTCTGTAATAGCGCATGTAGCCCCTTATTTGATTGAGAGCGCCGGTTCCGATCTCGTTAAGCTTCAATTCAACTACAACTAATGCCCCAGTTTTGTCTTCAAATAATAAGTCTAGCCTTCCAACTGGAGTTTCAATTTGTCTTCCTGCCAAAGCTAAATCAAATCCAATCAGTTGTGAATTTCTCGTAATAAAACTTTCAAGGTCCACTTCAAGGATTTCCATAACCTCGTCGGTTGAGAGTATAGTGTCTTGATTAAACCCTTCTCTTTCATTTTTCTCTACTTCGGTTAGCAAAATCTTTACATCTTTTTCCGTCAATTCTCGCCATGCACGTGTTGCTGAACTGATGCATTGATTCTCAGTGAAACCTTTCTTAAATTGGATGCCAAGTGATAGCTTCTCTGCAAGTGTTTTGTTGAAAGACAAAGGACGCTTTAGTTTATACGAAAGTATAGTGTCACCGAATACGACTACGTCGTCACCATTTCTGCGCTCACCTGCGAGATATTCCTTGATGTGCGGATTCCGATACTTCAGCGCAATATTTCTGTTAGAAGCCGCTACTGAAGTATCCAGTACTTCATCAGTCACATAGTATGCAGTGATGTATCTTCCGCCTCTAAGTGTAGTGTGAAGAAAAACATAGTCCCCTTGCTTCAGGTCTCTCTTGAGCTTTCTTGCTCTCGCATCTACGTCTCCATATGTGAATTCGTCCAACAATGGATCAGGATGGTCAAGCGGAACATATGGAATAAGCAGATTCACCATTGGTTTCTCACCTGCCTTCTTGTTTCTTACTGATTGTTTAAAATTTTTATGGTATTATGTGACATCAATTCTAAACCTTTGAACTGTGATATTCTGGAAATCTGTAAACAATAGTTTCTAAACGCTCAAGTAAAATCAAAGCCGTCCACAATTTGAAAAGGGTTTTCTGTTGTTCTGCGCTAAAAACGAGCGCAAATTGAGCGAATCTGATGGTTCGAAGATGGTGCGGGGGGTGGGATTTGAACCCACGAACCCCTGCGGGATAGGCTCCTGAAGCCTACGCCTTTGACCAGGCTCGGCGACCCCCGCGCACATATCGAATTGCATGTGGAAATGTTTAAGAGTTACTATACGCTTCTCAATAAAACGGTGCGTTCAAATGCCGACTCACGGTTCACTTTCAAAAGCAGGCAAAGTCCGAGGCCAAACCCCGAAAATCCAGCCTATAGAGAAGAGAAGCCCGACTCCGAGGTTCAGAAACAAGCGAAACTATGAGAAGCGAGTCATGCTTCAGAGGAAAGCTGGGCAGAACTGGGTCAGATAGACCTCAAGTTTTTATTCTGTACAGGCTTCTAACTAAGAAAGCATGCTAGAAGCGATGCTGGTAATTCTGAATGCGCATGTGATAACCCTGAATAGGAAACAGCCTGAAGCAGAAGCTGTTGCCATCCAAGATGGAAAGATAATCGCCGTAGGCACTAACAAAGAAATCCGCAAGTACGTAAGCAAAAAAACAAAGCTCATCAACGCAAAAAACACAACCATAGTTCCCGGACTCACAGATTGCCACGTACACATGACGGGATTCGGGCATTCTCTTCAGACATTAGAACTGAGAAACGCTAAGTCCATAAAGGAAATTCAAAAGCAACTGCGTGAATATGCCAAGCAGAATCCTTACAAGAAGTGGTTTCTCGGAGGACGGTGGGATCAAGGGCGGTTTTCCGAGAACCGTTATCCGACCCGCTGGGATTTAGACTCTGTACTGTCGGACAGACCTGCCTTTTTAATGCGAGTCTGCGGCCACATAGGTGTAGTCAACAGCAAGGCTCTGGAGCTAGCCAAGATAACGAAGAAGACCACAGTCGAGGGCGGAAAAATCGACTTAGACGAGAAGACTGGGGAGCCTAATGGAATATTGCGCGAAAATGCTATGGACCTAGTTTGGAAGGTTCTTCCCAAGTACACTTCAGAAGAGCTTGAAGAAGCATGCGTTTTAGCCTGCCAAAGCGCTATCGAAGCTGGACTTACGTGCGTTCACTGGATGATCAGCTCCGCCGAGGAAATGCGAATCATTCAGAAGCTCCATGCCGACGGAAAACTGCTGCTAAGAGTCTATCTTGGGATTCCAGTTGAGTCTCTGGAAGAACTGATCAGTTTAGGATTGCTGACGGGCTTTGGAAATGACATGGTTAAGATTGGCTTTGTCAAGATTTTGGCTGACGGTTCTCTTGGCGGACAAACAGCCGCGTTGAATGAGCCTTACGCAGACAAGCCTGAAACCTGCGGTATGATGCTTTACAAACAGAAAGAGTTGAATAAACTGATCTTGAAGGCTCATAGGGCTGGTTTGCAGTTGGCCGTTCACGCCATAGGCAACCGTGCTGTTAGTGTTGTTTTGAAGGCGTATGAAAAAGCTCTAAGCGAACTGCCTAGAGAAGACCATAGGCACCGAATAGAGCATTGCTCGGTTCTCAATCCGAGGCTTATTAGGCAGATGAAGCGTCTAGACTTGATCGCTTCTGTTCAACCTCACTTTGTCGTGTCTGACTTCTGGGTTGTTGATCGAGTCGGAAAAATCCGAGCGCGATGGGTCTATCCTTTCAGGACGCTTATGCATGAAGGTCTGACTGTTGCCTCTGGCTCAGATTGCCCTGTCGAGTCCATAAGCCCTATTTTGGGGATTTGGGCGGCGGTTGTCAGGAGAAGCTTTCCGGAAGAGAGTCTAACCGTCGAAGAAGCCTTGAGAACCTATACAACAAACGCCGCTTATGCATCTTTTGACGAGGACAAAAGAGGAACGATTGAGGTCGGTAAACTGGCCGATTTGACAATCTTGTCAGATGATTTGCTGACTGTTCCGCCAGACAGGATCAGGGAAATCGCCGTTGACATGACTATCGTTGACGGAAAGGTGGTCTACTCTAAGAAGCCTTTACGGACTGCTGGATAGTCGTTTGAGTCTCTCTGCTTTTCTGAAGAACAAGAAGAAGAGAGAGCTAGCTGCGAGATAGGTAATCGTGGTGGCTAGAAAAGGCGTGTAAAAGTCGCTTAATGTCATCATCGCGCCAGAAATCGAGGCAGTTATGGCTCTTGGAATGTTATCTGCCATCACAAGCAGACCGTTAGTTGTGGCTCTCTCCTTTTCGGTCACCATCTCCATCTGGAAAGCCCCGCTTATCGGCCCAGCCATGTTCATCAAGGCATTCCTCATAACATAAGCAGACCCAGCAAAAGCCAAGTTTGGAGAAACCGTCACAAGCATGATAAACGGCATTGAAAAAAACTCACAGAGAGCAATTGCTTTCACTTTACTTAACCTTCTAGATAACTCAGGCGCTAGAAGAGTTCCGACAACCAATGTGGCATTGCCCAAGGCGTTCAAGATGCCTATCTCCTCAATTGCAGCCTTGAACTTCAGACTGAAAAACAAGTTGAAAAGAGGCACTATAAACCCTGCCCCGAAACCTATAATCCCCACAGGTATCATAAGCTTGATAATTGTCCCAGGACTTTTGATATTCCTCAATGCCAACAGTTCACCCATCCTTTGCCTCTTCTGACCCACCTTTTCCCTTATCAGAAGTATTGGGATTGTGGCTGAAAGGGCCAGCGCAGTTGAGATTAGCAAAGCAATGCGATACCCAACAGCTGAAGCATGTTCACCAGTAGCCAAACCCAAGTGAGCATTGAAAAGGTTCGGCATGACTCCACCTACGTAGCTGCCCACCACACTCATAACAATCATAATGGCCCAGCTAACGCTGAAGAGATATGTGCGCTCCTCTGCGGTGCTGTTCTCCATCATGAAAGGTGCCGAGGCAACCCAGCTTACTGTTCCGATCAAGCCTGAAACGAGGCTTGCAAACAGAAGAAGCGATGGCTGCAAGACAATTATTTGGACGATGTTCACCAAGTTCGCCATCAAGCCAATGATTATTGCTCTCTTTGTTCCCAGACGTTCAATTACCAAGCCAGCAGGCAAAGCCACAAGACCGGTAGCTAACGTTCCAGCCGTGAACAGGTTGCTTATGAAGTTGGCTTGAAACCCCACCTCATCAAGCTTGAGATAAAGGAAGAATATGACGCCCCAAATCCCGGAAGCAAAACCTTGCAGGCTAGTTGCCACTACGTAGAGTTTCGCATTGCGGCTCAGTATGCCAATGTGCTGAATGTACTGCCGAAACCTTGAAGTGACCTGCAAAGCCTTTTCACCAAAGCCAAGATTCGCTAGCATAGAACCGTTTAGAGATAAATACCTTATGAAAAACAAGCGCAGTCTATTTCAATACGTGCAGCTAAGTTTATCGTGGTCGCATGCAGTTTGAGCAAAGAAGAAGCCTTAAGAGAGATCATTGAATCCCTGCTTCGCGTGTCCAAACCCGCAGGGGACGATGCTAACCGTTTGAAAATGCGTATAGCTGAAAAGTATCAGCTCGGCAAGGTGCCTTCAAACTCTGAAATAATAAGCATGCTCAAACCGAAAGAAAGAGCTAGGCTTGTTCCGTTGCTTCGGAGAAAGGCCACTCGGACGATTTCTGGAGTCACAGTCATAGCCGTGATGACGAAGCCTTATCCATGCCCACAACCCATGCCTTGCGCTTACTGTCCAGGCGGACCGTCGTTAGGAGTTCCTCAAAGCTACACTGGCTTTGAACCAGCTGCAATGCGCGGACTACAGAACAAGTTTGACCCTTACTTGCAGGTTAAGGGCCGAATTGACCAGCTTCAGGCTATTGGGCACAAGGTCGATAAAATAGAGCTAATCGTTATGGGCGGCACTTTTCCAGCAACACCGACCGAGTATCAAGCTTGGTTCATCCATCGCTGCTTGGATGCGATAACGGGTAAAGAATCGACAGGTCTTGAAGAGGCAAAAAAGAATGCCGAAACGAGCCGAGTCCGCAATGTTGGCATAACCGTTGAAACACGTCCCGATTGGGCCAAGGAAACTCACGTTGACCAAATGCTGAGCATGGGAGTGACACGCGTCGAGATGGGTGTCCAAAACCCATCAGACAAGATTTACAGCTTAGTTGGCAGAACGCACACGGTTCAGGACGTTATCGAAGCCACTCGCATAATGAAAGACGCTGGCCTGAAGATAGTATACCACCTGATGCCTGGATTGCCTGGTTCAAACATAAAAAATGATCTTGAGAGCTTCAAGACGATCTTTGCAGATCCAGATTTCAAGCCTGACATGATCAAGATTTACCCATGCCTTGTCTTGAAAGGAACGAAAACTTATGAATGGTATCGTGAGGGGACATACAAGCCAATTACTACCCAGCAAGCAGCAAATCTCATCGTGGAAATCAAGAAGATCGTTCCACCATGGGTACGTATAATGCGCGTTCAGCGCGATATCCCCTCACCCTTGATAGTTGCTGGCGTGAAAAGAAGCAACCTACGACAGCTGGTTCATGAGAGATTGAAGGAACTGAACTTAAGATGTCGATGCATACGCTGTCGAGAAGTAGGTCACAGGATGACGATTGATAAAGTAGAACCGAACTTGGGCACGATCAAGATTTTGGCGACTCGTTATGCAGCCTCTGAGGGAGAAGAGCTCTTTATTTCGGCGGAGGTTCCTGAAAACGACGTGCTGATAGGGCACATACGGTTACGCATTCCTTCTGAAAAGGCTCACAGACAGGAAGTAAGAGCCAAGCATTGCTCCATAGTACGAGAGCTTCACGTTTACGGTCCGCTTGTTCCTGTCGGCAAGCATTTATCTCAAGCATGGCAACACAAGGGGTACGGGAGCGTTCTCTTGGCTGAAGCCGAACGCACAACGCTCGAAGAGTATGATTTAAGACAGATTCTGGTTATAAGTGCTCTCGGCACAAAGCAGTACTATAAACGATTCGATTACAAGTATGACGGAGTGTACATGTCAAAAATATTGGGAGACTAGGAAATGAGCAAAAAGGAAGAGGGTTTAGGGTACAAGGGCGAGACGCTAGAAGCCATCAAAAAGGTTGAAGCTGAAATAGGTGACAAGATACGCGTGACTAGAGATGGAGAGATCTATGAGGGAATTCTGATTCCCCGCTCGATCTATGCGGATGACAAGCACATCGTGATAAAGCTGAAGAGCGGCTACAATGTTGGCATACGCTTGACACCAAAAGCAAAAATCGAGGGAATCGGAGCAGGAGCTAAACCGGCTTTTGTAGCCCCGTCCTTGCCGCGACAAGATCAGAAGCTACCCAAAGTAGCCATAATAAGTACTGGCGGAACAATCGCAAGCCGAGTGGACTACAGAACCGGAGCCGTGCGGCCCGCGTTATCTGCAAGCGACTTGTACAGCGTTGTGCCAGAACTGGCTAACATAGCGCGTATAGAGGCTCAGATACTGTTCAGCCTTTTCAGCGAGAACATAACGCCTAAACATTGGACAGAAATCGCAAGAGCAGCTGCTCACCAAATAGCTGAAGGCGTTGATGGCGTCGTCATCTCGCATGGAACAGACACTTTGGGCTATACAGCTGCGGCCTTGAGCTTTGCATTGCAGAAACTGCCAGTTCCAATCATACTTGTGGGTTCCCAGCGTTCAGCAGATCGTCCAAGCTCAGATGCAGCAACAAACCTGATAGGCGCAGTCACTGCAGCAGCAAAGGCGCCATTCGCTGAAGTGGCTGTCGCGTTTCACGAGTCACCTTCAGACACAGCCATTACACTCCACAGAGGAACAAAGGTGAGAAAATGCCACACAAGCCGAAGAGACACTTTCAAATCGGTAAATGCTCAGCCCTTGGCTGAAGTACAGGATCAAAAAGTAGCTATGTTAACAGAGGATTATAGGAAGCGCGACCCAAAAAGCGATCTTGTGCTGAAGGTTGCTTTCTGTGAAGAAGTTGCCTTGGTGAAATTTTACCCCGGAATGAATCCGGCAGTGGTTGACTGGTATGCCAATAATGGGTTTAAAGCCATAGTCCTCGAGGGAACGGGCTTGGGCCATGTAAGTAAGTACTGTTTCGATGCAATGCGAAATGCGGTCAAGCATAATGTTTTGGTTGCCATGGCTTCTCAATGTGTCTGGGGACGCGTCAACATGAATGTGTATGATTCAGGCCGCGATCTACAAGCGCTGGGCATGATTCCTCTGGAAGATATGCTTGCGGAAACGGCTCTTGTCAAGCTTATGTGGATTTTCGGACAGACACAAGATCTTGAGGAAGCAAAGAAGCTTCTCAAGACAAACATTGTAGGCGAATTTTCCTCGCGGACTCTTTTCGAGAAGACGGGTGCCGGGTGAGGAGGATTTAAGGTTGGAAGTCGATTATGATAAGGTCGGATTGAAAGTTGGCTTGGAAATCCATCAGCAGTTAGATACTTCTGCAAAATTGTTCTGCGGTTGTAAGCCTGAGCTTTTTAAGGAAGAGCCGGAAATCACCTTTCTGCGTCAACTCAGGCCAACACAAAGCGAGTTGGGTCAAATAGACCCTGCAGCCTACTTTGAATTTCAAAAGGGAGTGAAGATCCGTTACGAGGCAAGCCTTGGAACTTCATGCCTTGTCGAGATGGATGAAGAACCACCACACTCGTTGAACGTGGAAGCTGTTGACATTGTCTTGACGGTAGCTTTGATGATGGGTGCCAAGCCTGTCGACGAGATTCATGTTATGCGCAAGACGGTCATTGACGGGTCAAACACCAGTGGCTTCCAAAGAACGTGCGTGATAGCTCTTGATGGAGAGATTCAAGTTGGAGGCAAAAAGATTCCTATTCAGCACTTGAGTCTGGAAGAAGATGCGGCAAGAAAGATGGGTGATGAAGATGGCAACATAATACGTTACCGCATAGACCGTTTAGGCATACCGTTGATAGAGATCGCAACTGGTCCAGTCATAAAGTCGCCTAAAGAAGCTGGAGAAGTTGCACTTGCTATTGGAAGCATTTTGAGAGCCACTGGGAAAGTCAAGCGGGGCTTGGGCACGATTCGCCAAGACCTCAATATATCAATCCCAAACGGCGCATTGATCGAGATCAAAGGAGTGCAAGAGATCGAACTTGTCGCTTTGGCCGTTGAGTTCGAGATTCAAAGGCAGCTAAACTTGATCAAGATAGGCGATGAATTGAGGAAAGATGGCGTCAAGAAAGCGGAAATAATAGAAGAGTTTTTCGACGTTACCGATGTTTTCAAGCAGACAAAGTCTAAGGTGATCCGAAAAGCCTTGGATGGAAAACTGCAAGTTCTGGCTGTAAAACTTCCGAGATTCAAGGATTTTCTGAAGCGGGAGTTGCTACCCAACTTCCGTCTTGGAACAGAAATGGCTGATAGGGCACGTTTTTGGGGTAGGGTTGGCGGCATTTTCCACACCGATGAAATGCCAGCTTATGGGATCACCGCGGAAGAGATCGAAGGACTAAGAGAACTTGTCAAGGCAGGAGAACAGGATGTTGTTGTTTTCGTTGCCGATAGTCCGGAAAATGTCAAAGACGCGTTGAAAGCTGTGTTGGAAAGGGCTCGCGAAGCCATCAAAGGAGTGCCTGAAGAAACTCGAGCCGCAAATCCTGATGGAACGACGCGGTACATGAGGCCTAGGCCAGGGGCTGCCAGAATGTACCCAGAAACTGATATTCCGCAAATACAGATAACTGACGATCACCTAAGAACGATCAGTTCACGTTTGCCAGAGTTGCCTGAGCAGAAGTTGGAACGAATCGTCAAGGAATACAAGCTAAATCAGAAGTTGGCTAAGCAAATTCTCGATTCTCAGCAAAGCGAACTGTTTGAAACGATCATCAGGGAAAGTGGCGTTTCACCAACTACTGTTGCAGTGTTTTTGACTGAAGCTTTGAAAGCTCTGAAACGTGACGGAGTCCAAGTGGACAAGGTTTCAGTGAATCACGTGCGAGAAATCTTCAAGAACATAGGCTCGGGAGACCTGATGAAAGAGTCCATGTCAGATGTGGCTGTTTGGCTATCAAAGAATGAGGGCAAGAGCGTTCAAGATGCGATCAGTATCTTGGGTCTGAAGGCAGTCTCTGAAGATGAGCTTGGGGCTTTTGTTGAAAAGGTTTTGGCGGAGAATAAGGAGGTGATTCAGGAGCGTGGCGAAGGCAGCTTCGGTGTCCTTATGGGAGTTATCATGAAAAGCCTACGTGGCAAGGTTGACGTTGCTCAAGTAAGTAAGGTGCTGAAAGAAAAACTGAAGAAATCCTGACGGCTTCTTAGTCCTACTTGTAGTCCTTCAACTTGATGATAGGAGGCTGATGTAGTTTCAGGTTTTCACCGCAGTAGGGGCATATATTGAATTCAGGCAGCAGTGGTTTGCCGCAAGCAGGGCAGAGCTTCGCAAACGTGGCTTTTTCGTCGATTTTTTTGATTTCCTTCTTTAAACTCGCTAGTTCCGTTCTTATCTTTTCCACGCTTTCCTTCAAGGGTTGAATCTCTCTGACCTCTGTTCTTACGTTGTGAACCACGTCGTTGACATCTGCCAATGTCTCGTTGCTTGTTTCGAGAGTCTCGCACATTGCATCCAAAATCTCCCCCTTGTCTTCGACCAGTTGATTTTCAACATCGCCTTGTCGTTTTGCGTCTGAAAGGACTTGATTCAGGAAAATCTCAACAGGGTTTTCGAACGCTATTGCACATGTTATTCCCCAGAAAATGATACATGCTGCTACGCTTATCCAGAAGTAGGTTATCGGCGCTATGGCCTGCAACTTTTCGCTTATGAGAGGATATAACTGAAGAAGCCTGATCGAGTTGCCCAAGACCAAGGCAGAAAGTGCATCAATCACATGTATCAAGGCTATGCAGGTTAAGGAGCTGAAGAGCCATACTGAGAGTCCTTTTCTCGCCAATTGCATTCCTCTTGATGGTTAGAAGGTTGCCGCAAAGGATAATAGCATATCTTAATATTTAATACAATATTCCCGTTTCGGAATATGTCGAGATGCGTAAGGAGTGAAGGTGGTAGCGATTTCCCCTGCGAATCTCCATTCCATTAGGTTATCGCATTTGTATGAGGCGCAGTTTCTCGTCTCTAGAGACACGTGTGCTACTTATTCCATCTCGTAAGAAAGTTTCCTGCTTTCGTTTTCAAGGTTCTTCTTGGGCTGTCAAGATGTCTCTTCACGAAAGAAATCACTTTGTCTTTAGCGTCGATTCTGTCAAAGAACAGGTCAATGGATTCGATCGCTTTTTCAGCTATAACTCTCTTGCACTCTTCTGTCAGGTGCGGAGTTGTTGGGATGTTTTCGACTTTTAGAAGTTCGCTTGTTATCTTCTGGATGAGGTGCGGTTTTGCCAATGCGATTTTGCCAGAATGACCAACAACGTTGGCCACTGTAACCATATATTCATCATTCAGAAAGCTGTAGTATTTGTCGAATATGGCATCAAACTTCTTGTCCTTGTCAACCTTGGCCAGGTTTGCGATTATGGCCATGGCATTCCAAGTCAGGATTCTGTACTTGCTGTACAAAAGATCTATGAAAGAATCCATGTACGGATATAATTCCTCTGGATGCTCTTCGCTCAAATCCATTAATACCTTGGCACAACCGTATCTGATCGCCGCTTTTGATGAAGTGATTCCGTTGAGCACCTCAGGAAGTATGTCAAAGTCTTGTTTAACCTTCTGAAGAAGCTCTTCTATTGTCATCGATTTGGCTGCAAGTTTCTGCAATAATTCAGATCCCATAAGAATCCCGCATTCTCTGTAGGATATAGTCTTTGCTGCTCACCATTGCTTTTATGCACTGCAATGATGTCGAAACTCTCAGAAGGGCAGATGGAGCCTACGTACCCATGCGAGGTCCTTGAGATTCGCTCTTGACTCTAAGTGGAGATATCCCGCGTACAATCCTCGCAGCTATTTTAGGCGGTCTGCTGATGGGATAATGAGAAAAGTGGAAATCCAAAGGCAAGTGTTGCTAGAAGCAGTAGAGCCTTTTTTGTTCCTCGGCTTTTCGCATGAAATCTTCGATCATTGGTTGCATGGCTTCAGGATATCGTTGAATGCGTGCACGTCCTTTGTGTGGCTTTAAGAAGCATTCCACTAGCTTCTTTTGCAGGATTTCTTGTTGGACTTGTCTTCTCATCTCCCACGCAAGCTTGATCCTTTCGGCGACTTGGACGGTGAGCAAATCAACCTTTTTCCTCTTTTTCATGCTCTTGACTCCTGTGCCACTGCAATTATATATCGTGAATCTTGATAAATCAGTTCTTTCAACTCCAAACATATATCGAAAAGCGGAATATCACAAGCTTTGTGAACGTAAATTCTAAAAGGAGTAGCCTCACTCTTATATCGTGTCGGATATCATGGAATTGGATGGTGGATGATTGGACAAGGGTTTTGTCTTCAGGGTGAGGATGGGCGAGTATGAGGTGGAGATTGGTGGAACTCGTGAGGAAGTCTTGAAGACAATCGCGGAGTTGCCAAACCTGATTGCCAATGTTCACAAGGCTTTTGAGACGGTTAAGCCCAAGACGGTTGCGACGCTTACTGTCAAAACTGAGCCTTGTAAGGCGGAGGTGCAATCGCAGAAGTACCCGAAAATCGTGCGAACTGAGAATTGTGATGAAGCGGTCATAAGGGTTCTTGAGACGGATTGGGGGAAGTGGCGTCCCCGTAGGATTGAGGAGTTGAAGGAAGCTTTGCAGGCTAATGGGCTGAACTATCCAGGGCGGGTCCTAGCTGGGGTTCTTGTGGGACTGGTGAAGAAGGGGAAGATCAGACGATGGAGTACTGATGCAGGTTTTGTCTACATTCTCGTTGAAGATGAAGCGTTGAGCAAGCGGGGAGAGGCTGAATGAAAAAGGTTGAAACTCGAATAAAGACCTCTTTTGGCGAAATCGTGATTGAGGGTGAGAGTCCGCAGGAAATTCTCAGCATGCTTGAGACTTTTCCGCAGGATTTTGCTGAGAAGGTCGCAAGCTTTGTCTCAAGCCGCGTGGTTCCTTCTGGAGCGCAACTGAAGGGGATTGTTGAATCCACTACTGAAGGTCCTGTTTTAGTAGCTCGGGAGAATCTTACGCATTATGAGGCTATTGGTTTGACTTTGTATGCTTCTGACGAGAAGAAGAATACTGCTGCTCAGATTCAGAGGCTTTTGGAGTCAAGTGGAATGAAGTCTATGGTTCCAGCGCGTTTGAATGAGATGACGAAGAGAGGGCAAGTGTTCAAGCCTGATCCGAATAGGCCTGAGTTTAAGTTGACTATGCAGGGCGAAAGATGGGTTGAGGACGAAGTTATCGCTAGACTTAGAGGTAAGATGGCTTGAGCGTATGTGTGTGGAACGTGTTTAGGCCCGTCTATTTGGCTTCAAATATGGTGATGTGATGGGTGAGGTTGGGCGGGTTACGGTTCATGTTAAGTATGGTGGTGTGGAGCAGACTTTTAGTGGCAGTGCTGAGGATGTTTGGCTGAGTATGAGCAAGTTTTTCAACGAGTTTCTTCCGACTTTTGAGATTGCGGATAAGTTGGTGTTGAAGGTTGATTTGCAGAGGCTTTTGAGGGATTGTGAGGGGATTGTTGCTTTTTCGGCTGAAGGGGTTAATTTGCTTGTGCCGAGGGGTAAGTTGACGGATAATGAGGTTTTGGGTTTGTTGCTTTTGGCTGGTTATGTTGGTTGTCAGTTGGGTAAGTTGGAGACTGATGTGGTTTCGCGGGATGAGTTGCAGGTTAGGCTTGGGAAGGATGCGAAGATTGTGAGTACGCGGTTGGGTGAGCTTGTTAAGGGTGAGTTGGCTGTGAAGACGGCTGACGAGAAATACAAGATAACAACATTCGGCATAGTGCAGATGCAGAGGGAGATTCTGCCAAGAATAAGGGCTAAGATAAGCTAGTTAGGTTGTAGTCTTGTCTGTGGTTGGAAAAGTTTTGTCCCACAAAGCGTGAGGAAGAGGCTTGGTACGGGTGTGCTTGGGGTTTTTTGGCCCCCTTTGGTTTTGTTTACACGTTTTGTTGATATGAAGTGTTGATACATTGTTTGTGGCTGCTACGTGAAGCTAGTTGAGACAAAGGCTTGCCCTGTTGCGCTGACAGCGAATTTGTACCCCCTATAAATAGGTTCAGCATAGGTCGATTTTTATTTGAATGCTTCCTACAATGGAGATATCTTCCGAAGTTCTTACGAGTAGCTGGCTTTCTGCTGTTATTGATATACCATACAAGACAAAGGCAAATCTACACACGAATGTTGTTCTGCTTCCTAGAGGAAGGCGGCGAGAGCATATTTATAAAGGTCAAATGCTATACTTATAACCGAATGGTGAACCTAAATGTCCGCGACACCAAAGTTCGAGATCTACAAGGATACAGCAGAGAAATTCCGATTCAGACTGAAGGCAGCGAACGGCGAGATCATAGCGTCTGGTGAAGCTTATGAGTCGAAAGACGGCTGTAAGAATGGCATTGAATCGGTAAAAACGAACGCTCCGATAGCAGAAATCGTCGATCTGACACAATAGGAGCACGGTTCTTCACTAGGAAATTCCCAACTTTCCTTTTTTGTGACATGCAATGAGAGGAGGAGAATGCTTTGGGGAGTGAATCAACCTTCCGTACAAAAGCCGAGAGAATGTTGAAAGACAAAAGGCTGATATTCGCTATTATCGCTGCCGTTCCGACGCTTGTGGTTGGCTTGATTATTGCGTTCGAAGCCACGGTGGGCATCAGTTTCTTGATCATTGGGCTGGCTCTTTTGGCGATTTCGGCGGAGAAAGCAGTCGCGCATTCCATAGGCGTTGCGACCGCATTGAAACTATCTCCTCTAATGATAGGTCTTGTAGTGGTGTCGCTGGGCACTGACTTCCCGGAAATCGTGAACTCGATCATATCGTCAGCGATGGGCCATGTTGACATAAATGTGGGCGATTCTTTTGGCTCCGTACTTATGCAAATAACTCTGGTTCTAGGCCTGCTTCCCTTTATTGGGGGAGCTTTCAAAGTCAAAAGAGAGGAAATCGTAGTTATGGGCGCATGTGAAATTCTAGCATTCATAGCTTCGGTTTCAATGGTCGAGAAGGGCTACATTTCAAGGATGAACGCCTTTTTCCTTGTGGCCAGCTGGCCCCTGCTCATGCTGATAACACGAAGCATGATGAAGAGTCCTCCTTCACTAAACAAGACCAACCGAAGATGGTCTCACCATCTTTTCCTCTCCGTTCTCGGTTTCATCGGAGTGGCTGGAGGAGCATACATTACGGTGCAATCCGTGATAGCGCTCTCAGCCACTCTTTCAATACCTGAATATTTGGTCAGCTTCTTCATTGTCGCCTTCGGAACATCCTTGCCGGAGATCGTGGTAGACCTGACAGCCGTGAGAAAGAAACAGTACGAAATCGCAATAGGTGACGCTATAGGAAGTAGCATAATTGATGCCGGCTTCTCAATCGGGATTGGAACCCTGTTCTTCCCAGGCAACGTAACCGCGTCGCTCGCCGAAAAAACTGGCCTGTACGCCCTAATGTGTTCGATAGTGGTTGTGATGATACTTGCTCTGCGGCAGAGACACGACAGAAAGTCAGGGTTGTTTTTCATTATGCTCTATGCATTGGCGTACCTTACGCTATTCTCATTGTTCTAGACACCGCGCGCTTCGCCTACTATCATCCTTATGAAGTCTATGAAGGCAAACCAGAACAGGAACGGGGCCGCAAGGATTCTGGCCAAGATTGCTATGGACTTCAAATCGCCCCTCACGCTAAAGCCTCCTTTTTTTCGACTCTATCAATAATGAATAGCGCGCATGTGTGTTCCTAAATTCCCTTTCTCGAAGTGTAATGAGGCCGAATCGCACGTCTCACAGCACTTCTTGAGGCTTATGTCGCCGTCAGTTGTTAGAAGAAGAAGTAGAGGGCTCTACTACTTCTTCTTGTCTCACAGCGCTTTTTGAGGTTTATGTCACCGTCACCGCCGTAATTCAGGCAGATTCGGAAGCATGAAACACTTCGCAAGAGAATTTAGGAACAGGCATGCGCGCTAAGAGTTTTATTTTGCCGTTGCCACAAAAAGAGATTCGTTCTTTGATCCTTGCATAGCTTTTCGTCTCTCTTTCCTGCGGGCACGTTGCCTGCGCTTCTTCTTCTTAGCCTTCTTCTTGAACGGCAAATTTCCTCACTGTATACTTTGCAAGAGCACTTAAAAGGTTTGCTAATTGCCTATAACAATAGCAAATCGCTAATGCCAAATCGTTAGGGATTTCGAACCAGAGCGTGTAATGGGTTGACAAGAATAAATATGCAGAGAGTCATCAGCCATAGAGCTATTTAAATAGTCTTTCTACGATGTTATTAGCAACTGACCTAAACACGCGCGCTCAAAGAACCAAGAAGAGTGGAGAAATGAAGAAAAAGCAAAAGAAGAAAACCGAACTCCCAAAGAGGTACAGCAAGAACAAGAAATAGTCGCATGTGCAGCACTATGTGTGTGCAACATCTCCTGCAACTCTTTCTATCACAAGTCTTCTAAGACGGTAAGCCATTTGAACATGATCGATCCTCCAGCATTGGATGAAAACATACCATTTGGCTATAACTATAGACAGAAGCTATAATAATCTAGTTCATCTATACCAATCGCGTTTTCACAAATATTATAAGAGGGTTGTCCATTCCTTATCTGGAAGAGAGGTTCTTGTTTGACTTTAGAAGAGATTGTTGTAACCGGCGAAGCAGCCTTGAAGATCGCAGACGCCCTAACCTCGACTAGTCTCAGAATACTGCAATTGGTTTCTCTGAAGCGTCTTGATGTTTCAACGATCGCTAGAAAATTGGACTTGAGTGAGGCCTACATGAGCGAGCAGGTACGTATGCTGGAAGAAGCCAAGCTGATTAAAGTAAGCTATGAACGGGGGAAAAGAGGAATCAGGAAATTGTGTGAATTGGCAGTCTCCAGAATAATCATAGTGATCAAGCCCGACTAGAGTAGCAATAGTGTCGATATTCCGAATTGAAGAGAAATATGGAGTACGCTTCACTCCATAGCTGCATTCGGTCATCGATCGTGATGCTCTGATCAGGAGGTGAAGACCATACCTGAGACGAAAGCAAAGAAAAAGAAGGGTTCAGCTAAGAAGTCTAAGTGACTTCCAAACGTAGAATCCTTCACCTCTTTTGAAGATCGCATTCACTCCATTCGTTTTTCTGCAATTCCTTTCACAACATAATGTCAATCCTATTTCTTAGATCGTTTACTTCGGAAGTCACGCTTCAGGTACGGGCAGTACCGGTCATCGATTCGATCATAATATCCTACTTCCCAGTGTTCTGTGCTCAGAATGCCATATTCCGTGCAGCCGAGCATCGAAGACATAGTATGGGCTATCTCAACTCTGTCATTGGATTCAAAGCATTTTTTCCGAGCCATCTGCAAGACCAGTCTGCTCAGTTTGCTGAGGAGATCACAGAAATCCATGAATTTCTTTGGTCCGTACTTCGCAATTCTTTCATCAGGAGACCATGCAACGTATTTCTCAAGAGGATCTTTAGTATCTGGATCGACTGCAAACCGGCCACTAACCATCAGCGTTCCAAGCTTGTAGTTGATCTTACTCTTAACGATCTGCTTGTCTTTCGAATCGACTAATACGCGAAAGCTGAAGACAACATCGTCTTCCTGACGGTCTCTTGTTATGAAATGCAGACTCCTAACACCTTCAAGGTCCTTCACAAACCCATAAAAACTAACAAGTACCCGTCGAACATCAGCAGGCTTGCATCTGAAGACCGCCACACACCAGTAATCAACTGCCATAAGAGACCCCTTAACAACAATTGGTACGTGTTCTTCGTATTTATTCCCTTAGCGCACGGGCCACAGGCAACCGCGTACCTGAGAAATTGGAAAGCTTTTGGCATTAGTCGAGTGATGCGCGCCATAACATGACGGTCGAAAAACGGCGAGCTCTCGGGTGAATAGCGAAAATGATAGTAAAATGTAGCCGTTTCAATCGCTATTAAGCTAGTTCTTACTCGCATATCGGTAGTATGGAGAAAATGTTTGAACCGAGAGTTTGAAGCTATCCCGGGCTACCATCTTAAACCTTCAAAATACTCGCAAATTAACCGTTTTTTCTCTATTAAAGCTCTACAAATTGCTATTGAATTGCGAGCAGATAGAACGATTCTATATAGCGCTTATCTTGTCCTGTCTCTGTAATTCGTCAGATACGTAAAAACACCAAGTAGGCTTGTTTTAGGCGTGCTAATGACTTGCGGGTAGTGTTGTTAATGTATTGAACTTGAACCCATTTGGGTATGGGGACATAGAGGTCTAAACCAAAAAAGTTAACCAATGATTCATTTTCTTAGTTCACAATCCATATTACCCGCAAGACTCAGAGGTGATTGAGAGGCCCTGGGGTTGACCGAATCAGTATCTGAAGAGAAGATAGTCATATCAACTGGAACCACACCATCCAGTGAAAAAATAGCTGAAAGAAACACCATTGTTTACGAAACTCGCATTGAACCCAATGTGATAGAGACAATTGGGGAGAAAATCAAAGCGCAACTATTTACCAGATTTGGATTCATAAAGCCTAAACCAGAAGAGATTCAACTCGTTTCCATCGACAAGTACTACGAACCTTATATAATGGTCAGTGGCAGGTATTTTATTGATTACTATCGCAAGTGCGCCTACACGGTCAAAGTTGACAACAGAGTGCAGGAAATCATTCTTTCGAATCAAAAATATAGGCCCAACCAGCCGACGGATTCCTCTGCGAAAGACAATAATGTGCTTAAACTTCAGGGAGAGGAGCGGCTGACGACTGAGGTTAAGGCCTCTCTTATTCTAGACAAGTTTGGACAAGAAGTCGCGCCTAGAGAACTCACGCCCGCTACTCCGGAGAGAAACCCTAAGGAAATATTGGCGGCATTTGGAGTAAAGGAAATCGCTCAGGACGCAGATTTAGACATCATCCAGTCCAAAATATTCAAACGCCCAAAAGACATAAACAGAGTTGTCACTGAACTCTTTGAAGTCAACGAGCGGGCCATAATCTACACTCCAAGGTTTAGAGTTCTGTACACAAACGTAAAGACAGGCGAGATGAAAGCTGTAGAATTTGATGGAGTTACAGCTCAGAGAATCCAACGCCCCCACCCTCACCCTCAATTTCCCCAAAAATCGATCTGATTTTTTTTGCGATAGCCAACGCAATGAGAGCCTTTACTTGCGCGCGCGCTAATCACCCGCACAAGAGTTTTGTGGCTTCTTTGGCCAGACTAAGGAACTCATACCGACAAAATCTCCCCCTCAGCAATGCGCGTTGTTATTATCCTATTGATTCTGTATATCAGAATCCGAAAAAATACGGGATTTCTCCCGAAGTCCTTACAAATAGTTAGCGCGCGCGCAAGAAACGGAACTTTGCCAGGTCAACTGCAACTTATATATATCTTTGGATGAGACTATCTCGACCGAAGTTGGAACTATCACTTTTCACAATGGAAAAATCGAAAATAAGTTACAATGAAGTCAAGAGTTTCTGCGATCAGCAGATCCCTGAAGGGCTCAGAATCGATTATAAAGAAGACTTTCCGCAGAATGAAGGTCTCTCAAGAACGATATGTGCTTTTGCCAATACTGCTGGGGGCATCCTTTTGATTGGAGTGAAGGCGGATAAGGTAAGAAACGTACCTGTTGATGTTCAAGGAATTAAAATGACAAAAGGATTAGAAGAAAGAGTTGTCAATATTTGCTTGAGTCATATTTTGCCAAGAATCATACCAGACATAAAATTGTGCCCTTTTAGGTCAGATGACGGAAGTGAGCGAACCATTCTTTTTGTTCGCGTAGAATCAAGCTACGCTGCCCCCCATTACTTGTGGCAAACCAAGGAAGTAATGGTCAGGGTTAACAACAAGAATGAAATAGCAGATTTGCAGACAATAGAGGAATTATTAGAGCGACGGAAAAGAATCAGAGATCAATCTAATTCTGGGACGTTCTCACCGTTCTGGAGTACCAAACTCATAACGGTTAAAGATTCAGTTTTCGAGACGGCTGTTATCATGCTACAATTCGCAAAAGAAAATACTGTGCCGTTCAGCAAAGAGAACGATACTGTGCTGTTTGATATGGTTAATGAGGTAATGGGGTTGCAGGAATTGATACCACACCCAAATCATGTAATCCTTGAGAGTAGAAACGCTCAAGGGAAAACAACACGCTTTTGCAGAGTAGACGGATACGCGCGTGTAATCTTTCAAAGGCGCGCTCCCATATATGAAGATAAGCTTATGGTCTTTCAATCATTTCTTTTCTTAGCCAAAGTCTTGAGAGCTGCACGAAAGATATGTGCTTATCTTGGCTTCTACGGGGATGTCTCAGTGGGATTAACCGTAGCTAATCCTATGAAGCTTAAACTTAGGCTCGGTTTTCCAAATGACAGGCCTATTTGGGATAACTACGATTGTAACGACGAATACGTAAGCATCTCCAGAACGCTACGCTATGATGATTTTTCGAACTTGGCTGCAACGATTCAGAGCATGTTCAGTGAATTTTGCCGGTTCTTCCATTTTACAATGGATAGCAAACTAATCGCGGAAATTGTTGAAAAATCTTTTCTGCCATTGTTGAACTGATTCACATGGTTTTTGGTCAACGGCCTTGCTCGCATCGGTGGGAGTTTGGCGAAAGCCAAACAACTGTTTTTGCAAGCCCCGCGGTACATTTCTGCGATTTGCACTGCTTTCAGGGTTTTGGTGAGGGAAGGTTTGCTGAATTCGCATCTGATGCTTTGAAGGCGAGCCTAAGTACCCTCTATGCAGGTCTTTTTTCCCAGTTGCTTAACGGCTTCTGTGACCATCTTGAACGAAGTTATCGTTTTATCTGGCGCGATTTGCTCCTTCGTTAGTGTGCCAAGGTTTCTTGATCTGGTTACGAGTGATGTTGGGTCTGCTTCTGCTATCTTGTCTCGTCCCTCCTCGCTTGCAAAGTATATTGCCTTGAACCCTGCATTTTTGGCTCCCTACACGTCGATCCTCAAGTTATCGCCCACATGCGCAATACTGCGTGGATCAACCTTCAACTTCCGAGCAAGAAAATGAAAAATCCTGCGATCAGGCTTCCGAGAACCAATCTCATCAGAAAAAACCAGCAAATCAAAATACTCCAGTATCCCTTCTGATTCCAAGAATTCTCTCAACGCAAAACTGGGAGTCAAACCCGTGTTACATATCAGCCCAATCCGCTTTCCCGCTCCCGTAAGCTCTTCCAACACACTTTCAGCATCTGGATTCAGATAGGGAGGAACTTCGAAAAAAGGCGAAACGTAAGCCGAACTCAACTCCTCAACCCATTCATTCTTCAAGGCAAGCGAGCCATTCGAAACAGACCAGACAAGAAGCTCAAGCTGTTCCACATGGCTAACATCCTCATTCCTGTCCCAAACCTCCAAAAGCGACGCTATCACCCGCTTCAAAGCTGCCTCCACCTGCCCAGTCGAAACGCGCACTCCAAACCTATTGAAAGCCTCTGCAACATCCCTACAACGAGCCGCACTCCTGCGGCTACTGGAGCCATCCTTCTCAAAAAGTAGGGTTTCCCAGAGGTCAAAGGTCACTGCTTTGATGGTCGGTTTGACTAAACTCGTGGTCAACCTTCTGTCCTCTCAAGGCAAGCTTTTGGAACTAGCTGATTTAAGCTCTACGCTGTCGTTTTCGTCTGACAAACGCTAGTGATACTGTGGTTAACGGTAGAACAAGCAATAATGCCCTATCTTCGGGAAATTCTGGGACGATGGTTATCATGTAACTCGTTGTGTAGATGTTGTTTGATGTGTTGGTTTCGCTTGGAACTTGCTCTGCTTCCGCCCTTATCGTGTAGTTGCCCAAGACAAAACCTGTCGTGTTCCATAAGAAGTTGATGATGGTGGAGTTTCCGCTTGCGAGAGTTACGTTTTTGGTTTGAATAGATGTCTGGTTCGCGTAGACAGTGACATTGAAGCTTTCAGAAGTTTCTCCTTGATTCGCTACGGCTACGTTGATCGATAAGGAAAGACCTTGATCTATCACAATCTCTGACGTGGTAACATTGGTTACTGCGACATCATGAATGGGTTCAGTTACTTCAATCTGGGATAGGTAAGGCATCAAGTAGGGATGGTCGACGACGGTTAGGTTGTAAATCCCAGGCATGGTTGGAGCGGTAAATGTGGCATTTCCGTTAATGTCAGTTAGGTTGACAGCGCACCAGACGCTACCGTTGTCAACGCGGGAGATGCATACTTTGGCTCCTTCTCTCGGTCCCTGTGGGGGATAGCTGCCTCCCGAAGGGTTTACAAGCACTCTTACGTTTACTGAAAAGTCTTCGCCTGTCCTCACCGTGTTAGGTGCGGTTATGTTATACCAAGATGTTGCGTCGTTGGGTTTTTCAGGCCAAATCTGCAGGCTTGGGTCGCCGATTAGGTTGAAGCCTAGGCACGTTGCCATGTGCATTTCGTTAGGCGCGCCAAAACCCCAAGATGTTTCATTGTAGAGTCTCTTAGCTTCAAACAGGGCAGCTCCTAGCCCCCATTTTGCTGCTGAATAGCTCGTTGGAGTGCTAGCGTAGTATAGCTCGTAGAAAGTGAGGTTAGCAAGTCTATCTGATATTGTTTCAAGAACTTCTGGCCGGTTTGGAGGCACTGCATAGTAGAGTTGGTACCAGCTTAGGTTAGAGCATCCGATGAAGCCTACCACACCTCCGCAAGTGGCAGGATATGCCAAAAAGAGCTCTTCGCCTAGGCACCTGTCGCCTGCCTTCCACAAGTCGGCTTGGAACGCTCCTGTGTTGCATGCGTCTGCAAACCAGAATGGAAGCGCGTAGTTGTTTCTCAAGGATGAAACGTTCGAGCTGAAAAAGAAAGGAGGATTCCAACTGTCTGGGACGCTGGAGTTTCTGCCTTGTATGGATTGTAGGTTGCCGTGGCTTACTGAAAGGATTGCTGAGAACCCAACATTGCTTATTTGGTCGATTGTATTGGCGGATGTCAAATTGTGTTGGTTGTTCAGATAGCTGTAGCCTGGAGACCATAGTGTCAGGTTGTTGTTTGTGTCAAATAGTGTTGTTGGGCTTGGAATCGATCCTAGATTGCCCGTCCACCAGTTGTCGCAGTTTTGCTTTATGAGTTCAGCAACGTAGGCGCCGTCCTTCCAAACAAGGTTTCCCGAGGATTTGTAGCCGTTGTCCATTATTGCGCCCAGGAAAAGCATCCTGCGTTGCCATCCAACAGGGTTCTGTTGAAGGCCATCCAAGTACATTTCGTACGTTACTGTCTTGTTGACTGCGATTCTTAGTTCTTCAGCGCTGTTGACTGGAAATCTGCCGACGTAGACTTCTGCTTTCCAATCTGTCTTGTCTATTGTTGGGTTGATGATGTTGAGAAATGAGTCGCAGAAATCCGCATAGTACTGGTCAGTTGCATAAGTGTATGGGCTTCCGCGGATTGTCACGTTGTAGAGATAGGATGGAACATACTTGACATCGCCAGCAAGCAGCACATATTTTAACGTGCTTAAGCCTATCCCGTAGGAACAGTTTTCCCAAAGGTCTATGATGTATTCTCTGATGCTTGAGACGTTTGCAGAGCCATAGAGGTTTGTGATTTCTGTTAGGTTCGTGACTTTTACTGGCAGGCAGTTAGCAGGAAAATCACTAAAGTAATGTAAGCCTTCGCGGGTTTTCCAGTCTACAAAAGGTTGCAGTGTCTTCATCCAGCTTTCGTTGTCGGGAATGATGATCAAGTACTTGTAGAATGGTGCGGAAGTGGCCGATTGGATTTCATCTGCATAGACCGGAGGTAGAACTCGGTTGAAAATCGTCCCCATACAGAGAGAAAGCAAGATCAAAAGTGCAATCTTCTTCATCAATACGAGTCTACCGAGGACGTTTCTCTTTTTGCGTTCTATATAAGATTTAGTTACTCAGAATAAAGACCGTCAATAAGGCAAACTATGGTGGTGGTCTTTTTTGGGCGTATTGGTATCGTCTGGGCGGGCCTTCTCGAGTTAGCACATTCTCCCTCACGAGATCAATAAGCGCGTGTGCTACAGCAGTCCTGTCATAATGGTATCCATTCCTTGCCATTTCGCTGTGTACATCATTCAATCCTTTCGGTGTCGAGAACCAGCCTTCTCGCCAGAGTTTTTGGATGATGCTTTTGCATGTTTCTGCTCTTGGTGGCGGTTGGGTTCGTTCGGTTATGATTTGTGTTTCTTTGAGTTTTTCGGTCACAGCGGAGAGGATTTTGTCTACTGTTGGTTGGAGCTGGTCTTCTTGGCATTCGATTTCGAATTCTACTTCTCCTATTTTCATTTTTACTCGTATTGGCGATTTGGTTTCTTTTTCTGTCAATTTTTCACCTTGTTGTATATTGTATTGTGCATCTTGGTCATGCACAACACTTAAATATTTCTTCCATAGACTATTGGCTATTGGTGAATCACTTGATTGAACAATACACTATTACAACAACACCGAAATATAACTTTCCACGCCCAGCCATGGACACAATGCTACCCAGACGCTTCATAGAACTGAGCCTCCAATCATTAGCCCACGTACATAACCAACCTTATCAACTAAATCAACAACACTTTCAACAAGACAACAATCCAGAAACTAACATGCAAGCAACAAGGCTCAAACTACCACCAATGATTCTCAAACCCAGATATGTAGAGACCATGGTCGCTGCTGTAGACACTTCCACCGTAAAGATTGGCGAAACAAGCACGGGTCTTCTCTTAGCTGTCAGAGGAACCACTGTCTGGAAACAGAACCGAAACTACAGGTACACGCGACTTGGCCCATTCGTGTTTCACATAACAGAAGAAAACAAGCATGAAGTCTACAACAGTTTGGAAAGAGCATACTTTGATTCGTCACTCAGCCAGAACAACCACGGCTTTCCAAATCTCCTTCAGATGCCAAGCCGCATAGCAAGCCTGCTAGAAAGATGGCTCCAACTGATGCTCTCGAAAACCGCTAGCAACGGACTGATACTATTTGATGGATCATTAACCGCGGGAACTCCAGACACGCCAGTGCATTTGCTGAAAGACGTTTTGGCAACTGCAAGAAATCGAGGCAACGTTGTTTTGGCTTTCTCAAAAATGACGACTCTCAGGATCAACGGGCGCCTCATAACAGACTTGCCAGTCGAGTACAAGCCGCCATTTCTGCTGGAGATGGAGGGATTGAGGCCTAAGCCTCCAACTGTTCTGCTCGGTGGCGTTTACGTGACTAGGCTGGCTCATGCGAATTATGCGTTCAGGTTGGACATTGATAGAGAAGTTGCCGTGGAGCATAGGGTATCGTCTGTTGAGAAGCTTTTGGCGAATGATTTGCTTTCGCAGAGCTATCCTGAGACTTTGCGGCTCGCGCATATTTTCTGCACTTTCACGGCAAACGAGGTTATTGCCATGCAGCATTTTACGACGCGCAAGTTTGGGCTGAAGATAGTCAACAGGCCGGACATGCATAGTGTTTTGTTTGGGCCTTTTGGCAAGGGGGAGTATTACTAGTGAAGTTGTACAAGAAAGAGGGTAATATTGTTCAGATTCTGAGTTTTCCCAATGAGAGTGCGGAGAAGGGTGACTACTTGTTGGTTGAGGATTCTGAGGCTGGGAAGGCACTGATTGTCCAGGTTATTGATGTGCAGTTCGCCAGCATTCCCGGCGTTCTTGAGGAGCTGTTGCGTAGTTTGCCTGATGGGGGAGAGCTTGTGCAGGGTGAGGATTTTGATCCTTTGGAGATTGCTCCGCATATCACGTACATTCAGGATGCTAGTCTGCTGGTCTGCAAGATTCGTGCAACTGTTGAAAATGACAGCTTGAATCCTAGTAGCTCTTGGCTTCCTTCGCGTTCTCAATCGTTGATAAGGAAGTTGCCTGTTCCGAAGTTGCTTGAGCTTGCGAGGGTTGATGGCAAGCTTCCAATCGTTCTGGGTGGAACGAAGAATTCTTCGCTTTTGACGATTGATGCTTCGGCTTTGGATGGTGGGTTGAACATAATTACTGGGAAGAAGGGGACGGGTAAGTCTCATTTGTCTAAGCTTTTGATGTTGAACCTTATCGGGTATAGAGCTTCGGTTGTGGTTTTTGATTTGAACGGTGAGTATCTGAGTTTGGGGTTGACTTCGGATGGGAAGAGGAATGCGTATTATGATAAGGTTCATGTTTTGACGCCTTCTCAGAATTTTAAGGTGGCTTTGAAGCAGTTGAGTCTGGGGGTTGTGTTGGGTATTCTTGTTCATGCGTTGCATCTGCCTGGGACGAGTGCTCGAGAGTTTCGGCGGATTTGGCAGATGTTGAAGGAGAAGGACATGCTTACTCTGCATGAGTTAGGGGAAGCAATTCGTAATCTGAACTGTAATCAGCACGTTCGTGATGCTTTAGCTTCGCGTTTCCATTCTTTGGTCAATTCGGGTTTCTTTACGGACAGTGTTGCTGAGGGGACGGCGTTGGAGGATTGTCTGTTCAAGTCTAAGGAACATGGTGGCACAGTGGTTGTTAATCTGCGGAATACCTCATCTGTTGATAGACAGATTGTCGTGGAGTATGTGCTTGGGAAGTTGATTGATCTGCTGACGGGTTGGAAGCTTAAGGCTGCTTTTCTTTTTGCGGAGGAGGCACACTTGTATTTGCGTGAGACTTATTGGGATGATATTGTGACGCGTATGAGGCATTTTGGGATTTTCACGACTTTTATAACGAATCAGCCTGACACGGTTAAGGAGAACATCTACAGACAGGCGGATAATATTTTCTTGTTTAATTTTACGAATGAGCACGATTTGGATGTTGTTTCTCGTGCGTCGCGTGTGGATGCGGAGACGGTGAGGTCTATTGCGAGGGATTTGCCTGCGCAGTATTGTCTTGCGCTTGGGCGAGTTGTTCATGATTTTCCGATTGTGGTTAAAGTGAAAGCCTTGGATGTTAAGACTATGGGAGAAACAAGATTATTCTTCAAGGACATGGATTGAGTGTTCTGAAAGAGGCTTGCTCGGAGCTGACTCTGCCCCCCTTATATAAACCTTGAACCTGAGCTTCAAGTCCGGACGACGGGGGTGTGCTCGTGAACGTTTGCATCTGGAATAGGTCATGTGACATCTAGAATAGATGCGCTATTCTTGTTCGAGTTTGCTGTATTCTAGAAGCTGATTCTGAAGTGTGCATTTTTGTTATATGCGAATCGTGGAGAAATTTGCCCTGTTGACTTGGTTGAAGGTTAGTTGAGGTTTGGGTGTGAATGGGCGAAGTTCAGATGAATGCCAAGCTTCTTGATGAGGTCTTGGCTACTGACAAGCGGGTCAGATACGTGGGGGGTTCTGGGCGGCGACCTTAAGACGATTGCTTCTAAGACGAGGGAGGATGTGAAGTTTGAGTCGGGGAAGGAGTATGTTGATGATTTGCTGGTGAATCTTGCGGCTCCTGTGGTTCTTGGAACCTTGAGCAGGTTCGCTGATAAGTGTGGGAAGCTTATTTGTGCTGGTGTCAGGTCTGACAGGGTGACATTGATGTTCTTTAAGCTTGGGGAATTGCATGTTGTTGTTCTTGCTGAGCCTGGGCCTCCCTTATATTATAATGCAGAAGCTCGAAGAGAAATTCCAAGTCCAGTTGCTGTTCGGCAACGTTATGGACACATATAAAAAGTACTTATGTTGCTTTCAGTTTGTTTTCTTCTTGGCTGACTATGTCTGCAAATATCTCCGATAGGCTTCTTAGCGGTTTGCCGTTTCTGGTAAATAGTTTCACGAACTCTTCTGCTGTGCAGTTTGTGTCGTATTTTACTGTGAGGTAGGTGCCTACTAGGTTGATCACGGCTTCGGCGCCTTCTCCCAGAACCTCCTTGAGTCCGTTGTAGAAGATTTTGGGATTTTCCATGAGCAATTCATAAGGGTCTTTGCCGAATTTCTGTTTCAGGTGGAACGATATGATTACGTGGAAGGTTGCGCCTAAGCTTGCTGCTGTAGCCTCCTCAAAGATTTTCTGGGCCACCTTGTGTAGCCAGACATTCTTCTCTTCATTCATGGATGATTGCACTCTCTCTGTTGATATCGCTGTTCCCTGTTCCGTTTTGGCGGGTGAATCAGCGAGTGCGTCAAGGCCTCGATCGATCTGCTGATGGTTTCTCTTGCATCGGCTTTCTCGGCTTTCCCTCAAAGACTTGCCCCATCTCAACGAATTTTCCTTTCACCATCACACCCTTTGGGGTGATTTTGAATTCTCTGATTTCACTTGCGTGAGCTGAGCTTCTGGCTTTCAGGATAACTATGGATCTCCTCAAGGTGCTCTCTATTTCAACGTGCCTTAAGACGATAATGTTGTCTACAAGTGGCGAGATTCCAGTCCCAGTTATAGGCGTGACTGACTTGGCGAGGGCAGTAAGAAGTGTTGTTATCCCATGATCTTTCAGATGACTCACTAGACTTCTCAAGTATCGAAGATACCTATCTTCAAGCATGACTCTTTCTAAGCCCCCGATTGAATCGATGACGAATCTTGTAGGCTTGTATTCCTTCAGAAGACCAAGAATTTCGTTAAGTTGCTGTTCAACATTGTAGGGTTCAGGAGAATAGTTGACGATCTTTGTCAGACCTTCGTCCACGAATTCTTTTATGTTCCAGCCGAAGCCCTCCGCATGTCTGATCAACTGCTGCGCTGGTTCTTCAAAAGAAATGTAAAGGCCCCTTCCGTTGCGTTTGGTTTCTTCTGCGATGAAATGCAGAGCGACTGTGGTTTTTCCAGTACCAGACGCTCCTCCAACCAGTGTTGTAGAACCCTTGTAAACGCCATTGAAAAACATTCTGTCCAAGCCTTCTATTCCCGTACGTACCTTTTGCGAATAGATTCTCTTAACAGACTTGATGTCGGGCAGAGGGTATGTCCTTATCCCATGTCCATCGATACCGTAGCCATGTTCCTCACTGTTAATCCTAGTACCCCGCAGTTTGAGAACTTGCAGTGTTCTAGTTAGCCATCCTTTCTTGGTAACAGAGTTCAGGCCAACGACACCATCAACAACGAATTCCTCCATTCCTTCACCTGAACGTTCGGTGCCAGATGGTCTCTCGGAAATCAACAATGTTGTGACTCCGTTGAGACGTGCTATCTTTCCAAGAACTGTGTGAAGCAGTATTCTGGCATCAATTCTTTCAGAAAACGCTTGAACTAGTGCTGAGAAGGAGTCTATCACGAGCCTCTTGGCCCCTAAGGAATCTACCTCCGCCAAAACGCGTGCAACGATGCTTTCAACACCCTTGTCTCTGACTGTTATCAGATCTAGGAACTTAAATTTCCTTTTTTGCTCATATTTTCCAAAATCCATGCCCAGTCTCTTCATGTTCTTCATGAAAGTGCTCCGATTTTCGGCAAATGACACATAGACACCAGACTCGTTGAGCTTTGACATTCCGTGATACATGTATTGAGATGCAAAGATGGTTTTGCCGGAACCAGCAGTGCCTGCCAAAAGAATCATAGATCCCCGTGGAAATCCACCTTCAACAAAACCATCGAATCCTTCAACTCCCGTCGGAACTCTACCGTTCTTCACCTTCGAACTTGCTTCTATCTCAACCATTTGAGAAAGCTCGGACTTTTCCATTCCTTTTCACCTAACATCAGATGCAAAGACAACTGAGCAGTTCAGCCTTAACAGCATATTATATATTAATACTTATGAAAACAAGATAATAATTACTATTACTCGAAATTCAGATTCCGAATCAAAATTCGAGCTCGCTGCGCCGTCAGAAGGGGCGCCAACTGTCAAATTCTTCCAGTTTCTGCCTGCTTCTCTGGAAAAAGGCTCTGAAAGTTTTTGTCAAGTCGTACTTCTCGACATCGCCTAACTGAACCCATCTAACCTCTTCAGCGTCGCTTGCCGCTTTGGCCGTTCCACATTTAAATCTCACGAAATAGTCTACAATCACAAAGTGATATCTTATCTTGCCGTGCTCATCAAAGTCTACGTTGTCGACGACATCAATGTGTTCAGGCTTTTCAACCTCAAGCCCCGTTTCTTCCCTAACCTCTCTCAGCACCGTTTGCTCGATATTTTCGCCCAGCTCCACCAAGCCGCCTGGAACGCTCCATTTTCCCTTTCCAGGGTCGTTCTTCCGCTTTTCAAGCAGAATCTTCCCGTCGCAGATTATGATTGCACCAATGCCGACGAACGGCTGGTCGGGGTACAGCCTCTTCAACGCCTGAACCTCTTTGCAAGGTTGTCTACTCGTATCTTAAGGCGTCTACGGGTTTAAGCTTTGAAGCTCGCCAAGCTGGATAAAGTGCAAAGACTACGCTGACTCCTATGCCGAAGACTAAGGCTCCTAGGAACACCGTCGGGGTCAAAACGGGAGTTATCGTCATTCTGCCATTTCCTGCGGCTTGATTTCCCATGAATATGCCCCCGCCTCCTCCGCGGAAGACTATTGCTACCACGTTTGCTAAGACCCAACCTGAGGCTATGCCAATCGTTGCACCTATCAAGCCAATTATCACCGATTCACACAGGAAAACCAGAAGCACTGTTCGACCTTTCATGCCCAACGCTTTCAGTATACCTATCTCTCTTGTACGCTCCATCAAAGAAACAATCATAATATTCATTATGCCTATCCCCGCCACCAGAAGTGATATGGCAGCAATTCCACCCAAGAAAAGCTGTATGATTGAGAAGACGCTTGAAAGAAGGTTAAGCACAGCTGTTGAAGACATTACTGAAACTTCCTTGTTGAAAGCATCTGTTATGGCCTTAGAAACATTATCAATCGTCGCTTTGTCACTGTTTTTCAGCTTCACGATTATCGTGTTACACTCGTCGGTTCCAAAGAAACTTTGCGCTTGTGAAATTGGAATATAAACACTAGAATCTGAGGGTCCTCCGATGCCGAAGCCTCCGATCTCCTTGAGAACAGCTGCAACATGACCAGTACAAGTCTCATTTTTCGACGGGAAAGTAGTTGCATTAGTCCATTTGATTTCAACATCGTCATTTGCGCTACAGAATAATGTCTCATTTTTCCAAGGGTCGCTTATCCGTTTTCCAACTACAAGCGTGTTGTTTTCCGGATTCAGAGGTATTTCTCCACTTTCATTTGTAAAGGTGCTGCTGTAAATGTCCGCGTATTGAGCGAAATCCACACCTACTATTGTAGTGACTCGCTCTCTTCCGCCAGATTTAACCCAACCTCCCCGCTGAATTATCGCGATCGACGTATCGATGTCTGGCGATAATCCATCAATTATCTCTGTATAATTGATCCGCAATTTGAAGTCAGAATTGGCCCCGCCTATTCCGCCTTCTCCGCCAAGACCGAAGCCTCTCCCAACGGAGACAATTAGTGTGTCGGTTGCAAGTCCTGTTTGAAGCTGCTTGGTTATGGTATCTTGCAGACCCTGAGTGATTGAAAGCAAGGCAACGATGGCTGCAATGCCGATAACTACCCCCAAGGTCGTTAAACCCGCACGAAGTTTTCTCAGCTTTATCGCGCTGAACGAGTAAGACAAGATGTCTTGGGCTTTCATGTCAATTCGCAACCTCCTGAACTATCAATCCATCGAACATCTGCACGATTCTCTTCGCTTGGCCTGCCAGACGCTGGTCGTGAGTGACCATTATTATAGTCACACCTTTCTCTTCGCTGAGTTTCTTAATCAGCCCAATTATCTCGCCTGCAGTTTTGGAGTCTATGTTTCCCGTAGGCTCATCCATCAGAAGAAACTTCGGATTGTTCGCCAAAGCCCTCGCAATGGCTACGCGTTGTTGCTCGCCGCCGCTCAATTCGGCGGGTTTATGATTCATTCTTTCCTTTAGTCCCACTGTTTCCAAAAGATCCTCAGTGCGCCTTCTTCTGTCTGCTTTGCTCAGAGCGGCTATGGCCATTGACAATCCAACGTTTTCTCTCGCCGTAAACCGTGGAATCAAATTGAAGAACTGAAACACGAAACCGATTCCGCGTCTAAGATCTGCCAGTTGATTGTCATTGAGCGTGGAAACGTCAACGCCTTCGATCAGCATCTTCCCTTCTGTTGGCTTGTCCAAAGCTCCGATCAAGTTCAGGAGTGTCGATTTGCCGCTCCCAGAGGGACCGAGAATGGCGAGGAAATCGCCACTTTCAACCTTCAGGTTCACGCCGCGCAAGGCGTTGACCGGGACCTTACCAAGCATGTAAGTTTTCTTCAGATCGACCGCCTCGACAATTGTCGCCACCAATGTCATCTCCACATTCTTGTACTTGCCTACTTGCTTAGGAATCTCCATGAGAGGACTATGCCTATTGTTGCCACTACTGCGGCGAATATTCCAACGTACGTGAAGTCCAAAGCAAGCTGTGCCCAATCAGTGTTGAATATCAAGAGCTGCCTCACCGCGTCGGTCGTGTAGGTTAGCGGGTTGAACTTCGCTATTGTCTGCAGCCAATCAGGCATGAACTTGGTCGGGAAGAAGGCATTGCTGGCAAACATCAGTGGCAGATTTATCAGGTTAACCACAGCCATCGGGGTCTCTATTCGTGTTGATCTTATGGTGATTGCAATGAAGAGCGAAGACAGACCCACGCATATTAGGAACATGATCGCGAACACACCGAGTATGTTGAGTGGGCTGAAGTTTGCTCCAAACTGGAGACCGAATGCCACAGCAACAACTATTATCAAGCCCGCTTGGAACATTGATCGCAATGATGCAGAAAGGACTTTAGAGAATATTATCACTGCTCTGGATACGGGTGTGCTGAGAGCCTTGTTTAAGAAGCCTAACCGCCTGTCCCAAACCACCGACATGCCGCTGAACATCGTTGTAAAGAGGGCCGTGAAGGAAATCATACCCACCGCCATAAATGAAAAGTAATCAGTCGTGCTAAACGCGCCTTGCATGATACTTGATTGCAGCCCGGCAAAGTAGCCGCCTAGCTGTTGAAGCTGCTGCGGGGTCAACGGTGGGTTTAGTTGTGGCAGCGGAAATGAAGTACCCGTGAATATGGCGCCTATGTTCATTGCTTTTCCTAGCAGACCCATCCAGAGAATTGGCTGAATGATGGAAAGCATGAATATCACAGGGGCCTTGTACCATTTCTTGAGCTCTCGATTGGTCAAGGCCCAGAGACCGTGTAATTTGCTTTTGGAATTGCCATTCGTTTCGCTCATTGGTGAGCCCTCCTCATTGCCATCCTTTGCGCAGCAAAAGCCTCCCTAGACTCTTCTGCATCACGCATCGATTTGCCTGTATATTCCAAGTAGACTTCGTTCAATGTAGGTTCTGTGAGCGAAAGCTTCGACACAGTGTACCCTTTTTTCCGCAGGGCTTCAATAATGAGGGGGGCTGTTATTTCTCCTTCCTCAGCTTTGATTCGGTATGAGCCATCTTCCTTTTTCACATCTTTCACATGCTCAACTTTCTTGATGATCTCACTCACATCAAAATCCTCCTTAATGCTCAAAGTTACAACGTCGCCACCCAAGCCGTGCTTCAGCTCTTCAGGTGCCCCAACCACGACTATTTTTCCGTGATCGATTATTGCCACGCGGTCGCAAAGCGCATCAGCCTCTTCAAGATAGTGCGTTGTCATGAAAAGCGTCATGCCATATTCTTTCTTCAGCTTTCTGATGTAGTTCCAAGTTGCAGTCCTAGTTTGAACATCCAAGCCTAGGGTAGGTTCATCCAAGAAAAGTACCTTTGGTCTGTTGATCAGCCCACATGCAAGCTCGATTCTGCGACGCATCCCACCAGAAAAGGTTTGAACCTTCTTATCCTTGAAATCCGTCAATTCAACAAGTTTCAGCAGATCCATCGCACGCTCCTTTGCAACACTGCGTGGAATTCCGTACAGATCAGCGCACAAAAGGACATTTTCCAAACCAGTCAGGTCCTCATCAGCAGTATATTCCTGTGGCACGACACCGATCACGTTTCTAACATTATAGTTCTGTTTTGCAATGTCGAAGCCCAAGACAGAGGCCTTGCCTTCAGTAGGCTTCAATATTGTTATGAGCATGTTTATTGTTGTAGTTTTTCCGGCGCCATTGGGTCCCAAGAAGCCGAATATTTCCCCTGCCTTGACCTCGAAGTTTACGTGATCCACCGCGACTAAATGCTTGTTAAAGATTTTGGTCAGTCCTTCAGCCTTAATGATTTCTTCACTCATTTCTCGCACCCTTCAGTTTCTCGTTTATCCCCGCAAGCTTTTCAGCAGTACTATTTAAGAGTTTCAAAGCTTCATCGAAAGCTTCTTCGGATGCATGCTCTTCAATACTGCGCCCCAGCTCGAAGAAGGCAGCTACGAGTTTCCGCATTGTCTTTCTCGCCTCAACTAGCTTTTCTTCAGGCAAATCAGCCAACAACGCGCCTACAAAAGGTGGACCGAAGAACCCTTCTTTCCTGAATTTCAAATGGCCCTTAGTGTACTCCTCCATCTTTTTCCTCTGCTCCGCCATTATCTTCTTCTGCTCCTCAAGCAGAGCTCTACCGCTTTCGGCTAGTTCATATCGTTTCATTCCGCCTTGTTCAGCTGGCAGCTCCTTGATGTGACCACCATCCTGCAGCCAAGCCAAGAGCGGATAAATCGAGCCTGGGCTCGGCTTCCATCGACCGTTTGTCCTGCTTTCTATTTCGTTTATTATTTCAGAGCCTGACATGGGCTTTTCACCGAGGGATTCAAGAACTTGATAGCGTATGAAGCCCTTTGGAACCATGGCAGTGTGTCTCATCCAATGTCTTCTGAACGTTGTATATCACTATTGATATCGACAGCGATATCAACTGCGATATTTAAATCTGCCGTTTCGGAAAACCAGAAGGCAACTTAATCAATGACTGTTCCGACTTTTTTGCCCTTGACAGCCAACAAGACGTTTTCAGGCTTAAAGCCACTCACAACGACAACTTTCACCTTCCCAATTCTAAGAAGCTTGACAGCTTCTGGATCTAAGATCTGATGTATGCCTGCCCTATGCTTGCCTTCAGTGAAAATGGAGGAAAGGTCGTCAAAAGTCAAGCGTTCAAGTTTAACTGCATCCGCATACTTTCTGGGGTCTTTATCGTAAACTCCTTCTTGATCTGTGGCCTTAACGTACAATCCCGCATTTACGCGTTCGGCAATCATTGCGGCCACTGTATCTGTAGTCATCCCAGGCTTCAAGCCACCCATGACCACAACCTTTCCCTTCCGAAGGCGCTCTGCCACGTCTTCAATCGTCAATGGGACTTCCTCGGAGCCTAGTCTGCCGAGTTTCTTGAGGAAAAGCTGAGCGAAGAGTCTTGAAACAGAAATCGCCACCTCGTCCTGATCTTGCTCGGCTAGCCCCATGGTTCTTGCCACTTGAATAAATTCTCTTGCCAGCGCGCCGCCGCCAACCACAACGGCCACTACGTGTCCTTGTTCTTTCAGATTTTTCAGTAAGTCCGCATATTTTATGATTAGATCTGGATTGACTGGGGAAGCAATGACTGAGCCGCCTATTCTTAGCACAATTCGCATAGCTTCTACATCCGTCTGCAACGTATTATACAGGTCTTTGTGGTTAAAAATCCTTCACAGAACCTTATTCAGGCATCACAATTTCTCCTTGCTTAGAGCTTGAACATAGATTGTCTTTCCGGAGACACGTGCATCGATCTGTATTGCTTAATTGACTTCGGCTTTGTGCGCAGCCGATTGGAAAAACTTTTAACACTTGAATTAGTGAATCAGTTAATGGAGTTCTGCTTTGCTAGAAGAACTGGGATTGCCAGGCAACATCATTGTTCTTATTGTCTCCTTGATTGTTCTAGACAGAGCTAGCGATCTAACGATTACGAATTCAGTGAAGATCGCTCAGATAGCTGGTTATGGAAAGACAACAATCGGCTTTCTCTTGGTTGCTTTTTGCACGTCGTTGCCTGCACTTTCTGTTTCTAACCATGAGCTTCGGCGGTTACAGAACCTAATAGGTGAAGTATCCTGACAAAGTTTGAAGATGTGAACAAGAGGAGCTTCAAAAGAATCCCTAATCCATGCAGATATTGTCTCTATTGGCAGACAAGTGGCGACTTTGGAGAAGAAATGCTAGGACCTGAAATGGAGAAGAAAAAGCTGGAATGGTTCAACAAAGTGATCAAGGAGTTTGGAAGCTGCATCAGACTTGCCTATTCCAGCGGCATTCCAGTGGGATTTGCGCAATTTGCACAAACGAAATTCTTTCCACAAGTGAAAGACTATACTTCTGGACCACCTAGCGGAGATGCCGTTTTCATCGCATGCCTCTACATCACGGATAAGGACTCACGTGGAAAGGGAATTGGAACGGCTATGCTTGATGATTTGGTAGTTGAGCTTCAGAAGAGAGGGATTAAAGCAGTTGAAACATTCGCCAGAAGAAGCTCCGAGAATAATCCTTCAGGTCCTCTAGAACTATACTTAAAGCGCGGTTTCAGAATAGTGAGAGGCGAAAAGGATGATTTTCCATTGATGCGTCGGGAACTATAGCTGCTCACTGATTTTGGGTTTTTTCCTGAAGGTTCGCGCCATAAGCTGTTGCTACTCAGGTGGTGTTTTAGGCAAGTCTGGCTCTACCCATTTTTCTATCAGGATTTTCTTGTCTCCAAGCTTGAAGCTTACCTTCACCAAAACAGAGTCGGCGCCTTTAAAGGGGAACATGCTGTCTTCCGCGAGATCTTTGGGCAAGTATATTAGAAATTTGTTGTCTTTTCTTTTGAATATTCTTCCCCTTCCTTCATTAACCATTTTTTTTTCCACCTCGATTCAACTAATGGGCTTAATGCAGACATGAAGGAATAATTGTACTTGGAGATATAAGTATTGTGCAAAGATTCGAATCTAAAAAAGAGTACAGAGAATTGTGTAAACAAAGAAATTAGCCCGCTGCAAAAACAGATTACGCAGCATTGATTCAATGTATTTGACGTAGTGCCTTAGGCGGGTTTCTTTTTTAATAGCGTTCTGGGTCTTAGGTTGAATAGGAGTATCTGACTTGATATTGTGTTTTTATCTGGCGGTTTGCTACCAGTGCGTAGCCAATCAGTAACCCGACAACTAGGCCACCTAGATGAGCCAAGACATTCACTCCTGCGCCGGAGCTGATAAGCAATAGGAAGAGAGAAAAAAATAGCGCCCCTATGATTGATTGTCCGATTGCGCGTCTGAGGTAGATGGTGACGGCTCCGAACATGCCGAATATGGCGCCTGAGGCTCCAGCAGAAATCATCTCAGGTCCGAGAAGAAGGGTTAAAAGGTTTCCAGCTAGCCCGCTCAAGAAGTATATGAGAAGGTATTCTTTGATGTCGAAGATCTCTTCTGCTCTCAAGCCGAAGATCAGCAAAAAGAACATGTTGCCAAGTAGGTGCATAGCGTTCACGTGTACGAACATGGCTGTGAAAAGCTGCCAGTACCAGCCGTGCATGACTAGGAAATTGAACTGACCATACTTAACGAGAACGAGGTCACTTGTTTCTAGGAAGCTTCCGCCAAGTATCGATGTTTGAATGTAGACTGCTATGTTTAGGGCGATGATTATGTAGGTTGGCATGAACTTTTTGGAGCTTTTGAGCATTTGCTTTCATCTTTTGTAATGCTCGATAATTTTCTGCTTGATCTTAGAAGAACTGTCCAGCTCATCTTCTCCGAACTTGCCTATTTTCACTACTTTTATGTTTAGTCCTCTTTTCTTGAGGCAGTCTCTTACGGTTTGTTCTATGTCGCTTCGATCATATCCAAGGGCGATAACATCCGGTTTGATTTTTTCGATGACTTTTTCTATGTTGAAGTCTTCATAGCCAAGGATGGCTTTGTCTACGACTTTCAAAGAGTCGACGAGGGCAAGTCTTTGGTTTTCAGGTATTATGGGGCGTTCTCCTCTCCTCTTTTCCACCGTACTGTCTCTGGCAACAATGATTACCAGTTCAGCGTCTGTTCCGCCAGCTTTCTTTGCTTCCTCCAGATATTTCACGTGAGCGAAATGCAGAAGGTCGAAAACACCTGAGGCTAAAACTATTTTTCTTTTTGTGGCTGTGGCTTTGCTGGCCATTCGAATTTCACGGCTCCCAACATTTTTAGAGCATCTAACAGACCTTCACAATACGCGACAGAAGTTAAGCTTACCTCAAATCCTCTTTTGTCTCTGTAGTATTTTGCATCATCTAGATACGCTTTGGCATGCTCGATCACCTTTCCGATGCCTCCAGTGCTTAAACCGATTGGATTCTCAACTACCTGCATTCGTTTCAGGACGTAATCAGCAGTATCTATATACTTAGAGGCAAGCTCTTCTAGGCTCATTCAACGTCATCTCTTAATCTTGCAGGAGCTCCTGCGAATCGTATTAACGCTTCAGCTTCCATAAAATGAAGCTTTCCGGGAAAAATCAAACTGTAAGGTGGCTCGCCGAAGTCATAATCTATCAGTTCACGTATTAGGCCAGCCTTGACTGTGGGGTCTTTGCTTCCAGCTCTTGCCATGCCTACAGCAAGCGTCCTTGGCGTTATCCTATGCTTTTTTCTTTTTGCTTCAATTTTCAGCAGTGTTTCCAGCGCATCGTGGATACTCAGGTAGCGTTTTTCTTCCGCTTTGATGTCCAGCAGGCATAGAGTGTGCAATCCAAGTTCGGTGTTTCGCGCAACAACTTGATTGGGGGTGTCAGACGGGTTTTCATCTGGGAAAGGAATTGTCACGGTTTTTCCGAACTTGTAGTTATGCAAGCCTGAGAGGCCTATGACTGCGGAGAGTATGGATGCTCCGTGGACTATGTGAGTTCTTATTCCAAGTTTTTCGGCTTCTATCCTTAAGGTGACATGGGTCGTGGCTATGAGCGGATCGCCAGGCACCAGAAGAACAACCTTGCACTTCTTTGCAGCTTCCAGAAGGCGTTTTCCGTTTTCTTCTTCAATATCCTTCCGCGAAACCACTTGTAGTGTTTTTCCACAAATCTGTTCCAAGCGTTTTAAAGAAAGGTTAGGCAGCAAGCTTGTGTAGAGTTCTATAAAAACCATGTCCGCGGTCTTGACTTCTTCCAGACCTTGTAGACTTATTCCATTTTCATCATTTAGACCAAGCCCAACGAAGACAAGTTTGCCCAATCTCTACTACCTCTTCACAATCAATTCAAGATCAAAACTTAAAACTGTTGACCTTCCATATCGTGAAGGCTAAACTTATTAGCATCCTCTAAAATGCATACTTGAGGCTATAGTTGGGCCCGTAGCTCAGTCAGGCTAGAGCACCGGACTCTTAAGCAAAGAATCTTGCGCAGAAATCCGGGTGTCGCGGGTTCAATTCCCGTCGGGCCCGCCACTCAGAAAGCAGACCGTTGTCCAAACTCTACGTTGAACCTATATATAAGGGGGTTAAAAGTCCGCGGAGCGCAAGGAAGCGAAACTTCTTTGTGCTTCGGTCTGAAACGGTCATAGCCCTGAGAACCCTGAAACGCCTAAGCATATTTTGAAGCAATGGCCTTCTTGCATGTCATATGTCGCTAACTGAAATATCCTTCATATGACATGTAGCGTTGCTTTTTCTCGGAGAAGGCATTGACAAACAAGGAAGAAGAAAAGAAAGACTCGCTGGACTCAGCACGCTATACAATTTTCCATGCACTGTTCGAAGCCATGAAAGACAAAGACAGGAAACACAAACGTAGATAGGTGACTTACTCAGAGTCGATTTTTGCACCTTTCACGGCATCCACAGTTCTCTTTAGGAGAAGCTGAGCCGACTCCTGCGAAGGCCACCCACCCAAGCCGCAGTCCGGACCAGTGAAAGTCATTCTATCACCAAACTTCTCCTTAGCAGCTGCAAACCTCTTCTGAATGGTCCCTACCCTTTCAACAATCTTGTCTGGTTCGAGTTGCGTTATACCTTTATCATGTAGCTCAGCGCTGATTGCATCTATGTCGGTTCTCGTTATACCTACTCTCACGTGCTTATCTGCTTCATCTAATATCCTTCTTGGAACACTTTCAATGTTCTTCGGAGAAGCACCAAACTCAAAAGACACCACATCAAGATTTCTTACCTTCAGAACGTCAGCAATCCTTGAAGATGAATGAAGATGAATTTGCTTCGTCACGTCAGGGAAATCAAAAGCCTTTTCGAAAACATCCGCAATCAAGTCTCTTTCAGCAGACACATCTTGAAAACCAAAACTTGGCTCATCCAAAGAAACGACTTCCGTCTTCACATATTTGGAATTCAAAACCGAATTACTTGCGAATCTTCTCACCGTCTCAGCAAACATCATGAGAACATCACGATGAGCCACTGTCCCAACTAACTTCAAATACAATTCAAAAGGACCTGCAATGCACACCCGAAGCGAGACTTTCTTCCCAAAATCCTCCAAGAAATCTTTTCCTTCCTCTTCGATCACACGCACCTCTGGCAAGATTGCGTCTTCTTCCCTAACCTCATACGTGCCCTTGTCCATTGCTTCAGCGATAATATCCGTTATCTGCTTATGCATGTCATAATGCTGCGGATAGCTAACGACATCCAAGCCAGCAGCACATTTCATTCTGAACGAGTCTGCCACAACCGAGCAGAAGTTGTTCAGCAAAAACTCGTTCTTTCTGATGTTCTTTCCAGCAGCAATTGCTTTTCTCGCTTGGACATAAGCCTTGTCAAACACTTCTCTGCTTACTCGAGATGGCAATGGAAAACTGCCCACGTCATCAACAAGCGTATCCATGTGAAGTCTCCTAGTCACCAACTCATTTAATACTTGCTTCTTCCGATAGCAAGAAATATAAGTTGGTTCCCATTCCGTGAACAATAATCGGTGTACACAATGAGCGTTTGGAAACTCCGGCTATCCATGGCAGGAACGCTAGCAATAATAATCAGCCTATCCACCCTAGTCTTCACAGTAATCCTGAGCTTGTTTGGCGCCTTCGACCTGTTAACACTAGGCGTTTTGGTGGTTGCTTTCAACATTTTCCAGTGGCTAATATCACCATACATAGTCGATACTCTCTATCACACACGCGAACTAGCTGAGACAGAAAACCCGAAACTTCACGAGATGGTGGAAGAACTCAGCAGAAAAAGCGGAATCAAAAAGCCAAGACTCATGCTTGCGCAGATCCCAATACCAAACGCATTCGCTTACGGGTCACCCATTACAGGCAATCGTGTAGCCGTGACAGACGGAATGTTGAAAACACTTGATACTGGCGAAGTTGAAGCCGTCATAGGGCACGAGCTTGGACATCTCAAACACAGAGACGTCCAAACAATGATGTTCGTTTCATTATTGCCCGCCGTCTTCTACTACATTGGATATTCCTTCATGCTCTCAAACATGTACGGAAGACGGAGAGACGAAGGAGGTGGCGCTGCACTTGCAGGCATCGGTTTCATGGCATTCTCATGGATTCTGAACATGTTCATACTGTATCTAAGCCGTCTGCGCGAATATTACGCAGACAGACACAGCGCCCTCATGGTTGAGAATGGCTCGCAAAAACTCTCTACAGGACTGGCAAAGATTGTGCAGGCAACCAAGAACATGCGGCAAAACAAAAGAGAGAAGCAGAATCTTAGCGCCTTCAAAGCCCTATTCATCGCCGACCCCGACCACACTGAAGCAGATTCGCTTGCGATATCCACCATGAAAGCATCTGGCGAAGAAAAACTGGTTCAGGAAATCCTGTCGAGAAAGCTAACCACAATAGACAGAATCGCCGAGATCTTCTCAACACACCCCAACATGATCAAACGGCTGAAAGCTCTGCAAAACCTAAACTAGCACAGAGCCATAATTGCAGCAATCTTTCTCATTATTCCGCCATTCTTTCAGCAAAACCGTTAAAGACAACAAACTCGTAATCCTAATGCAGGCTTTCAGACGTGATGACTATGGAAATGCAGGATATCTTCTCAGAAATTGAAAAGCAGCGAGATCAAATGGTGCAGACTCTCATGGAGCTTATTCGCATTCCAGCAATAGCCCCAGAAAACGGCGGAGAAGGAGAGCTGAAGAAGGCTGAAAGGCTGACACAACTGCTGGCTGTGATGGGCTTTGACAAAATAGAACGCTACGACGCAGAAGACGAAAGAGTTCCTTCCAAGAAGAGACCAAACATGATAGTCTACCAGAACGGAGAAGTAGAGACTGAGAAACTCTGGATAGTTACGCATCTCGACGTAGTTCCGCCCGGAGAAGAGTCCCTCTGGACCGTGGCCAAGCCGTTCGAACCAATAGTCAAAAATGGTCGAATCTACGGACGTGGCAGCGAAGACAACATGCACTCAATGATAGCCTCAATATTCGCTCTAAAAGCCTTGAAGGAGTTGGGCATCAAGCCGAAAAGAACAATGGCACTAGCCTTTGTGGCTGATGAAGAGCAACACAGCAAATATGGAATCCAACACCTCATAAAACAAGGGCTCTTCAAAAAAGATGATTTGGTAATCGTGCCGGACAGCGGCAATGAGGATGGAAGCTTCATAGAAATAGCCGAAAAAAGCTCTATATGGCTCAGAATCCGCACAATCGGAAAACAAGCTCACGCAAGCAGACCTAGCACGGGACTGAACGCACACCGCGTCGGAATGCAATTTGCGCTAGCTCTGGACAAGTTGCTGCACGAAAAATACCCACTTAAAGACGCATATTTTGACCCGCCCGAAAGCACAATAGAACCCACAAAAAAAGACCAAAACGTGGACGCCGTCAACATAGTTCCAGGCGAAGACATAATCTACTTCGACTGCCGCATCCTGCCAAACTACAACATGGACGAATTAGTAAGCAACATCAAAAGACTCGCCGAAGAATACGAAAAGAAAACAGGAGCAACCATAAAAATCGAACCCACAAACATAAGCATCGCACCGAAACCCACAGATCCCAACGCCAAGGTAGTCACAGCACTACGAGACGCGATAAAAATAGTCAGAAAAATAGAACCCAAAGTCGGAGGCATAGGCGGAGGGACATGCGCCGCCTACTTCAGAAAAGCGGACATCCCCGCAGTCGTCTGGAGTACAATAGACGAAACAGCCCACCAACCAAACGAATACACAAAAATAGAAAACCTCATCAAGGACACGAAAGTTTTCGCTTACTTAGCCACCTCCTAAAGATACCCAAAATTTGTTGAACGCTTTCCGATTGTCGAAAGCTTTATATGGATGGATAATCCATCCAACAATTATGCAAACGACTAAAAACTCTCGTACAATTGCTTTGGTAAGCATTTTGGCGGCTTTGTGTTTGGCTATTCAATTGGCTCCGAGGCCGCCGAATGTGGAATTCACTTCTCTTTTGGCCTTCACTGTCGGCTTTATATATGGTCTATTTATGGGCGTTTTCTTTGGTAGTTTCATAATGCTTGTTAATGGTTTCTTTTCGCCCTGGGGTTTTGCGGGCTTCAATCTGCCTTTTCAAATGGTCAGTATGAGTTTGTTGGGTTTGATTGGAGGAGTATATAGGAGATATGCGCAAAGCTACAACGCCGCTGAGCTTTGTAGCGGCGCATCAATCCTTGGAGCTTTTCTCACCGTGATTTATGACTTTGTGACCAATTTTGGAGTGGCGCTATATGCCATGATTAGCGGGGTTCACCCAGCTTTAGCAGTGATAACGGTTCTTGCGTCTGGTGCCCCCATGTCACTGATACACATAGTCTCAAACACGATAGTGTTTGGAATAGTCTTTTTCCCGCTCATTAAGGCGCTAAACCACATTTCAATGGTGAGGGATACATGGTTGAAAAGAGAACAGTAGTATTTATGACTCTAGCAACACTTGTTTGGGCATCTGTAGCTACGAGCTTCACGGCGTATTATTACCTAGTACAAATGAGATATCAACAACGATTTAACGAGAAGCAACAAGTGCTGAATGAGTTGACAGAAACTTATGACGCCTCCGTCAACAAGCAGAATCGGTTGTCCGGCGAATATGGAGCGTTACTTGGCGAATATCAATGGTTCACGGGTGAAAACTATTCCTCGCTTATGGGTAATTATGGTAGGTTGCTCTCCAGCTTGAGTGGCAATTACACGGCAGTCCTCAACGAATTTCCAGAATTGAACACAACTCATAGAAACCTCCTAAATGAATCTCAAACGCTAAGTTTGAGGAGCCAAGTGACAAGGGAAGAGTTCGGCTCACTGCTTGATAGCTTTTACAAATTGTTCACTGCTTTAACGATAAAGGAAATTGGAAGCACGATAGGCAAGGCAAATACGATACAGGTGAGGTTTTGCATCAACTACACTAAGATAACTGGTAAGGCAGCAGTTGAATGGCATAATATTTCCTTCTCCTCTAGTGCAACGTTGTTCGATTTAACAAAAGAAATCGCAAATGTCAAATATTCATATTATGCAAGCATGGAGCCCGGTCACATAATCGTGACGTCAATTAATAACTATACGTCTTGGTGGATATGGTACTATTGGGACGAAACCGTGGGCGACTGGAGCTGGGGTCCTGTTGGCTGCGACGCTTGGATTTTGAGCAACAATGGAACCTACAAATGGGATGTTTCCTCGTAGTAAACCAAAAGGATTTTAATTGGAAAAAGGAACTTGGTGTTACAAAAATAAAACCGCTTGTTTGGGGATGCAAACTTTGGTTAAAGCTTCGAGCATATTCAGGGGAGCCCGCAGAGCAGGAAGAAAGAGCCTGCTTGAGACTGAAGCCAAGGCTGTCTGCGCAGAGTATGGGATTCCTGTTACAAAGTTTGAGCTGGCGAAAAATGAAGCCGAAGCCGTGAAATTCGCTGAGAAAATCGGATTTCCCGTTGTTTTGAAGATAGTTTCGCCCGACATCATCCACAAGTCGGATGTGGGCGGTGTCGTTGTCGACTTGAAAGATGCAGAAAGTGTTCGAGCCGCCTACGGGCAAATCCTGAAAAACGCCAAGAAGCACGATGCGAAGGCGAAGATAGTTGGCGTCTTAGTGCAGGAAATGGCTCCAGCATCGACAGAAGTTATCATAGGCTCCACCAAGGATCCGCAGTTCGGTCCTGCGTTGATGTTTGGGCTGGGCGGGATCTTTGTTGAAGTTCTGAAAGATGTGACGTTCAGGATTGCTCCAGTAACAGAAGACGAAGCTCGCGAGATGATCACGGAGGTTAAGGCTTATCCGCTTCTGAAGGGCTACAGGAACACGCCTCCAGTCGACATTGATGCCATAGTGAAGATTCTGCTAAGCACTTCCAAGTTGGTGATGGAGCATCAAGAGATTAAGGAGCTTGACCTAAACCCGATAATGGTTTATGAAAAGGGAGCCAAGACTGTCGACGCGAGAATCATACTTGAATAGCTGAAGACTGGTTATCTGCGTGGTCAGAAAAGCAAAACCTACGACGTACTGGTACGCTGAAGAGCAAAACGGGTCAAACTAGTTTACGAGCTGACATAGCAGAAGGGGAGTGCAGTTGTCTAGAAAGCAAAAAATCGATGAAATGAACCAGAAGTTTTCAGCTCTGAAAGAACAAAAGGACAGGCTTGGCTCCGAGGCACTTGAATGTGTAGAGAAGCGGAATAGACTCAATGAACAATTCAGAGATTTGCGCGCTGAGATATCTAAGCTTAGGGCTGAAAGAGATGAGGCGAACGAGAAAGTCAAATGGCTCAAGCAACGAAGAACTGAACTGAAAGCCAAAATCTATGAAAAAGTCGAAGAGTCGAAGAGACTGAATCGAGAAGTCAAGGTTTTGGCAGAAAAGGAGCCTCGAAGAAACTATCAAGCCTTACAGAAGGAATTCGAGGAATTGGAATGGGAAATTCAAACAACGGCGCTGAGCGTGCAGGAAGAGAAAGAGCTCGTAGAAAGAGTCAAGCAAGTGGAACTCCAGCTTAGCGTATACAGAAAGCGAGAGCGCCTGGATCAAGAGGTTTCTAAACTAAGGTCTGAAATCAAGGCTTTAGATGCAGAGGGCAAACAATGTCATCAGACACTGACGACTATTGCCCCGAAAAGCCAAGAAACGCACCAGAAGATGCTGGCTAAGATCGAAGAATCGAAGAAGATTAAGGCTAAAGCTGATGATCTGCACAAAGCCTTCCTGCAAGCAAGAGAGAGACTTAAGCCAATCCAAGAAGAGATCGACAAGGTTTTTCGTGAGATAAAACAGGTAAAAGGGGAAATCCGAGAGGAAGAAGAGAAACAAAAGAAACACAGTGAGGAGGCTCTTCGAGACAAGCTAGAGCAGCAAGCGAGAGAGAAGCTGAAGCGTGGGGAAAAGCTGACTTGGGAAGAATTTCAACTGCTAGCTGAAAAGGGAATGGAAGCACAAGATTAAAGTGAACGTCAATCTCCAAGCTATTTCTCCCGCACAATTCCCCTTTTTCTATCAGCTTCTTTCTGGATGCAGGTTTCCGCATGTGCAGAGTCAGGCTATCTCCTTTAAGAGAGGGGCAAGTCCGTCCAGTTCATCTTTGGTGATGAGCATGTACGATGTGATTCTGCTGTTCCTCAGTGGCAGTATGCTTTGTATCGACCTCTCCAGAGCCTTCCATTGTTTCCGCTTCGCCGAGTTCTTCTTGAGTTTCGAGGGGTCGACAATCTGGATGAAAGCTACGTAGTCATACATTTCAACAGGCTTGTTTTCCTTGTTCTCGTGGATGTAGTATCTGGCTAAAGCTGACGTAAGGAATTTCCCGCATATTTGTGTTGGCTTGACGTTTGACTCCTCAATCTCTATTATCGCTCTGACCCTGTTCTCCTTCAGGACAAGCATGTCAACATTGCAGTACTCTGTTGCTCGCGACTTCTCTTCATCATAGAATAGGGGAATACGCTGGTCTCCACCGCACGCTTCGTCTTTTACCAAGCTATGCGGGGGAAAAATGCTTTCGAGTTGGTCCGCTATTTCCTTGTGCAAAGGGTGAACTTTCTGAACCATCATGCACCGCACGTGCCGATAGTGGCAGATTCTTAACTTAAAGCTTCAGAATCCTGAATAAGTTCCTTTTTCATAGCAGGGTGATTCGGAATTGAGAAAAGTCTACGGCATCGCTTTGGTGCAAGCAGACTTGCGGTTGAATTCAAGTCGCAGATAGTCTTCTGGCCTTGCCAATAGGACTTGAACCTGAGACAGATGGAGATGTCTCCCGAATTCCGTCTTCACATGACCGTTTTCTTCTGAGAATCAACAAGCCAGACCAACTTAAAAGGATTGATAGAAGAAAGTTACTTGTATCTTGCAGATTCCCCGAAGTGGCTCTAAAGTCTTCTTGCCTGTCTCTTTCTCCATAGGTGAAACACTCTTCACCAAACGGATAAGTGACTGGCATGAGTCTTAATTAGTGTTGACTGCGAGTGCAAGGAAACAACAATTGGGATTATGATATTCACAGAGCAATGTCGCATCCTGTGAATAGGAAAATCATAGACTGTTTACATTATGAGAACTTGGGGTTTACGGAACTGTTGTACAAGGTTGGTGCTGATGGTAATCATGGCAGATTTGGTTATCATCTCAGAACGCTGAGCAAATTCGTTGAACTTGAGCCTACAACAAAGAAATATCGCCTAACGGATAAAGGAAAGTTATTATCTGCGGTGATTCATGATTTTCGCTTTCTGACTTCAAGAGGAAAGGAAGCATCGAGATATGCAGAACGCCTGACAATTGGAGACCATGCTGTCGCCTTCTATGATAATGACGATTTCAAACGCCAAATATCGTTTCCGTTCCTAAAAACTGGATTATCAAGCGGTGAGGCGACTGTATATATTGTCTCCGAAGATAAACTGGATTCGGAAATTCGAGAAATCCAAAAGTATGGCATGGAACTTGACAGACTGCCCACGGAAGCATTTACAATCATGTCTGCTAATGAATGGTATCTAAGAAAAGGAAGAGCCAAAGCCAAAACAATCGTAACGAATTGGCAGACGCTTATTCACGAGAAGAAAAAGGCTGGATTTACGGGAGTGCATGCCGCTGGCGAAACAGCGGTCTTCATTAACAATGGGAAAACTGAAGAGTTGTTGAGATACGGTGAAGCGTTGGGCAGACAACTTGCTTTTGACCTTTGTGCGCTGTGCCTCTACGACAAGAACATACTTGAAAAAAGACACATTGCCCGAGTCTTCAATTGTCACGGTCACATAATTTCTAAAAACTTGCTCGGAAAAACAGTAGCGTGAACGGAAGGTAGCCCAAACGCACCAAGATTGCTTCATTTCAGCTATAACTTTT
>JBGQME010000002.1:0-162017 GCA_041500425.1 Bathyarchaeia archaeon | reverse complement strand
GTGTTCTGCTTGTATAAGGGGGATATTGACTTGCCTTCGGACATGAGGGGCATACTTCATGCACAATTCAAGAAATCAGTAAAAGAAGCAAAAGAAGATATTGTAAGAGAATTGAAGGGTGCCCACTACGATTTGCACATCTAAAAGACGGAATAGGACACACTTCCAACAGTCCTTTTAAGCATTTTTTTCGATAGCCAGAAGTCTTTTTAGTGGACTAAGTAGACCATTATCAAAAAGTGACTAAGGTGAGGAATTAGGTAATGAAAGAATCAGACCTATACCCCTCAATTAAGACCTTCATCAGAGATACATGCAAATACCCTTGTGTTACCACAGAGGCAAGAAGACAGGGTATTGGATACGTAGACGTTTTTGGAGCACGTTACAGGAACCCAGAAACATTCGAAATTGAGACTGTTGGCGTTGAGGTCAAAATCTGGAAGAGAGCGGCATCTGCTAATTTTGGTCAAGCGAAGGGCTACTCTGTATTCTGTGACAAAGTGTATTTTGCCTCAACGAAGTGGCTTGAAAATGTAGAGGTATTCAATGACGTAGACATCAAAATCGCAAAATACTTGGGCATTGGGCTAATCAAGATTGAAGACGAAAACCCAAGCACAGTTCTTGAGGCACCGTCAGGTAAGCCAATCATTGAAATACATGATGATGTGTTAAGAGCTAAAGACATCTTCCGTTGCGTGTCATGCAACATCCTTGATATTTATCAAAAAAACGTGACAACATGGGATAGTAACACGAAGATTACTAGCTGGACAATAGATAGAATAGAAGAAGGCAAAGGTCTTCTGGTAAAAAACGAGAACAAATTCTACTGCAATCGATGTGCCAAAAAGAAACTAAAGATAGGCGAGAATAGGACGCTCACATAGAGAAGATAGGACAAGCTTCTGTCAGTCCTTTTAAACCAGTTTTTGGTTTGCGGAAAAGTTATAGAGTGGGAAGTCTCTAGAAACGAATGGTAGTCTATTTTGGATGTAGATTCTACTCAACCAGAAAGAAAGATGGCAATTCCGAAAGATGCCAAGACTGTATTCTCGTTTAATCTTCCTTATGCAATACCTATTGCCGATGGATTGTATCAAGTCAAGCTGGGAAAGCATCTGGCTGGAATCTCGACAACAAGAGTTCAAAGGAAACAAGTGGAAGGTTTCGAGGGTAGTGGAACTGTTCAATTGAGACTTGACAAGTATGGAAAATCATCTTTCAGTCACATCGATTTGACTCTGCCTTGGATAGTTGATTTCCAAGAAAGAGGAAGGAAACCTCTTCTACTTGGAGACATTCCGCCCAGAAACAAAGCCAAAGAAATTGCACTTCGATTTTTGAACCGTTTCATAGAGACAGTTAGATATTCTACTGAAGAATATTGGGTCGCGTCCGCAAGATACCAAGACATTATGGCGTATGAAGCCTTCTATTGGGATGGTAAGAACAAGTATCCAGCTATGTTAGTATTGTTGGATACGGGAGTCGGCGGAATAGGAGTAGGCACGGGACACCCCTTTCAAACAGAGCAGAAAAAAATACAAGAGATAAAGCGAATACTTGAGAATGAAGAAGAACTCGATTCTGACAAGATTTTCATTCTAAATTCCAAGGACGCTTGTCTGCAGGAGGATTTTAGGCTCGCCATAATAGAAGCTGTAGCGGCTCTAGAAATTGTGTTATACCAGTTTATCAGACTTCAAGGAGAGAAACTCCAAGTTCCAAAGGACGAATTGAAAGGCTTTATTGTGGATGTTGGGCTGACTGGAAACATAAGTGTAGTATTAAAGATGTTAACGAAGGGTCTGAAACAAATCGATGATGACACAATCGGAAAATGCAAGGGAGCAATAAAGATAAGAAATAGGATTCTTCACGAAGGATTTAGGGAAATCACTTCGACAGATACTGAAGAAAGAATCATCGCGATAGAGAAGATGATAGAGTATTTGAAAGCCTTAATCGCAATAGTCTAGAGGCATTTGCCCTTTGATGAGCCAAAGATATGCTGTGGAAATAGAGCTTTCTTCTATCACTCTTTTTAAGCGTCTTTCAACATGTTTCTAATTGGAGATATCTATGTTAAACGGGAATACGGGAGACATCTCCACTTTGTTGTAGGAATAGGCGTTCTCTTACGATATTGGTTTGGATTCAGCTGTAGAGCTAAGCTTAAATCCGATCCGATTTTTCTAATAGCCCCATCAGAAGCTTGGGGGCAAGGACATGACGGAATGTGACACGCTCATAGTAGGCGCCGGAATTGTAGGCTTGTCGACCGCTTACCACCTCAAGAGCAGGAACCCCAAACTGAACATATTGGTCGTTGACAAGTTGGGCGCTGCAGGTCAAGGCAGCACGGCGAAAAGTGCGGCTGCTTTTCGATGCTTGTTCGCTTCTCGGACAAACTTTGCTTTGGCTGATTCCTCTGCCGAGTTCTATAGGCACGTGCAGGATGATATGGGTTTTGACCTGAAGCTTCGATGGGCGGGTTATTTATGGTTTCTCGACGAAGAAGGATATCGAAAAATGCTTCCCGTTTTGAAGGATCTAGCGAATAAGGGCTTCAAGTATGCGGAGTATGACGAAAGCGATTTGGCCAAAAGGCTTGAAATGCGGACAAACTTTGGCAACGATGAAGAAGCTCAAATGATGGGATTAGGAAACGTTTACAAGGGTGTTGTGATTCCGAAGGCTGGGTTGATTGACGTTGATTCTCTCGTGAAGTTTTACGAATCAGAGTTTCTCAGGCTTGGAGGGAAAATCCAGTATAACACCAAAGTGGAAGAGATTTCGGTAGAACCGCAACAGCCTCTGGGAATGCCTGGCGAACCCTACTTTTGGCAAGATGCAGCTATCACAGGTGGAAAGACCAACAGAGGCGTGATAAAGGCAAAGAAGACGATAATTGCGGCTGGAGCGTGGGCTGCACAACTCCTAGATCCTCTTGGAATCGAATGCTTCATCAAAGCCAAGAAGAGACAAATCTTCTCGGTCAAAGCGAAAACGGATGCTCTCAAGAAGTTGCTTTTCACAGACTTCACGGGAGCAGGGTGTTTGCCGTTCACGATTCTTCCGAGGCCCACTGCTTACATTCGGCCAGCTCCTGAGGAGGATGCGCTTTGGTTGGCTTATGCGGACGAGTTTCCAAGAGCTTTCAGGGTTGAGGATGAACCTGAGCCTGAAGAAAACTATTACAGGTTTGGGTTGTATCAGGTTTTTGTGAAGTATTTTCCGCAGTTCACGGATTGTCAACCGTTTTCTGCCTTTGCTGGTTTGTATGAGATTAACACTCTTGACGGGCAACCTTTGGTTTTTGAGGAGAATGGTTTGATGGTTGTTGGTGGTGCAAGTGGGAGCGGGATATTGAAGGCTGATGCTATAGGTAGGATTGCCACCGCATTGTATAATGGTGAAGAATATGCGTTGCTTTATGGTGACGAGAAGTTTAAAGTCAGTGACTTGGGGTTGAAAAATCGTAGTATTGAACCTGAAAAGCTAGTGATTTAGCATAGGTTTCGTCACTAAATTTATCTACTTTCAAGCAGATAGCTATACACTCGTTTTGGAGCGGTTAAAGCCATGTATGGTTGGAATGGCAAATTCCTAAGAGTGAACCTGAGCAAGAGTAAGGCTGTCGCAGATCAGTATGGCGCATCTATCGCCAAACGTTTTCTCGGCGGCAGAGGTTTTGCAGTCAAGATCCTGTGGGATGAGCTTGGACCTCGGACTGACGCTTTATCACCTGACAATAAGCTCGTGTTGGCTACTGGTCCTTTGACTGGTTGGGCCTTGCCAAGTAGTGGCAAGCTCGTTGTTGCTGCAAAGAGTCCTTTAACTGGTGGTTATGGAGACGGAAACATCGGCTCCTTTGCCGCTGTTCAGATGCGTAAGGCTGGGTATGATGCCATAATTGTAGAGGGCAAGGCCGAGAAGCCTGTGGTTTTGCTTGTTCAGGATAAGTCTGCCGAGTTTCTTGATGGGAAGGATTTGTGGGGTTTGGGCTCTTTCGCTGTGGAGAAGAAGCTAAAGGAGCTTTACGGACCTACTTCTGGCGTTCTGGTTATCGGTCAAGGCGGAGAACATCTTGTGACTTTTGCCAATATCGTCAGTCAGGAAGGACGCGCTGGAGGCAGGCCTGGCATGGGAGCGGTTATGGGTTCTAAGAATCTGAAGGCAATCGTGATTGTTGGTTCTGGGGATTTGTCTGTGGCGTATCCCAAAGAAATGAAGAATTTAGGCTCTGAGGCTTATAGAGAGGTTTTGACCAAGGCAAACTACGCCTTCTGGAAGCGGCAGGGCACGATGATGACTGTTGAGTGGAGCCAAGAAAACAGTGTCCTTCCGACTCATAATTACAGTGAGGGCGTTTTTGAGGGGGCTGAAGCCATCGGCGGCTTCTCAATGGAAAAGATCAAGGTTTCTAATCGCGGGTGCCCGCAGTGTAATATGACATGCGGCAATGTTGTCAAAGATTCTGATCGTAAGGAGTCTGAGCTTGACTATGAGAATGTCGTGATGTTGGGTTCAAACATAGGGTTAGGCGACCTGCGGCAGGTTGCGGCTCTCAACAGGGTGGCAGACGATTTTGGCTTGGACACAATCTCTCTTGGCAATGTTCTTGGTTTTGCCATGGAAGCTTCTGGGAAAGGGTTGCTTAAGGAGAAGGTTCCTTGGGGTAGTTTTAAGTCGACCAAGGCTTTAATCGAAGACATTGCTTTCAGACGTGGCTTGGGCTATGTGCTAGCTGAAGGCGTTCGCTCACTGGCAGAGAAGATTGGTAGAGATTCCGATCGTTGGGCCATGCACGTGAAGGGCTTGGAGATTTCTGGTTATGATTGCCATACTACGCCTGGCATGGCACTGGCTTATGGGACTAGTTCGATTGGGGCTCATCATAAGGATGCTTGGGTGATTTCCTGGGAGGTTAAGACTGGTCGTGAAAGCTATGGCACAGAAAAGGTTGACAAGATCATCGAGTTGCAGCGCATTCGCGCAGGGGTTTTTGAGTCATTGACAGTTTGCAGGCTGCCGTGGGTTGAGGTTGGCTTCGAGCTTGAATGGTATCCGAGGTTCCTGCACGCTGCCACGGGTGAAGAGATGAACTGGAACGTGTTGAACCTGATTGCAGACAGAATTTTCAACCTGACCCGTGCTTTCTGGATTCGTGAATATGGCAAAGAATGGACTAGCGAGATGGATGTTCCGCCAGCTCGATGGTTTAAAGAACCGATTACCAAGGGTCCCTTGAAAGGCTCCAAGCTTGATAGAACAAAATATGATGCTATGCTGCGGACGTATTATAAGCGGAGAGGCTGGGACGAACGCGGAATACCGACAAAAACGACTCTGAAGAATCTTGGACTGGAAGATACCATAAGCCAACTCAAGAAAGCAAAACTGTCAGAGAAGTAGAAAATCGGAAGAGAGCAGGTGCTTGCTTAGCTAGTATGATCTGGCGAAGTAGACCACTTCTTTGGCTTCTTGTCCGCAGTATACGCATTTTGAGAAGGTCTTTTCCTTCTTAAAGGGCACGATTCTTATCGTGGCGCTAGTTTCATCTTTTATTTTCTCCTCGCACTTGTCGCTAGCGCACCATGATGCTCTAATGAATCCGCCTTTGTTTTCCAGTGTTTTCTTGAATTCGTCGTAGGTTTTGACGGTTGCTATGCTTTCTTCTAGGGATTTCTTGGCTTTGTTGAACAGGTTGTTCTGGATTTCTTCGAGTAGTTTTGCCACTGCATCTACTGCTTCCTCTTCCTTTACAGCAGTCTTTTCGAAAGTGTCTCGTCTGACCAATATTACATGCTTTTGTTTCATGTCTCTTGGTCCGATTTCTATTCTTATTGGCACGCCTTTCAACTCCCATTCGTTAAATTTCCACCCTGGAGTGTACTCTTGTCGATCGTCCAAAACGACTGCGATTCCTTTTTCCTTGAGTTTCTCGAAGAGTTCTTTGGCCTTAGCTGCTATTGCTTCTGCTTCAGCTCCTTTGTAGGGGATTGGGACTATTACGACTTGTATTGGAGCAACTTTCGGAGGCAGGACTAGGCCTTTATCGTCGCCGTGCACCATTATTAGAGCGCCTATCATTCGCGTGGAGAAGCCCCATGATGTTTGCCAAGCGTACTGTTCTTTCTCTTCTTGATCAAGGAACTTTATGCCAAAGACTTTTGAGAAGTTCTGGCCAAGTTGGTGTGACGTTCCCATCTGCAGGGCTTTTCCGTCGGGCATCATGGCTTCTGCAGCTGTTGTGTAGAGTGCTCCTGCGAATTTTTCCATTTCAGTTTTCTTTCCGGCAAGCACTGGGACGGCTAGGTAGTTTTCCATTACGTCTGTGTATGCGTTAAGGATTGTCGTGACTTCTTCGTCTGCTTCTTCTTTGGTTGCGTGGGCGGTGTGGCCTTCTTGCCAGAGGAATTCTCTTGTTCGCAGAAACAGTTTTGTGGCTCTGGTTTCCCATCTTACGACGTTGCACCATTGATTCAGCTTTATAGGCAGGTCTCGCCAGCTTCTGATCCATTTTGCGTAGGTTGCGTACATGATGGTTTCTGATGTTGGCCGTATGGCAAGTTTTTCTTCGAGTGGGCTGTCTCCGCCTTGCGTGACCCATGCGACTTCTGGTACGAAGCCTTGGAAGTGTTCGGCTTCGCTTTTGAGGAAGCTTTCGGGGATGAAGAGTGGGAAGTAGACGTTGCTGTGTCCTGTTTCTTTTATTTTCTTGTTGAAGATTTCTTGGATTTTTTCCCAGATGGCGTAGGAGTGCTCGCGGAAGATCATGCAGCCTTTTACAGGTGAATAATCCGCCATTCTTGATTTGAGCACTGTCTGCGTGTACCATTCTGAGAAGTCTTCAGATTTTTTGACAGTTATTCCCGTGTCTGACATCTTTTATCTCTCCAAATGTTCGTTGGTGGTTGAATATAACGCTAATGAAAAACTGATTCTAATGTGGGCTAAGTGTTCCGAGAATTCAGCAATGTGGAACGCAATCGCCCATCTTCAACCACTTCCCATCACTGTAAAGGAAGAAACTATTAAACATTTTCTCTTCTGTTGAGCATGCGTAAGTGTTTTAACTGAACATAATCTAAATTGAACGTGTCTTTCCTCAATTTGAATGGCGTGGTTTGAGATTGAAGGCGATTTTGGTTATCGCGGATGGAATGGCTGATAGGCCGATAAAGGAGCTTGGTTGGAGAACACCTTTAGAAGTTGCCCGCAAACCTTCACTAAACCAGATAGCGAAAAGCGGGATCTGCGGCATACTTGATCCTATATCTCCTGGAACGCCTCCTGGAAGTGACGCAGCCACTTTTGCTTTGCTCGGTTATGATGCCTTGAAAATCTATTCTGGAAGAGGAGCATTGGAAGCGTTGGGTTCAGGCGTCAAAGTCTTACCTGGCGATGTTGCCTTCAGATGCAACTTCGCGACCATGAATGAGAGTGGAGTTGTTTTGGATAGGCGTGCAGGCCGAATTGCTAATGAGGATGCAGTCAAGCTTGCTGAGAGCTTGCAGAAAGTCGAGTTGAAAAAGTCTTCAAACGCTGAATTCTTGTTCAGAAGCACCATTCAGCATCGCACGGTCCTCAGCATTCGCGGACCAAAGCTTTCAACAGCCGTCAGCGATTCAGACCCAGGAAAGACTGGAGAAAAGGCTTCAGAGATAAAACCCTTAGATAACAGTGCTGAGGCCAAGCTGACTGCCAGAATTACAAACGAGCTGTTGCATGAGTTTCAGAAAGTTCTGAGAAACCATCCAGTCAATGAAGAAAGAGCCAAACGCGGCTTGCCGCCAGCGAATATGGTCTTGTGCAGAGGCGTCGGCACGATCCCTAATGTGAAAGCTCTTTCACAGATATACGCTATCAAAGCTACGTGTGTAGCTGCAGCGCCACTGGTTAGAGGCGTCTGCAAAACTGTTGGAATGAAAGTCGTAGATGTCAAGGGAGCCACAGGAACAACCCAAACCAATTACCTGGCTAAGGCTAGGGCAGTGGTTCAGGCGTTGAGAAACAGTGATTTTGTCCTATTACATGTGAAGGCAACAGATGTCGCCAGCCATGATGGCAACGTAAAACAGAAGATTGAGATAATTGAGAAGATTGACGGCATGCTAGGTTATTTGCTCAATAACATTGATCCGAATTCCACTTACTTGGCGGCGACGGCTGATCACACCACGTCCACAGTCACAGGCAACCACGAAGGCGACCCAGTCCCAATCGCCATAACAGGCCCATACGTCCGCTATGACGACGTCATGGAATACGACGAAAGATCATGCGCCACAGGCGGGCTTAACAGAATAAGAGGCATGGACCTAATGCCTATCCTGATGAACCTGCTGGGCAAGACCGCAAAGTTCGGAGCCTAAGTCCAAGTCTTTACCTTCGCCTTGCATCTGCTAGATGCAGATTCAGAAAAGTCTGGTTTCTACGTTCCTGCAGTGACTCTCTCTCTCTCTCTCTCTCTCTTTGAGTCTCAGGCATCAAGTGGTTGCCGTGTGCGCGCGCTAGGAGAAGAACCTTTCCACGAGCCTAAGCAACTGGTAGCCAAAAAGTATGGCTACGAAGTAGGTGGGCCACAGTATTACGGGCCAGTTTCTGGGGACATAATTCCACAGGTTCATTGATGTGGCGAAGATCTCCATTGACAGTAGGGCGCATGATCCGAGAAGGCCTAGGATAAACTGCTCTTTTGCTTCTTTCTTTTCTATGCGCTTTCTTCTCACGATCGTCAACGTCAGCCAGGCTACGAGGAATGCGAAGAAAAGCACGTACCAGCTTGGGCTGAACTGAACGTCGAATGTCATGCCACCTGCTATGCTCACGTTGCTTAAAAACGTAGCATTGGCTTGATCAGAGGTTTCAGAGTATCTCAGCGCGCGCTATACCTTCACAACTATATGTAGGGGAGGGGGTAGAGCCTCCGAGACCCAAAGACTCTTCAATGGGGTTCTACTGAATTTGCACTAGTCGCCATTCCCTGTAGTCTGTGACAACTCTGCCATACCCTCTAAGCATCTCGTCTATTTCCGCGTCCCCAGTGTCAACCCTCAATACGTTTCCCTCAATGCTATGAAGCTTGTTCTTCGTAGCCACAACCAGAATCCGCTCCCTTCCAACACGTTTAATGATTTCGGGACTTATCTGCTGATTTCCCCTACCCAGCAAGATTCCCTGATGTCCAATCGGCGAGAGAATAATCCAGGCTTTCTCCCAATCGTCAACCTCTTTTAAAATCCTCTCTTCGTCCACATCAAGGATGGCCTTTCCTCCCTTGTAAATGTCCACACCCAACACCGTCTTTTCTATGCCGAGCAGTTCCGCGATGCATTTAACAGTCGTTCCCGGCCCCAGAATCCAAGTTGCATGAGCAGGCATTTCTTCCACTATGAACCGCGCTATTGCCATCTGGTTGTCTTTCTCATCAGCCGTTTCCGGGCTCACCTGCTTGCTTCCCTGAATGTGCGCAGGCAGGAATGGTCCTTTCATGAAGCCGTAAAGCTTAACGTTGAAAACGTCATCTCGAATAGCCTTCTCATCCGCATCCATGATCTCAAACTCTTCCAGTTCAGCTTGGCTCTCGGCAAAAGCCAAAACAACATCAACGGCATCTGAAGGATTCACTGCAAAAATTCCGCTATACATCTTCACCCCAGAAGGAACACCTAAAACTGGGACCTCTCTCAAACAGTGCACAGCATCAAAAATGTCTTTCGCCGTGCCGTCTCCCCCAACGAAAACGATTAAATCAACCTTTGCTTTGACCAACAGCTTGACCGCAGTTTTGGTGTCTTCAGCGCTTGTTTCTTTCCCGATTTCCATGGGCAAGACTTGAACACTGAAACTTGCAGCTTTCGCCTCCTCTTCGCCCATAATGCCAGGGCAAGTCGAAACTTCGAGATTCTTCCGCAGCATGTTTTCTTTCAGTTTTTGCAGAAATTCAGTAGCCCTTTTAGGGGCTATTGGTTGGGCTCCTTTGGCAATCGCGTCTCTTAGGATGTTGTCTGTTCCTTTCAGCCCAACTTTGCCTCCCATGCCTGCAATCGGATTGACGATGAAGCCCAACTTCATACTTTCATCAAAAACAAGACCTGACTTCATGCTATAAACTGTTTTGATACCGCACTTCGAATTGCCATGCTTTGATAAAGGAACAAAATACAATACTTGCCATGAAACAGAAAGGAGTTGCTCGAAAATTCTTATATCTCAAACGTTTTAACATTCCTTGCCCACAAAAATTGGAGAATGGAGTAGTCAGACAATGCGCAAAATAATGAAAAAGATTCTTGTAACAGGTTCTACTGGCCAAATTGGATCAGAACTAACCTTGGAATTGCGGAAAAAATACAGCGGCGACAATGTTGTTGCTGTAGGACATAAGAGAAAGCCGAGCGAAGCCCTGCTTAGGTCAGGTCCATTTGTTTGCGTTGATCTCAACAATGAAAAGGAAATCGAAGAGGCATTGAAGGATTATGATATTGACACGGTCTATCATCTGGCGGCAGTGCTATCTGCTACAGGCGAAGAGAATCCGCAGGCCGCTTGGGCCATAAACATGGGAAGCTTATACAACATTCTTGAGGTTGCTAGGAAGCTTGAGTTGCTCAGAGTGTTTTGGCCCAGTTCAATAGCTGCATTCGGACCCACAGCACCACGCGTCAACACACCCCAAGAAACAATCCTGATCCCCCAAACCATCTATGGTGTCTCAAAAGTAGCAGGCGAGCTGTTATGCAACTACTATTTCACCAAGTACGGCTTGGACGTTCGCAGCATGCGCTATCCTGGCATCATAAGCAGTGAGGTTCTTCCAGGCGGAGGAACGACAGACTATGCCGTGGCGATATTCTATGAAGCTATAAAGCATAAACATTACACGTGCTTCGTGAGAGAAGACACTGTTCTGCCCATGATGTACATGCCAGACTGCATCAAAGCAACGATGGGCCTCATGGAAGCGGACCCATCTAGAATCACTCGCCACGACAGTTACAACGTGGCTGGCGTCAGCTTCTCAGCTGGCGAACTAACCGCTGAAATCAAAAAGTACATTCCAGAATTCAAATGCGACTACAAGCCCGATTTTAGACAGAGAATAGCTGATTCATGGCCTATGTCAATTGACGACAGTGTAGCCCGCAAGGATTGGGGCTGGAAGCCTTCCTTTGATTTGCATGCGATGACAAAGGACATGATAGAGAAACTGTTCAAAAGACTTGGTTGAGGGACCGAGAAAGAGTTAAGTGAATGAGTGAGAAACTGGGAGAAGAGGTTTGAAGCAAATGCGGAACCCAACATCATTTTTACGAGAAGAATACGAAGAACTGGTAAAAAGCGAGCTTGACTGGAAACTCCGGATTCTACAGGGTCCAAGCACGCCATGGTGCAATGTTGACGGAAAGAAAGTCTTGATGTTCTGTTCCAACAACTACTTAGGCCTCAGCAACCATCCTAAACTGAAAGAAGCAGCAACAAAGGCTGTTCAGACCCATGGCGCGGGTTCCGGTTCAGTTCGACCTATTGCAGGAACCATGGATATCCACATGGAGCTTGAAAGACGGCTTGCAAGGTTCAAACATGCAGAGGCCTCGCTAGTCTATCAGACTGGCTTCGCAGCCAACGCAGGTCTGATTCCTCAGTTGGCTGGCAAGGGCGACCTCATTATAAGCGACGAGCTCAATCATGGCAGCATAATTGACGGTGTTAGGCTGTCACATGCTGAAAGAGCAGTTTACAAGCATTCGGATGTTGCAGACCTGCACCGTGTTTTGGAAGAAGCAGATAAGCACGATCCTCCATATAGGAGGATTTTAATAATTACTGATGGAGTGTTCTCGATGGATGGCGACATTGCTCCTCTAGACGGTGTCGCCAAAGCGGCGGCGGAGCACGGCGCGATGGTTTATGTTGACGATGCTCACGGGGAAGGCGTGCTTGGCGAAGGTGGAAGAGGAATCGTCTCGCACTTCAAGCTTGGTCGTGACAGAGTTCACATTGAGATGGGCACGTTCTCGAAGGCTTTCGGTGTAGTTGGCGGTCACGTTTCAGGCTCAAGAGATCTAGTAGACTTTGCTTACAATAAGTCGCGAACTTGGCTTCTCAGCGGGTCGCATCCGCCTGCGGTTGCTGCCGCATGTATAGCGGCGATTGATGTCTTGGAAAATGAGCCCCAGCACGTGCGCACGCTTTGGGATCACACTCGATATTTCAAGAAAGCCATGAAAGATCTAGGCTTCAACATAGGCAACAGTGAGACCCCAATAACGCCTGTAATAGTCGGTGAAAGCAGTGTAGCAAAGAAACTGAGCTCTAGGCTTTTTGAGGAAGGCTTGTTTGCCTTGCCAATTGTGTTTCCGATGGTTGCGCGGGACAAGGCTCGAATCAGAACGATCATGAATGCTGCATTGACAAGGAAAGATTTGGACTTTGCCATAGGCGCGTTCGAGAAAATTGGAAAAGAACTGCATGTAATCTAAAACCTATTTCTTCTTTTCACTCTTGCCGTTCAAGTGGAAAACTATGGATGTAAAGACAGCCAAGAGACGGCTTCGCAAGCGAATTTGGACCAAGCTAGAAGCAGATGGTGCGGCAAGATTCCCGTCCCGTGTTTTGGGCGTATTCCGAATTTTTCTGGCTCTGAGAAGGCAGTAGACAAAGTCAGACGCTTAACAGAATGGAAGAGTGCCAGAGTCGTTTTTGCCAGCCCCGACTACGCTCAGCAGAAAATCAGGGAATATGCATTATTGGATGGAAAGCTTCTGGTTATGGCTTCGCCGAAACTGAAAAGCGGATACATCATAGTTGATCCAAAAGAGGCCAAAGGCTTCGAAGGCCATGCATCCACTATAAGAGGCGCCTTCAAATACGGAAAATCAGTCACCGCCCAAGAAATACCGAGACCAGATTTGATTGTTGAGGGGGGGTCGGTTGCTGTTGACCTTAATGGGCAATAGGCTTGGAAAGGGAAGAGGATATGGAGATAGGGAGATAAACGTTCTGAAGAAGGTTTTTGGTGGAATTCCTGTCATAACCTCTGTTCATGATTTGCAGGTTGTCAATAGCGTTCCTCTCGAAGCAAAGGATGAGAAAGTGTCAGTAATCGTCACACCAACAAGGGTCATATATTGCTAAATGCCTGCCTCTTTGCTCTTGTTTTTCAATCTTTTGCTATGATTGCTGTTCACTGCGAATTGCTTGGGGCTTAATCTTTCGTATCTTCAGCTAATGGCTCAAGTTGGCCTTGCTCCCACTTTGGATATGGCTTGGAATGCCAGCTCTTTCTTGCCCTCAGCTTTAACGACTTCGCTCTTGAGTTTCTTTGCGTCCATAGGACAGCTTTTTGAGACGCTACCGACAAATTTTCTTAGTTCGGCTTCATTCATGTGGCAGCTCATAGTGAGTTCTTCAATAACGGTCTTTGAAGTTGCTGCATCACCATAGCAGCTCTCGCTTAGCTCTTCCAAAACCGAATTGAGGAACGCTGAACTCAAACCACATTGAGAACTCAATTTCTCAGCCCACTTTTTCTGTTCGCTCAACTTTTTTCACTTCCTGAATGTTAAATTACGTAAAGAGTATGAGACTTCATTATTTAAGCATTGACTTGAGCGTCTTATTTCCTCAGTGGCGTAGTTTTTCTAGAGCCTTGCTAACGTCTTCGAGTCCGAGTCTTTTGAGAGTTTTTGCCTCAGGTATGCCGTTTGCATCCCAGCCTGCTTCTTCATAGTATTTTTTCTTGTCCTCTTCGACTCTGACTTTGTCAGCACTCTTTCCTTTGTATGGTCCAGACGGTAGGGGCTCATAGAATCTGGGCGGGTTGGCATCATCTGTTTTCGGATTCCACTTCAGGTCTGGTCCACCAAGCAGAAGCATTGCTCTCTGTAGCTGCAGTATTCTTAATGCCTTGGTTTTTGCCCATTCTTCAGGCGCCAACTCCAAGCCTGTAACTGCGTTGTATAAGCCGAATCGGACCTTGCGGGACACGCCGAAGCTGTTGAAGTTGCAGTAGACTCCTGAATCGTTGAAAATCTCCCAGACTTCGCTGCTGGACCCATCTATGGGTAGCCCTGTTGTTGATGTGTGGTCTCCGCCTTGAACTGAACATGCGTAAGAGATAATCTCAGGATAGTCCTTACCACTTCTGATTCCGTGAGCGCCAATGCCTATTCCCTTAGCATGCACCACATACTGCATCACATCTTTTCTCTTGATTTCACTAATCTCTAACGCGGCACGATAGGTTCCTTCTGCTAATAGATTGCCGACACCCTCTCGGAAAGCAATTTTTTTGGCTAATGCTGCAAAGGCTTCAGCATTCCCCCACTGAAGCTCGATGCCGTCCAAGTCTTTCTTCGTCAGTATTCCCCTTTGGAAAAGCTCAGCCGCAAAACCCAGCACGTTCCCAGTTTGAATGCCACACAAACCCAAATCGTCAATGACAGACGCGAGAAATACATTTCCTTCTGGCGTGAAAATCCCCAAATTAGGTCCCAAGTAGGCTTGCAGCTCGTAGTCTGGATTGTCCGTTATTGCTCCTTTGAATCTTCCAGTCTTCACCATAGCCACTTTCAAGCAGCAAGTTGGACAGCCAAAGTCGCTCCAAGACTGTTTTATCCAAACTCTATCCTCGAACTGATCTACTCCGAAGCTTCGCTCGTCATGCCATTCGTCCTGCCAGTTTCGGACAGGTTCAGAGCTGGATTTTGCACCTACTTCGTAGCCGCCTCCGCCCGTTCCCCAGCGCCTCCAAAGTTCGTTTTCATAGGCGTTATCGCATACCTTTTGGATGAGTCTTTTCACTTTGCTCGTGTCAGCTACCTCGGGCAATGGTCCCGTGCCCTTTGCAGCTATAGCTTTGAGCTTCTTTGAACCCATAACCGCGCCATAACCACCATATCCAGCAGCATGTGTCCACTTGGCTGCAACAATTGCCGTGCGCACCTTGTATTCCCCAGCTGGACCAATGTACAATGTTGCGGGTTCTCTCCATTCGCCGTATTGTGGATGACGTCTCTTCAGCAGTTCTCTGCATTCTTTGGTGAGAATCTTGAGTGTTTGCTTTGCATCCTTGCCCCAAACGTGGGATGCGTCTCTGATTTCGACTTCAGAGTCTTTGATGAATATGTAAACGGGTTTCTTTGATTCGCCGGTGATGATTACACCATCATAGCCGGCGCATCTTAGCTCCACTCCGAATTCTCCGCCGACTGTTGAGCCCACCACGCCGTTGCTTTGCGGAGACTTGGCCGATACACATGTTCTGCCGCCTGGGAAGAATCCTGTCAATGGACCTGTCAAGAATAGAAGTATGTTCTCTGGTCCCATAGAGTCTATTGTTTCCCACTTGCTGCCCAGCCTATCCCAGAGGATTCTTGTGGCTAAACCTCTACCGCCCACGTAGTCCTTCAAAATCTCATCGGCAAACGCTATCTTCTTGATTTCTCCCGTTGAAAGATTGACTTCGAGAAACTTCCCTGCATATCCTAGGATCATAGGAATTCCTCCGCTTGTTCACCATAAAATCTAGTAGCTAAGTCTCTTGTTGTTTCCTCTGGGGTGCGCGCATAAAGTTTGAAAGCATGTTCTCTTCTTGGAACCTTTTTGAGAACATTCCATCCGCCCTCTTGGCAGACCTTTACGCATTGAGGGTTGCCGTTGCACAGGTCGCAGATTACAGCATACTTCTCCGTTGGGTGTATGTGTGGAATTCCGCCTGGGCAGGCAGTTATGCATTTTCCACATGTGGTACAAGCTTTGGCTTTCACCAAGACAGCGCCAGTTTTCTTGCTTATTGACAGTGCTTTGACTGGACAAGCTTTCACACATGGATAGTCCTCGCATTGGGCGCAGAAGTGTGGGAACTCTGCGCCTGGAACAAGCATGAAAACTCTTATCCTTGAGGCTTCTGGCCATATACGTTTCTCGTGAAAAAGCGAGCATGCGATTTCGCACTTTCTACATGCGCTGCATTTTGCTAGTTCTCTTGCTATCCATATTGGTTCTTCCTTCTTCTTTACCAACTTCGACGCCCTCTCTTAAAACATTGTAGCATCTTTGTTTGGTTTTGCTTCGACTTAAAGCTGATGTCTCCTATGATAATCTCTTTAAGCGTTGTTCTCTAAAGTCAGTTGGCAGAAATGCTTCGGGTCGGAACTGTAGAATTGGCTACGTTGTATGAACTGCTGGGCATTGTGTTGACCTCGTTCGTGCTAAATATCATACCATTTGCTGGTCCTTCAAACCTTCTAATAGCTTCCGATGCTGCATTGCTCGTTGATGCTGACCCGCTCACTATTGGTTTCTTGGTGGCTTTCGGATCAGCCTCTGCGAAGCTTATTCACTACATCATCAGTTTCTTCTTCAGTTTTCTCATAAAGGGAAAAAGCAGAGAGCGTCTTGACGCTGCGGGGTTAAAGCTCAGGCGTTGGCCTTTTCTAGCGCTTTTCATAGTAGCGGCTACACCTTTGCCTGACGAGCCTGTTGTCATACCGCTGGGCTTGCTGAAGTATAACCCAGTGAAGTTCTATTCGGCGTATTTCTTAGGAAAATTATCAATAACTGTGGCAGGAGCCTACTTGGCGAGGATGGGCCAGCAATTCTTGGTCCCATGGATCAGCCCAGAAGTTCTCATGGTTGCTTCAGTAGTTTTGACTATAGTGGTTACTGCCATCTTGGTAAAGGTTGATGTAACGAGAATTGCCGAGAAGATTCTGAAAAGAAGACAGTAATTGAGCCCTGCTTCAGGAAAACCGGCCGATAAGACCTTACGCTAAAATAGAAAGAACACAATATAAGCTAAGGAGAACCTGGTGGCAAACGCTTGAGAGTTATCGCCGATCTGCACATCCACAGTCGTTTCAGTCGTGCAACAAGTGAAAAGATGAGTGTTGAGGAGATAGCTCGTTTTGCAAGGATTAAGGGGTTGAATCTTGTTGGGGCTGGAGATTTTACGCATCCGCAATGGCTGAAGGAACTGCGGGAGAGCTTGATTCCTGAGTCGGATACAAATCTGTATAGGGTCGAGAAACTGCCCGAGACGCCAGTCTATTTCATGATAACGACAGAAGTGTGCACGATTTTCACCTTTAAAAATGAGGTTAAGAAGGTTCATCATGTCATTTTGACCCCAAGCATCGAAACCGCATCGGAGATCAACGACAGGCTGTCAAACTATGGGAATCTTTCTTCGGACGGGAGACCAACGTTGAACATGGATGCTGCCCATTTGGTTGAAGAGGTGATGGCTGTTTCAGGGGAGAACATGGTTTTTCCTGCTCACGCTTGGACGCCTTGGTTCAGCATATTCGGAGCCTTCAGCGGGTTCGACAGCGTTGAAGACTGCTATCAGGATATGACTAAGCACATTTACGCTTTGGAAACTGGGCTTTCGTCAGATCCGCCGATGAATTGGCGACTGAGCAAACTTGACCGTTTTGCTCTGGTTTCGAACAGTGATAGCCACAGTTTTTGGCCTTGGCGCATTGGAAGGGAGGCTAATGTCTTTGAACTGGAGAAAGTAGGCTACAGTGAGGTTCTGAATGCGATTCGATCCAAAGACAATAAGCGTTTCAAGTTTACTGTTGAGACTGATCCTGCTTATGGGAAGTATCATTGGACTGGTCATCGAAACTGCCATGTGTCACTTTCGCCGCAAGAAGCAATAAAACTCGGCAACATTTGCCCGGTTTGCCGCAGAAAGCTTACGAAGGGGGTTGAGCAGCGTGTTGAGGAATTGGCTGATCGCCCAGTTGATTTCTCGCCCGAGAACGCGGTAGGGTTCAAGCGTTTGCTTCCGCTGTCTGAGATTATCGCGACTGTTTTGGGTGTTGACTCGCCAGCTATTCAGAAGGTTTGGAACATTTACAACCCTCTTATTGAAAAGTTTGGGGACGAGTATGCTGTTTTGATTGATGTGGCAAAAGACGCGCTCAGCACTGTTGTTGAAGAGAAATTTGCTGACGCGATTGTCAGAGTGAGGGAAGGGCAGGTTTCTGTGGTGCCTGGATATGACGGGGTTTATGGGAAGCTTGTTCTTTCCGAAGGGGAGTCTGCTGTACGTCAAATCCCGACAAGAGTTCAACAGCGGAATCTTACCGATTTCATGTGATGATGGTTTCCTTCGTGTTTTGAGTGTATTTGTGTAGGGCAAATCTACGAGAAGGCTTATTAAGTCGCAATATGTCAGACATTAGATGTAAGGTGACCAGCATGCAAAGCCAAGTTCTCTCCACCGTCGGCAAGCGTGATGATAAGGTTTCCAAAGTGATTGATCGAGTTTTGACCCAAGTCTTTGGCAAGGAGGCCACGAGTTTGATTTACAGGCATCTGGAGCAGAAGTACTCTTTGAAGCATGATGAAGTAGCTGAGAAAATCGACGTGTTTGCTAAAGGGCTAGAGGAGTTTCTGAGTTCTGGTGCGTTTGTGGTTGAACGGAAGATCCTGGAGGATATTTACTCCAACTATGGTTTGCTTCGCAGGCTTGAGCTTGAAAAGACTCAGGTTGACTGTGACTTTGTTGGGCAGATAAGGTCTTTGACGCGTAGAGCATAAAACCACACGCCTTACATTCCACACTAAGCCTTTGTCTTCACGATTTCGTGTTTTACTGTTAGCTGCAGTTTTTTTGGCGGTAGAGGCAACCATAATCATTTTATAAGGCTTTTTTGATTAAGCTCCGTTTTGGTAGAAAACGTTAAAGTAATCGGAAGCCAAATAGCTTAGGCTTTAATTAACGGCGTGGAAGAGGCGAGAGATTGAAGGGTGGAAGGATAAAGGAGTATTTGCTGAAGTATAACACTCCGCGCAGAATAGCCCAATTTCTGTCCTTCATATTCTTCAGTGCAATGATCTTTAATTTGGGATCTTTGCCGCTTTTGGTTCCTGTTCTTTGGACGTGGGGGCTTCAGCAGAACACGGTTGGCGATCCTTTCACGGCTATTCAGTTCATGCTCTTTAACACTGTTTTTCCGTGGCTTGCTCTTGCATCGTTTCTGGCTGTTGGGATATTGATTGGCAAGTCTTTGTGCGGTTGGGTTTGTCCTTTTGGGTTTGTTCAGGATTTGGTTGATTTCATTAGACGTAGGAAGAATGATTTTTCGGCGAGGACTCATGAGACTTTGGTTTGGGGGAAGTATGTTGTGTTGGGTGCTGCTTTGTTTGTGAGTGTAACTTTTTCGGTTGCGAAGCTTATGGGGGTTAGTAAGAGTTATGAGAGAGGTCTGGGCGTTTTTGTGAAGGCTCCGTTTACTACGTTGAGTCCAGCGGAGACGTTGTTTGCAACGATACCACGAATGGTTTTGGACTTTCGTTACGCTGTTGTAGAGAAGCCCTTTCAAGAAGCTCTGTGGGGGATCACGGGTTTGCTTCCGCTTTTCTGGGTTCAATTCGCAATAATGATAGCTGTGCTTGTGTTTGTTGCGCTGGTTCCGCGGGGTTGGTGCAGGTACTTGTGTCCGCATGGCGCGATAATGGCGATTATGAACAGGTTTAGCTTCATTGGCTTGAGAAGAGATCCAGTTAAGTGTGCAAAGGGTGGGTGTCGCTTATGTGTGAATGCTTGTCCGATGCGTGTTCCGATTTTGGATTTGCCTTGGAAGAAGTTCAGCCATCAGGAATGCATCTACTGCATGAAATGCGTGGACGCGTGCAAAGACAAAGCCATCAAACTAAAATACCCATAGGCTTTTCAAGCTTGTTGGAAAGGGGTTTCGACTTTAGGCGAAGTTTGGTTTGGGTTCTGTTGTGTGTGCAACGGTTTCTAGGCCTTCTATTAGGGTTCAAATATGTTTGTTGGGAAGTGTTGCTCTGAGGCTCTCGGACTTTGTTTTGACCCCCCCATATATAGATTGAACTTGTTCTTGAGGCTTAAAGAACTTGAGGATGGGCAAAAGTATATTTGCGACTGCCCCATGTGAGTTCTAGCAATCAAACCTTCGGAAGGATAAGCAAATGCCGATCATGGACCCGTTCAAGAAAGCTCTTGCTCAAAAACACAGGTTATACATGAAGATCTGTCGGCACTGCGGCGCGCGAAATGCTTCATCAGCAGTGAAATGCAGAAAATGCCGAAGCAAGAACCTGCGCTGGAAGAAGCGAGAAATCGTAAAGTGATTGTCCGCGTTCTCTTGTCATAGTGTCTTGAATAGGGTTTCAATGTTGAAAACGGTGTTCGCGCAGCCGTTTTTTATCAAAGGAATAGCTTGACCAGCCACACCCATATTCTCCAGTACTTCCCCACTCAGCCTAGTCTCTTCGCCGCAAGCTACCCCAACAACGCCCTCATAGCCCTTGGTTTTCAAGATTTTTGGAACGCAGGAACCTCCTGGGACAACGTACACGTCGTATCCTTTCTTCTCAGCAAGTGAAACCGCTCTGTTGATTAGGCAGTCTCTGGAGCAATGGGCGCAAACGTAAGACGGGATGCTCGGATCAAAGGTTGCCTTGCAACGATTATCCATAAACTTTCTAGAACAATGAGGCAGAAAAAGAACCCTTCTCCTAGTTTGCACAAATTTTTCTCTTTCCATGAGATTTCTGGCGTGCATATCCATCAGATCTTCAAGAAGAACGACGGCATCAGACAAATTCAGTCCTGTTGCTTCCTGAACCTTGAACCTCTTTATCATTTCCTGCGCGCTTTTGCCAACCCTCTTATACACGCCCTTCTGATAGCTGGCCTTAGTGATCTCTGAAAAGAAGAAACGGGGAATCCTTGAAAGATCAAACGTGAATTTGTACGGCATGGCTTATCTTAGAGAAGGACAAACCTTTAAGATTAACTGTCATTTATAATAGGTTTTAAGCTAATATGAAAACAATTGGAACAATGGAGGCATTATGTTGGGTTTTTTTAGAAGAGGCGAAAAGAAAGAGGAGAAAGAGCACGTCAATACTGCGGCGATAATGAGTGAACTGGAGAAGATTTGCGGTGATGACAAGGAAACGTATGAAGCCCTTCGGTACACGATGTTCCTTGACCCTAGAAAAGTTGGTGTGCCGCTAGATGAGGCTGCCGAAAATGCAAGAAGACTCGAGACTGAAAAGAACCCGAGCAGAGCCAGAATATGGTATGATATTGCGGGCGGGTTGGCAATCTATGAAGGAAACGCCAGAAAGGTCGTAGAGTTCTTCGGCCAGTCTGAAAAGCTTTCAGGAATGAAATATCCGATCTTGAAGAGAGCAGAAAAAGCCGTAGCCACGGCACAGGAATACTACGAAAAAAATCTGAAAGCCTAGCGTCTGATGCTCTATCACTAACATATGTCCAAGTCTCGACTACATTTTGTTTAGCTATTCTTCTGATTCTTTCGCATAACCTAGCAGATCTCTCAGAGACTTCACTTCTTCGCGTAGCATGTTGACTTCGCTTTCCAAGGCGCTTGCTCTTGACTCTGCAACCTTCCTAAGCTTGTCAATCTCAATCATCAAGTTCGCCCTTTCAGTCTCTAGAGTCTTTATCTTTTCATGGAGGTTCCTTAACGTCTGCATCAGCTCTCCCTGTATACCTTTGATTCTTTCCACTACATTTTTAATGTTTGCTGGCTCCTCAATTCTGGCTTCAGTTTCGACAGCAGCTCTGAACCTAGCCTTGCAGCTTGTGCACTCGAATATTCCAGCAAGTTTCGGTTCTTCACCTTTTTTCGTTGGCTTTCGAGAAGGAATAGGCCAAGTCTTAACCGGGGCAGCCACATCTGTGCCACATTTTGGACATTTCACCAAAGTTCAAGCCGCCTTCCACTTGTTATTATGATGATTGGAGTCTAAAATGTGTTTTGCACAAAGCATCTGAGGGTTTGTGTGTGGAAAGGTTGTAGGCCTCTCTAATATGCTGGTCATTGGGATTTGAGTGAAGGGTGTTTTTTGGCTGACTGCTGAGTTTTGACCCCCCCTATATATAGAGTACACAGAACTTCCGAATTTCTTGAGGTTATCCTTACGATTAGAGGGAATACACAACTTCCGAGTATTGTTTCAGAGGGAATATCCCTTTTCCATATGAAAGTTCTACGAAGCCGAACCGATAGGCTCTGTTAATGCTTTCGCATTTTTCACATGTTTCAGTTTTAGCGGTTCATAATTGCAATAAAGGCTTTTAGATTCCAATGATTTCCATAATGTTGAAGGAGAATGAAAGATACGATGGAAAGTTGGGAAGTGAATTTAAGAAACACAAAAAACTATACGCTATTAGGGGATATGGGAGAGGCTATAGCTCTCCACTATCTTAGCAGTCATGGCTTTTTTATCGTCTGCAGGCCTCTAAAACTCCGACATGGTGAATTACCTCTAGTTTCAGCACACTATCAAATGAAGCCACCAAAAATGGAGCACGGACGTTAGCTCACAGAAAAACAAAAAGAACATCTTGAAAAGTTTCCATCAGGGGATTACGTAGCTTTCAAACTTGAAGGAAGGAGCAGAAGCTCTCCCTACCTAGTTGAAGTAAAAACCGTTAAGGGACATGGGGAGCCCCACAAGAAGCCTAAACCAAATAGTGTTCTAGAAGCAAAGGCATCAGGTTTTAGACCTATGTATGTTACTATTAGGCTATTTGATGATTGGGATATCGTGGTTGAAGCTAATGAACTTTAGTGCATTCGCATGCATGCATTTCAGCGAAAACTTGCGGACGTTCCTGTGAATTCCCGAAAACTATGGGGTTTTATAAGGAAGTGCAGAAGTTAAGTAGCTTCCATACATAGGTCACATTAGGGGCTGCCGCCGCAGGATGCTGTGAAACTAGGCCTCTGAAAGGTTTCTATCCCCCCTTATGTATAGGTTACACTCGCAGTGTTTTTCTGTGTGCCGAGTGTTTGAAAGGGGGAGAAACCTGCTTAGAAGGGAATCCCCTCCCTTGTACATAGATGGCCGCTGTCGTTGATTGGTGGTTTTTCAGATGTTGGCTTGTGAGACATGAGCTACCTATCTTTCCCATTTTCCCAATAAGGTTTATTCAGACCTGACCACATGCAGTTTCATTGGTTCGTGACTTCATCGTAAGGTTAAATAGTAATTCAAGGCTAGAGTTAGAAGGCTAAATCGAATCCCAATAATCGCAAGTGAGACAGCATGCTTGACATTAAACTCATTCGCGAAAACCCGCAACTCATAAAAGCCAACCTGCAGAAGAGAGGCGACCCCAATAATCTGCAGATGCTTGATGAGCTTGTCAATTGCGATCGTAGGTGGCGTGAGAATCTCACGAGATTGAATGCGCTCCGCCATGAAAGAAAACAGAAGACTACTGAAATCGCCGCCTTGAAGAAAAAGGGGAAAGACGCAACCAAGGAAATCAACGAAGGGAAAAACATCGACGCCGAAATCACAGCGCTCGAGAAGCAAGTAGTCGATGACGAGCAGAAAGTGCATCATCTGCTTATGCGAATTCCAAACCTTCTCCACGAATCGGTGCCAATGGGCAAAGACGAAAACGATAATGCTCAAATAAGAGTATGGGGAAAACCGCCCAAATTCACCTTCACACCGAAAGGGCATGTAGAGCTGGGTTTGAGCCTAGATATTATGGATATTGAAAGGGCTGGAAAAATTGCTGGGGCCAGATTCTTCTACCTGAAAGGGGAAGGGGTTCTGCTTGACTTGGCTTTGAGATGCTTCGCCCTTGAAGAAATGCGCAATAAGGGCTACACCCCAATTGAACCACCTTTCCTTATGAGGCGAGATCCCTACGAAGGTGTCGTGGCTCTCAGCGACTTTGAAGACGTGCTATACAAAGTCGAAAACGAAGACCTCTACCTAATCGCCACCTCAGAGCATCCCATGGCAGCAATGTATATGAATGAGACCCTGAAGGCTGATAGTTTACCTCTCAAGCTGGCTGGCATAAGCACAAACTTCCGAAAAGAAGCAGGAGCACATGGTAAAGACACGAGAGGCATATTCCGCACCCACCAATTCAACAAGATCGAACAATTTATCTTCTGCAAGCCCGAAGACTCATGGAAGCTGCATGAAGAACTCATAAGCAACGAGGAAGAACTTGCCCAAAAACTCGGCTTACCTTACCGTGTCGTAAATGTGTGCACAGGGGATATAGGAACAGTTGCTGCTAAGAAATACGACATTGAAGCATGGATGCCCGCCCAAAACGGTTATCGTGAGATAGGATCATGCAGTAACTTGACAGACTACCAGGCCAGACGGCTGAACGTAAAATATAGAGAGAAAGAAGGCGAAGCCCCTAAAGGCTTTGTCCACACGCTGAATTCGACCGCCATAGCCACAGGCAGAACCATAGTTGCCATACTTGAAAACTACCAGCAACCAGACGGCTCAGTGACAGTTCCGGATGTTCTAAGAAAGTATATGGCTGGCATAGAGAGAATGAAGCCCAAACGGTAAAACTTTTAATACTCTGATGCGAATTCTCTCAAGCTACACTTGGAGGATAAACGTGTCATCAAAGACCAAGAAAGTACGAGACAAATGGCGCAGCAAAGCATGGTACATGGTAACCGCGCCACCATACTTCGGGAACACTGAACTGGGCGCTGTGCCATCCGACGAACCAGACAAGCTCATCGGCAGAACCATCGACGCCACGCTTTATGATGTTACAGGAGACTTTTCACATCAATACTTGAAAATGTACTTCCAAATAAACGAAGTTGATGGAAAGACAGCCCACACCATTTTTAAAGGGCATGAATATTCACGCGATTATCTGCGTAGCCTCGTTAGGAGAAGAACAACAAAGGTGGACGGATTGTTCACCATCACGACAAAAGATGGATATAAACTGCAAGTAGCCGCATCAGCCTTCACACTTTCAAGAGTCAAAACTTCACAAGAAAAAATCATACGCGCCATAATGAGCAAAATCCTCAAAGAAAAAGCCCAAGCGCTAACGATGGACCAGTTCGCACAAGAAATAGTTCTAGGCAAGATAGCCTCAGACATCTACAACGAAGCCAAAAAGATCGCCCCACTCAGACACGTGGGCATTAGAGGCTCAAAGCTCGTTAAGCAAGCCACACATGAACAACCAACCTCTGAGGAAAAACCAGCCGGGCCTGTTGCAGAAGAAGCTTAAGCATTAACCAGTTTCTTTCCATATTCATAACCTTTCTGAAACGCTGTCAAATTCAGTTCTTCTGTACCCTTAGGAATGTTAGCCTTAACTGACTCCTTGACGGCATCCACATCCAAAACGCCCGTAATCGCCACAAAAGCGCCCAACATCACAATGTTAGCCACAATTCTGCGCCCAAGCTCGTCCGCAATCTTCGTGGCAGGAACACGGAAAACCCTAACATTCTTCATTTCCATCTCACGCGGAATCATGTCAGGATCCAAAATCACAGTTCCGCCGAGCTTAATGTCGCCAATATAATCATTATACGCATGCTGACTCATCAACACTAGAATGTCAGGCTCAACCACCTTCGGAAAATCAATGTCTTCCTCAGAAATAACCACCTCAGACTTGCACGCGCCACCTCTTGACTCCGGACCGTAAGACTGTGTTTGAACTGCATTTCTTCCGCCGTGAATGCAAGCAGCAGCAGCCGTAATAATCCCAGACTTAATGATGCCTTGACCGCCAAAGCCCGCAAACCTAATTTCGATTCGCATGCTCAACCCACCTGTTCCATAGCTTTCTCGTTAATCTTGCTTATCATCTCATGAAGGAGCTTCTCATAGCTCAGCTTCTCAATGTCCACAAACTCGCCCACCGCAATCCGGTCAGGAGTAATGTCCGCTTTCGCAGGGTCTGAAAAGCTCTCAACCACAGAAGCCCTCTTGAACCACTCCATCATCTCCAGCCCTGACCGCATCTTGTTACGCCGCCCGTAAATCTCAGGGCAAGCAGAAATCACCTCAATAAAGCAGAAGCCTTTCTTCTGTAGCGCCTTCTTGATGGATTGAGTAAGCCTACGAACATGCAAAGTAGTCCACCGAGCCACGTAAACCGCTCCAGATGCAGCTGCCAAATGCACCAAGTTGAACGGATGCTCAATATTCCCATAAGGACTCGTAGTTGTTGAAGCCTCTAGTGGAGTTGTTGGACCTTGTTGCCCACCAGTCATGCCATAATTGAAGTTATTTGCACAGATTACCTTAATTCCCATGTTTCGCCTAGCGGCATGAATAAAATGATTACCGCCAATAGCAAACAAATCACCGTCACCACTGACAACAACGACTTCCAACTCTGGATTAGCCAGCTTCACGCCTGAAGCAAACGCTAATGCTCGACCATGTGTGGTATGAAACGAATCGGTGTTCGTGTATCCAGCGGTTCTGCCGATACAGCCAATGCCTGAAACCACGACAAGCTTATCCAAGTCCGTCTGCAACTCATCCAACGCATGTACAAAACAATTAAGAACAATGCCGTTACCGCAGCCCGGACACCAAATGTGCGGAATCATAGCTGACCGCAAATATTTCAAGAATGGATGCTCCATAGTCTGCTGTACAACCATTTCTAACAACTCCTCTTAATCGCTTCCAGAATCTCATTAGGCGTATGAGGATCTTCACCTAGCTTCGAAAGAAAAGCCACGGGCGTTTCCTTCGCTGCCCTCTCCACTTCCCGGACCAACTGGCCACAGTTCATCTCTGGCACGACGATCCCCTTTGCATTCTTCGCAACCTTAGCAACTTGCCCTTCTGGAAACGGCCACAAAGTAATCAAACGCAAAAGCCCAGCCTTAATCCCAGCCGCCCGGGCTTTCCGCACCGCACTTAAAGCGGCACGAGCAACAATTCCATAAGCAACAACCACAATATCAGCATCATCAAGCATGACTTCATTAACCCTAATGATTCTGTCCGCATTCTTACTAATCTTCTCACACAACCGTCTTACAAGCTTGGTCTGAACTTCCGAGCTTGAAGTTCGGGGATATCCATGCTCATCATGCGTCAACCCTGTAGCATGAAAACGGTATCCTTCCCCAAAACAGGCCATAGGCGGAACCAAATCATCGTCAGGCATAAATGGTGCATACTCCTTCTGTGAAACATTCGGCCTCTTACGATTCACAGTCACAATCTTGTCAGGCGGCGGAATCACCACCTTCTCCCACATGTGCCCAACAATCTCATCACCCATCAACAACGTCGGCACACGATACGTCTCAGACAGGTTAAACGCCTCAACCGTCAAATCAAACATCTCCTGAACCGAACAAGGCGACAAGGCAATAATACCATAATCTCCATGACTTCCCCACTTCGCCTGCATAACATCCTGCTGCCCAGGCAAAGTAGGCTGCCCAGTACTTGGTCCGCCCCGCATGATATCAACGACAACACAAGGCGTCTCAGTCATGACCGCCAAGCCAATGTTCTCCTGCATAAGACTGAAACCCGGACCAGAAGTAGCCGTCATAGTCTTCAATCCTGTATACGAAGCACCGATAATAGCCGCCATCGAAGCAATCTCGTCCTCCATCTGAACGTAGATACCACCAATCTCAGGCATCCTCTCAGACAAGTGCTCAGCAATCTCCGTCGCAGGCGTAATAGGATAACCAGCGAAGAATCTGCAACCAGCCGCTATAGCTCCTTCAGCGCAAGCAACATCTCCATTCAGAAAGTGCGTGCCAGTAAGCAAAGCTCTTTTTCCCGTCATGCCTTGCACTCAACCTCATCCTTCTTTTCAACAACAAAAATCGCAAAATCAGGACAGACAGCTGTACAAAAGCGGCACAGGAGACACTTGCTCTCATCCACAATCTTCGGCGGATGCACACCGCGAGCGTTTATCTCTTCCGACTCTTCAAAAACCTTCTTCGGACAGAACTCTATGCAATAGCCGCATCCCTTGCATTGATCCTTGATCAGGTGAATTTCAGCTTTCGGATGTTTTACATCCTTGCTGTCAAGTGGCGCATGCTTGATTTTTTCTGGCATAATCACTCATCCTTCGGCGGCTTTTCAAAAACCTTTCTAGCCTTCTCGATCTCTTCTGATGTAACGCTTTCAACTATCCCCTTCATCTCTCGCACTTTGTTAGCAAACCTTTCGCCTTCTGCAGCTGAAGCCCAAAGCAATTGCAGCCTTTCCTTTCTAAGTCCGTTCTGCTCCATCTTCTTCCACAAACGCTCCACACGCTTCTCCGTTTGGTAATTGGCATTTATGTAATGGCAATCGCCAAGATGACAACCAGTCACCATCACAGCAGCAGCACCTCTCGCAAAAGCCCTTTCAACAAACTTCGGAGACACGCGTCCAGAACACATAGTCCTGATGATGCGCACGTTAGGAGGATACTGCATCCTGCTTACCCCAGCAAAGTCCGCACCAGCATATGAGCACCAGTTGCAGCAGAAAGCAACAACCTTCTTGTCCGCATCACGCTCCGTCACGGCATCAATCTGCGCAAGGATCTGATCATCAGTAAAGTGGCTCTGAGTCAAAGCTCCAAAAGGACACTCGGCAGAACAAGTGCCACACCCGCCACACGCAGCCTCAATAACGCTAATTTGCTTTAGCTCTTTGTTTAAAGTTATAGCGTTATAAGGACAAACCTTCGTACAAAGCCCACAAGCCTTACACTTATCAGGAAAGGCTATAGGGGTTATGGCCTCAACAGTCACCTTTCCCTTAGCCATCAAAATCCCCGCACGAGCTGCAGCCGCACTAGCTTGCGTGACACTATCCTTGATGTCCTTAGGAGATTCGGCACATCCCGCGAAGAATATCCCACCAGTAGCTGCGTCTACAGGCCTCAGTTTCGGATGTGCTTCCAAGAAGAACCCATCGGTGTTTCTGGAAAGCGTTAGTATGCGTTGTATCATTTCACTGTCTTTTCGGGCTTCTAAACCCACGGAAAGGATCGCCATGTCAACGTTAACCTTGTAGAGCTCACTCTGCAGAGTATTCTCTCCCATTAGCCATAAGTTGTGAGTTCTCTTATCCTCCTTAATCTCAGCTGGGAGCCCTCTGATGAATACAACACCAGCCTGTCGGGCTCGCATGTACAAGTCCTCAAACCCCTTCCCATAAGCCCGAATGTCCACATAGAAAACGTAGATCTCAGTATCAGGCCAATGCTCCTTAATCAACAAACTGTCCTTGATCGTATTCATACAGCAAACATTGCTACAATAAAGCCGCCCATTCCGATCAGAACGTGAGCCTACACACTGAATAAAGGCTACCCGCTTAGGAATCTGCATATCACTAGGTCTAAGCAAATGCCCATGCGAAGGACCACCAGCATTAATCAGCCTTTCAAACTCAAGCGAAGTAATCACGTCCGGAAACTTACCATACCCGTAATTGGGCAAGACTGAAGGATCGAAAACGTCAGCGCCAGTAGCCACGATTATCGTTCCAACTTCAAGCTCAACCGTCTCCGGTTTCATCTCATACTTCACTGCCTGCCTCTCACATGCCTTCATGCACTTGTCGCAGACAACAACGCCGTCCTTGTTTAGGCACAGGTTCATGTCGATTACATATGTGGCGGGAACCGCCTGCGCAAAAGGCGTATAGATGGCGTGTCTTGATGCCAGACCTACGTCAAACTCGTTCGGCGCAACAATCGGACAGACTTTGACGCATTCTCCGCAGGCTGTGCAGTCCTTCGTTACGTAGCGGGGTTTCTTCAACACTTTAACGTGAAAATTGCCGATGTAGCCTTTAACTTCAGAAACTTCGCTGTTGGCTAATAGCTCAATGTTCGGATGATGCCCAACGTCAGACATTTTAGGCGCAAGAATGCAAATGGAGCAATCCATTGTCGGAAACGTCTTATCTATCCGAGCCATCATACCGCCAATGCTTGGTTCCTTCTCAACCAAGTACACCTTGTAGCCAGTGTCAGCTAAGTCCAAAGCAGCTTGAATGCCTGCCACTCCACCACCAATGATCAAGGCTTTACGGTTTATCGGAACCTCAATCTCTTCCGCTGGCTCAAGCAACGTGGCCTTAGCGACTGCCATTTTGACAAGGTCTTTAGCCTTCTCCGTGGCCGCCTCACGATCGTAGAGGTGAACCCAACTGCAATGCTCGCGAATATTGGCCATCTCGAAAAGGTACTTGTTCAAACCAGCGTCTTCACACGCCTTCCTGAACGTGGGTTCGTGAAGACGAGGGGAACATGAAGCAACCACCACTCGGTTGAGTCTATGCTCTTTGATATCCTTCTTTATTCCCTCCTGTCCCTGATCAGAGCATATGTATCGATTGTCTTGAGCCAGCACTACATGAGGAAGAGTTGCAGCAAACTTGACAACTTCGGCGCAGTCAACAGAGCCTGCTATGTTTAAGCCGCAGTGGCAAACGTAAACGCCGATTCGCGGTTCTTCCTTCGTCTGCTCAGGTTCTGCGTCTTTCTTTTCCGCCATATGCGTCACTTCCTCAAGGACTTCAAATACTCGCTAATTGACTCAGCTGCACGTTTTCCAGCACAAATCGCCTCAATCACGGTTGCAGGTCCGGTCACGGCATCGCCTCCAGCAAAAACGCCTTTCACACTGGTTTCCATGGTAATCGGGTCAACCCAGATCGTGCCATTCTCATTAAGCTCGACCTCCTTCGGCAGAAACTCCAAGTCAGGAACCTCACCAATGGCAAGAATAGCCATGTCTGCGTCCCGCTTGAACTCCGAACCAGCTATTGACATAGCCTTCTTTCTCCCACTCTCGTCAGGCTCGCCCAATTCCACGTGGACACATTCAATACCCACGACTCTTTCAGCCTCTCCCAAAATCCTCTTGGGCGAAACCAGAAACTCGATCTTCATACCTGCCTCTTCCGCTTCTTTAACTTCCCAAGGTATCGCGGGCATTTCATCCCTCGACCTACGGTACAATGTGGTTACTTCTCTTGCGCCAAGCTTCAAGGCGGTTTTCGCGGCATCCATCGCCACGTTTCCGCCGCCGATCACAACAACATTATTTCCCATGTCCACTTTCTCGCCGGAATTGAAAGCCCACAAGAACTCGAGAGCATGGACTACTCCTTTCAAATCTGTGCCTTCGATCTTCAGTTTCTGATTCTTATGGGCACCTACACTGACAAATATGGCCTTAAATCCTTCCCTCCACAAGTTGCCAAAGTGCAAGTCTTGGCCGACTGCAACGTCTGTTTTCATCTCCACACCCAAGTCTTTTATGAGTTGGATTTCCCTTTCCAAGATTTGTCTGGGCAAGCGATAATTAGGAATGCATTTTCTGAGCATGCCTCCTGCCTCTGGAAGGGCTTCAAAAACTGTGACCCCATATCCTTTCTGACTCAACTCATAAGCGACTGTAAGCCCAGCAGGCCCAGAACCTATGACCGCGATTTTTTCTCCAGCAACCTTTTGAGCTCTTTTCGCCCTTTCACTTTTCAGGTGCTCCTCATACACCTGTTCGATCTTCTTCAAAACGACGTCTATGTCCAATCCCGCACGTTCTGGATGAAAACAAACAAGCGTGGTCACCAACGGAAGTGGAACGTTTTCCGCGATTTTCTGAAAAGCTTCTTCGGCAGATCGCTCATGTCCGTGTTCTAGGGCAAGCTTTCGCATGCACAGGAATATCTCGGGCAGTTTCAAAGCTTGATTACAATGTCTATGGCAGCGATAGCACCAGGCGCAAAGCCAAAACTCGTCTGAAGCCAAAGCCTCTTTGGGATTTGAGAGGATTTTCTCTAGTAAGTGTCTTGGGTTGTACTGTTTTCCCATAAGTTCTGCCATTGGGCAGCTGCCTGTGCAGATACCGCATTCGTAACAGTATTTGAGTTTTTCAACGTCCAAAAGCCGTTCAAGCACGTCCTTGGAAATTACGGTTTCTGCAGTTGCCAAGCTGTGGGACCTCTCTAATACTGGGACCTCTCCCAAATATAAAAGTTTACAAACGTAAAGGTTTTGCGACGGACGCATGGGAACAAGATGTTTTCAACCATGCTTTCTTTTATAAAGCCAAGCACCGTAAAGAGTGAAAAAACAGGAGAGTACACATGTGAAGAAGGTGCGTATAGTTCATTATGGAGTTGGCGTGGTCGGCGGTTTAATCGCAAAATTCCTGCTGGAGAAAGAAGGAGTAGACATAGTAGGAGCAATTGACATAGCCAAGGACAAAGTCGGCAAAGACCTAGGCGAAGTTCTAGGTCTGCGCAGAAAACTTGGAATCAACGTCTCAAACGACACCGACTCAGTGCTCAAGCAGACAAAACCAGACATGGCTATCCATACAACCTCATCCTTCCTCAAGGACACTTACCCACAAATTACCTCGATAGTCAAGCATGGTGTCAACGTCGTTTCAACATGTGAAGAACTCTCATATCCGTACGTTACAGAACCAGAGTTGGCCAAAAAGCTTGATGCACTTGCAAAGGAGAATGGCGTGACGGTTTTGGGCACGGGCATAAATCCTGGGTTTCTGATGGACACTCTAGTCATAGCGCTTACGGCACCTTGCGAGAAAATAGAGAAGATTGAAGTAACTAGGGTTATGAACGCCGCTATGAGACGAGTGCCATTCCAGAAAAAGATAGGCGCAGGCTTAACAGTTGAAGAGTTTAGGCAGAAAATCGAAAAGAAGCAAATCACGGGACACGTTGGGCTTGAACAGTCCATAGCAATGATTGCAGACGCCTTGAGATGGAAACTTGACCGAATAGCAATCGAATCTGTTGAGCCGGTGAAGGCTAAGAAGGCTGTGGAAAGCAAGGACATAAAGGTTAAGGCTGGAAATGCGGCGGGTCTAAGGCAGAAGGCAAAGGGCATAATGAACGGCAAAGAAGTCATAGTTCTAGATTTTCAGGCGTACATAGGCGCGGAAGAAGAATACGACGCAATAACCATCAAGGGAGTACCAATGATAAGCCAGAAGATTCAGCCCTGCGTACACGGCGACATTGGGACGATAGCGATGGTTGTGAATATGATTCCAAAGGTGACCAACGCGCCTGCTGGGCTGATTACGATGAAGGATTTGCCAGTTCCTTCAGCGGCAATCGAAGACATGAGAAAATACCTAACACTGGGATAGGCAAGCACGGGAGATACCGATGAAGACAAGAATGGACATAAACTGCGATCTAGGGGAAAGCTGTGGTGCGTTTAGGGTAGGCGATGACCCGAAGATAATGTCCTTCATAACTTCTGCGAATATAGCATGCGGATTCCACGCTGGAGACCCTGTGACCATGATGAAAACGATTGACCTGGCAAAGAAGCATAATGTTGCCGTTGGCGCGCATCCTGGCTTTCCTGATCTTATGGGTTTTGGCAGAAGAGAAATCGAACTTACGTCAGAAGAAGCAGAAACTTACGTGCTTTATCAGGTAAGTGCGCTTCAAGGATTTGCGAAAGCCGCAGGTATCAGACTTCAGCACGTGAAACCGCATGGAGCTCTCTACAACATGGCTGTTGAAGACCAGAAACTATCTAAGGCAATAGTGGATGCTGTGAAAGCGTTGGACAATGCGCTGATAGTCTTTGCCCAGCCGAAGTCAGCGTCGGCGAAGGCAGCTGTTAAGGCTGGCTTGCGTATAGCTTACGAGTTTTTCGCGGACAGAGCCTACAATCCTGATGGGAGTCTTGTTTCAAGGAAACAGGCAAATGCTGTTATTCAAGAGCCGCGAAAGGTGGTTAAAAGAGCCGTAAAAGCAGTCACAGAAGGAACAGTTTTGGCTGTTAACGGCGAGGAATTGAACCTTGGCAAGATACATACGATTTGTGTGCATGGAGACACGCCTACAGCTGTAAAGCTCGCCGAAGTGTTGAGGAAAGGACTCGTCAAGGCGGGCGTTGAAGTTGAGCCTGTAGGTAAATTCGTTTAATGAAGCTTTGGGTTTGATTATGAAAAATGGACAATGCGAGTCCACGCGATATTTGCCTTTTGGGGACTGCGCCTTACTTGTTGAATTTGGTGACACGATAGATTTGGAGATAAACCGTAAGGTTATCTCTCTAGACAAAGCGATTTTGAAGGCCAGAATCCGCGGGGTTGAGGAGCTCGTTCCGACTTATCGATCATTGCTGGTGCGATATGATCCGCTGAAGATAGATTATGAAAAACTCGTGTTTCGTGTCAAAGACATTGAAAGGACAATGGAGGAATCAAGTGTCGGGCTGAAAGGTAGAAGAATCACGATTCCCGTCGCCTATGGTGGAGAATATGGACCTGACCTTAGGCATGTTGCCCAACTCCATGGCTTGTCTGAAGAGCAAGGTGTGAAGCTGCATTCTGGAAGACAATACCGCGTTTACATGATTGGATTTGTCGCTGGTTTTCCATATCTAGGGGAGGTCGCGGATGAAATCGCAACGCCGCGACTTGAAACGCCAAGGCTGAAAGTGCCCACGGGTTCTGTTGGCATAGCGGAAAAACAAACAGGCATATATCCGTGCGAAGCGCCTGGAGGTTGGCAAATAATAGGCAGAACACCACTTGAGCTGTTCAACCCGCAGAAACAGCCACCAGCACTGTTAGCCCCTGGAGACATAGTCAAGTTTAAGCCTATTTCGGAAGATCAGCTTGAGGCTTTGAGGAATAAGAGCAGATGAGGATTTTTCAAGTCATCAAGCCTGGATTGTTCACGACAGTTCAAGATGTGGGAAGATGCGGCTATCTAAGATGTGGAGTGCCGGTTTCAGGAGCGATGGATCAGTTCTCCCTAGTTGCAGCCAATCTTCTGGTTGGAAACAATCCGAGTGACGCTTGTCTTGAGACGACTCTTATCGGCCCCGAACTTGAAGTCTTGGCAGAAACACAGATTGCCATAACGGGGGGAGATTGTTCGCCGAAGATTAATGGCAAGAGCGTTCTGATGTGGGGGACATTGACCGTAGAAAACGGCGATGTTGTTTCTTTTGGAAGAATGCAAAGTGGATGTCGGACATATCTTTCGGTAAGAGGTGGAATAGATGTGCCGATTGCGTTGGGGAGTAGGTCAACTTATGTGCGGGGCGGATTTGGAGGAATGAATGGTAGGCAATTGAAAGTTGGAGATACTATGGAGGGATTTGATGCAAAGCATCTTAGGATTGAATATTCCATGCCAGAAGAACAAGTGCCCATATTCACGAATCAGATCAAAGTCCATGTGATTCCAGGACCACAATCGAACATGTTTACTGAGAAGGGCTTAGACACATTTCTTTCCAGCGAGTACACTGTTACGTTAGAGGCTGATCGTATGGGATATCGTCTCGAAGGTTCATTGATAGAGCATGGGGAGAAGGCAGATATTGTTTCAGATGCGCTTTTGCCGGGCGCGGTTCAGGTTCCGAAAAGTGGAAAACCGATTGTGATAATGCGGGATGCTCAGACGACTGGTGGATATTCGAAGATTGCTGTGGTGATTGCGCCTGATGTTTCTTTGCTTGGACAAGCTAAGCCAAACGACATAATAGAGTTTTCAAAGATTACGCTAAGAAGGGCTCACATGAAGCTAGCTGAGTACTGCAAGTTACTTGATGCTTTGAAAGGCACGCTCGTGCGTAAGTAGCAGAACAACGATAATGTTCGTGCGCTTGTTCACTAGTAACAAGAAAGGGGAGAGGGCGTCATGTATGTGGCTTTTTATGGAAAGCTGCTGTAGACGCCCCAGTCGTCGTAGGCATTGAAGAACGGCAATGATTGGGTAGGTTGTTGTCCCAAGTATTCCACTTTTCCGTCTCATTGGACACAGGTTCAACGTAAACAGAAAGCGTACACGTACCTTCAGACCAGCCTGTGGTATTCCATGAAAACACAAACTCCGAATAGTTGCCAACATTGAGCGTTACTGTCTCATTCCATATTTCAGCGTCGCTTGCGTAGACATGATATGTCACGACTTCAGCAGCGGCACCCACGTTAGAAAGCGCAACAGTAACATTCGCCATCGTGCCAGGCGAGTAAGGTCCATAGAGGTATTTGAAGTTCGTTCCAGGAAACGGCGGGATCGGGTGAATATAGCCCACAGGGTCATACGTGTAAATACCATCGATTCGTACGTCGTGATCGTAGCCGCTTGTCAGATTCAAGGGGCCAAACCAAAACTCGTTGTTCAGAAGGTCTGTTTCGCCCGGCAAGGCTGTCAGGTTAGCCTTGAGGTATACTCCATTTCCGGTCGGATAGCTGTAAGTATCCCATATGAACCAGCTGTAAACATCCATCATTGGGTTCCAATCATATTTATAGTACCAACAAGTAGCATTTTCAGCATACCCATACCGCCTTATTTCCACATCTGACCATGACCTGAGGGATCTTTCATCGCCATTTGGATATATCGCATACAAGCCCAGCTTGGTTCCGCTTGGAAAGTCGCCCTTACCATTATCCGTATATTCGATTATCGTGCCCAAGTTATCGATCCCAACTCTTATAACCACATATTTGCCCACAGGAATACTGAACTGGATGCTTCCCATGTAACGCTCCATCGAGGGCCATATGCCCAATACAGCGATGTCACGGTCAACCGTATGCATTCTAGTCACAACTGAACTGTGCCCCTCAATGTCTACAACCATTAGCGTCACATTATGAGCCGTCCTGCTGTACAAAGCAAACGAATGATTCAATATTGGACCCATTTCCACATAGGTGTTATCAACATACCAATGATACTCCTTGATCCAATTTCCAAATTCACCCCAGTGAACAGCCAAAATGCCCAAGTCAGTCGAGTCAATCACTCCATCCTGCTCCAAATCGCACAACGGATCCCAGCTGGGCTCTCCCAAGAAGGAACCCCAAGCTACATGCATAACATCCAAATCTGTTGAACCTATCAGCCATCTTGGTCAAAGTCCCCTATGGCGACTCCATAAGCATGGCTCAGCGTACCATCGTAGGTTATTGTTTCGCCTGCCCTCGGATTTGCTGGCGTCCAGAAGAAATCCGCAAAAGGCTCTTCTACATAGACATGGCCATCATTAGCAGTGGAGGGAATCTCGATGACATTGGGCTTGTACAGATGGTATCGGTGAAGTTTATCCACGTATACCCGCCAACCATCACAGTCCACGTGATGTTCACTAGGCTTACTGGAGTAGCCACAGATCTCGAATGAGAAATGTCGCCAAACCATTCAGAAACTAACAAGCCAGAACCAGCTTGAATGCTATACAGCTTCATAGTAGGGTAATTTGGCTCTTCCAGCCATCCCCAAGTAATATTACTAAATAACAACACATTCTTGTTCCAAACTACTTCAAACTCATAAGAAACCAAGTCCGCGACGCTGTCGATCATCACAGAAACCATAATACTTGCTTCAATATGCCCAACACAAGGGTCGGGATCAACGTAAAACTGATTATCTGGTTTAGCTGTTGCAGTTCTCGGCATGGCAACGACAAAGCAAGACGCCAGCAGAATAAGAATCATAACTAAACTTTTGGCTTTCATCATTTTCCATTCCAATCCATTCACATCATCCGGCTATCTTGCCAAAGTTGCTGGTGACAAGGCTGAAGTCCTCAGCATCCACCTCACCATTTTCGTTGAAATCGCTAGGAGCGTAGTTTGCACCATAGTTGGCTACAACTAGCAATATGTCAGAACCGCTTATTCTGCCCAAGTCATAAGGCGAAGATACCTTAGCAGTAGCGTCGCCCTTGTACTTCCAGAAACTGTCCACAAGTAGGGCGTCAACGTCCGATACATTGAAGTAGTAATCAGTAAATGCCGTCAACTCTATCGTAACGCCTTTAGTTCAGCCGCCAAGCGGATATTTCCACGGTCCTGTCCCAACCATTTCTGTGAGAGTTTCATTACTGACAACCTTCTCAACCTCCCACGGATGGTAAGCCCTCACTATTGATGGATTAAAGGTTGGCTGGTTCCAGTCTGGGAATCTGCCTTCCCAAATGTGCTTCGGTATTATTGGGAGGCTTCCTGCCCACCATTTCGCAAACATGCTGAGCACATCGTACCTTATTTTCACCTGGTTTGGTCCCGAAACCCAAGAGTTGTTCATGTCAGTTACAAATGCGTAGTTCCAAGCCACTCTTGGGCTACATGCCTTAGTGAAGTTCCATGAGAAGACAACATCCTGTGCGGTGAATGGCATGCCATCATGCCACTTGACGCTGTCTCTGAGATCGAAGGTTAATTCGGTTCCAAGCTCTCCTCCATCCATCTCCCACGTCCCAACAGAAACGTTTGTGGCAAGAAAGCATTCCACTTGAGACTGTTCGTACGGGTTTCTTCTGATAAGACTGTCATAGACAAGGTTCAGAACGTTCCAGTCCCAAAGCCACTGGGAAGCTATAACGTGAAGTTGTTCAGGCTCACTCTTGAAGCCGTAGTCAATCTGGCTATCTACAGTGGTTGTGCCGCTCATTCTGAGGAAGGTGTAAGCGTTATCTATTCCATAACCGTCTTCATTCACGACTCCAGTCGAACCTGCCCGACAAGCTTTTACAGCTTGATTTGACCACAACGGGATTACTGGCACAAGCTCATGCAATATCTTAGTGGCGTTCCAGCAAGCGGTTAGTAGCGCAGTGTCATTAGGAGCGGTCTTGACTTTCTCAGCCCAAATGTCGTAATCTCGGTTGCAGAAGCCTACATAGTTGGGCGCCCAGCCAACTGACGGCGCACCCCAGCCAAAGTAGAACGTTGAATGATACAGGTCATAGATATGCTCAGGAGTGGGGCTAAAGGCGTGGTGTCCTGTGTTAATATGATAGTCATAGAGCGTCATCACGGGATCATAAGGCCCTATTATCCTCTGCTCTATTATCTTGACGTCAAGCTGAGCATCTGTAAAGTCTATGGCCCGAAGTTCGGTGACAAGGTATTCGCATGCAGTCCTTCTGTACGGGTCATCTAATTTGAGATAGATCTTCAATTTTGGGAGTGCTTCGCCATTCCACTTCCAAAGTCCTCCCTCACGGTAGAAGCCTCCTTCGGCAAGCTCAGCCGAAGCATCTACCCGACTATAATTGTAAGGCACCAGTTCAGGCCACTGATACTCTTGCATTGATGGCGGGATAGGCGTCTCTATCTTGTAGCCGTATCCTTTCAGAAGGTCATTGACAATCCAAGTCTTGTTTGTCAAATGCGCCAAAGCCTTTCTGAAGTGCCATGAAGCATTGAAATGCGGATCACCAGTCAGATTATTATAGCCAAGCCATCCAGTAGGCCACATCTGATTATTCAAGTCAAACTCGAACATATCATTCGCAACGTAGGATCGCATCGTAATCGTGTCAGGCTTCGTCGACCATTTTGTGATCCAATCGCTACTAAGAGGCCAGTCGTTAATGTCCAATATGCCTAGGTCAAGGTCTTGGTTCTCAACATCAGGATTGTAGTAGATGTGAATCGACAGTTTGTTTGTCCTAGGACCTACGGTCATAGCGGAAGGTATGATATAAAACACCACCAAACCTGTCAGAATTATCAGCGGAAAGGTTTTCTCTCTTCTCATTTTCCAAACTCTCCCTGCATCTTTCATGCGAGGAAGGAATACTAAACCTCAAACGAGACCTTGACATCAGATGTTAAGCCGCAGGGAAACCACTCGAAATACGCGAGGTTAGCCCCATCCCTAAGAAAGGCTAGCACATTAGCGCAATTTAAGGTTTTAGTCCCATTACCAAATGGCAACAAGACCGTGCTGAGAAAAGATCTCAGCCTAAAGATCACATCAGAGAAGATTCTGGAAGTTTATAGAAACATTACGCACCATCTAATGGTTTAAGTAGAGGGTTAGCCAAGAATCAACAGTATAGTTGTGATCATTGTGTCCTCTGATGCCGCAGTTCATGCAAAAGGAACATTCTCTCTTCAAGATGCTATTGGAAGCATGAAGAGTAAGGCTGGCTTTCAAAAGGTCGGGGTCATTGCCGTTTTCACAGGCATCGTTCGTGGCGAAAATAATAACCGCACAAAAGTTGAGAAGTTAATGCTGGAAGCCTATGAAGAGAAGGCAAACGAAGTACTGAGAAAAATATGCGACGACTTAAAAAAAAAGAGGCCGGGCATTGTCGAAGTGCAAATCCATCACTTACTCGGCGAGTTTAGCGTCGGAGAAGACCTCGTTTATGTTTTGGTTGCGGGTTCCCACCGTGAAGACGTTTTTCCAGTCTTAGAAGAAGCAGTAGAGAGATACAAGAAAGAAGCTCCGATCTTCAAGAAAGAATACGGAATAGACGAAAAAGGCAAGACCACTGCTCGCTGGGCAACCGAAGACGAAGCACAAAGACATAGATAGAGTTATGTAGAAAAGCCTAAAGTATTATTAGAGCCCATTCTGAAGATATCACATTAAGGAGATTTAAACTTGGAAAAGAGAAGCTATGCATGGTTTGAAAAACGCCGAAGAACAAAAGCCTTAGACCTAGCCCAAGAACAGATAACAAAAGCCCTAGACACGGTGACTCTGCTTCACCAAGCAATACAAAGCGTTTCTGAAGGAAAGAAAAAGGAAGCAGCACAATGCATAGAAAACCTCTTCAAAGCCGAAGAAGAAGTGGACAATCTTCGAATGGAGGTTTTTAAGGAACTATCCAAAGGTGCAGCCTTGCTTGCCGATTATCGCGAGGATCTGCTCCACCTTGTCAAAAGGCTGGACACACTTGCAGATCATGTGAAGGACGCAGCAAGATGCGTCGAAATGCTCGCAGACGCCAAAATTCCAAAGGAATTCTGTGAGAACACAGTATGCATGACGTCTCTATTGGTAGACTGCGCTCAAGCATTACGGGGCAGTATCGAAAAAATCACGGCAAACCCACCCGCAGCCTTAGAAGGAGCCAACAAAGTCGAGGAAATTGAACACAAAATCGATGAGTACTACCTCAAAACAAAGTCTTCATTCGTCAAATACGGGGACCAAATGAACACTGGCGCCATGGTAATATTTGACGACCTAATAGAATTCATCGAACAAGCAGCCGACATGTGCGCCGACACGGCTGACTACATCGTGATCCTTTCAAGCAGAGAATAACACACTACAGTCAAACGAGGCCGCTATTTTGGACTTTGAACGCTCATCGATGATAACTAAGGTCTTTAACGCTTGCTTCCCAAAGCCCAACTGTACTTGTTCCTTAACGTCTTGGGATAAAACTTGTCCAGGTCAAAATCTGCCTGATTCGCCCAGCTGACATAGGTTTTTGGATCAATGTAAGACTTGAGTGAAGTCCCCAAATTGTACTCTTTCGTCTCCTTTGTCAATAGCACATCAAGCTTGTCCTTGTCTATTCTTCTGAGAAGGGCTTCCGTTTTCTTTCCCTGCTCACTTTTCACCCCTAGAGCAGTCTCAAGCTCTCTGAGCTGTGCTTCCTTCTTTGCTAACCGTTCGTCAAAGTTGGCTGGAATCTTTCGCTTGTGATTGGCAACTATTGCCGCCTGCAAGTTAGCCATCTTGGCACAATACTTCTTCACATGCTCAGGATCTTCTTTCCTCGTCTTGCAGTTTTCCAGGTGCTCTTCCACTGTTTTCGTGCATCGCCAAGTTCTGAACACCTTCGCCGTCAGTCCCTTCATTTTTTCTGAGAAGAATCTCGCGATCTTCGAAGAGTCCACACTTTCAAAAAGATACTCCTTGCAAGTTTCTGAGTAATGCTTGATATTCTCAATTACAACTGGCGGAGCTTTGGCATCCTTAGTCCATCTTACGGCATCTTTTCCCAAGAAGTCGAAATGCAAAACGTCTCCTTCTATCTTGACATGTTCTGGTCTTAGGGTTATGGCTCCGACGGTGTCAGCTTCCCCGGGGTCCTTCTCGTCGCCGACTCGCATGTTCAGGCTGAAAATCAGCCAGCAGACCGTGGCTACTTTCCTTCTTCCCTCCTCTTCAGAACTCAGATTCTTCAATATGTGTTGTTCAATATCTTGAATCTTGTCACCCAGCTTCTCGGCCTTGTTGAACTTCTCCTTTTCACGCATTTGCTTCATGAACGTCGAGTCTGAAAACCAGACATACTTGATCTTTCCAGAAAGCTTGTCTTCCCATTTGGCAATGTATATTTTGTCTGACTCCCAAACGATAGCTTTCCATTCCCCAGCGGATCTAGGACTGTCAGGAGAAAGGTTGAGGATTATGTCAGACTCCTTAGGACCTTCCTTCCAATTCCCTCGCTTGGGGTGATCGCCTCTCCCTGCAAAGAGACAAGAAGGTTCGGCAGTCCAATTGGATATTTCCATTTCTCTTCCGTCAACAGTTGCATAGCCATAAATCTTCCGCAACGCCTCTCTCTTGGTCTTTCTTTGCAATGAAAGCTTCTTCTTCTCTTCCTTGGTCATGTTCAGCTTTCTCGATTGCTCCCGTTGTACGTATTCCCTAACGTCGGAAAAGCCGATTTCCACGTCTTCTCGGGGCTTTCCATTAACCAAAGGCTCGAAATCTTCCTTGATTTGAACACGTGCCAGTAAATTTGACGAGGGATTATCTGCCCTGAGCGCATCAAGGAAAACTCGCATAAAGTTTTTGTAGAAAATCTTGTCTGGCGGCGAAGCTACTGAAAGTTCCTTCCTCACCCAGGCCAACGCCATTTGTTCGGTCTTCGGACTCAGCTTCAAACGGTTTCCTTGAACCTTGATGGATAGACCTTGGTGCTCGTAAGGTGGGACATAGATTCCATTGTGTTTGAGACTTTTCATGACGTATTTCATTTCTTTCGCCCTAAAGGAGCTGACCCGAACCGCCGAACTCTTGGATACATTGCTGATTCTGCGTCGGGAAAGGTAAGGTTTTCTCTCTCATCCTTGAGCCTACTTAAAAACTTTCCCAACTGCCTTCTTTAGTCAGATCACTCACCATCCATCTTTTCAGCGCTTCTTTGCTCTTGCAATGTTCTGTACAGGCGATCGACGATTCTTTCATCAATATAACCCTTGTGAGGGCGAAAGCCGCCAGCGAAAGCTTCAGGAACGTGGAGAAGCTCATGAATAATAGTCTTCTCTTTATCTTTTTGGCTCAGTCTGTCATAGCGCTCAGATATCACTTCAATTGTGTAGGAAGATGGAAGATTGAGCGCTTCCTGCCAGATTTTGCCCAAACCATGAATACGCGCAACAGTACGCCTAGACTTGGACCCTGTGCTTCTAAAACAGAAAACAAATTGAGGAACTACGTGAAAAAGAGACAATTTATCTATGATTTCATCAGCAAGTTTCTTGACGTCAGGAGCTTCAACATACCTTATTGGCATAATGATCAGCACATCGACTGCTCATGAAGTCAATAAAGGGAATCGTTGGTTAACGGTTCCATAACGGCTATTTAGAATACTGCTTTCTTTTCGGCTCTGGGTCGAGTTCCGGGTCGCCCGCGCCAAGCAGTACTCTAAGGGATTTGACTTCTTCCCTTAACATGCTCACTTCGTTTTCCAACGCTTTGGCCTTGGAATCAGCCATTTTTTTCAGTTCTTCGATTTCAAGCAAGAGATTTCTGCGTTCAGACTCCAATGCTCTGAGCTTATCGATGACGCCTTTGAAATTGCTCATGGATTTCATCACGCCTGCAACTAACGTTCAGTAATACTTAGTCAAGAGCATTTAAGATTTTTGTCATGCATAATTAATAGGCGACAAGATTGAATTGGTGGAAGGATTGTTGGTATTCCGAATCCGACAAGTATGAATTAACAGTACATAAACCTTTTCTACTTGAGCAATCCAACATACGAAAACCGGGTGCAAGTGGCGTCGATCAAAACTCTCCTTTCTCCCTTATTCCCTAAAATTATACAAAACTTGCACCCACAAAAATTATGACAAGAATGAAGGTTACCATCAGAATCGAAGATCACGAAAACTTTGATAAGTTTGGTGTTTTTATAAAAAAGAAATTGAGGTTCTCGTCAACTGATGCTTTGTTTCTCAGTGGTTTTCTACTCTTTTGTCATAGTTATTTCCATTGTCGAAACCATTCTCGACCTATCTTCGCCTTCTCTTGGTGGTATCTCTTCAGTTCCGATGGCGATCTTGCTTACCTTCAAGTCCTTCAGGAAGCGGTTTCTGGTTATCTCTGCAACGTCTACCGCTGTGGTGATTGCTTGTCCGCGTGCTTTCAATGTGATTTCTTTGGCGTTGGATGACGATAGGCTCGTGATGATTGCTAGGACATAGCTCATTGCTGGTTTCCTTCCAATGAAAACAATTCCTTGGTTTTCAGTCATTTTTTTCACTCCTTTTTTGTTGTTGGTTGTCGCGTGTAACGTTTCCGTGTCTGTTCTCGCTCTGACACCTGAACGTTACTGTCTAGGAAATACACAAACTTTCTTATAAACGCAATTAGAGTTGACGCAATCTTCTATATTGCCAACATGGCGGGACAACACTCTCTACAATCACGATACAAGTTTTCACGGACAAGACTGAAACCGCGATGCAAACTACGACAGGGTGCTTTGAACGAGGAACTGTTCTACTTTGGGCACGTTGCCGTTCTAAAACATAGCATTAACTACGCTTCCACTCAGATGTCTGTGGTGATAGACATGACAAGGTATGACGTCTACTGCCCAAGGATAAACTGCCCCAGACATGAGCATATTAGGAGACTGGTAGGCATAAGTGTGGCGAGAAACATCCCACTAGACCAGTTGTTCGAGGAAGTAATGGAACTTGGAATTGTAGCGTTGGAGGAGAAATACCAAGCCCCAAGACTTACCGCGAGCATTCAGGCTATTCCTGTCCCTACTTGGACTAAGGATTTGAAAGCAAAGAAGACCGCTGACGCTAGTGTTAGCTATGGCGAAGCTTCGGCATCTGTAAATGACGGCTTAGGCAACACTTGCTAGTCTCTGAATGAAGGCGCCTGAACGAGATTGTTGAATAATCTGGTAGAATGCAGTTGGAATGGTTTAATGGTGTAGGCTTGTGATTGCCAGGAAGATCGCTCTTACAATCAGTGCAAAACCAGCGAGCACTATCACTAGCGCCCAGAATTCAAACCATTTTGTAGTCTCAACAAGCATCGTTTGTATTAGATAAGCTGACCCGAACCAGTAGACAACGTTTGATGCAGTTTCTGCCTTCTTGCTGGAGGGCGATTGAAGTATGAATCGAAGGGCTAACATTAGGACTTGAAAGATACCCCAAATCAGGCTGAATTGTTCTGCGGCTGAGTAGACTGTTAGATGGGTTTCAGGGGTTTTTGGTGCTGGAAACTGAATCTCGAAATGGGGGACTTGACGAAGGGTGAAATCTTTGAAGAATTCTAGAGTTTTTTCAACCAGGCTAGGTGTGGTGAAGAAGATTGATCCGACCAAGATTAGGAAAACTCCGATGGAAACTGAGCTTAGAATCCCTTCTCTGTGTATATGCCAAGAAAACGCGAACCTGTCGCCCAACTAATCCACCTCGACTGTCGTATTTTCTGTGATCTGGACATATAACGTTTCCTCGTAAGATTTTGATAGATATGATTTAAATATAGAGGGCTAAATAAAGTGAGATAAGGTGAACCTAATGCCATACTGTCCAAAATGCGGGGAAGAAATCCAAGAAGAAATGGCCTTTTGCCCGAAGTGCGGAGCGCCGCTGAAAGCCCCACAGGCTGCAGTCCCACCAACACGGACTGTCACCTACAGACGCGAGAAAGAAGAAAAAGAAGAGAAAAGGGAGAAAGACGAGAAAGGAGAGAAACACGAGAAGCATGAACATGCTTTCATCGGACCATTGATCGGCGGCCTAGTCTTGATATTCATAGGATTAGCGTTCTATCTGCAAATGATTATGCCAGAGAGCAGAGGGATGTTAGGAGCATTGTTCTTCATAATAATCGGAATAGCCATAATTGTTGGAGCACTCTACGGAGCAATACTAGCTTCTAGAAGACATCCTAGAACTTAAAGCAACCACCCAAAAAACAGTCTATAGAGTCGGTGCTCAAGAACAGTCAATGTGTTACACCGTCCAACGACACGGAAATAGTTTCCACCGGCTGCTTCTATGATATCGCCTATGTCGTATCTCGGAAACATGCACGAAGACACTATTAACCTGCCCCATTCTCCACGTTTGAGTTCATGCAGCATTCTTGTCCCGTGGCCTGTTTCAACTTCAAACAGGTAGGCATCATAGTTTGGCGTAACATATGGCAACTCGTCAAGTTGCTGTGCGAAAACTCCTTCAGTTGCGCTGTAGATCTCGATAACGGGAACCTGGCCGAAGTATTTCCGCAGAACTGGCGCATATTTGAATTGTATCTTTCGGACGCTAGTGCAAAACAAAGCTCTGAAACGCCACAGTTCCTTGGGTTTTTTCCCATGCTTTCGGTCAACGTATCTCGCAAAGGCAAGGATAACTGGTGTGACGCCCATCGTAGCAGTCACGTTTTTGCCAAGCGCTTGTTGGTAGGCTAATTCGAACCGTTTTTCCCAATCTTGCTTGGTGATGCCCGAACCTAAGGCATCGATGTCTTCTTGGCGGGGTAAAAGGCTGACTTTATCAAGCATCGGATTAAGCCTCGCGTAGGTTCCCGAACTGTACCCGTAAGTTACGGTTTGCCCGTCATTCACCGTTGTGTGAACGTTTGAGGGGAAGTTGAGGTTCAGAATCTTTCCGGTTAGAAGCGCAAAGTCATTTTTCCTTAATGCGTGGTTCAGGAGTGCACGCGCTCCGCACATGAGAATCTGCTCAAGATGCGTCTTAGTCGCCGGCAGCACTTTTGCTGGACCCGTTGATCCTCGTGTCATCACCCAACACAGTAATGGTTCGGGAAGAATGACAGCGTCATTGCCCTTATTCACTTCAGTGAGATATGGGTTAAGTCCTTTGTAGTTGATGATCGGGAAACTGGCTCTGAAATCCGTGATTTCCTTGATCTCTGATGCATGATGGTTTTTCCCATAATCTGTCCTCTCATACTGCTTGATTAGGTTTGAGAGAAGTTGCATTTGAGAATCTTGAGGGTTCTTCAACGACTTGTACCATGGGCCTAGTATCGGTTGGAAGATGCCTAGATCGTCTTCTGGTATCATTTGGGGATAAAGAGACAAGGAATGGTTTATTTATATTGCTATGGCGGCTCCTGAGAATAGCGTTTTCCATTTTGGAAGACAATGCTTTGCATCGTCAATGGCGACAGTTTTTTACAGAAAGCGCTTTGACCCACGACAAAGAAAACGCAAATGCCAGCTTTCGTTGACAGAAAATCTGTCGATTGCTGATTCTATCTATCATCCAAAAATCAGTCATCTGTAAGTCACTGTGGCTCGCTCAGTTTATCTCTTTATCCATTTGATGAAACTCTTTGCAAAGATCCCTTTATCGTATTTATCGCACGGGTAGCTTCTGCAGTCAGAACATGTTGCTAGTCTTTTGTCTTTGGCGCATAGAGCAATGTCACAGAACACTTTCCCTTCAGACTGAGCCTTTTCACTTGCTTTTGCACATCCTAAACACTTGCCTTTTTTGTGGACTGCACAGTTGCCACAATAGTAGTTGCACGGCGAAAGCATGTTAGTGTTCATAATGTTTCCAAACTCATCAGAAATACGTTCAGTGACTTATAGATTTGACCGTCATGCGACAAGAGATTTTCGACTTCGCTATTCTTCTCTGCGTTTCTCGACTTGCAGAATAGGCAGTAGCTGACCCTGTTCTGAAGCTCCTACCCCCTCCCTGATATATAGCTTGAACCAAAGCTTCAAGAAGCGATCATTAGGGCTTCTTCGTGCGGTTATTGTCAGCCTTGAGTATTGCGTTTGAGTTCTCGAGAGCACGGGTTTCGGTACCTGGTTTATTTTGCTCCGCTCTAAAAGTGATTTTATGAAGACAGTTGGGGAGAAGATGGCGGTGATGTTTCTCTTGAATTGGCCGTTTGTAGAGAGCGTTTGCTTAAGCTAGACCAATCTTTCTTTTTCGGTGTCCTTCGGGCGGATCTCTTTCTTCTTTGGGATTGTTATTTCGAGCACTCCGTTTTTGCATTTTGATATTATGGTTTCCTTGGCAATGTGTCTGTTTGGCAATTCTATCATCTTGTAGAAGTTTTTGGCCTTGACTTCAATGCCGTCCGGCTTTGCTTCCAGACTTATGTCGCCTTCCTCTTCTCCAGGCAGTTCTACATAGATTTTTGTTGTGTTTTCCTGTTCGAATATGTCCGTCAGTGGTTCACGAGTTTCCTCCAAAGCAGTTCTAGGCAGTTCAAACGGCCTCTCAGGCATGGGTCTTCGTCTCTGAGGTTTCAGCGGCTCAAAAGGCTCTAATGCTTCATCTGATCCGAAGCGTCCCATTATGATGAAACCGTTCACGCCGGGTTCCTTGATCTCTCTAGTTTCCCACGTGCCTCTGATTTTTCCATTCTTTATGTCCTTGAAGATCTCGTCCATTTCTCTCTGGATTCTCTTCATGGATTTGCTGTTGAAGATGCCCCAGTCGCCGAATATTTCTTCAAAATCGCTGTCAAATGACATCTGCTTTTTCACCTCCCTAAAGCTCCTCAATTTCTTCTAGAGACTCTATCAGATGGCGAAGGGCGAGGCTCATCATCATGAATGCTGTTTGCCCAAGCTCGGAAACGCTATACTTTCCCCTCCCAGTCTTCTCCAAAAGCCCACCTTCCTCCAGTTTCTTCGAGTTTTCCCACACGATCTTTGGGTTCAAGTCCAGATCTTTCATGAAGTCAGCAAAGCTTATTGTGCGATCTTCTTGTTCCACCATTTTTCTCATCATCCGGAAACGGGTTTCATGGGACAAGGCGTCGAATATTCTGGAAAGCTTTTGAAAATCTTCTTCGGTGTCTTCGAATTCGGTTTCCAGTTCTTCTCTGGACCAATCGACTGGGGAGAGGGGTATATCGAACAGTATTTGCCCGTCTCCGATTAGCTGAATTTTCAGTTTCATGTTGCATCGCCCTCCGTTACTACCGTAAGGTAATTACCATTAGGTAATATATAAGCTTACCTTTAGGTAATAACAGAAATTGCAGACCATGGAAGAATAGACTATTTTCTTCTGCTAAAGGCTAGAGTTCCAATGATCATCATAACAGCATCGAAACAGCATAGAACGAGAACGTTGAGGTACAAAGGATGCAAAGGTTGCCATGCTTCACCAAGGATGATCGTTCTTAACGCATCAACACCATAGGTTAACGGGTTAAAGCCTGAAGCAACCTGTAGCCACGTTGGAACGTCGCCGCGAATTGGGAAGAGGGCGCCGCTGAGGAAGAATATTGGTAGGTTTATGAAGCTTTGGATGACTCCGTAGCTTTCTAGGCTTTCCATGAAACTGGCTATTGTAAGTCCAATGCTTACCAATCCAAAGGTGATCAGAATCATGATTGGCAATGCCTCAAGAAACATGACAGGGTCTAATCTTATTCCCAAGAGCACGCCTAGAAAGAAAACGATTATTCCCTGAATCACAGCGTCCGTACTGTCGCCAAGCATTTTGCCCAAGAAGACCGAAAAACGCGAAATCGGAGCGACCAATATTTCCTTCAAGAAGCCGAATTCTCTGTCCCAGATGATTGAGATACCCATGAACATTGAAGTGAAAAGAAGCGTTTGGCCAATTATTCCTGGAAAGATATATTGCTGATAGGTTAGGTCGCCTATGGTTCCAGAAAAGCGCATGCCACTACCGAAGATGAGTAGCCAAAGCAGGGGCTGGAAAAAGCTGCTGATAATTCTTGCTCTGTCTCTAAGATAGCGTTTGATCTCGCGCAGCCAAAGTGTGTAAATGCCTCTGAGCTCTGTCATCGAATTTTTCTCCTTCTGATTGCTGATAAGCCGTGAAGTTCGTCGCCGCTTTCTGCGCGGATTGCTCGTCCAGTATAGTGTAAGAAAACGTCCTCAAGGTTGGGCTCATGCAGTGATACTGAATCAACAAATATGTTGCTCTTTGATGCTGCCTCCACTATTCTTGGCAATAGAGCCTTTCCACCGCGAACTGTGACTTCAAGCTGGTCATCAACTACATGAGCTTTCAGAATACTGATTTTCTCGGTAAGTATGGAAGACAGCTTTTCAGCTTCCTTCGTCTTCACCGTTATAACGTCACCCTCAAGTGTGTCTTTTAGCTTCGCAGGCGTGTCAGAAGCCACAATCTTGCCATAATCCATGATAGCTATCCGATCAGAAAGCTTGTCTGCTTCCTCCATGTAATGCGTCGTCAACACCATCGTTATGTCGTGCGTTGCTCTCAGTTCCTCGATGTACGTCCAAATATGTTCCCTTGTTTGAGGGTCAAGACCTATCGTTGGCTCATCAAGAAACAGAACCTTAGGATAATGGATCAACCCCCGAGCAATTTCCAACCTGCGCCTCATCCCGCCAGAATACGTTCTTAAAATACTGTCAGCTCGGTCTTCAAGCTCAACCAACTTCAAGACATTGTCAATGCGAGTTTTCTGTTCGCTTTGCGGCACACCATACAAGTTTGCGTGCATATATAGGTTCTCTCTTCCTGTCAGCCTATCATCAACGCTTGGATCTTGAAACACGATGCCGATCGATTTCCGCACCAATGAAGCTTGTTTAACAATGTCGAAACCGTTCACTTTTGCTGTTCCAGACGTGGGCTTTAGAATCGTGCAAAGCATCGAGATAGTTGTCGTTTTTCCCGCACCATTCGGCCCCAACAAACCGAAAACTTCACCGTGCTCCACAAAGATGTTAAGCTTATCCACTGCCACAAGCCCGTTGAATTGCCTTGTAAGGTCACTCGTTTCTATAGCATTGTTCATTAGGTTCACTTTCGTTTGAAACAGTGTCTTGGAAGAGGCAACTAAGTTTATTGTCAGAAAAAAAGTTTATGCCTATCAATTCCCTTTCATGGAGAACTTGAGACAAGGGAAAACGAACAAGAATATGTGTATGATGCGAAGGGTGGGATATGAACCCTTCACTCCATGGGACATCACACAATCTCCCTCCGTTTTCGAGAATCTTAAACTGTCTGGTCAGCAAACACTCACAGAGACAAAGCTGTTGAATGATAACGCGCACACGATACGTATGGCGCACGTTTACCTTATACTGCAAGAACTGTGGTTACATTAAACCCTACAGAGAAATGGGTATATGTAAATCAACTTCAGAGTTCAGTCAATTCCTCTCGGATGCTTATTCATCCAATCCATTGCAAATGATTCTGCTTTTGATTCTGTCGGGAACTCTGGCGATATTTTCCTGCCTTCATCATCATTTTTCACTTTAGGAAACAGCAGTGCTAGGTAGTGTTCTCCATACTGCTTCTTTGTGACAACAAGGTTTTGTCCTGTTGTCGCATTTATATATCCTTTCTGATTGTCTATTCTTCTCCAGCCTTCTACTATTCTCACGAATCATTCCTCGTGCGCTAATCTCAAACTACCATGCACATCCGCTACGGAGCAGTCCCCTTTCTTCTATTCCAAGTCTCTCGGCAACTTGTCTTCTGCCTAAATATTGCTTCTTGTTGGGCTTGCGCTAGGACCGTTGGAAAACGCCAATGGGCTTTTCCTCCTTTCTTCCTTGCCAGTCATCTCCTCGTCGTGCCCATGCTTGTTTCGGGTCAAAACCGAAGTTCATACCGGCACTCTCTGGTCTGTTAAACATGTGTTTCGAGTAGCACGTTTTACAGTAAACTGGCTTGCCTGCTGTAGGCTTGAAAGGTACTGTGGCAGTTTTGCCGCAGTCAGTGCATTTGATCTCGAACATTCTTTTTTGGGACGTGTAGAATCACCTCTGTTAGCTTTGTGCCATAATTGAAAAACGTGAATTTCCAATTATTACTGATTATGAAGCCCACGGCCGACTTAAAGGTTTCCATAAGCGCGTGCTTATCGCACCATTCAAGCCAAGCTTTTCGTGCTTGCCAGTCGCCACCAAGGTGTAGAAACGCTAGGATCAAGCAGCAGAGCCATCTTGTCATATAGTTCTAGGAACTCCAGACCAGCTTCTGTTCTCTGATACATTACTCTTCCTCCTGTCGCATCCTTCCGAATAAGATCATTTGACCCCATAAGATTCAGGTATTGTCCTGATTGTGCGGTGCTCATGTTACAATGAGACATAATATTCGTCCTAACGGTTGGCACGCGCAGCTCCCCCAGAATTTCCGCTATGATCTCGAATCTGCTGCGGTTTCTATCCGAAATCTTACTTATATTTAACATGCTGTACTACCTCTCATGGAAAAACAAGTCATTTCTAAAGCAAATATTATTGCAGAAACCTGTCGGCACGCCTTTCCTGCAATATACATTCTTAGCATACCTCATAAACATGACCGCACCAAAGCTGCGGTTCTACCTTCTTTTCTGTTTCTTTCCCCCACGAGCTCTTCTCGTTTGATGCCCCTTCGCTTTGTCACGGCGCGCGCTACCGATGGCTTTTCTACGGGGATTCTGTTCCCTACTCAAGTTCCGTCACCTCACCACTCAATTATAATCGAAAAGAAATATAAATCCACAACTCTTTGTGTAGCGCCGGATGTAACGCCATACGTCATGATGTTTTCGCCAAACAACCCTCAAATCAGCTTAACTACGGATGGTGCGGGGGGTTAGGTTTATACTGTCGTTTAAAACTGTCAAGTCATTCGGGCAATGGACGACCTTGTACTCATTAGTTCGCGTACGTCATGTCGGGGGTCGGGTTTGAACCTATGACGAGTGGAGATATCACCCGAAGTCCCGTATTTTTCACGGTGTTCTATCTATTGATATACAATTTAGTGTGGGTACGGCTATCTATTTAGGCCTTAATTCTTTATGCGAAACATGCGCACGCATTTCAATTGGATACCGCTATAACATAACCATAACGTTGTCTTCTCCACTGAAGAGGTAACAGAAAAAGGGCTGTCCGTACTTGTGGTGGTAGCCTAAGTTTGCACGCGCGAATCTATGAAAGCAGTTAATTAATGCCTTCTTTATAATGGTCCTAGCATGAAAAAACATGCACACGTATTGTGGCATCTTTTCTGGCTTGAACTAAAGAGAAGTATGTTTAGAGTGAAGTATTTTGCAGAAGCTGATGTGACGGACAATTGTAATCTTAGATGCAAACATTGTTATCATTTTCACGGCAAAGGTAATTTTGAAACACAAGATCTATCCATGCCTGTTTGGGAAAAAAGGTTCAATGAACTCTACAAGGAAGGAATAAGGAACATTCTTTTGGTGGGTGGTGAGCCTGCACTCAGGATTGACATTCTTATGCTTGCGGACAGGTTATTTCCTTTTGTTTACGTTATTACAAACGGAACAATAAAGATACCCGAGAAATTCAATCATAGACTATATGTTTCAATAGATGGGTCCCGAAAAACAAACGATTCAATCAGAGGGAATGGTGTTTTTTCAACAATAATGAAAAACTATTCAGGGGACAAACGTGTTGTTATCAATATGACAATAACGAGAGATAATTACAAAGAGCTTGAGGATGTTATAAAAATTGCAAAAGAGAATGGTTTCAATGGTGTTGTGTGTAACATATGCACAGCTGGAACCGATGTTAGTTTTCCCATGGCTGTAAGAAAGAAAGAGAGAAAAACTATAATAAAAGAACTGAAACGAATGAAGACATTATACCCAAAAGACTTTCTTTTGAGCAAAGCGATGATAAAATGGTATGAACATCCGGACCATAGGGGTCCATGCCACTGGGGCGATGAAGCATTACATTTTGATGCTTCATGGAACAGAAGAAGGTGTTTTGGAAACAATGCGGACTGTTCCAATTGCGGGTGTCTGGCAGGGGCCCTCCAAAGTCCTCTAAGAATGCTAAGGCATCCAAGAGAGATGATGAAAATAGTTGTATGTTCATAAGCGAAACTTAATGAAGCGCATCCCATCCCAAGTGGCAGTTGCGCGCTCTCAAAAGAAATTACAAACATGTCAACATGTGGCTCTTCCAAGGGCTGCTCATGCGATTCTACCTACATCCCATACGTTTAGGTAGCTATTTGAGATGTAGATAAAACTATTCCGCATGAGGGTTAAGAGAGATGGTCGCGCGGGCTAAAACCTTCGAGAATTATTCAAGCCAGCCATTAACGCAATTCTTAAAATTCTGATTCATCAAATACCGTCGAAGACAGCATTTTGCAAGTAGCCCAGGAGAGATCCGAACTCTTCGCACGGCTATTTTCAACTCGCCTTTCTGAAGGTTGACAGTTTTAAACGCTCAAGCGAAATCAAAAACTACGCAAAACTTGAAGTCGATTTTCTACTGTTCTACGCTCAAAACGAGCGAAAATTGAGCGAATTCAGCATCGCGAAGGTGGTGCGGGGGGTGGGATTTGAACCCACGAACCTCTGCAGGATAGGCGCCTCAGGCCTACGCCTTTGGCCATGCTTGGCAACCCCCGCCCAAGAAGCATGCCCTTCTATGTTCTATTTTAGAGTTGAAATTAAATCTTGCCCAGACACACGAGACAAAAAAGAACGGAGAGCACGGCGTCTTGCTGACTAGACTATGCGAAAGTCCTCTTTTATCGTTGTCAGCACTACGTGAGTGTTAGTGCGTTCTACGTAAGGTAAAGACAGCAGACGTTTTGTGAACTTGCTCAGCTCTTCTCGGTTCTTGAACTTCGCAATTATGACCGCGTCAATCAGCCCCGTCAAGTCATACACGCAACAGACGTTCGGAAGCTTTGCAATCTCGTTCTCCATCTCCAAAAGCCTTCCTTTAGAAACTGTTATCTCGCTTACAACAGTCAATTCGTAGCCCAGCCTTTCCTGATCCAGCAACACGGAATATCCCTTTATGATACCTTCATCCTCCATCTTTCTTATCCGCGACAAAGCCGTGCCTATCGAAACGCCACACTGCCTCGCTATCTGCCTAGAAGAAAGCCTAGCATCAACAGTCAGCGCCTTCAAGATCTTGACATCTGTCTCATCTAATTGCATCAAACGTCACCCAGCCTGCACAGACGTTCAATGCAAGCATCACTTATTTAACATTTGCTTCCAATTTTGGCAATAAACCTTTTATACTTACAGCAATTATTCATTTTACTATACATTTGCCCAAAGGGAGAGGCGCAACGTTGATACGCGACAGACTTCAAGCAATCCAAAACCTCCAGACCTGCATGAAACTGGTGAAAAACGCAGATTACATACTCCTCCAATTCACAGACTTGCTCGGGCTTCTCAAGGGCAGAACCATACCTGCGGAAGAGGCGAAAAACGCACTAGTAGAAGGCGTAACCTTCGACGGCTCCTCAGCACTGGCAGGAGTCAGCATAGAACAAAGCGACATGATAATGAAGCCAGATCCAGACACCTTCACCGTCTGTCCCCACTACTTCTACGACAAAAGCGTCGCAAGCTTCATCTGCGACATAAAAAAACCCGATGGAAAGCAATTTGAAACAGACCCCAGACACATCCTCAAAAAAGCCATGGAAAAAGCGGTAATAGAAGGATTCGAACCCACAACAGCAGCAGAACTAGAATTCTACCTTGTACAAAAGAATGGCGAAGGCGAGTTCGACCCCGTTGAAAACCACCTCGTAGACAAGCAAAGATATTTTGACAATGCACCTGGACGAGACACCACGGAACCCTATCGCATGGACTTATCCAACGCCCTATCCACTATGGGAATCACCGTGGAAAGACAACACCATGAAGTAGGTTCAGCCCAGAACGAAATCACATTCAAATACTCAGACCCACTAACCACCGCGGACAACATCGTCCGATACAAGTTCGCAGCCAAAGCCGCAGCAGACAAAAAATACGGCTGGATAGCAACGTTCATGCCTAAACCATGGCACGGCAAGCCAGGCAGCGGCATGCACATCCACCTAGGACTCTTTAACCCAAAAACAGGCAAAAACCCATTCTACGATCCCGAAGGATATGCGCACATTTCACAAACATGCAGATACTTCATAGGCGGACTCCTAGAACATGCCAAAGCCCTCTGCGCCATAGTAGCACCCACCGTCAACAGCTACAAACGCCTAGTGCCAGGCTACGAAGCCCCTGTCTATATAGCTTGGAGCAAGAGAAACCGCTCCGCGCTAGTAAGAATACCAGCCTTCTCATCAGAAAATGAAAAAGAAGCAAGAATAGAATTCAGATGCCCCGACCCTCTAAGCAATCCTTACCTAGTCTACGCAACGACACTTGAAGCAGGACTTGATGGCGTCAGAAGGAAGATTGACCCCTGCAACCCAGTGGACGTAAACGTTTATCATCTGAACGAAGCTGAACGCAGAGAACTCGGCGTTAATGTCTTGCCAACATCATTGAAGGAGGCCCTGGAAGAATGGGAAAGCGATGACATTTGTCTCAGAACGTTGGGCAAGGAGAACGCAGAAAGATACAAGGAGCTCAAACTGCAAGAAACGAAAGAATACGAACTACACATGCCCAGCAACAGAAACGAAGTCACATCATGGGAACTACAAAAGTACATCTACTCATAACGCAAGCAAACCCGGCTATTCACGCCGCAACCTCTTGACTTTAGGCTTCTCCATCAGATCTTCAGTTTTTGCCTTTTTAAGCAAGTCAACGTGTTTGACAAGTTCCTTGACGACGGCTTCAAAAACCTCTTTGCCTTTTCTTGCAGATGCTGTCGTCTGTTTGCCAAAGACTCCGCAGCATGTTTCGTCTACAGTTTCCAACGGCAATGTTATACCTTCCGTCTGCAGAATGTGCCTGCGAGGCTCTTCATCCACACCCTTATCCATATTCACCAAGCTGGGATGCAAAGCCAAATTCACTGAAGTTTCCTCTGCGCCAGCATGCCCGTGTTCCTCTAACGTGAAAAGCTCTGGCAAAAGTGTGCCCGCTGCAAGCCACCATTGAAAAATGGATGCAAAGACTCCTTCGTCCCTCAGTTCCCTAGCCGCCTCCAAGAGAGCGGAGCGGTTGCCACCGTGCCCATTGACTATCACGATCCTTCTAACACCATAATAGGCTAGAGCCAAGCAGACTTCTTTCACGTATTCCTTGAAGGCTCTGGGCGAGACGTATATGGTTCCCCAAAATTGTTTGTGATGAGAACTCACTCCGAATGGAATCACGGGCAAGCATAGTACTTTGGTGCGTTTAGCTGTTTCTTCGGCAATAGCCTTAGCTATCAGATGGTCTGTTCCAAGCGGGTTCGCTGGACCGTGCTGCTCGTTCGAGCCTACAGGAAGGATTGCAATGTCATTTTTCGCAAAATATTCTCTAGCCTCAGACCAAGTCATCTCATAAAGCAAAGTCTCCAAACGCTCAACCGCCTTTTCACGAAATCGTTTTATTAAACCCGACCGAATATAAGCTTGCAACTTAAGATACGGTGAAAAATCTTTGAAAGCGGTGATTCTAGCAGGAGGCTTCGCCACAAGACTAAGACCTCTAAGCTGCACGAGACCAAAAATCCTCTTCCCAATAGTCAACAAGCCCCTGCTCCAATGGACTTTTGAAAGACTTGCAAAGCACAGAATAGACGAAGCCATACTAGCCGTCAATTATCAAACTGAAGTTGCAGCAAAACAGCACCGAATCCCAAGATGCGGCTTAAAAGTAAAATATTCACGAGACCCCCCAAAAAAACCCTTGGGAAGCGGCGGTCCGATAAAAAAGGCTGAAAAACTGCTGGGTTCAGACAGCCCTTTCTTAGCTTTGAACGGCGACATATTCGCCGATGCAAACTATGCAGAAATCTTGAAGAAGCATAGGGAAGAAAAAGCAGTAGCCACGATCGCTCTCACCGAAGCCGAGGACCCAACTCGATATGGAGTCGCAGAACTAGCAGAAGACGGACGCATAACAAAATTCATAGAAAAACCATCCAAGGAAGAAGCTCCCTCTAACCTGATCAATGCGGGCGTCTACGTACTAAGCCCAAAAATCTTCGGCTATATCCCTTCAGGAAAGAAGGTCTCGATCGAATATGATGTCTTCACGACGCTTGCAGAAGAAGGGAAGCTCTATGGACACGTTTTCAAAGGTTTGTGGATGGACATAGGCAAACCAGAAGACTACTTACAAATAAACAGAATCCTACTCGACACCTTCAGCAACAAACGAAAACCCAAGACAATAAGCGATAGCAAAGTCAAGAACCCCGTGGCGCTTGACAAGGGAGTCAAAGTAGGAAAAGATTCAATCATTGGACCACATGTAGTCTTGGGAAGAGATGTGATCGTTGGAAATAACGTTCAAATACAAAACTCAGTAATCCTGCCCAAAACGATGATATGCGACTCTTCCTCAGTGGATGGAGCCATAATCGGTGACAGCGTATTCATCGGAAGAGGAGCCAAAATCAAAAAGGGATGCATAATCGGCGACCATGTCAAAATAGCGGATAACGTAACCCTCGCAGACGGAGTTTCAGTCTGCCCCGCCAAAGAGATTTCTGAAAGCGTATTAACACCCAAAAACATCTGTTAAAAGGGGGGAACGTAACAGCATGTTAAGCCAGAGACGCTTATTCGGAACAAACGGAATTCGAGGAGTAGCCAACAAAGAACTAACTCCAGAAGTAGCCATCAAAATTGGAATGGCAATAGGAACATTCTTCAAGCGAAAAACCCTCATGGTTGGATTTGACGCCAGAACAAGCGGCCCCATGCTCGCAAAAGCGGTTGTTTCAGGTCTGAATGCGACTGGCTGCAATGTGCTCCTTGCTGGAATGGCGCCCACACCAGCACTCCAATACGGAGTGAAAAAACACAAGACAGCCGGAGCAGTAATAGTAACTGCATCCCACAATCCACCTGAATATAATGGAATCAAAGTTATTTGGAGAGATGGAATAGAACTTTCCCGCGAACAGGAAATTGAGATTGAGAAGATATTTTTTGATGAAAAAATGCGATACGCAGAATGGAGTGAGTTAGGAACCACACGTGACTTGCTTGGAGTAATTGACGAATATGTGGAAGCCATGAAAAAGCATGTAAACGTAGCCAAAATCTCCAAGAAGAATTTCCATATCGTAGTTGACGCTGCAAACAGTGTAGGTAGTCTCGCTGCACCCTTTTTGCTCCGTGATTTAGGCTGCAAAGTCACAACCATAAACGCAGACATCGACGGAACGTTTCCGGGAAGACTTCCAGAGCCGCGCCCAGAGAACCTTCAAGACCTGGCTTTAACAGTTAAAGCCGTCAACGCGGACTTGGGAGTCGCGTTTGATGGAGATGCTGACCGCTCAGTTTTCGTCGACGAAAAAGGAGAAATCCACTGGGGAGACAAGACCTTCGCTCTGGTTGAAAAATATTTTCTGAAGGAAAACAAAGGCGAGAAAATCGTCACGCCAGTAAGCTCCTCAACACTGGTCAAGGACGTAGCCGACGCATATGGTGGAGAAGTTGTATGGACTAAGGTGGGAAGCGTAACCGTCTCCCACACGATGAAAAGACTACATGCGAAACTTGGCGGAGAAGAAAACGGAGGAATCTTCTACGCCCCGCACAACGCTGTCAGAGACGGGGCAATGGCGACAGCGCTAATATTGGACATTATGGCCAAAACAGGCGAAGCACTATCGAAGCTACTTGCAGAGCAGCCGAAATACTTCATTGAAAAGGGAAAAATCGAATGTCCCGAAACGCTCAAAGAAAAGGTCCTAGAAAAGCTAGTTCAGCGGCTCAAGAGCTTGAACATAAACACCATCGATGGCGTCAAAATCTGGTTTGATGACAAGAGCGCCATATTGATAAGACCAAGCGGCACGGAACCCATTTACAGATTATATGCGGAAGCCCAGACCTCGAAAAAAGCCTCAAAGCTGGTTAAAGAGTATAGTTTGAAGCTTAGAAAGATAATCGACGGACTGAAAAGCTAAGCTGTCCCCAACTATCATCAACAGAAGGCTAAGTCATGACAACCTCTATCCTGCATATAAAACCTGAAGAAATTGACACTAACGAAAAACGCGCAAAATTCACAGTCAGCATCATAGGCTGCGAACCCACTGCCATTCGCGAAGCCTGCCTTTTCGCTGACGCAGGATTCAAAGTCATATGTGCAGACGCAGACCAAAGCACAGTCAATCTTCTAGCAAAAGGAAAAGCCCCCTTTTTCGGGCATGAAATAGAGATCAAATTGAAGGATCATATAAAAACGGGACATGTGACAGCCACAAGCGATGTTAAAACAGCAGTTTCTCAAAGCAACATAATCGCTATAACGACACCCATAAGAATCGACGAGAAGAAAAAACCCGATTACTCACCCATAGAGAAGGTTTGCAAACAAGTAGGTGCCAGTATTTGCCGCGACTCCTTAGTCTTTGTAATGAGCATTACTGGACTTGGCTCTGTAGAGGGCACGTTCAAAGAGATTCTGGAAAACGCTTCAGGATTCAAAGTGGGAACTGATTTGGGCTTAGCCTACAGTCCAATCCGAGACTTCTATGGGCATTCATTGGAAGCAATGACAAGCTCCGAGCGTATTGTTGCGTCTGCAGATAAAATCAGCTTAGGTGCGGCTTCAACCATTTTGGAATCGACGTCCAGAAATGGAGTTAGAAGAACGAACAACGTGAAGATGGCGGAAGCGGCAATACTCTTTGAAGCGGTTCAACGTGATGCTAACACAGGCCTTGCCAACGAATTAGCTATTCTCTGCGAAAAGGCAGGGGTAGATTATTCAGAGATTCAGGATTTTACAAAAACGCTAACCGCTAGCCGAGTTTCTTTGCCTTGGCGGGCAGAGGAAAAGATCCAAGAGGAACCCTATTTGCTACTCGAGGATGCCGAGAACTTGAACGTGAAACTCCGCATTGCGTCAGTTGCCAGAGAAGCAAATGAAGGAATGGCCAAACACGCAGCCACTCTGGCCAGGGATTCGCTGAGAATTTGTGGGAAAACCATGAGGCGCGCAAGAATCTCCGTTTTCGGAGTTTCGCAAACACACAATACAAAGGACACGCCAAAAAAGATGGTCAAGGAACTTGCAGAGACTCTGGAAGCAAAAGGAGCCAAAGTTACCCTTTACGACCCATACTTCTCGGAAAACGAAAAGACTGAGTCGCAGCGATATTTCAAGAAGAGCTTAACAGAAGCAGTAGAGGGAGCAGATTGTATAATAATAATGACGGGGCATGATCAATTCAAGCGGCTGAACTTGAGAAAAGTGAAAGCTCTGATGAAAATGCCAGCTGCAATAGTTGATCTCGAAGGTGCCCTTGAGCCAGACAAAGTTGAAAAGGAAGGCTTCGTATATCGACGACTAGGAAGAGGAGTCGGGGCAAAATGAAAAAGCTAGGCATAGCAGTTATCGGAACCGGTTTCTGGGGCAGAAATCACGCCAGAGTCTTCAAGGAGCTTGCAGAGACTGAGCTTATAGCCGTCTGCGACATAGATGCTGAGAGAGCCAAAGCAGTTGCTCATCAATTCGGAGTGAAGCCCTACGCAAACACTGCGAAAATGTTGGAAAATGAAGACATTGGAGCTGTGAGCGTCTGCACGTGGTCAACAAGCCTTGCAAAGGAAGCCCTGAAAGTCTTGAAGGCTGGTAAACACGTTCTGGTTGAAAAACCCATGGCGGCCAACGTGAAGCAAGCCGAGAAACTGCTCGAAACTGCCGAACGGGGAGACCTACATCTTACGGTTGGCTTCCTAATGCGGTTTATACCAGGACTACAACACATTAGAAGAGGAGTTGAGGACAAGACACTCGGCGAACCAGTCTGCGCCACCGCAAAGAGGGTCTCACAATGGCCAGAAAGAATAGGTGACGTAGGAGTGGTCAAGGACACCGCAATACATGATATAGATGTTATGAGATATATTTTCAAGGAAGACCCTGTCGCCGTGTATGCAAGAATTGGCAACATGAGACATAAGAAGTTTGAAGACTATGCTCAGATAATGTTGACTTTCAGAGGTGGAAAAAACGCGTTCATCGAATCTAACTGGTTGACACCCTATAAAACGAGGGTGTTGATAGTCACTGGAAGCGAAGCCATAATGAAGCTGGACTACATAACGCAGGAATTGACCATTGAGAGCGCGAAAGAAACTGTTCAGCCGCGATATGCGCTACAGGAGCCTCTGAAACTTGAACTCCAGCACTTCGCAAGATGCGTTTCCAAGGACGAGAAGCCTCTGATAACAGGGACGGACGGCTTGAAAGCCCTTCAGATAGCCGAGGCTGCCCTAAAATCCTCAGCAACAGGCAAGGTAGTGAAACTGAAAGAGTGAGGTAACTATGGCTTCTTCTTGCTTTCTACCAGTGAAGCCTTCAACTTGAAGGGTCGACCTTCCAGAAGAATCTTTTCTGGAATCTTTTCTTTCCACTTCTTGAGAAAAGGCAAGTCTTCAGTCTCTTTCCGCAATTCGTCAGGCAGCATTTCGGGGATTTCGTCTCGTATCGGATACCATCGTAGACATTTTGGGCAGACGATCAAACCCTCAACAATCTCATCTTTCTCTTCGAAAACATGCAGTTCGAGCGGATGATGCTTGTCAATGGGACATGCAAGAATCTCCATCAGCTTCTTCTTCATATTTCATCCCATCTGACCTAATCTCGCTATTATACTATAAAACATTTTCATGATCAACTCGTCTTACATCAATCGTCAAACTTGACGCCGCCTCTCTCTTATTTCCACGCACTCAATGCTTCCCTAGAGTAGATTCCTCCCTAACGTGTAGTGGGTATGGAAACTCATGACATGATTGACGGCTCTACAAAGTCCACATCTGCATGATGTACATCTTCATTCTAGCTTTTGTGGGACTTTACCTCAATATCCAAGACTGTTTGATACCAGTTTGGCCCAGTTGATCTAACAACACGACCATAAGGGATTTGGAAAGCCACGCCCAGACTTTCAAGCCCTCCACGCACTTTTGACCTGACCTTTTCAACTGGATTCTCGTCCTTAGCGGCATGTTCAAAGTCATAGTAATGTATCCATCCACCAGACCTAGAAAGGGCTGAGAGAGCATAGGGCAAATATTCAAAAGCCTTTTCAGGCAGAGGCATAACAACCCTATCTGCTATATTGTGCAGTCTCTTTTCAACAACTTCCTTTGCATCACCAAGTATCGGAACGACCTTTCCGTAATCTCCATTGACTCTGATATTTCTCTGCATGAGTTGAACCGCTATAGGATTAACATCGATGGAATATATTCTTGAAGCTTCTGAGTGCTTAGCAATCAGAAGAGAGAAACAACCCACCCCTGCGAACATGTTCACAACAACTTCGCCATCACTAACTTGCTTTGCAATCCGCATACGCTCGTAAGAAAGCCTAGGTGAAAAATAGCACTTCTCGACATCCACTGAAAATGAACAGCCAGCCTCCAAGTGAGTTGTTGTTGTCTTATCTTCGCCGATGACATGTTCTAACCGACGAATTCTGAAAACTCCGTGGACGGGGCTACCCTGAGCCAGCACCGTCTTGACGTTCTTATGGACACTCATCAGCCCTTTCGCGATATCCGAGCGATACTGGCTGGACGTTTCTGTCAAGCGTATAATCGCGATATCGCCAATAATATCGTAAGAGTTATAGACATATCGCAACTCTTCTGGCGGGATGGTTTCTGAAAGAATTTCTCTGAGAGACTTCTTCAAGATGCGCCTGTCCACCCACAAGACTACACCGTCTGGAAACATTTAAAAGCACAATGCTTTTCCTTCTGTAGAAAGAGGAAACGGGCATGGAGAAAACGTCTGACGGCATCGTTTATGAGTGTGTACGGTGTGGAGCGAAAGTTCCTTCAGAAGAACTGACGATGCGCGGCGGAGAAATTAAATGCATAATCTGCGGGTATAGGATTTTGAAAAAGGTAAAGCCACCGGTCGTCAAGCGTATCCCAGCCAGATGAGAAAGAAATAGAAAGGGTAGACTGCTCATTCCGTGAAAGCCAGCAATGTTCTGCCTCAAGACCTCGTTGATTATGTTAGAAGATTTCTTTCTCTCCGATCTTGCGAAGAGTCCTTCCGCGAAGTTTTACTGTCGGGCCGATGACTTCCTCAAGTCGCTTATCCACAGTCTTTCTCTTTATGGTTTCGCCACAGATACCTTTCGGTAGTAGTCGTCGTTTTACGCACAATGCATACGTGCAATTCACTACATTGCACATATCCTCGGTCCATCTGCACCATATTTCATCTCGACGGTAGACAGTAGCGCTTTTTGCGCATTTGAAGGATTGACACGTGGGAGAACATGTTTTGACTTCTGCCAATATATGCACGACCTTTGGTGTTTCACATTAACAAAACTCTACTATTGCAAACGATACTTCCACAATAGATATTCTTCACGAGAGTTGATATAAGCTTTTTTCCCTCAAACTCTGTATTTCAGCTCTGGCTTTCGCTCTTTTGCGGTTTAGGCTGCCTCCTTCTCCTCAAGACTTCCAAGAAAAGAATCAATATCACGGTCAGCACGATAACCATTACCGTCAACAATCGGCTCGTTTCCACAAGAAGACCTGCTAAAATGACGTACTTCTCAATCTTGATGTCAACAGTAGTTGAATTGCCAACAAATGATCTTGCCACAACACACGGCTCAGCCTGCCCTGCCAAACGAACCACGAATTCAAGGTCTCCTCCGAGAGCATTACTGAATACAACTGTTCCATCACCACCAGCCAAACTTGAGTTTCGCAATCCGCTCACTTGCATCGTCACGTTCACATTTGGAATTGATTGCCCGAAATAGTCAACCACCCTGACTGAAATGGTCAAACCATAGAGACCACAATTGATAGTCACGTTCGAAATCGGATCAAACAGCTCCACGAACGTTTCATTCAGCTTTACATCATCAGCATAGACCCCCACAACGTACGCGCCCAAAGTACAATCAAGAGACGCAAAACCATTTGCCGTGATATTCTCATAATAGAGACCGCCCATGTACTCTTGGGCTTTTACGACAGCATCGTTGATCGGCTGTCCGTTTGCGTTGGTTACGTTAACCTGCATCGTGTATGTTGGGCATATGACTGTTATGTTGTGCCAGGCTTCTGCTGGCAGCGAATCGATCGTCTCATTGTAGAACAGTTTGTTGTATCTGGAGGCACTTAGCGTGTACGTGGTATTTGGCAGGAGGGAGTGTGCTATTGCTGTTCCGTTGATTTCGGTGGTTAGCGTCTGGTTGTCTGGGCCTAGGAGCAACGCGATCTCGGGGAAGACATGTCCAGCCTTATCAGTGACAGTAACCAGCAGATTAGTCAGGCTGCAATTGAAAATCAAAGAGGCTTCGCCCGTGATGGACCACAGTTCTTCACCGACTGTCGCATTCTTTAAGTAGGCTTTGCATGTGTAGTCGCCGCTTTCTAGCCATAGAAGGGCTTGACTGGCGGAACCACTACTGCCATTGACCACTAATGTTCCGTTCTCATACACGCGTAAAGATACGTCGGTTACGTTTTCGCCTGCGAGGTTTACGGTGTTGATGTTGATGGTGTAGCCTGGAATGGTGAAGTTGTGCATGTCTGGCGGGGTTTTGCTTGTGATGCCTGTTATTGAGGTGACGTTTACTGTGTAGCTGCCTATTGGAGCGTTTGAGGGAACAGTCCAGTTTGTGTAGTGGATCAGCCCAGTGGAATTGTCAGCGGTCACATTCTCTGTATTGAAAATGCCATTTCCGCTTATCGTTACAGTCACGTTTTCACTAGGCGTATAGACGGCTCTAACGTTCACTATCTGACCTCTATGATACTCTGTTGAGTTTGTTAACCCGACAAAGAAGGTTGCGTTCACAGAAGTGTCATTGAAGAAGACTAGATATTGACCTGTGAAGGAGGTATTTGCGCCGCTGGGAAAATCGTTGGGGTAAGTAACTGTCGAGTTTCCGCTTCCAATACTCGAGGTGGTCAGGCTTGTCAGGTTTGTATAGGATGCGTTGTTTGGAGCCTTAACTGTAATGCTCGCAATGTAAGTCACATCCGCCTCGCCACCAGCTACACTTGCATTGATTGAGACTACATCGCCTTCCTGCAATTGCTTAGGCATGTCGGGTGCGTTAGCTTTAACAGAACGCGACATCACGACCGTGAAAGGCCCAGTGGATTTCTCCCCAGATTCCACGTCAACTAGCGTTATGTTGTGGCTACCTGCCTTTGCCTCTGGAACTTTGAAAGGGGCAGAAATCTCAAACCCTGAGGCATTACCACTTGCTAAAGGATTAGGATTGTCATCCCAGCGTATCTCATATCCTCCGTTTACACGGCTTATGTTGCCTCCGACGTTAACCATCGATCCGACAGCTCCCGAAAGAGGGTTGATGGGGCCTATCGCTGTTTCAGCCTTAACGTGGGGGAGAAGTGAAAAAACCGTCATGCCAGATGCTAAAATAAGCAGCAGAAGCATTAAGGATCTGACCTTTCTAACTGGAAATCTTGTCAAACGTATTCCCTCGTAAAGTATTATGGAGATTGTGAACACTTCTAACGCTGGGCCCATTTTAAACTTTACTTTTTTGTGCCTCTAAACAACTTGAAACCGAAAAGGAATAGTTGATAAACCATTGACTGACACAAGTCTCATATTGAAAGTCTTAAGAAAAAGCAACTTAAGCAAGCAAAAGGCAATATTGCCCCCTAGAACCTGAGGTGCTGAAATTGATTGATGAGATTCTGAGTATAGCCAAAAATCACGAAGATTGGCGTGGAAAACAATGCCTGAACCTCATTCCCTCTGAGAATGTAATGAGTTCGGCTGCTCGAAAGCTTCTCTCCTCGGATCTTGCTCACCGCTACACTGCAAGAGATCGTTTCTACATGGGAACGCGCTTTACAGATGAAATTGAACACTACGGTGAAAAACTCGCCAAAGAAGTGTTCAAGGCTGAAACCGCCGACCTGCGCCCGCTCTCGGGCCACATAGCTGACCTGATCGTTTTTGCCAACTTTGCAAAGCCTGGCGATACGCTCATGTGCATTTCTCCACGGAATGGAGGATACCCTGGAATGTGGAAAGAAGGTCTAGCTGGACTTTTCAAACTCAAGCCCGTTGCCTTCCCCTTTTCGAAGCGCGACTGGAACATAGACGTCGAACGTGCAAGAGAAGCCATAATGAAAACTAAGCCCAAAATAGCCATTTTCGGAGCAAGTCTAATCACATTCCCTAATCCAGTGAAAGAGCTGGCCGAAGTTGCACGCGAATATGGTGCCTTCGTTGGATTCGACGGATCACACGTTATGGGACTGATCGCAGGGCAACAATTCCAAGATCCGCTAAGGGAAGGCGCGCATGTCTTGTTTGGTTCGACTCACAAATCCTTCTTCGGACCTCAAGGAGGCATAATCCTAGCAGACAGACAGCATGGAGAATTCCTAAAGGAGAAGATCTACCCAGCATTCGTTGATAACGCCCACTGGAATCGTATTGCAGCACTAACCTTGGCACTGGCTGAGATGAAGGAATTTGGAAAGACCTATGCAAGACAGATTGTCCAAAACTCGCAAGCTCTAGCTAAAGCTTTGAAGGATTATGGTTTTCCCGTTATCTGTCAGCATTTGGGGTTCACGCGTTCACACCAAGTAATCTTGGACTACGGGGACTATGAGAAGGGCAGAGCTGTAGCGGAGAAACTCCAACGTGCAAACATAATCGCTGACTGCGTCGTTAGAATTGGCACATGCGAAGTTACAAGACGCGGAATGAAAAAAAAGGAAATGCTGAGAATAGCAGAATTGCTCAAAAGAGCGATCATTGATGGAGAACAACCTGACAGAATCAAAAAAGACGTGGCCAAGCTAAGCTCCGAATTCCAAAAAGTCGAATACTGCTTTACGGAATAGACTGTTTATTAACCATGGTTGCCTTCTGCTGTATCCCCAGAAATGCGCATGCAGAAAGTGACCTCACTTGGAAAGCTCAATCCCGCCCTCGCTAACGGAGATGCTAGAAAGACAAAGGTACCATCTTATCGGTCATCATTCTGCAGTCAAAAGATGCAGATGGCTACATGAAACACTGGTGCATGGTAGACCATGCTACAAACAGAAATTCTACGGAATAAAAACGCACCAATGCATACAAATGACCCCAGCTCTATATCATTGTACGCAGCAATGCCTTTTCTGTTGGAGAGCCCAAAGTGGCGACCTTGAACTGAAATGGAATGAGCTAGAACAGCCAGAGTGGGATTCCCCAGAAGAAATCATCAAAGCAAGCATCAAAGCACAACTCGCAATCTTGAGCGGATACAAAGCCAATCCCAAAACAGACCCTAGTAAGTTTCAAGAAGCAATGACCCCAAAACAGGCAGCCATAAGCCTTACGGGTGAACCGACTCTCTATAGAGAATTGGGCGAGTTAATTCACGCTTTTCATGCAAGAAAGTTCACAACGTTTCTTGTGTCTAACGGAACTGTACCGCAGGCCCTCGCAAAGCTCAGCGATGAACCCTCACAGCTCTACATCTCGGCTTGTGCACCAAACAAAAGAACATACATGGAAGTTTGCAGACCACAAATCGCAGAAGCTTGGAAAAAACTGAACGAAACACTATCACTTCTACCAAGTCTCAAATGCCCGACAGTGATTCGAGTGACGTTGGTCCGGGGCCTGAACATGAAAAATGTGAAAGGTTACGCCAAAATCATTGAGAAGGCAAGTCCAACGTACGTTGAGCCGAAAGCCTACATGCATGTTGGATTCTCTAGGCTTCGTTTAGGTTTTGAGAATATGCCAAGCCATAAAGAGATACGCGATTTCGCGCGACAATTAGCTGAGGAAACTGGTTACGGGATTGTTGACGAGTCACCTGAAAGCCGAGTTGTACTTTTGAGCAAACTTGAGAAGCCTATATTATTTGGCAAAAACTAGTCTTTGTTGCAAATGATTCAGCCATTTACCCATTAGAGTTCATATAACAGTTGATCAGTGAATTGATTGAGAACAAAGCTTATATAGGTTCTTGACCATTGCCCGTCATCTTAAACCAAAGATTGAATCGAGGTGCAAAAAATGGTAAGCGATGGAAGAGGACGCTTGTTCCGAAGAAAAGACGGCAAATACCTAATCTACCTACCCAAAGACCTAGCAGAAGACAGCATGTTCCCATTCAAGGGCTCAGACTCTGTATTCGTGAAAGTAACCTTTAAAATCGGAGAAACCAACAAGCTACTCATCGAAAAATGGAAAGAACCAGTCATAGAGCCAACAGAATAGCAGACAAAGGACTCGGAGAAAACAGGAAGAGTCCCCTCAAATTCCCTCTCTCTCTTTTTTGAGAATACGGTAAAACACTTATTCTTCTCCAAGCGTAAACTGTCATAGGTGCCAAGTTCATGTCCAAATTGAAAAAGGTATTAAAAGAAGTAAAAAACGAGTTAAGAGAAAAGGAAAGCCTGCGAGAAAAGGCCCAAGATGACATGCGAAAAGCAACAAGCCTCTCAAAGCAAGCAATACTTATGATCCACCAAAAAAAGTTGAAAGAAGCCAGAAAGCTTGTTGATGAAGCAAAGAATATTATTAAAAAGCTTAACGAAGCTTCAGAAACCTGCCCAGAAATCGTTCACGGTGGCCTGTTCAACGCTGCACGCCAAGAATATTCTGAAGCCAACATATTTCTAACATTGATTGAGGAATCACGATTCATGACGCCAAAAGAGATCGGAGTACCTTCGACTGATTACGTGCTTGGACTAGCCGACGTAATAGGGGAGTGCAGACGTTTAGCACTGGATGCACTTCGAGAAGGAGACGCAGAGAAAGGTGAAAACTGCTTAGAGACCATGGATGAGATCTACGTCGAGCTTATGGCTCTAAACGAGGCTTATATGCTGGTTCCTGGACTTAGAAGAAAATGCGACGTAGCCAGAAAAATCATCGAGATCACGCGTGGAGACATAACACAAGAAGTTCGGAGAAACATTTTAGAGAAACATCTTAAACGCTTCGAAAATCTGGTCAGGAAGAAAAGAGCATAGGCTTGGCACTTGTTGAGTAGAATAGTATGGTTGCGTTCGGCGAAACATGCACATTTTCCGTCAAAAAAGCCCATGAAGCGCAACTACGGTTGTCCAAACAGATCATTCTCGAAGATAGGTTGCCAGACAAAATTCACCTAGTCGCTGGAGTCGATGTTGCTTACTCAAAATGTACGTCGATTGGAGCCGTAGCTGTCTTAGATTATGACTCTCTCACACTTGTGGAATCGCAAACTGCCCTTTGCAAGACTCCCATCCCCTATATGCCAACACTGCTTTCCTTCAGAGAAATCCCACCAGCGATTCTGACCATCAAAAGACTAAGGACACGGCCAGACCTTCTACTTGTTGACGGACAAGGGTTTGCTCATCCTTATCATTGTGGTTTTGCGAGCCATCTTGGCCTCGTAATGGGCAAGCCAACGATAGGAGTTGCAAAGAGCAGGTTGTTTGGCGAAGCTGAAAACGTCAAAGCAGAAGAAAACGTCGCCTTCCTAAGACATAAAGATGAAATCGTAGGTGCTGTTGTCACAACAAGACGAAGAAGCAAACCAGTTTATGTCAGTGTTGGGCACATGATTTCGTTGAAAACAGCAATAGGAATCGTCAGAAAATGCACATGCAGCAACCGTATTCCAGAACCTCTTCTGAAAGCGCATGAAATAGCAGCGGCGGAGAAACGAAAAATCCATATTCAACAAGCAAGTAACAGATAAACCGTGGATGTAAATTGTTCAAGCAGGAACTTCAATTGCTAACTGACAAGATTCGTGACGAGAACCTTCGGAAGAAAGTCTTTGATTTACTGAAGAACCCGACGTTTGAGATAGATGGAAAAAAGCATTTGGGTTTGCCTTTTGATGTTTCGCCTGCTGGGTTGTCTCATCATCATTGCTATCCCGGCGGATATGTTGAGCATGTTGTTTCAGCAGCTAACATTGCGTTGGCAATGTGCAATTCTGTGGAGAAAGTCTACCATGGAAAAGTGAATCGCGACCTTGTTCTAGCTGGCATATTGTTACACGATGCTTTCAAACCTGTTGCGTATTTGTTGAATGAAAACGGAAGCTACAGCTCAACACAGTTGGCTGAACACCTAGATCATCTATCACTGGCAACTTCAGAATTGGTTCGAAGAGGCTTCCCGCTCGAATTAATTCACATAGTCGCCGCCCATCATGGAAATTACGGCCCAATTAGACCCCACACTATTGAGGCTCTGATCTGCCACTTGGCGGATATAGCCGATTCACGATTGAACGGCGAGGTCCTAAGCGCAGCGTCATATCTTACGAGAAGGGCTGTTGGACAGGAATTTCCCAGGCTGAATTCGAAGGAAGCTTTCGAAATAGTCCGTTCGAAGGCCATCGAAGGCTGGGAAGGAGTAGCAACGACCGTTGAGAAGATCAAACGAAAAAGGAAAGCGCACAAAACTTAATAGCAGTGGACACGTGAAATACGAAAACGGCGCCTGAAAAATGGAAATATCGTTTGATGAATTCCAGAAACTGGATTTGCGCATAGGGAAGATTCTGGAAGCAAATCAGATTCCAGGTTCACGAAACCTCATCGGAATGATAGTGGATTTTGGAACCGAAAAAAGGCAGGCAGTGGCAGGTCTCTTGCAGTATTACAAGCCTGAAGACCTCGTAGGCAGAAAATGTGCATTTATCCTAAACCTTCAGAGGCGGAAAATGATGGGCGTGGACTCTCAATGCATGATTTTCGCCGCTGAAGACGACAAAGGCAACGTTGTACTTCTGCAACCAGAAAAAGACATCGCTGAGGGAAGCAGAATCCACTAGAACGCCTGCATCCAGCCTCTAACTCAGTAACTTAGTGATGGCCTCTGCATTTTCCTCAGTTTCAGCTAGATAAGCAATCATTTCTGGGTCCAAGTCAAGCCATTTCGCAAGTCCTGCAGCCATCTCTACATTGTTCTTGAAGATGATCTTCAGATAAGGAAGAGTATCTTTCGATGCTCTAAAAGCCGAGATGTGGCACTTGCGCTTGATTTTTCGTCCTATGCTCAGTTGTGTTGCACGCTCAGCCCTAGATCTTGACAGCATCTGAATGCGACTAGGAAACCTGAACGGTATCCACCCCGAAACTCTACTGTTTTGCCTAGCCATAGCTACGCCAGCCGTCATGTAATCAACCACGTACCGCGTAAAACTCCAATCCTGCGAGGAACGAATTCTGCCCCGATAAACGTCTGCTATAGAAAGCGCATCCATCGCTTTAGCCAGATCATGCGGGTCAGTCATGTGGTCTGGCACGTTTTCATATATCCATTCAAAAAGCATGTCAATATCCACATCAGCCATATTAACCGCCTGCTTTGCGCTCATGCACGTTTTTCCATAAATTATCATTCTTAAAACGTTAAAAATGGTGTCCTGTCTGTCTCGATAGCCAAGCCAAGAAACATCTTCGTAGGCTAGCTTCCTCTTGCCCTGACCCAGAGCCTGCAAGTCGTTCACAGCAGAACGAATGTCGCCCTCGGAGCGTTGAGCAATGAATTTCAACGCGTTTTCGTCAGCTTGAATTCCCTCGGCGTCGCAGATTCCTTTAAGGTGTTTCGCAACTTCTCCCGCAGGAGGTTTCTTGAACTCAAATAGAACGCAATAGCTACGAAGGTTTGTGAAGCGTGGGTCATACGCATTATTGGCTATCAGAATTATGGGACATTGAGCAATCTTCACGATATCCGTAATTGCTTTGACTCCACCCTTGTCCGCTGTACCTGTTAATCCATCCAGTTCATCAAGCAAGACAATTCGTTTACCGCCGAACAGTGATCCAAACTGTGAAGCTAGTCCTGCAAAGCGGTTGACGGCGTCCTCTGTTCGGTAGTCGCTTGCATTCTTCTCTACAAATTCCATGTGAAAATCGTTAGCCAAAGCCTCAATCGTAGCTGTTTTTCCAATGCCCGGAGGACCGTATAGAAAAGCAGCCCTCTTTTTTGGCGCTCCTTTATCCCAAGACTTGATCCAATCAACAAGCTTCTGAAGTGTTTCCTTGTTCCCGATAACCTGAGTTAGAGATTTCGGTTTGTGCTTAACGGTCCAAGATGCATACAACAGTTTGCACCTAACTTGCGGTCTTCAACTCGGAACCAGCTTCAACAAGTCTAGCCAACAACGAACTTAGCTGAACTTCCTCGTCCGCGCCCTCGACAAGCCTATAATCCACCTCTCCTATGATATCGGCCAGTTTTATCTTCCATGGTTCTGGAATGTCTGCTCTGAATATTTCCGAGTGAATTTGCCGAATTATGTCGCTACCCGCAACCCCATATTTTTGAATCATGTCTCGCAGTTGCTTTCTTGCTTCTATGAAGTTGCCGTCCATGGCGGTCTTTATCATTTTCTGAACGTCGGCTGGGCTGGCTCTGCCCGTTATCGAATAGACCACTTTTGCGTCAACAGGCTTGTTTAGCGAAGCCGCGGCTTGCAGAGTGTTTATCGCCTTTCTCAGGTCACCACCGCACACTTCAAAAATGGCATCCAACCCTTCAGGTGACAATTTGACTTGTTCTTTCTTGGCCATTTCGCTCAAGTAAGTGTCATGCTCCTCTCTCGGCAAATACGTGAAACGGAAAGGCGCACACCTCGACTGGATAGGCTCAATTATTTTCCCGCTGTAGTTTGCGCACATAACAAATCGGCAAGTTCCAGTGAATCGCTCCATTGTTCGCCTCAACGCCTGCTGTGCATCAGAAGTCATGTTATCCGCTTCATCCAAAATCATCATCTTAAATGTAATTTCACCAATCGATTTCACTCTTGCGAAAGTCTTGACTTTTTCCCGAACCACATCAATGCCTCTTTCGTCACTAGCATTCAACTCCATGGTATGCTCTCGGTAAGCATCACCATAAAGGTCTCTTGACAAGCAAAGCGCAGCCGTGGTTTTCCCCGTTCCAGGAGGACCCGCAAAAATGCAATGCGGAGCATTCCTTGACCTAACGAAGCTTTTCAAACGTTCAACTATTTCCTTTTGGTCAACAATGTCGGCCAACGTTTTAGGTCGGTATTTCTCAGCCCACATCTCAAAACTCACCGCGAGCAAGCCCCCTAGCTTATAGGTTGTTATATGCGCTAATAAAAGTATATTTTAAACAGAAAGAATGCGAGATTCATTCTTCTTCCAAGAAACCCGTCAAAAACACTGCATATTCACACGGATGCTCATTCTTAAGCAGGGACTTGATGATCTTTATCTTCCCTTTCTTGCCGTGAGAAACCCTTGAGATCACGTAGTCTATCGTCTTTTTGCGAAGATTGCAAAGCCATGTTTTCTGTCCCGATTTGACTAGCTGATAGTAGGGGCACGTCTTGTACTTGAGCGTGAAGCCGCCTTCGAAATACTCGATTTCAACCTCTATACCGAGTTCCCGGTACATCTCGATAAGTCTATATCCAACCTCTTTTATGGTCCACGGATAATCCTCAGGATATATCTCATCTATGTGATTCTTTATCATTTCAAAAGCTTCATCGCAAGAGTTTGCAGACATTTCAGCCACGAGCGCTTGCATCAATTTCTTGCGTGGAACAGGTTCGAGAATGGGCTTTTCTAGCAGTTTTAGCTTGAAACTTAAGAGGTTCTGGAAAACTGTAGTCTCAATCTCATAACCGAGTTCCTTAAATATGGATTCGATAAATGCGCGTTGACCATTGATGACTAGGAAGTCGATTTTCTTGAAAATTATCGTGAAATGCTCATCGTCAACAAACCGAATCTCAGCATCTGGCTGTACAGAACTCAAGTTCTTCAGAATAAAAGTCTGAGCCAATCTCTTGATCTTTTCTTGATCACCCCTTGCCAACAAACGTATGGCACTGGCGACACGAACGCCCACGTCGCGATATACTTCTGAGAACTTCTCTTTATCAGTCTCATACATTTTGGAGGCAAATGAGTTAACTACTTCACGCGGAATCGGAACAACATCCAAGAACTGCCGTCCTACTGTTTGGAACAGACTCACCTCAACCACTTGGTCCAGCAAGCTTTGGTCTTCTGTGCCGACAAATTGAATCGTTACATTGACTGTCATATGTTCGATAGAGGATTTCAAGAGTTTCCAACCTCGCGTTGCAAGCACGACAGACAGCATCACGATTGAGAGCTTGGCCACAGAAGGCGATGTCGTCTGAAAAGAGATGTCCAGAGTCTTCTCGTCAACTTCTCGCAATATCTTCGCTTGCTTAAACCAGTTCATTTTTATGAAAGCCGAAAGCAGGCTTTTCACAAATTCCTTGGGCTCTGTCGGAAGTTCGTCCGTGCCAAGAGCAATCCTTACATCTTCCATAAATGAGCCAAGATCCGTGATGGGTTCCTCAAGATGCTTTCCGGCCCAATTCATGAAAGCCGGTCCGACTAGAACAAGGCTTTCTCTGAAGAGCCCAGGAGTAGAGGTTGAAAGCCTCTTTTCGATTTGCTCATTAAAGGTCTCTGCAAACTCCTTTTTCCTCATTGAGTAGAGTTCTTGACGCAACAGCTTAACTGCGACATCCTCTCCAACTACCCTTATGTCGAAAGGCACTTGCAACCCTTCAAGTATTACTGCTATTTGGAAGGCTACAATCTCAGGCAGGCGGTTGAAGACATGTGGCCTCAAGATCACGGTGTTTTCTATTTCATTGCGGGAGGCGATTTCAAAAAGCCGAGTCAGATTCACTAATTCCTCAAAGATTAGCACGAAGTCTTTGAAGTTCGAAGGGGTTTTCCAAGATGTTGAGCCCTTCAATATTTCGATGGTGTTTTTTGCTTCTGCTCTTTGTTCAGCCACAAAGTCCTGAATTGTCTTGTCTCCAATAGCCACTTCCAGAAGGCCATCGACCATTTTCTTCCCAATGGAAGTTAAGTCCAAGGCTTCTCTCAGATTTGTTTGCTCATTCATCCTTGCCTTTATTACACAATCGTCGCATGAACCGACTCTTTCAACTCTGAGAAGAGTCTCTATGGCCTGTTCAAGAACACGACTCTTGGTACCATAAGTCTTGGCTAATTCCTCGATCATATTGTCGGTTTTCTTAGTTATCGTGGTGTGAAGATGAACAGACATACGTTTCCCTGATCATTTCGTGAAAGGGTTCCTTTTAAACATGTTCACAGATGTTCGCGAAATGTACACATAAAAAAGAGGGGAAAGTTATTTGCTCGGAATAGCTTTCGGCTCGGCGATCGGACTGGACCCTTTTCGTTTGCGGGAAATCATAGCGTCGGCAACTCTCTTAACTGCGCTCATGTAAGCTGCGACTCGCATGTTCACATTGTATTGCTGCGATATTGCCAGAACGTCCTTGAATGCCTTTGTTATCGTAGCCTTTAGTTTGGTTCGCACTTCTTCTTCTGTCCAGTAGTAGTTCATTTGGTTCTGCACTTGCTCAAAGTAGCTGACGATCACGCCACCTGAGTTCGCGAGGATGTCTGGAATGACGAAAACACCGTTTTGATACAGTATTTCGTCTGCCTCCGGGGTTGTCGGACCATTTGCACCTTCAGCAACTATTTTCGCCTTGATCTTGCTTGCGTTAGTATTGGTGATCTGGTTCTCCAAGGCGGATGGAACAAGGATCTCGCACTCAAGCTCCAACAGCTCGTCATTTGTTATGTTCTTGCATTCTTCATAGCCAATAACCGAACCTGTCTTGTTCTTGTGTTCCAGAACTTTTGCAGGATCCATGCCTTTTGGATTGTATATTCCGCCCTTTGAGTCTGAAACCGCTATGATTTTGCATCCTAGTTCATTCAGCAATCGTGCCGCATGATATCCAACGTTTCCGTAGCCTTGAACGGCTACTGTTGCGCCCTTCAGCTCAATACCTTGATGCTCTGCAGCCTCAATTACAGTATACATCACGCCTCTAGATGTTGCCTCATTTCTTCCAAGTGAACCACCGACGTGCACTGGTTTCCCAGTTACCACGCCGAAAGCATTGTATCCCACCATTTCGCTGTATTCATCCATTATCCATGCCATTGTCTGCGCGTCTGTGTACACGTCTGGTGCTGGGACGTCGGAATATGGTCCGATGAATCTGGCCATAGCGCGTGTGTAGCCTCTGGTCAGCGTTTCCAATTCTCCGGGAGACATTTCTTTCGGGTTGCATCGTATTCCGCCTTTTCCTCCACCGAGAGGCAGGCCTGTCACCGCGGTTTTCCATGTCATCCATGCAGACAGTGCTACGACTTCGTCCAGTGTCAATTCTGGGTGATATCTTATGCCGCCCTTCGTCGGACCTAGCAAGTCATTGTATTGTACACGATAGCCGGTGAAGACCTGTATGCTTCCATCGTCCATAACAACTGGAATATTAACGATGATAGTTCTCATCGGACGTTTCAGCATTTCATGTATTCCTGGGTCTAGATTCAGCTTCTTGGCGGCGATCTGAAGAAGCTGCAGGACAGATTCGTAAGGGTTTGGCGTTGCTACGACTGGAGCTAATGTTTCGGTCTTGATTGCTGCTGCTGATTGTATCTTTTCCATGAGGTTTCTGAAGCTTTCTCTTGCATATTCACCATTGCCTTCAGTGGTTCCAAAAAACCACTTGTAGGCTTCGACAATAGCCTCTGACCTGTTCGCCATGAAGGAACCAGTCTGTGCCATTTTTGGATTCTCCGTGAAGTAGTCAATCAGCACCCGCAGCATGTTGATTTCTTCTTCAGAAAGCGAAGACCATCTTTTGAGCGGATATGGTGCTTCGACTTGAATGTATTTTGCTTCATTGCTCTTCTTCTCAAGTCCCTCAAACGTCTTCCACGCATCTTCTATGGTGATGCCGAAGTTCTCTGAATATGTACTCATAAGCGCGTAGTGGGCAGTCGTGTAGCTCTCGATTTTTGCTGTCAGCTCAGGTTTTTCGACAAAGAAATCAGCCATCAGCTTCACCATTCCAAGTTCTCGTCCTGAAAGCTCTATTGTTGTCAGCATTCATATCAACTCCATTTTGCAGAGAACAACTAAAGCAATGTTCAAATATAGAAACCTTATGTACACAATGTACACGCCTGAACACTTCGGAACACACCTAAACGTTTTTATCGCCAAACAATAGTCAAGACATGGAGACACACAATGGAAAAGCATCAAGTCCAGATGTCTTCGACAGGGATAAAAACCCTAGACAAGGTTTTAGGCGGTGGTCTTTTCTTAGGTGAAAATGTTTTACTAGAGATAGAATCAGGCACACTAGACCGAGAATTCGTCTATGCTTTCATTAAGCAGGGCATTGCGGAAGGAAATCAAGTCATATATCTTGATTTCATATATCCTCCACAAGCATTAATGGTACAGTTTAGGCCACTGGTTGAAGCTTTTCCAGACGGATGGGAAAATAGACTTCTCGTGCTAGATTGCTTTTCTGAATCTTCAGGTCAAGGCGAGTTGATATTCAGTGACTTTTACGATAAAGCTCCATCATGGATTAGGAAAGTTCCAAGTTCAAAAGATCCAGAACAATTTCACAGATTCTTTGGAAGAATTGAAAGAGAATTCGTGACTTCAGGTACAAGACTTGTTTTTAACAGCTTAACATTAATGGAACACATTTGGGGGCGGGAAGCAGTAAAAACTTTCTTCGGTCACGTTTGCCCAGCACTATTCGCCTATAACACGTTGGCTTGTTGGACGATAGCTAAAAACGCGCATCCGAAAGAATTCTGTGCCATCATTGAACACATGACACAAGTAGTTGTTGAATTTTCGAAAGAAGGAGCAAAGAGGTTTCTTGAAGTTAAGAAGGCTGGCTGGCGATATGACCCGCAAACTTTTCAGCGTCATGAATACACGGTGAAAGGACTCAAGATCGACATCATCTAGAAATCCAGCCGCAGTTTTTGTATGTTCATAAATGCTCATTTTTGAGCGATCTTAAAGCAATATTTAAATTCTGACGTACACATTTCTAATGCTCTAAGCATTTGCAAACGTAAAGGAGAGAGGAAAATGAGCGAACGTGTACAAAAAAACAGTGCCTATCTAAACGGAAAATCAACCTGCGGAACGACGACACGGGTCAAAGACACAAGCCCAACAAGCGGAATGTGCCCCATATGCATCCGCGACTGCCCAGTCCTATGCGAAATCAGCCTATCCGCCTTCAGAGGAAGAGAAGCACTCTACCCAGAACCAGCTCAATTCGGCTACAGCACAGCCGGAGCCCTCAAAGACTTCGGACTAGACTGGTCCCACTTCAACATCCAAGCAGGCCTATTCGAAGTCCTAGGCATAGAGGAAAACTCCGACGTAGCCACCTTCCCAAACGCAAGCACGGAAACCAAGGTCGGAGGAGTACCACTAAAAGTTCCAGTTCTTTGCGGCGCTTTCGGCTCAACTGACGTTGCAAGGCTGAACTGGGAAGGCCTAGCCATAGGCTCAGCTCTATCAGGCGTATCGGTGATAGTCGGCGAAAACGTCTGCGGCATGGACCCAGAAGCACAGATAACAAACGGCAAAGTCACTGACTCAAAAGAACTGAAAAGAAGAGTTGACTTGTTCAGAAAGTTCTGGGATGGAAAATACGGAGAAATAGCGGTACAAACAAACGTTGAAGACCAAAGGTTAGGCGTCGACGCCTATGCACTCTCAAAGTTAGAAGTAAACGTTATCGAAAGAAAATGGGGACAAGGCGCAAAAGCCATCGGAGGCGAAGTTCGAGTAAGAGATCTAGACAGAGCCATCATGCTGAAGAAAAGAGGCTACATAGTGATCCCAGACCCAGAAGACCCAACGGTCCAACAAGCATTCAAAGAAGGCGTCTTCAAGTCCTTCGAAAGACACAGCAGAGTAGGCATACCCAAAGAAAAAGGCTTCATAGAAGACATCGAATGGCTCAGAAAACAAGGCGCAAAACATGTAACACTCAAAACTGGCGCATATAGACCTGCGGCTTGCGCATACACAATGAAAATGGCTTCAGAAGCAAAGATTGACGCTGTATACTTCGACGGAGCAGGAGGCGGAACGGGCATGAGCCCAGTTCCAATGATGGACGAAATGAGCATCCCAACAGTCTACCTGGAAGCTATAGTCCTAAGATGCGCACAGTTGCTGAAAAAGAAGGGTCGATATGTTCCTGACTTAATCATGGCTGGCGGCTTCATCAATGAAACCCAGATCTACAAGTCTATCGCCATGAGCAACTTCGGAGACGGACCGTTTGTAAAAGCAGTCTTGCTGGGACGCTCGCCAATAACAGCGGCTTTCAAAGGAAGTTACTTCAAGCAACTGGCCCAAGAAGGCAAGTTGCCAAAAACCTTCGCAGACAGGTTCGGAGCTACACCTGAAAAGTTCTTCATTGCTGTTCCTGAACTGAAAGCAAAATACGGCGAAAGCTTCAAAGAAATTCCATGGGAAGCCATAGCAGTCCACACATACTTGACGGACCGCATCGGCGTAGGACTGAAACAGTTGCTAGCAGGCAGCAGAAGATGGAAGCTAGACTTGATCGGCAGAAATGACTTAATGAGCCTGAACGAAACAGCGGCAAAGGTCACAGGCATACCAATGGCAGACGATGTAGAAAGAGACGCGATTGAAAGAATTCTAGGCTAACATCATCCTCTTTTTTTACTTTTTTAGGGAATCCTTAAATTCTACAGTTCAACAAGCAGAGAGACTGCCAAAAAAAGGGGAAAATCTTATGGGAAAAGAACAAACGGCATTAACAGTTGCATTGGAACAGTTGAAAATAGCTTCTGGAAAACTAGGACTCGACCCGGGAATGCATGCAATGCTAGCCCATCCAAAACGGTCACTTATTGTGTCTGTCACAGTCAAAATGGACAGCGGCGAAATGTCCACTTTCACTGGATACCGCGTACAGCATTGGGATGCAAGAGGACCGTTCAAGGGGGGCATACGCTACCATCCAAACGTCACGCTAGACGAGGTCACGGCATTGTCAATGTGGATGACTTGGAAGTGTGCCGTTGTGGACATTCCCTACGGTGGCGCAAAAGGCGGAATATGCTGCAATCCGAAGAAGATGTCAAAGGGCGAGCTTGAAAGAATGACGCGGCGATATACGAGTCTGCTCTATGATTTCATTGGGCCACACCGTGATGTGCCCGCACCTGATGTTTATACAGATGCTCAGACGATGGCGTGGATAATGGATACTTACAGTCAAATAACAGGCTACAGTGTCCCAGAATGCGTGACTGGAAAACCCATCAGTATAGGTGGTTCAGAAGGAAGAGAACAGGCAACGTCACTCGGCGTCGATATCTGCGCAAGAGAAGCAACCAAACGTCTGGGCTTGAAACTCAAAGGAGCAACAATAGCAGTTCAAGGCTACGGAAATGTAGGTATGAATGCTGCCAAAATAGCACACGACATGGGATGCAAGATCATCGCAGTAAGCGATTCAATCGGCGGAATCTACAACTCAAAAGGTCTAGACCCATACGAAGTACACGAGCACAAAGTCAAGACAGGTTCAGTCGTCAAATTCAAAGGAAGCAAAAGCATGACAAACGAGGAATTGCTGGAAACCAAATGTGACATACTGATACCAGCAGCGCTAGAAAACCAGATTACCAAAGTCAATGCGGACAAAATCAAGGCAAAAATAGTCTCTGAAGGCGCAAATGGACCAACAACGCCAGAAGCAGACAAAATCCTTCACGAAAAAGGGATAATCCTCATACCAGACATCCTAGCTAACGCAGGCGGAGTAACAACAAGCTATTTTGAATGGGTCCAAAACCTAACACGCGAACACTGGACAGTAGAAGAGGTAAACCGAAAACTAGAAAACAAAATGGTTAAGGCTTTCAATGACGTCTGCAAGATTTCCCAAAAAGAAAAATGCGACACGCGGACAGCAGCATTGATACTTGGTGTTGGAAGAGTAGCTGACGCCATAAAAACGCTGGGCTTATGGCCATAACAAGATGAAAAAACCACTCTCTCTTTTTATATCCTATTCTGGCGAAAACTGTACTGCTATTCTGAATTTTACTCGAGCCATAATCTAAGTTTTTAAACTGCAGTTCTTATATCCGCCTTGTAAGAGCATTAGCAGTTGAGGGTGGAGAGGAGGATGCAGGCTAAAACCGTAGCGGCAATAAGAGATCTAGATTTCAGTTTTGAAAACTCGCTCGCAAGAATCATAGCAAACAGAAATTGTCCAGAAATTAAGCTTGCCGGACTAAGTATAGGGCCTTTTGAAGAAGGAAATGAATACGAAACCTATTATTGGATAGCTCAAGAACTCGAGAAATCTGGAATGGCCCATTTTCGTGAAGACGAAAGCTTCGGCCTAGCTAGGATCAGCAAAATCCAATGGACAGAACGCGTCCAAACATCTGGGCAAGTATCAAAGCTGCCGGAGGATTTCTATCCTAAACTCCGGAGATGCCTATCCGAGCTGAAGAGAGACTCTGCAAAGACCCCTGAGAAACTGCTTGAACATGAGAAAGCTAAACACTTGACACGAGACATCGTGAATTCGAGAGTAAGAAAAATTGTGTCAATCGCCTCGGCTCCGGCCCAAACAGAGCAAGCATTCAAGAATTTCACGATGGAAGAAAGGTTTCTTTATGATCAGCTTTACAGGCTCATTAACGAATGGCGGGCACGAATACTGGAATATGAGGAGGAAGAAGAATGACAGAAGAACTGGAAGCGATAGATCCGCAAGAGCAATTTCAAGAGTTTCTGAAGACAGAGAAGTACCGCCAGCGAATATCGCAAATGGCGGTGGCAAGTAAGACTTCATTAGTAATAGATTTCGAGGACCTTTTGGCTTTTGACCAACGGTTAGCTGAAGAGCTTCTGCAGCGACCAGAGGATTATTTGAGACATGCCAATAACGCGGCGTATGATCAGTTGCGGATAGAAGATCCCGAGTACGCTGAAAAACTGGCAGCAGAAACGGTAATAGCCAGAATAGTGAGGTTACTGGAAGCCGCACCATTGAGAAAGCTTGGCTCAAACCACATTGGAAAGCTCGTAATGGTTGAGGGCATCGTTGTTCGGTCAACTCCAGTCCGCCCAATGGTAATGCAAGCCGCCTTCAAATGCAAGAGATGCGGCGAATTGACCTTGGTAAACCAGACAGGCCAATTCATCAAAGCACCTTTCAAATGCAACGCCCCTTCTTGCGACGCACAAGGACCCTTCGACTTTGTCCAAGAAGAATCCACATTCATAGACTCCCAAGACCTCCGTATCCAAGAAAGACCCGAAGACCTTCCTCCAGGACAGCTTCCTAGGACTTTGAACGCTAAACTTGTAGGAAGCGAAATAGTCGATGTCGCGAGACCAGGAGATCACATTTCCATAGTTGGAGCAGTCCGTGCATTTGCTCCAGCGCGTCCAGGAGTTGGAAAATTTCGCACCTTTGTCCTGTTTCTGGATGTCAACTCAATCGAGGTTTTAGGTAAAGAGCCTGAAACGGCACTTCCCTCACCCGAAGAAGAGGAAAAAATCCTTGAACTTGCGAAGGACCCATGGATTCACCGAAAAATAGTAACTTCAATAGCCCCCTCAATCTATGGATATGACCATGTGAAAGAAGCAATAATGTATCTTCTTTTTGGTGGCGTGCAGAAGACCCTTCCAGACATAACGATCAGAGGAGAAATAAACTCGCTCTTGGTAGGAGATCCAGGAACCGCAAAATCTCAGCTTCTGCAGTACGTGGCACGAATCGCACCACGTGGATTGTACACCTCAGGACGTGGCACTACAGCTGCTGGCTTGACTGCCGCGGTGATACGTGAAAAGGGAGGTGGAATGACCCTCGAAGCTGGCGCCCTCGTGCTGGCAGACAAGGGGATCGCATGCATTGACGAAATGGACAAAATGCGCCCAGAAGACAGGGTTGCAATCCATGAAGCCATGGAACAACACACAGTTTCTGTAGCAAAAGGAGGCATCGTTGCAACACTCAACGCAAGAACAGCCATACTTGCAGCCTCAAACCCATCGCTAGGAAGATATGAACCGCACCGTACGGTGGCTGAGAACATTTCCTTGCCTGTAACAATACTTTCAAGATTCGACTTGATCTTCGTCTTGAGAGACACGCCGAACAAGGAGTCAGACAGCAAAATGTCTGAACACATTCTTCATCTTCACAAAAGAGGATCAAGCCCTGTCGAACCGCCAATACCTCTTGAGCTGCTAAGGAAGTATGTTACTTATGCGAAGGGGATCAAGCCTGCCTTGACTCAGGATGCAATACAGCGTCTGAAAGATTTCTACTTGGCAATGCGCTCGGCGAGCGAGTCTGAAGGCTCACCTGTGGCGATAACCGCACGCCAACTGGAATCTCTGGTACGCATAGCAGAAGCGAGAGCCCGTTCGGCGCTCAAGAAGGAGGTTTCAGCCGAAGACGCAGAGGCAGCCGTTGCTATGATGAAGAGATCGCTGGAAGAGGTTGGAATAGACCTGTCCTCGTATAAGATGGACATAGACATCATAATGACTGGAAAACCGAAAAGCGTGAGAGACAAGCTGCAAGTAGTTATTTCAACGCTGATGGAGCTCGAAAAGGAGACAGGAATGGTCGAGAGAGCGACGCTATTAGCTGAACTTGATGAGAAATACAAGGTCTCCAGAGGAGACGCGGAACGTCTGATTGGCCAATTGCTTCGTGAGGGAACGATTTACGAGCCCAGAGAAGGTTACCTGAAGAAGACATAAATCTCCTTGGAGGATTGCCGACAGAAAAAGAAGATGTTGCTATTGCGCTGCCTCGACATTGGCTTCCTTATGATACTGAGCGTTAGCCGTGAAAGCCGTAATGCCAACAGCCAAGCCAACGTCGTTCAACGCTATGCTATCAGGATTCATTATGTATATGACGATTGTCCAACCGGACTTCAGTGTTAAGTCATTGTCAGATTGTACGAACGTTCTAGTAGCTCCTTGAACTGTAATGTCGAAGCTTGTCCCAGTAATGTTAGTTGGAGTCACCTGCAAGTCATTTGAAACGGTCACGTTGTTTGTTCTCCAGTAGTAAATATTAGTCCATGCACATTCCTGCCCGCGGACGGAAATCTTGTCAAGAACCACATCCTTTCCACCTGTGTTCAGGATAACTAAGGCCGCTTGAGCCCATGAACCCGAGGTATTGTACCAGACATGCTGCTTGGATAGGAACAGTGATTCCTCTTGCACTCTTGTCGTCGTCACGTTTATTGCATAGAATGTAACTACTGTCGCAAGCAGAACAGAAACAACCAACAGTATTAGCGTGGTCACTACCGTGCTTAATGCCTTGGTTTTCTTTAACAGATTCATATGTTCAGCTCCAATTCCAAAGATTGCTGAAGAATGAAACAGAAAACAAAAATATGATGATTTGTACGTCACAAACACCCAAGCAATCCAAAGATTCTTATTTCCACAGCCTATTGAAAGTCAAAACCTCGCAGATGTATTTAGAATTAAACTCTCGCAATCTAATTCCACATTCTGGGGAAATGTTAAAAGAACAAATCAAATGCTATTACTTGAATGTCAAAAAAAAGTGTGAAACTAATGAAGACAGTGATGGTTGTCGCTGGCACACGCCCAGAAATCATAAAAATGGCACCAATCATCAGAGCTTTAGAAAAAAGCAAGATTCCATCAACATTCGTTCATTGCGGTCAACACTACGATTATGACATGTCCCAGAAATTCATTGAAGATCTTAAGCTGCCAAAACCAGATTATGCCTACAAGCTCAAACCACTTTCACAGGGAGCACAAACAGCCCACATCATAACCCAAACGGAACATTTACTGAAGAGGACCTCACCCGCTATCGTGTTGGTGGAAGGAGACACAAACGGAGTATTGGCAACAGCCTTGGCAGCGGTCAAAATCGAGGTGCCTATAGGACACGTTGAAGCTGGCCTAAGAAGCTTTGATCTTCGCATGCCTGAGGAGCATAATAGACGCCTGACAGACCATATTTCCACGTATCTGTTTGCTCCCACAAGAACAGCTGAAGACAACCTCAAAAAGGAGAACGTCTGGGGAAAGATCTACGTAACTGGCAACACCGTCATTGACGCCGTTCTCCAACATCTGCCAATAGCAGAGAAGAAGTCAAGAATACTCAGTACCGTTCGAGTGAAAGGATTTGCTCTAGCAACTGCACACAGAGCTGAAAACGTAGATGACTTTGGAGTTCTCAGTAACTTTATGGAAGCTTTTGCAGAGGCGCCGATCCCAGTCGTTTACCCCATGCACCCGCGCACAAAGAAAAGACTAAAACAAAACGGAATCTATGACAAGATCAAAACATCAAAGAACATACAGATTTTGCCACCATTGGGGTATTTGGATTTCCTCATTCTGATGAAGAAGTGCAAAATGATAATAACAGATTCTGGCGGTATACAGGAAGAAGCAACTGCGCCAAACATTCGAAAACCTGTCTTAGTCATTCGCCTTTCAACAGAAAGACCAGAGGCGGTGAAGAACGGTTTCGCCGAGATTGTCGGCACAAGAAAGCAAGGAATACTAGAGGCGATAGAAAGAACGTTATATCATCCAAAGGAACTACCCGCAAAGTCTCCCTACGGTGAAGGAGACGCGGCCGAAAAAATCGTTAGAATAATCAAGAAGGAATTAGGCTACTGATGCATTCTACGAAATGTACGTGATTTTCTTATCCTCTTCTTTCCGTGTTTCCTCAGCCTGCAAAACCCTTCTCTCCTCAATCTTCTGCAAACGGGTAACCATCTTCTCTGCTTTGGAAATCTCCTCATCTAAGCCACCAAGAGCCACATCTACTTTAAACATCCCGCTCAGCACTTCCAGTACGCTCTTGGCAGACTTGGGGTCTGGCAAATATCCGCGTGTCTCGCCTAGAAGGCAAAGCGCATCGGTTTTCTTGAAATGCGCCATGCCGAGGATCAGACCAGCTGTTCCAACTATTGGGCTTCCTGTAGGACTTATGATGGCACCTGCCTGCAAGGCTATGTCCAGAAGCCATTTACTCGTTGCTGCTGCAACAACTTTCGGTTTGTCTTGCGCCTCCATTCGATAACCGCCAATGGTGACAACCATTCTCACATTGTATTTATTGGCAAAATCCAGAATGCGGTCAGAAATCTCGTACTGTCCTTCAATTGTCTGTGCTTGGCTGTCGCCTGTGAAAAAGATGAAGTCGTTCTTCCCGCTCTTGTTTTTCCAGAAGTAGAATGCTCCGCTAAGAAGTCTGACGCTTCCCTTCTTGCTGACCAGAACAAAATATGGGAAATGCGGGGAGTAGAGATTCGCGAACCTTTCAGCCTTTAGTTGTTTGACCATATAACGTATGGCGATCTTGCCGACAAGTCCTAATCCTGGGAGTCCTTCGACTAGTATGGGATTGTTCAACTCGGGCTTTAGGAGTTCTTTGATGAAAGTCTCTTTCACTCAGTCGAACGCTCCCGCTTCAAGGTCATTCTGTATTTAAGATACTTGTCATCAGGAGAGAATTTTGGCGGGTGTGGAATTCGAACTCTCCCCCCACAATACTGACACGTATCCTTTCTCAAAGTATAGCTTCCGCACTTTTCACATTTCCTCAAAAGCCAAACCATTTACTTCTCCCTTCTAAAGATGCCGTGACCGCCCGCCTTATCAACATTCGAAACGATATTCTCGGCAGTCCTCTGAAAAACGTCCTCCGCGCTTTTGTAGTTATCTGCCAAAACCTCAATTGCATATTTTGGCGCGGCAATCACATAGAAACGAAGTTTCGCATCCCGCGACTTTTCAGCTTTCTGCGCAACTAGAAAGGCCTCCTTAATGATCTTGACGCCATTAGGTTTCATGCAACTGACTTCAATTATCCCTTTCACCTTAACCATTGGTACGTGTATTCTTTCTTGTGCAACTTCAGCGAAAACCTTCGCAAGTTCCTCCGGAACACCGATTCTTGTTAAAGCTTCTGTGCCTTCTTTCACTGCTATCTCGAATCCTTCATACAAGCTGTACTCCTTCTCGACAACAGTGCCTGCCTTTTCATAAACCTCTTCCAGCGACAGACCCGTCTTTTCGGCAACGCTTCGAAGAAGAGTGTCAGCTTTTCTTTCCTTCTTCCATGACATCATTTTCTCGATTCTTTCTCTTTTCGTGACTCTTCTAAGGGACAAGTCAATGTGACCTTTCTCCATGTCCACGCGCAGGACTTTCAGAACGACTTTTTGGCCTTCACGAACGAAGTCACGGATGTTTCGGATCCACGATGAGGATATCTCGGATATGTGTAGCAATCCCTGCTTGTCATATTCATCTAGTTTGGCATAAGCGCCGAAGTCAGTGACACTCTGTATTGTAGCGATTATTAAGTCGCCTGCTTCTGGCCATTCTGGTTTCTTAGCTGCCATTACGGTGTTCATCCCTATTCGAAAACGGCCACTATTTCACCTTTGATTTTTGCCTTTCCGCCTGAAGGTTCGGCAAGTTCGGTTCCGCAAACGTTGCAATTCACCTTGTTTGCGGCGTGGCTGAAGACTACTTGCTCGTTGCCGCACTTTAGACACTTGACTCGGACGAAACTGCTTCTAGGTCTTGGAATAAGTTCTTCCCATTCAGTCATGACATCGAACCCCACATTTAGGCAATCACCAACTTCCTAAGACGTATGCCGTCTTTATGCCTCGTGTACCCACAAGTCTTGCATTTCAGTTTTTGAGTCTGCTTCTTCGTCGTCTTCGAGAATTCCCTCTGCAAAGAGTATTTTTGGCCGCCGTAGCCTCGCTTCTCTCTTGCGTGTTGGCGTTCACCTTTGGCTAGAGCTCTTCGCTTTCCCGGCTTGTAAAGCGAAACCGAGTGAACCTGATGCTTTTTGCATTTAGGGCAGTAAGTTGTAACTTCCTTTGGAACGTTCACTTCTGTCACTACCAGCTTTGCATAAAGAAAACATACACATTCTTATACCTTTTCGCCATCCTTCAGAAGACTTGTTTGACCCGAGCAAGAAGCTCTACAGCCTTAGTGGTCAAGGTTTAGATGAGGAACTGATACTCATAAATATCACTACCTGCTTGAACGTTAAACAAGCATTCCAAACATCACAGAGGAAAAGGTCTGGAAAGATCAATGCTGAATCATAGACAGAAGGCTAGAGGAATTCTAAGCATCGCTAGAATACTATTGCCCATAATCTCGTTCATCATACCAATCGTCATACTATATTCACTAGACTCAAAATCGTTTGAAATTACGTGGAAAGGTAGAACATACTACCTCTTTTTTCTGTGGCTTCTCTTCTTAGAAACATTCTTGAACTGGAGAGAACTTGAGCACGCACTAGGAAAGATAAGATCCTTAAGAACCGGGGCCTTCGTTGTATCCTTGAGCCTTCCCACGATTTATGTGGTTACCACTAGCTATTACGGACTAAATACAGTAATTGCGAATCTCTCAGGGCAATATAAAATCCCATTCGCAGACTGGATGCCTCTTTCAACAGAGTATTTAGTTTTGACAGTGCTTTTTGTTTTGATAGTCTCCTTAGGTTATGGTATTGGACAGCTGATGAACTTGTCAATATCCACACTGTTTTTGGGAGCCATTGGGGCAATATACACCATTGACAATTTATACCCATATGGAAGATTCACTCTGTTTCAGATTATCGTACCAACCACAGCAAACCTCGCAATGAACGTCCTGAACCTAATGGGATATCACACTCTCTGGATTGGAAATCCTTCCAACATGCCAACTTTCATTGCTTGGAACTCACAAGGCAACTATTCTTCCGCATTTTCAATAGCATGGCCATGCTCAGGCGTTGAAAGCCTCATAATATACACAGTCACAATTCTACTGTTTCTGAAGAAGACCCCAATCTCATGGCCTGTCAAGGCAGTCTATTTCGCAATCGGGGCAGCAATCACTTACTTCATAAATGTCCTGAGAATAGCAACCATCTTCACAATATCAATAAACGGCGGAAGCATCGAAGCCTTTCATAATTTCTATGGCCAACTATACTCAATCTCATGGATAATGGCTTATCCACTAGTAATAATCGGTACTCAACTTTTGTGGGCTACAATCAGAAGTCGAAGAAGTCTGACAAGAGATATCTCAAAGGATTAGCAAGCGGGTTTTCCCTTTCTTTTCCTTAGTCGGCTTCAACTCTTTCGGCCAGACCTTGTTTGACCAAGATCTTGGCATTCTCAATCGGTAAAGATGCGATGTCCTCAGCCTTAAATGGTCCATAGGGTTTCATGTCAGCTCCTATTATTGTCGGAACGTCCTTCAAGAAGCGTAAGACAATACTTTTACGTTCTTGCATAACCTCTATTTGCTGCAAGTGCCCCCGAAGGAGGTTTTTGGCGAATGCCAAGTAAGCTTCGGCCAAAGGCGAAACTCCCGCCAAGAGTTTTTCTTCCTCAACCGTCAAAAAACCACTTGGAACCTTTTCGCCTTCCATCGCTACCTTGAGCAACTTCTTGTACCGTGTTCGAACTACGTTGCGAAGCATACACCTAACGTTTTGTACTTCAGTTTTGAGAAGCCTTGCCTTGACAGTTCTTTTGTCGAGCATTCGACTTTCTTCTTTGGCTTTCTTCAGGTAGTCGGCAATCTTGGCGTAGAAGTCCGGGGGAAGCTTTTCCAATTCGACGCTTTGAAGCTCCCGTTTCCAGACTTCATACAATTCGCTATACATTCTACTCTACGACCTCCGCCCTGCCCTTGCAGACAAGCAACACAGCCGCAGCAGTGGGCAACTCAACCTTGCTGTTCTTGTAAGGACCAAATGTCTCGTCACCAAGCCTGAATTCAGGTGCATCAGACACCGAAACAGTCACAGTCCCCTTCTTAAAGGCTACCGCAGCTTTGAACGGATCAAAAACCTCAATGCTCGAAATTGGAAACTCAACCTTCTTCAGACCAGTCTTCCCATGCAATGTACCAGTCAATCGAATCAACCTATGAATATCCGTAGTGACAACCGTATCTATCTTGGCAGATAGGAGCTTGACACAGGATTCAGCGATCCTTTTCCAAGTTTCAAAACCCACACCCTTGATAGCCTTATAGGGTCCGACATCAACCCAGCTTTTCAAAATAGAATCCCTATTCTGTACTATCGTCTTGGCAAAGTTTTTCTTCAAGCCCATGCGCTCATAATCCTCTTGCCCAGCATTAAAGATGAAGTCGTACAAGCCTCTGGCTATTCGTCCGCGCCACCCAAAATCGCCCAAGCGAGGGCCGCTCGGAAGATGTACTTTGCCAGATCCTTTTGAAAACTGATCACCAAAACCCGTGTCTAAACCTAAACCGCAAACGTAGTCCACGATCTCTTTGCGCGCCACTGCATCAAGAGTCCTAACAGCCTCGCCTTCCACGTGAACGTGATAACCCCTATGACCAGAAAAGAAAACATGTATCTCTTTTTCAGAGAAACCGAAATCGCGCATCAGCATGTCCAGCAATTTCACGGTTTCGGCTTTCGCTGAATCTAAGCATTTCTCACATGGCCACGTTTTGACGTCAAATTTTTGACGTTGGCAAGAAGGACATTCTTCAGGGGTTAAGCCTTTGCCAACGAAGCCACAGCTACAACAAGTCCATTCATCATGGATCTTGCCACATGGTGTGGGAATGTGATCTGCGTCAATATCAAAGACTAGGTCGGCGCCAACCCAACCTTTCTTTTCCATCTCAGCCTCAGGTACTTCATAGTAGGCGCAAGAATAGTAAGCATCCGAAACAAAAGCATTTTCAAAGAAAGATCTGAGTTCGTCAACAGAATCAAATCCCTTATGTCTAAACATCCGACCTTCAACAAACGACAGAAAGCCGAATTCCCTCTTCTCAATTGCTGATGGGGGGCCAATAGACATGGCTTCTCTTCTGTAGAAATCGGAAAAAACTCTTTTAAGAAATTCCGTTGACTGCAACTGTTTGCTCCTCACTGTCTAAGAAAACCCACGAAAATAAAATCGTTCTGCTGAGATCTTGAAAGGTTCAAGAATTTGCCATACACCGACAGCTACAAAGACTAAATTCGTCACGGATCAATTCCGAAAAATGATAGCACTACTAGCTCTGAACTGCCAAAAAACTCCTTGGAGGGGGGCAACATGTTAGCTTTCTCTTGAAGCGCCAAGGTTTTCACAAGACGCCAGCGAATGATTCGATTAGCTTTAGCCACTCTTTCGATACTATTTTTACGTCAAAATCTTGCGCTCTCTTCCTGCAATTTCCCCTAGTACTGCTTGAGTAGTTCTCTTTCCACAGCTTAGTAGCTACGTCCACCAGTTGTTGATCATTTTCAACGAGCCAACCTGTCTGTCCATTGATTATGCTTTCGCTAGGACCCTGCCTATTGTACGTCAAGACAGGTGTTCCACATGCCATACTCTCAACTGGGATATAACCGAAGGGCTCATGTGTGAACGCTGAAAGAGTGTAAAGCGCATTAGAGTATAGATCCACAAGCTCTTGATCAGAAACTTTTCCCAGAAATTCTACATTGGGCTGTCTAAGCAAGTCGCTGGGGATGTATGGTGCCTTTGAACCAAATGCTTTGACCTTGACGCCAGAATCAGCTATTTTCTTTAACACAGAGTATTTTGTCTCCTTGCCAGCGTAAGTCAATGCATAGTTTCCCGAGGGGTCAGAAGTTGTGGGTTTGAAGAGCTCACAGTCTAAAGGCGGGTAAATGACTTTGTCGACCCTCAGACCCCAGTCTTCGTACATACTAGCACAGAAATTGCTATTGGCGACAACAAGCTTTGACCTCTCTTCGAGTTCTTTGTTAAAAACTCTATCGCGTCTGATGAAGAACCATCTCATTAGCCTATAAACCAGATTGTAGGTTCGCTTCATCTCAGCGGACATATCATCCAAAGCCCTGGTTACCGGTCCTTGCGCATAGTAGATGTGCGCATTCGCCAGAAAGCACTGGGAAAAATTCACAACCAAGGAGTGTGGGTTGATTGATTCAAACTCTGTTCTCATCAACCAAGATTCAAAGGTAAGCAAAGAACCTGAGAAATGAAAATGCTTATGCAAGTTCAACGCGTGAAAACCGCAAGATTCAAGCAGTTCAGCAACGCTTTTATCTACCACTGGCGAGGCAAAGACGATATCGAAATCTTCTCTCAATTCCTTCGCTATCAAGTAAGCGGGCATCAGAGGACCGTGCAAACTTTCCAAAGGGTCGAGAAGAAATAGCACGTTGGTCTTTTTCGAACTCATTATTATCATACATCCTTGCTGAGCACTATCGTGTATAATCGTTGAGCTATTTACTACTTCTTGCCGCGCATCCATATGTGGTTTGCTAGAAAACTCGCCTCAAACCATTAGCATCTGCCAAACAACGATGGAGAAATCTAAAGTGCAAATGCTGGTTTCTAGTCTAGCCACTTGAAACGCCCTCGCAAAACATGAAGCAAAACACCTTGCGACATCCCGGCAGAGCATGCTACTCGATGAAATTGAAAAATCCCCACAAGTTTTAAGAAGAGTTACGGAACTGTTTGTTCAGTGAAGGCGCGCGTAGGTCCGAATTCGCTCAAAAAAGGATCGCTCACAATAGTTGTGTTGGATTCCACAGCTTCTCCGATAAGATGATTTATACATCGGCATATAAAGCTAGGGAGAGCGCCTTCGAATACTGCATAATTCGGTCAATTAAACGTACTGGAAAAGCTTGAAATTGCAACTAGTTTGCATTTTCGCAGCAAACAGGGGACTGAAGCCTTTCATTTGAACCGCAGTAACGAACTATACAGGTTTAGGTGCATCTTCACTACCTCTGGCCAGTATTTTGCCATAGAATGTCTCTTCAAATTTGACCCAAGTTGCTCCTTCAACTTGTCGCTTTTGGCCAAAACTCTCATAGCCATAGTAAGCTCGTCCACGTTTCCCGGAGTGACCATAAGGCAATTATATGTATCTTTCAATTCGGCTTGGAACTTTGGAACCCTGCTGCATATTACTGGCTTTCCAAAATCGGCCACCCTGGCCAACGCACCGCTGGTCTCAAGGAAGTAGTCTTTCGTTGAAAGGAGAACTATGAACTCAGATTCGCCAAGATACTCGTCTAGTTCTTCGTCAGGCACAAAATTCATCCATTGCACCTTGTCGCCCAGTCCCAGACTACTGATAAGGTTTCTTATTTTTTTAACATATTTATCATTATCATGCGGATGGTGTCCCCCTGCAAGAAAAAGCCTTGCAATGGGATTTTCAAGGGAGAACCTGGAAAAAGCCTGAAGCAAGCTTTCTAACTTTTTGTCTTCCCTTAAAAAACCCAAAGAGAGAATCATTTGCTCCCTGCATGCATTCTTTCCGCTATGGTTTGTTGAGTCAGCTCTAACAACTCCGTGGGGAATGATGACAATCTTCTCGCTCTTACATCCGTAGCTTTCCTCTAACCCTTTTTTCACCAGATGATTGTGAACTATCACTTCTTGTGGAAATCTTGTCAAAAGCACGGTCAAAGCGAAAATGACAGAATCGGCCACCTTGTTCAGAAAACCGTTGTTGTAGAGCTTTGCATTTCTTTGAATTACTGTGTGCATTGTTAAAACAACAGGTTTACCCGTAAAACGTATTGCTAGTAGAAGAAAGGGAATAAGTAAGGTTGAAGAAAAACCGTAGAGAAGCCACCCATAATGGACATGCAATATGTGGGCTCTGGATTTTACTACTTGATGAAATACTTGTAATAAGCTAAAGACGTTGCCTCTACTCCAGCGCCTATGAATAGCAATATTGTTTTGGCCATAGTCATTTGGGGTTCTGGCTCCGACCTTGTTTGCGATAATCTCGATGTGAGCAAAATCGGCCATCCTTTCGTACAGTTTTGCAGAGTAGAGTGCTATTCCGTCTCTATATGGGGGCCACGTTGTAATCGCACATACACTCAGACTTTTAACGATAGTTGTGGTCATCTAATTCCCTTTGCGCTCTCAAGCATGAACTCGAATTTTGGAAAGATCTTCTCGAAACTGTAGCATGTTGACTTTTCATGAAAGGCGCGAGCAATTCTGCAGTACTTCTCCCGCTCACTTAGCCATAAATTATATACTTTAACAACTGTGTCCGCAAATCCTTTGACGGTGGCCGCGTAGAAAAGTGGCAAGTCAAGTGAGTGAGCAGGAATTGGAGTAGTGGCCACCGGAGTTCCACACGCAGCCGCTTCAACTATCACTCCTCCAACAGTATCCATTCTGGAAGGATAAAGCACTAGATGCGATTCAGAGTAAACCTCTGCCAATTCCTCGTCGCTCAGAAAACCCTTCCCTTCAACAACCCCAAACCCCTTTCCGGTACAAAGAAACTTGATCCTCAATTTCTTCTCCAGAAGTGCGACGACCTTGAGGAAAACGTCAAACCCTTTCTCCCAGTGATGCCTCCCAGCAAACAACAGAGTGAAAACCTCACCTTTTTGCTTGACTCTGGGTCTAAAGACACTTGAGTTAACCCAGTCTGGAATGCAATGTACTCTTTTGTGCCTTACCTTGAAGCATGAATTTAGAACGCGCACTGCATCAAAAGCCGACAAGTCCCAATTCTTGAACAAGACAGAAAACCAATAAGAAGCGGCATACCTTGGCGTATGATACCGCTTAATAGCCGATACGGGGTTTAAAAAAGTCTCAAACCCTTCTTTTGAAGGAAAAAGGAGGGGCGAGTGAAGCCCTGCTATTGTGGGACACGAGAATTCAAACCTTCGCCATATGATTGGCACGTAGACGAGATACGCAACATCCGCATCAATTCCTACCCGTTTTTCCTCGCAGTAGCGAATGTCGAGTTCTCGCAGTGAATCGTTGACGCTCGAATTTGGGCTTCGGGAATGCGTTATTGGAAGAGCGTACACAGTTACACGGTTGCCCCCTTTCGCAAGGAAAACTGCTGCTTCCAAGATTTTTCGTTCTGCGCCTCCAAAACTTCGGAGACTTATTGGAGTGGCGAGTGCAACGTCCATGACGTTTCCTTCAGCATCAGTTGCTAAGCTGAATAATGTTTATGTTATCCATATAAAGCTCTTCACCAGCAGAAAGCGTAACCCCCCTTAGTGTTGCGTAAGCTATTGTATCTTTTACTTCAAATTCAAAGAGATGATATCCCCATTTGCCTTCTTCAACGTCAATTGTCGGTACAATGGTTGACCCCAATTCTCCGTTTTGCGTAAAAGCTTCAACCATGAAAACTCCTGTCAATAGACCTGCTATGTTTGACACCTTTACTCCGAATCTGATCACATAGCGCCCTTTCGGGATGAAGACCAGAGTTTCCCAGCAAGTCACATTTTTCGAAGACGGCACACACACGGCGACTCTTCCACTCTCGGACGTCGGATCTTCGGCTATTTGACAAAACTCACTGGAAATAAAGTCTGCAGCCTCAAACGTAAGCCCATATCGTTCATAGAGTACGGGAGTCCCACTAAACCCTTCTTTAAGAAGCAAGATTCCATCCAAAAAAGCGTACACTCCGTAATGCACTCTAGAAAGTAATCTCGATATTGTCAGATTCAAGTTGTAGGCATCGATTCCTCCCCTATTTATGTCCCAAAGAATGAAGTCTGGCTGCTTGGTTTCGAGAAAATCCGTTGCGTATTCTTCCCATATAGTTGAAATTCCTGTTTCAAATCCCTCGTAGGGTTCACTGTACGATGGGGGCAGAAGCCACACCTCAAACCTAGACGATACGTGTGGTTGAAGATTGTTGATGGTTAGAACCGACGCGTTTTCAGGTATTAAGCCGATTATTCTGTTTGCCTCTTGTGAGTAATTCGCGTCAAATGATGAAAATGGAAATTGAAGGAAAGGGCTTGCCCATATCATAAATATCAATGCGGAAATCATTATGATGGTTGAAATCCTTTTTGCGTCAACTTGAACGTGGGCAAGAAGCCTCTTGACCCCGTGAATTGACGACACGGCGAAAAATGGTATGACTACCAACGAATATTGGTAGCCTATCATATAGTAAGGTGCATAGTTAAGTGCAAAAGCAACAAGCAACCAAGGTAAACTCAGGAGAAAATGGGATGAAAACAAAGAAGTAAAGAAGAAGGGCCACAACATCAAGAAAACGTACCACAGTTTCGGAAAGCTATTGGCGACAAGGCGAGAAACGATGTTCCCAGGATTTTGTAATAACTCATTTTTCAATGGAGTCAAGATCGATTGTTCGTTGGTCCTTGGCACTCTTAGATTAGCAATCACCATGTTTGCCATGAATAGCCAAAAAAGAGACACGGATATTGTTATAGCCAAAAATGGAATAAGTCGTTTAATCCTTTCTCTCCTTCTCACGTTTGCAGCTAACTCGTGAACTATAATAAATAGAGTTACAAAACCCGCGAATTCGAGTGTAGAAAGCGAAAGGAATAGAAAAATGATGTAGAATTTCAAGTTTCTTTTGTACAGAAAGTACATGAGGCTGATCAGTGTTAGAGGCAAGAAAATTTCAACATGAAAATCGAAAAGGTTGGCTCCTATGATCATCGGATTGATTATGTAGACTAGACTCAGTTTTATGGCAAAAGATCCGTCTATCACTTCCCTAGCGAGATGGTAGAGTGGTACGGCGCCTAGGGCAACGATCAGGCTTTGTAGAACAAGCAGAGTTTCGGGACGAGGGTAAATTGCATAGAATGGGACTAGGAATACCAGTACTGGTGAGAAATGAACAGCAAAGAAGCTTTCGCCTAACCATGGTTCCACAGTATAATAGAAAAATCGACCGTGTATGGTTGACCAGAAGTTCTGGTTGAATATGCCTAAATCCCAAGCTGTAGAGAAGAAAAATGAATGCTTTAATATGGTTACTATGCTAAGAACTATAGTGTAACCAACTACTATGATAAGTAATCTCTTTTCTGGAAATATCCTCCTAAAGACTCTCCATAAACTATAGAGGGGCAAAGCTAGATTGGCACGTTTCAAGGCGTTGAACATTCTTCGTCACTTTCGATTGTCAACGAGCGATTGTAGAAATACAGGATCATGAAATATCTGTTTTTCTGTAGATTGTCATGCCTATATTAGGTTATTGGGAAATCGACTAAACGAAAACATCAAGACCGTGACGGCAAGGAATATTCAGAACTCCTTCAATTCCTAAAGGAAAGCAAGTTGACAAAACAACTTATTTATTCGAGAGTGCAGCTAAAGATACAAACGGGGTATCTATTGGAAAACCAAGATAACAAAGCAACTAGCGATGGGAAATTCAAAAATGTTGTCAGTAGACTTGGAAGCATCTTTAACTGGACTTATCTAAGGCTAGCTTCTATTAAGGTAGAAATGCTGCTTCTTGTTTGTGTGGTTCTTTATGCAGTAATTATGTGCTACTTAACTCTGGTGAAATATTACACTTTCCACGCAACCGCGTGGGATTTGGGAGTCTTCTCCCAATCCTTTTATACAACGCTTAACTTCAAGACTCTTTTCTATAATAATCTAGAATTGGGAAGCCATTTTCATGTGCATTTTTCGCCAACACTTTTCTTATGCCTCCCATTTTATGCGATTTATCAAAGTCCAGTAACACTTCTGGTCGTGCAAGCTATCGTCGTCGCTTTGGGCGGAGTCCCGCTTTACTATTTGGCAAGAAAAGAGTTTGGGAGCCCAGCATATAGCATTGTCTTTACAGCACTTTACCTCCTTTACCCAGCGCTTCACGGGGCAAATCTCTACGATTTCCACCCAGAAGCATTTGTTCCACTTTTCGGTTTCACAGCCATATACTTTTTTAGAAACGAGAAATGGGGCAAATACCTTGTTTTTTTGCTGTTATTGCTAATGGTGAAAGAAGACATGGCTTTGGTTGCTATGGGTATTGGGTTTTACGGACTTCTAAACAATGCCAAATTGCTCCTTAAAAAGAGATTCAACAAAGCAATGATTGCTTCTCTATTAACGGTTCTCATTGGAGTAGCATGGCTTTTTTTCGCCTTTTTTATGGTAAGCTATTTTGTAAGATTAGATGGATATGGATCTCTTTGGGATTATGGCTATTCTCATCACACAGAGAATGTTTATGGTGAGACTGAAGGAAAGGGAGGCCCGCTAGGCGTATTGTCTCATATTATTAGCAATCCAATGGAAATGATCACTCAATTGTCTTATCTGCCTTCACAAAAACTCATTTTCTTCGCAACTCTTTTTTTGCCACTATGCATGTTTGCTTTTCTAGATATTCCCTCTGTTCTGCTTTTCCTTCCTACCCTTTTGGAGTTTATGCTAGCTTCTAATCCCAATTACACTGCTATCAAATTCCATTATGCCTTTCAGCTGACGCCAACCATTTTCGTGGCAACTGCGAACGGTATCAGAAAGATTTCGGCCATGTGCGATGAAAAACCAGTGAAGAAAAGAGTCTTAACCCATGTTCTATCTATAATGCTAGTTGGAACCTTGATCACTCTTTTATTCACAACGCCAATGCTCATGCAAAACGTTCCTCTAACAGTCAACGAAAAGGATAAAGCGCGGCAAAGACTGATTTCATTAATACCTCTAGCTGATAACCCCCATGTTCTGACACAGAATGATTATTTTCCACAAGTGAGTAATTCTAACTATTCTTATGCTTACTGGAACACTAGTAGTGTCGACTATATCTTGATCGATATATGCTCACCTTGGTTCAAATACCAGGATCCAGCACCTGATGAGTACGTGGCAATATATGGAGAACCCAAAATGCGCTTTGATGAACTTGCAAGAAAATGTGTGGAAAGCGGCGAATTCGGTCTTCTGGCACAAGCTGAAAGTCTATTGCTCTATAAAAGAGGTTATGAAGGCAATCTATCAGCATATTTCCCATACACAAGATCAACCAACTGGCAAATGCTATATTTCTCAGATGCCATTGTTGTTAACGACCCAACCTCAATAAGCCAAAAAGTACTTCTGCACAGAGCCAGCGATGGGCCAGCACCGACTTTTTGGTATGGTCCATACTTGGAAGCCCCGCCAGGCGAGTACGAAGCTAAATTCATGCTCAGAATAACCAATTTTACAGATAGAGACATCCTCTCATTAGACATTGTTAACGATTTTGGAGAGAACACGCTGGCCCAAAGCACTCTAACTAGCGGTAATTTTTCCAAGGTAGACGTTTGGCAAGAGTTCACGTTATCATTTAAGCTAGATGAACCTGCTTTCACGATTGAATTTAGAGGAATGGATGCATCTAACGCCACCGACATCTACCTGGATTGTATTACACTGAATCAAGTTGCTCCATTAGCATAGTCTCCAAGTGGCTGGAAGATTTCAATCAAAAACTCAAAACAATTGGCTAAACCCGTCACAACCAGAGGTTGACAAATCTTTCAAAGACGAAGGTATTCAAGTGTCGCAGAAACTGGACAGAACAACAACAGTGTCAACAGCAAAAGGTGACTTTTCTCTTTCTAATAACACGCCAGATTCCCCTCGAGGTTTATGAAACGCTATTCCATCAGTTTTTTCAGGAAAACATAGTAGATGAACTGTTTGATCTCGTTAAAGGCAAGTTTCGATTTTCCTTTCTTTCTATTTGTGAAATTTATAGGGATCTCTCGTATCCTAAAATTCCGTTTGTGCGCTTGGCGTATAGTCTCAATCTGTATTTCATATGTTTGGCTGTGCAGATTTCCGATAATGCTTTTCACGAGGCTCGTTGAGTAGCACCGCATCCCGCTGGTATAATCACGTATCTTTGCTCTTATCAACAAAGACGCCATAAAATTGGCCACTTTGCTTATTGTGCGACGCATCATGCTCCAGTCTACAGTTTTTCCCTGATAACAATATCTGCTACCAATAACTAGGTCACAGCCTCTTCGAACAGGCGCGATTAGTTTGTGGATTTCTTGGGGGTTGTGCGAATAGTCCGCATCCATTGTCACAATGCATTTTGGCGGATTCTTCAGTGATAAGAAGACTCTGAATCCGTCCGTTATTGCAGTTCCTAACCCGGATTTTCTAGGTCTGACAAGAAGTAGGATGTTTCCATATTCTCTTTGAAGTTCCCTTACAACATTAGCTGTCCTGTCTGGACTTGAATCGTCTATGACAAGTATGGAGATGTTCAAGTTTAGACTTTCAATTTCCTGAATCAATTTTTCAATGTTTGCCACTTCGCAGTAGGTTGGGAGAATTATCCCTACCTCGGAATTTACCTCGAGATTTCCTTCGACTGGCGAAAGTTCCATTGTTTCCTTTTCACCCTTTAGTAATAGCGTTCACTTAATCGTCCTTGCTATATAAAATCTATCATTCTGCAAGTGTCTTCTACAAGCTCTGTTTTGATGCTTTTAGCTTTTTCCTATAGTAGCTTAATGGATGACGTATTTTCTGGCATAGCTCGTCCGGGTTTGCGCATACGCTGTGGGTTTTCAGTGTGTCGCATTTTGGCGGGATGTATCTGGTTCGAGAGCCTTTTTCTCCTGCTATGTGTTCAACTTGGTAACGTGTCATCCTTTCGTTGAAGTCAGAAAAGTTCCTGAACAATTCAATGACTTTTTCTGGGGGCATTCCTATGTTTACGAGGAAGGAGGTGAGCGTAAACCGACCGACATGAGAGAGGTGTCGGCCAGACGTGAAGGCTTGATAGAGAGCGTCTATGCAGGGTGGAAAGGCTGTTTGCACGATGACTTCGGGAAAGCCTTCCATCTCGGCTTTTCCTATTTTTTCCAGTGATAGCTTCTTTATTTTGTCTGCGATCTCTGCTATTTTTGGCGGGAAGGTTGGTGTGTCTCTCACTTCCAGTCGTTTCTCGATGTGTTTGCGGACTTCTTCGTTTAACAATCTTGCAGCTTCATTTCTCGTTAGGTAAACGTTTCCATGCGATAGTAGGCGGTTGACCAGTTTCCATTTTTTGTCTCGAAGATCTGTTGTATTTCTTATGTAGTCCATAAAGCTCAATGCGAACTCGGTTGGTATTTCGGAGCGTTCGTTTATGGCCAGTTTCCACCCGAAATTGTGCGCAATCGCCAGCAATTTTTCTCTGGATTCGAGTTTCAGATCTTCATCGGCTTGTTTTGCCTCGGCTAGTGCATATCTTTTTTTGATGAAGGAGTTTTCTGTGGCAACTACGAGCATCATTGCCGCTGGGAAAGATAGGATTTCAACGTCGTCATTCCGTTGTTTCCTTCCTGTCAGAGTGTAGAGAATCGCTTCTTCGACTCTTGCTTCGGCACGTTCTAGAACACTGGCTAAACTTGGGTTTGCAAGGTCTTCAACTTTTAAGTCGAGTTTTCTTACGTAGTCGGTGGTTTCTTTGAGAAAAGGGTATCTTGCTAGGTCGTTTTTTGTGAACCTAGCTGGAGCAAGTTGCATCTTGTTTTTCCCGTTATTCTGTTTCGATCCTTGGTGCTAAGTAGAATGCGAGTCTGCCTTCTTTTGCTTGTTGGAAGTCCAGCTTTATCGGCATGTCTGATGAGAATTCGAGTGTGGCGATGTCGGATGTTTGGGAGGCTGCTTTGATGATTTCTGTGAGGTAGCTTAGGCTGAACGTTGCCTTGGATGGTTCTTTGGCTTCCAAGTCCAAGAGCGTGTCGCTTCCTTTTGGGATAGTTATTGTTGCCCCCATGAGGTCACCTGCAGCGTTGAAAACTAGCTTTTCTGGGTCGGCTTCAAGCTTGACGTGATCGCTTACTAGTTGGGCGTCTTCGATTGCTTGGCTGAGGCCTTCGGTTGTGGCTTTGACTCTTACGTTAAAGGTTAGTTTTGGTGTTGGGACTTCTTCTTCTGAGGCTTCGAGTGTGGGCATGGTGAAGTTTCTAGAGTATTTCCCAGAGATCTTCACTTGTAGGCGTCCGGTTTTCTCGTCGAGTGAGAGTTCTACGATTTCGTCTTTGCCTGCTCTTTTGAGCAGTTTTAGGAGTTCTGTTATGTTTATGCATATTTTTGTTGGTTCGGTGCATTCGTATTCTTCGAAGATGGTTTTGGGCCATTCGAAGTCGATCATGGCTACGCGTGAGGGGTCCATTGCTCGTAGTTTTAGGCCTTCGGGGTCGAGTTTGAAGGTGGCCTCGTCTACGAGGATGGATATTGAGGTGATCATGTCTCTCAGGAGTTTCGCGTCTGCGACTTTCAATCTGAACATGCTGCTGGTCACCTTTTGTACTGGATATTGCTTGGCTTGTAAATAAAAGACTTCTCATATTAACTTTAACCTTTGAAAAACAGTTGAGGACATGGGCAAAGAAGAGGGATCTCTTGCCCTCGCGTGTGATTTTGACCCCCCTATATATAGGTTGAACTGAGTTGTGAACAATTCCTTGCCATGTCTGCTCTGTATTGAAGCATTCAGAAAGTTATCTGAAAGGCAAACTTGAGAACCTATGAGTATTCTCTGAATGTGTAGCTGCATTTTGTGCAACGCAAAAATTGCGTCGAAGACTCGTCAGCTCCTCTGGTCTGCACTTGCCAGACGTAAGCTGAATTGTTGCCGCACTTGGGGCATTCAATCCTCACTGTGGGCAGGGTTCGCAGTTTCTGTTCTTCTTTGCCGATGACTGCGACAAGTTGATGCGGGTTAGGCTCGATAACTTTCGCGACAGCTTTTGGCGCAATTTTCTCTTCGGGGGCTCGTTTCTTGTAGCCGCATTTTGGACAGGTCATCACAAGCCCTGTTTCTTTGCCTGCCTTCCCCTTTTTTGGCACAAGACGTGATCCGCATTTTGGGCAAAATTCCATGCTGTTCTTGCTCCGTTGTCCGTTTGTTTTCCCTTAGTATGGTCTCTTTTAAACCTTTTCTTGTTACAATAAATATTACCGCTAAACTGAATTGGCACTGATTCCAGAAGCAATCAAATGTGCAACCCGCAACGGCTCAGGAATATCACTACGAGTAGATGCCACTTGCAGGATTTTCCGTGCATCTTCCTCGCAAATGCCGCAAATCTGCATATAAACTCTGGCCCTCTTGCTTCTCGTATGTACTTCAAACAATTCTCCAGCGCCTCTGACAGCCGCCCATCGCTCTTCCCTATTTGGCAAGTTCTTCAAGGCTTCGTGGATTTCCGCGAAGTTTGGCTTTTCACGAGTGACTGCTATGACGGGAAGCTTTGACTTTGCGTTGAGTTTTTTGAGGTCGATGACGTTGAAGCCTGCGCACGTTACTCCATTGAGCATTATGACCCTCAATTGCTTGTGATGAGGCGAATCAACTATCATAGAAGCAATCTTGCGTGTAGCATCTAGTCCGTCCACTTCTACTTTCGTGTGCATCACGCCATCAAGCCAATAACCGCCTCTGAAAACTACTCCTATGATTGGCGCGAAACCCTTCACGTGAGGAATGAAGACCCCATCATCAACCCCCAAGACCCGAATCTCAGGCTTGATGACACGAAACCTCTTACAGGACAAAATGATTCCTCAAGTTGCCACAAAACTATGGTGAAACATAAACTTATAAATTCACACTTTGGAGAGTGAGACATGTGCTAGCGGAATCCGTAGTGGCTGGTTTCCTCCTTGTCTGCTTAGGATGTTTTGCTTCAGTAAATCTACGCAACATTCTGAAAGGGCACAAAAAAAGTGAAAGTGGAAAACCTCACGCGGAGGTTGAGTATCCTTCAGGCTTCATAGTGGGCATTGTGGCTCTCGGCACATTCGCATACTTCGCAGAAGTGCTCTTGTATCTGTTTCTTGTCTTCACCGATCTTATCAATTCGCCAAATGCTTGGTTCATTCATTACCAATTTCCTCTAATGCTCTACGCTCAAGTTCTAGGCATAGCGCTAACAGTCATCGGATACTACCTATTCATCTGGAGCGTAATTACACGAGGAAAATACGCGGTTTCATGGGAGATGCGTGATAGTCACAAGCTCGTCACATGGGGCCCATACCACTATGTACGCCACCCATCTTATCTCGGCTATTTCCTCATGTTCTTCAGCCTCTTCGGGCTATGGCCAAACTTGCCAACACTCATCCCCCTTATAGCAATTCCCGGGTATCTTAAAGTCACCATCCAAGAGGAGAAACTGTTGACACAACGTTTCGGCGAAGAATACGCAGAGTATAAAAAGAAGACTGGGCGGTTCATTCCCAAGTTCAGACAGCACCTTTATAGTCAACAAAGACAGAAATGCAAACGCGTTTGAGAATGGGCAAACACGACAGACCCTTCCAGTTCGCAAAACCCTACAACAGCCCAACTGAAGTGCTAACAGACCAATAGGCTAGCGTCACTGGGAGACGCATACGTAAACTTCATCTACTCCCTAGCTCTTTCAAACAAGAAAAAACAGCCATCAGGAGCAAAAGTCAAGGGCAGTTTGCTCGCCGAGGCGCTAAGAAGAGCCAAACTTGGAGAGTACATGCAATCAAGCATTAGCAGCCACACGCTAGCAGATGCAACAGAAGCACTTCTCGCATACGCATGGCTCCACAACCACATCACAATAGAAGAAAGCGTAGAAACGCTTGAGAAAAATGAGGATCCAGTTGAGGGCTTAACGCAACTAATTGAAACGATAAAGCGCAGAATCAGGCTTTCTTAAGGGCTTTCTCGAACTCTTTCCCAAATTCCTTATTCAGCTCACGCGCTCTTTCTGCAGCCTGTTTCAGGATTTCTTCAGGCCTTACCTTGCCCTTCGTACGAACATAGACTACCGCGCTCGAAGTCATAGGATGTGGAACGTCGTATCCCGCCAAGTCCACATTTTCTTCCTCCAAAATTCTCTTCTGCAGGAGATTGCAGAGAGTATGTCCTACGCCTTCAATCTCAAGTTTGAGTTCGCTAGAAGCTCTCTTTAGCACTTTAGCTTTCATCTAAGCATACCTCTCTTACTAGACCAACCCTTTACCATAATCTAGAGCCGTCTTGCGGCTCTCAATATTCTCACATCTAGGACATTGCATGCCCTGTCGCTTGGATTCCAACGTTCCTCCACAGCGAGAACAGAAGGCGTACATTACGCCCAAATCCTTGTCTTTGGTGGAGAGGTGGTAGGTTTGGTTCTTTTCGCTGATGACGTCAGCTCTGATGATGTCCCCTGCCTTGCAAACGTCAAACATAGAGTCAACATATCTTAGGTGTACGTCGGAAACGTGAAGAACCCCAAAAAAAACGCCTGAAAGCAGTTTGGTGCCTATCTGAAAAATCCGCACGTTCGCATTGTCAGACTGAACACCGGAAACCTGCCCAACCACCCTATTACCAACCTTCGGAACCTTCACTTCATGAACCAACGGATAGACTGAAACGTGTCGGCTGGCAAGATCCCTCAAGGCGAGACCAACAACCATAGCATAGATCACTCCATCCTTCACGAAAGTCCCAGCGTCCGGAGTAAACTCTTCGATCACGCCTAGACGCTCTCCAGGCACGACCACTTGCCCGCTCTTCTGTTCAGTTGACTTCGAATTCATGCAATTTCCCTTTTCTTGCTCATGAAAGCCCACACAGTCAAGTGCACACTTATCATGAGACGCAAACCCCAAATTGATATAACTGTTCTTTTCTATGCCTATCAATAAACCTTTTGATTCGTTTCTGCACAAAGCGCATTCTAACATCTCTTTACCATTCTTCAGTCTCTCTCCAAAACATACAAATCAACCACAAACTCATGCCTTTTTTTGGTGTGAAAGGAAAACATATGCGGAATCGTCATCACCATTGCATACACTGCCTTGACTCGCCCGCCATGTTGCTCAATAAACCTTTTCAAAAAGAGAGAAGGGCTCACTGGTATGGCACCACCTGCAGCCTTCAACCTCCCAAGCAAAGCTTCGTCCTCATCTACGCCCTTATGAAGCGAATAGACCACCTTGCCAGTTTTCAAAGCCTTTTCTAGAAACTTCCTGTCAGCACCTCGTGTTTGCACACCATATGGAGGATTTTGCAGAACAGTGTCAAAGTCTCCACGCACAGCGTCTAAGTCTGCCACAATCCACTGGACTTTGTCTCTCAAACCAGTCTTCGTTGAATTCTTAAGAGCTGACTTCACCGCGGTCTTGTCTATATCAACCCCAAAAGCTTGTTTCGCACCCAAAAAAGCGGCGCCTAGGGCTAGTCTTCCTGTGCCACATCCTAGATCCAGGACTTTCTTACCAATGATGTCGTCGTTCGCATAAGCAGCTATGTAAAGCATTTCTGCCGCAATGTCAGTGGGAATCGTGTACTGTTCAAGGCTGGGCCTGGGAGTTGGATGTGGCTCAATCTGTGAAAGCACGATTTCCAAGTCTAGCTTTCTAACAATCCTCTTTTGCATAGTTCTTCCCAAGATAGATCTCCAATAGCGACAAATGCCTCATTCATTGTTAGCACTGGTTTTTTGAATTTCGAAGAGTCGTCCATTGATATTCGTGGGCAAGCAGTGTTCACGTACGCATCTATTGTCGGAAACCCCAGCATCATTTCAGGAGTAACCTCTCTGACAGCGAAGAGAATGGCTGATCTTCCTTTTGCCTCAAGTTTATCTTTTACCTTCAAAGCGTCTTCCAGTCTACTCTGCCCTAGCTTTAGTCCAACTAGAATTGCGAAAGTCTTTGCTTCTTGAGCTTGCTCTATGTTTGCCCATCGTTGTTTAAGGATTTTCTCTGCTTCTTTGTCAACTGCAAATGCTAGGCTTTCATACGGGTCAGCAACTATCGTCGGTTTCGAAGTTGCCAGAGCAACGCCTATGGCGTGAAAGCGACCACCACCGATGAAAACGAAGGCTTCAACCTCTCTTGCTATCGATTTCGCATTGCTGTAATCGCAGCCTATCACTTGTCCAGGATAGCTTAGGTGCCCGGCATCACCGACTGCAACTATTTTCCCTGCACGAAGCAAGCGTTCTCTGACATTGTCGAGAGTTTGGACATGTTGAACAGTCGTGGTTAGACCAATCTTTTGCCATTCTTCGAGCAGAGGTAACGCTTTCTCAACGGCTTCAATCACGCTCACTGTTGCGCTAGCTTCAACGTAGATTGTTGGCACTCGCTCGTACTTCACAAGTCTGGAATGGCCGTAATGAATTATCAAGTCCACGCCCAAACACTCCGCTTCAGACGTGGCCAAATCACACGCGCCATAACATGGATCTGCAGACACTATGGGCAAGGCACCAGCTTTCTCAATGATCTTTGCCAACCGCGGTGCCTCGAGTTTCAAGCCTTCAGGAACCTGTACAAGTATGCGCTTAGCTCCGCGTTTGAGTACCTCTTGCTTTACTCTTTCTTCTTCAAAATCAAAATTCTTCATTTGTGCACTCCCAGAACGCTGTTACGGTTTGATCACAAGTTAGGGAAGATGGGAAGGGTGAACTCTGTTACTCGAGTGCCCATTCCAAGTCTTGCTTTGATTTCTGGATCGGACGGCGAAGCGCCCTCTCATGCTGCTCTGCAAGCTGCTCAAGCATTATCTTCCTTTCTATGCTCGCAACAAGCCTCTTCGTAGAGACAACCGCGTCGTTATTCACTGATATACTGTCAATTCCGACTCTCACAAGAAACTCCGCAAAATCGGGCAGGTTTGAGGGGCCTTCCCCGCATATTGACACTGTTGTTCCGTTCTCGTGGGCCACCTTGATAAGGTGAGCTAGTATCCTTTGAACCGCTGGATCTCTTTCATCAAAGTAGCCCATCAGCCCCAAGCGTTCTGAATCTCTGTCAATCATAAGTATCCCTTGTGTCATGTCATTTGAGCCAATAGAAAAGCCGTCACAAAGCTTCGAGAACTCGTCTGCAAGTATGGCGATCGAGGGAGTCTCGGCCATAAACCACACTTTGAAGTCTTTCGTTCTCTCCAATCCTTCATCGCGCATGATTTCCAATACTTTTTTGGCTTCCCACACCGTGCGCACAACTGGAAGCATGACCCACACATTTTTGAGCCCCCATTCCCTTCGGCATTTCCGTATCGCCTTGCACTCAAGTCTAAATGCCTTCTCGTACCATTCGCTTATGTAACGGCTACATCCTCTCCAACCAAGCATAGGGTTGGCCTCAACAATCTCGTACTTTTCGCCGCCCTTCAGCTCACGATACTCGTTCGTCTTGAAATCACTGAAGCGCACAACAATTGGACGCGGCTGGATAGCCCTTGCAACCGCTGCTATTCCCTCCGCCAGCTTATCCACGAAAATCTGTGACCTGCCACTTTCGACGAAAGACATTGGATGTTCGCCTATGTAACTTGCCAAGATGAACTCCGTGCGCATCAGCCCGATGCCCTCAAAAGGCAGGTCTTTGTATTCTTCGATTTTTTCGGGAACACCCAAGTTCATGTAGATCTTTGTGGCCGTTACGGGTACTGACTGGAACACGCCTCCAGAAACTGGGGAACTCGTAGTTGCTCCAGATGCGGATGAGAACTGTTGGGTCAGTGCCTGCGATATGCCTTCATAGACTATGCCGCCTCTAGAGTCAACAGTATACTCTTTTCCCGTAAACATGAGTTTCGTACCGTTTTCCGTTCCGACAACGCATGGAATGCCGAGCTCACGGCTCACGATAGCCGCGTGACACGTCACGCCACCTTTATCAGTGACAATGGCACCTGCCAACTTCATGAAAGGCACATAGTCGGGGTTAGTCATGTCTGTAACCAGAATATCGCCCTTCTGCATAACCTTGGCAGCTTCCTGAGGATTCGCCACAACTCTCGCTATACCCGCACCAAAGCCTCTCTTGCCCGCGGCAATTCCCCTTACCACAACATTCAGAGTTTCCGCCGGCTTCATTCTTTCCATTTCAACCTTCTGCGGTGCCTCTGCACCTTGCTGAGTCCATACAGTTTCGGGTCTTGACTGCGTTATGAACATGTTACTCGGGAATGGTGTGTCTTTGTCTACTGCCCACTCGATGTCTTGGGGCTTTCCATAATGTTGTTCAATTCGTTTGGCCAATTCACCTAGTCTAAGAATCACCTCATCAGTTATGCAAGGTTGCTCCTGTTTTTCAGCTGGCACTTCTGCGTGAACCGTTTTTCCCGTATTCGAATCACGAATGTACTGAACTGTCTTCTTCGCCAAGCGACGTTCGAGTACTTTCAGCGTCTTCTTATCGATGACAAAATCATCCGGCGTAACTGCACCAGAAACAACAGCTTCACCCAAACCATAATTGCCCTCAATAACTATCTGACTATCATCTCCGGTGACTGGATTTATCGTGAACATAACTCCCGCAGCCCCAGAGTTAACCATCTTTTGAACTCCCACGCTTATGAAGACCTTCTCATGGGCAAAACCTTTCTCAGTACGGTAGAAAATAGCTCTTGGCGTGAAAAGGCTTGACCAGCATTTAACGGTCGCTTCAAGAACCTCATTTACACCTCTAACGTTAAGAAAGGTTTCCTGCTGCCCTGCAAAAGAAGCGTCAGCCAGGTCTTCGGCAGTGGCACTGGACCTTACTGCGACGAAAACTTCCTTCACATTAAGCCTCTGACAAAGCTCCCCATAGGCTGATCTTATCGCGCTTTCGATGTCTTTGGGCATGGGCGTTGCTTCTATGAGTTCACGAATCTTCTTAGAAGCGATTTCATGTTGCCCCGGGTCGTTCTGGTTTGTTACAGTTTCTTTTATTATCTCGTAGATTTTGGAGGATATTCCTGTCTCCTCGATAAACTTCTTGTAAGAAAAAGCCGTTATGGCAAAACCCGGAGGAACAGGTATTCCTGCGTTTGTCATTTCACCCAAGTTGGCATTCTTGCCACCAACAGAAGGAATATCAGTCTTCCTCAGGATCTCAAACCATAGGACCAGATCTTTCCGCATCTCACCCAACTGTTTTCGCCTCTTCCCTTTGCAACTTTTCAACGGTTATTCGGCATGGAGTGGGAAGTTTGGCAGACCCACGCTTCAAGGCTTCCTTGGCAACCTCAACGCCTTCCTTATTCACGTTAATGATGATAATCGTTTGGTTCGCTTTCACTCGCGCTGCGGTCCCAATCGGTTTTCCGAAAGATCCACGCATTCCCTGTTGAAGACGATCTGCGTGCGCCCCAAAAATCATCTTGTTTTCCCTAAGAATTTCGTGTGGGTATGGCAGAACGTCTAATCGATAGTTGTTGACCAACTTATCCAATACAATGCGGTTCGATGCGATCCGTGCTGCTTCCAATGAAACATGGCGAATTTGAGCCTGTTCCAAGGTTATGAGCCTCGCTTCGTATTCGAATTGCGTTTTGGTGTCACCCATTGTAAACTTTGTGATTTTTGGCGTTGGGAAACCTTTGGCGAATTCCTTTCTTGCGTACGCTTGTCCCTTGACTGCCCTGTAATTTTTCGCGTGCATGTCGGATTCCCCTTCTGCATACCAGAACCGTTATATTTAAACATATATTCTGGCATTCTCAAATCATATTTTCGGAATTATTGATTTACTTTCTGGTTCAGAAATACAGATTCAGCATCCACTTTGGTTTTTTCCACGCTGGTAGTATTCAGTTTCAACAGCGCTTGTGGAATATGACCCTGACCATTTAAAGGAGGATAATGGAACGTTTCGAATGACTATAACGTTAAAATACCGCATTACAGCATTAGCAATAACTGTCCTTAAGGCTTATCTGTAAGTATGATTCCATGATGGAAATGTCTAGTCCAGTGCAATCGGTCTACGTGTTTATTCTAGGAAAGAATTGGAAGCTTTCCTTAGCCGAGCTTGTATCGTTTCTCGAAGTCAGGAGATGCGAATTCAGAATAGGTAATCTTTCAAAGTCCTTCGTTGCTGTTTCAGGTCAAGAGGATTTGGATCCTTCACTTATCGATGACCTTGGTGGCACAATAAAAATTGGCAAAGTTGTATCCAGCATCCCTGCAAAGACCGTTGAAGACGCGTTTCTACGAAGAAACAAGCAAGCGCAAACAGAGATCAAGGCGAATTTCTCTAAAGATCGCGCTACTGAAAAAATTTTCAGACTCCCCTTAGAGAAACGCGTTTTTGGGGTAAGTCTATACTTTGAAAGCCCTCGTTTTCTTCGATGCTCCAGAGAAATGCAAAGATTCGTTGGAAGCTATTTCAAAGAGGAATTGATAGCTGAAGGCGCCAAGGCAAAGTTCATGGGGTTCCCCAGAAATAGGCGATTACCACAACTGACACATGTGGAAGTATTGAAGAAGGGCTTGATTGAAAAGAGCGCGGAAATACTGTTCTGCATAGGCAGAGAGCAAGCAACTATAGCCAGAACCATTGCTGTTCACAACCCCTTCGAATTTCAAAAAAGAGACGTAGGCAGACCTGTCCAACGAAAGATTTTCTCCATACCGCCCAGACTAGCCAAAATTATGGTCAACCTATCCCTATGTGCCCCTGGGAAGGTTCTGCTTGACCCTTTTTGCGGAGTGGGCACAATTCTTCAAGAAGCCATGCTGGCGAAAGCACAGGTAGCTGGGATGGATATGAACCCATGGTGTGTTAAGGCATCTTGTACGAATCTTGAATGGCTCAAGAAAGAATACGGCCTAAAAGATGCAAAGTATAGGGTTCTATTAGGAGACTCAAGTCATCTATCAAGCAAGATTGATGAGAAATCAGTTGATTGTATCGTTACCGAACCGGACCTTGGCCCACCTCTACGTCATTTTCCAACGGAGCATTATGCGAGAGGAATTGTTGACAAGTTGAAGCCCTTATACTATGCTTTCTTCGAAGAGGCATACAAAGTGCTGATGGGCAAGGGAAGGATGGTTTTGGTAACGCCTTACATTAAGACACGTAGCGGATCGTTCGTCTCCATGGACATCGATGAGAAAGCAGTGACAGTCGGCTTTAGAATAATCCGCCCATTCGAAAGAAAGAACTTTGAGGATACTTCATTGATTGGAGATCTGACAGAAACCTCATCCTTCATCGACATTGGAGAGAGGCACAAGGTTGGTCGTGAGATTCATATTCTACGGAAGTGAGAACTCGTAACATTGAGAAACGCTGTAATGCTTAGCAAGCTTTCACAGGGGTAACCGTTTGTTTTTGAACCATATCTTGGCAAGCTCGTCATAATTCGTGAAAATCTTTTTCATGATTGGGATGTACATTTGCATTTCGTCGTCTGTTAGGTATTGGAATTGGTATTCGCCGTTGTAGGGTGACGGTTCGCCTTCTCTGGTTACGAATTCGATGTGCATGAATGGGTCTCCACGTTTGATGGTTATTGGGTGACGGTCGTTGCTTAGGTTGACAAGTTCGAGGGCGAGTCTTCCGGCGAATCCGCTGTGGACTTTGGCGGCGTTTAGGAAGGATAGGCCCATGCGGCCGTATTTGCTTTTGGCGGTTAGGTGGGCGACGTAGTTGGGTGGGATGAAGACGACTTCGTATGAGATTAGGTTTTTGTGTTCCAGGTAGTGTAGGGTTGTTTCTTCTTTGACGGTTAGGATGTAGCCGTCTCCGTCGAGTAGGTTGTAGTCGTGTGGGTATATGCATTTGTAGTTGTCGATAAGTTGTTTTAGTTTGTCTTTGCCTAGGACGCACATGTTTCTGGAGCCTTCTGATGTTTTCTTACATTACTGAAGTTCTTGTGTTATATAGTTTTTCGACGCGGGGGTGTGTGCGTGGAATGGCTGAAGGCCCCTCTAATATGATTCAAATATGGTTTCTGGATCTTGTGTGCGGGGTTTGGCTGTAGTGGGCAGATGTGGGATTTGAACCCAAACCAAGTGGATATATCTCCCGCGACACTACCTCTTTTTCGCGCGCGCTCATCTCTAAAGCATTTAAAGCTACTCTTGTGAATTATCCAGTCAGGGATGGGCTCGGTGGCAAACCTGAAAGTCGGTTACTGTGGTCTAATAATTCTCTTAGCGTTCTTTGGCATGATTACGCCGCTTCCGGTTTTGAAGACAGAGCAAGTGTCAAGCAACGAAGACCTACTCAAAGCCGCAGCATACATTGCAGGCAGATATGACAACCGAATAGGACTCGTCAGCGAGTCCGAAGACAACGGAAGCAACGTCCCAGATCATACTCCCTGTTACAGAACTTTCTGGGTCTACGATGACAACCTCTGGGCATCCGAAGCGTTGATGCACTTCTACCCTCAGCTGGCGGAGAACATCAGCAAATCACTGAAGCCATATATCGACGAGTATGGAAACTCGCAGCTGTTCGAGGTTGTCTTAGGCATAAAAGTTCCCACGCCCATTCATGCTAGGAGTAACTTGAAGGTCGCAACCTACACCTTCGATGGTACAAACTACACAGTGTGGGCTGATAGGCACAAGCCCGAGGACGGAGGAATCTTTTACGATGCTGAACGATACGCTGATCTTTGCTTCTATCTTGCACTGAACTACTACTTAGATCGGAACACCTTAGCCTCTGAGCGGTGGTTCAGAACTGGTGAAGCATTTTGGGATGGCCATGGCTTCTTCGACAAAGCCGCAAACGAGAGCAAACGCTACCAAAACTACAAGCTCGGGTTGTACCTATTCGCAGCCAAGGCTACGGGATTCAATTCATCAATATACGACGCCATAGAGAAGACCGCGTGGTTCTATCAAGAAGAGAACGGGGGGACAGCTGCGCAGAGCTACCTCAACGGAACTACCTATGGTACCGCCAACGTCGAGACGACATCTATTCTTCTGTTGGCCTACAATGAGGAGGCCACAGCAAAGTTCACGAACCTACTCAAAATTGGGGCTTACTATTACCCGTGGTGGGGCATTCCTTTCAACAACCACTGGGATCAAGGAATAAAGTACACACCTCTTTTGGGCAGATATGATTCAAGCGACCTTCTGACGGCGGATAAGCAAATCGTGTTGGCAATGCAACACAAAATCGATTTTTTTGCAGTTTCATGGATAGGTGAGGGCATTTGGAACGTCAACGGCGACTTTGCCACCATCGATCAGAATCTCAGGAGTGGATTGCTGGAAGCTCCTCATTTGAAGGATTTCGATTTCTGTCTGTTCTATGAAACGGTTCTCGTTCTAGACAATGCCTTCAATGAGAATCAAAGCTTCACCGAGATTTTCATTAATGACACGCTCTATGCCGCTAAACAGTACTTCACTAATCCAAGGTACCTGCGAGTAAACGGCGAACCAGTCCTGTTCATCTACAACAACCCTACCTTTACCAGAGGTTGACGGTTCAAAATGTCCACTGGTTGCTTGACTATGTGAGGCAACGATTAGCGGCGACGGGGGTTAGCTTGTATATCATAGGTGACATGGGCGGAGGCCCGTCGCCACCAGATGTGAACGCAACCTTGTATTCAATGAATGCCACAACGAGCTACTTTTTCTCTTGCCCAAAAAAAGAGTGGGATGGAGTGTTGGAAGACGCCAAAATATACTATCCTCAATGGCTGTCAACAATGAACTCCCAAGGAATCGGATATGTTACAGATGCCTACCCAGGATTTGACAACACAGAACACTGCAAATGGGAAAATCGTTCATCCGAAGGAGTTGTGTTGCCTCCAAACGAGATAATGTTCAAAGAGATGCTAGACATAGCAGCCAATTATTCCGACAAAGACCCGAAAATTGTCATGATAACTTCATGGAACGAGTGGATGGAATCCACTTCCATAGAACCATCAGTGGAATTTGGAGAACTCTTTCTCCATACGGTCTACGACACCGTTCCAGAATTTCCATCTGGCGAACTCCTGGCGCTGTGCATGGCAACTACAGCTTTAGTAGCAATAGTATACAGAAGAAAACGTCAAAAATGGCGCCAATCGACATTCAGGCCATATGACAAAAATGCAGTCTAACCAGAAAATAGAATTTAGCGCACGCGCTGATAGCGGATTCCCAAACTTTATGTTGCCATGCTCAGTTTCTTCGCTGCCCAAGACGCGTGAGTTCGAACGGTTTCGTCTGGATTCTTCAAAAGCTTATTGACATGGGAGATGACGCTCTTGTCTCCAGAGTTGCCTAGAGCCACTGCTACATCATGAAGTAGGTATTTGAGTTTTGGCTCAGTCCAATCCAAGTCATAAAACTCTTTTCGGAACTCTTTTTCAGTAACTTTGAGAAGTGAAATCAAGGAGGGACTAGTGCCATAGCTGACGCGAATAGGTTTAACCTGTCTCAATGTGGGGGCGACTTTCTTGTTTTTTGGGCAGGCTTCCAAACAGTCGTCGCAGCAAGCTATGTGATTGCCCATTAATCCTCTAAGGTCTTCGGAAATGCCACCCTTCTAACGGAAAAGTAGTTTATGCATCTTCCAACGTCAACCACGTAGGGTGCTACAATGGCTGAGGTTGGACAAGCTTCTATACATGATTCACAAGTGCCACAGTCGTTCTTCAACTCCTCATCTTCTTCCATTTTTGCATTCGTGACCAGCGACCTTAGAATGATCCATGAACCAAAACGGGTAGTTTGAACTACTCCGTTCTTTCCATACCACCCGACGCCAGCTCTGACAGCCACCAGCTTGTCCGGGACAATGTGGCCTTCTGCGACCTTTATGCCGTGGTCTCGCAAGTAAGCAGCTACTTTTCCTGCTCTTTCAGAAGCATCTCCAATAGCTTCTGGCTATGCATGCGCACGGATTTCCTGGTTGGTTCGCGTCTTTTTCGCCTTGGAGGTAATAGTTGACTGCAAGGGATACTATTGACTTTGCGTCTGCAAGCGCGTTTGCTGGTTGCGAATAGAATCTAGGCTGCTGTAGAATTCGAAGGTCTTTCCAGTGGCCCACATCGCCGGGTATGAATCCTTTGGAGGCTCGGTTCCTGATGGTTTTCTCGTACTCAGTGAAAGGCTTTGCTGAAGTTATCCTGACAATATCGAATCCAACACTTTCGGCGAAGCTTTTAACGTCTGCAGATTTCGATTCTCCAGTTTTGGGGCACATGACTAATCGCCAGTCTCTGTTAATAGACTATGCACTTCATTGCATGTAGATGTGCGAAGTTTCTTCTATGCCTTACGCAATCAGAACTCCCAGTACGAGGATCAGATATGATTGTTTCAGGCAGCTTATTGGGAAGCGATAAGAGATAGTCTCTTCAGAACAAAAGGTCAAGAGGAAATGAGGGAATGCAATGAGTTGTGAATATTGTGGGAAAGATGCGGTATACAAGTGTTGTAGCTGTGGAAAGCTAGTTTGTGCAGAGCATGCGAGACTGGGAACAACATGCCACTCTTGTAAAAGGGAAGCAACTGTCGAGTATGCCGTTGGAAGAGTGACGTCGAACGAGGAAAAGAAGAAGATTCAGGAGCTTGGCAAGCGATTTTGGGGAGAAGAAGAACAGTTAACCTTCGGCAGAGTGTTAAGTGTTGCCGAGTTACCTACATATGTCGCTAGAGCAAAGGATCGAATCGTTGGATTTGTCTCCTTCACTGACTTCAACGAAGCATTGTTAATTGCTGCTCTTGCCGTGCAGCCTGATTACCAAGGTTTTGGCGTTGGAACAAGCCTCATCAAGAAGGTTGAAACTGAGGGCAAGAGATTGGGGAAGAAGAAAGTACTTGTTTCAACTTCAAATGACGACTTGCCAGCTTTAGCGTTTTATCAGTCTGTTGGCTTTCGGATTTTTGAGGTGAAGCCGAATGCGATAGCGGAGAAACACGGTAAGATCTTGAAGGGCATAGGTGGACTGCCTGTAAGGGATGAGCTAAGACTGCAGAAGCTTTTGCACTAGCCACTGCTGTTTGCCCGCACTAGCGCCAGTGACTCAAACAATGGCAGATCCCGCTTTATGAGGATACTTGCTCTCAGGCCTTTTTCTTCAAAAGCCTGTAGAGTCTCATCAAGTCCAGCAAGGTTAGACTGCATCATCAAGACATGCCCCCTACGTCTAAGATGCTTGGGTGCTTCTCTGATGAAACGGTTGATAACTTGTCTGCCCGTGACTCCTCCAACCCAAGCTCGTTCCAGCCAAGAATCGCCCTCTCTATGCTCCGCAGGCAAATAGGGAGCGTTGAAAAGAATCACGTCAAACCTTTCATCCCTCTTCAAAGGCGAGAACAAGTCGCCTTGCACAACAAACATCCTATCAACAACGCGATTCAGCCTTGCATTGTCCCTTGCGCAACGAACAGCGTAAGGGTTTATGTCAATAGCAACGACCCTTGCGCCCTGCTTCGCTGCGACTGTGCCAAGCATTCCACACCCCGTGCCCATATCCAGAACACAGTCGCCTCGTCTGGCAGATAGGTTTTCAGCAAAGAGAAAAGAGTCTTCAGCAGGTTCATACACATTTTCCCCAACATCAAAGATGCAGTCTGCAAAAAACACTCTTTTACTAGGCGAGGGCATTTGCCAAGGCTCCGAAATCTTCAGGCGCTAATTCTCTTACTCGTTTGTCCCGAAAAGGTATTGTCTCAACAGTCTTAGCGGCATCTTCCTCAGTTCTTGCGAGGACGCCTGTCAAAAATGGTTTGATAGCATTTCTGACTTTCCTGTTACGCTGACTGAAAAGAGACCGTGCCAACTTCTTGAACAACAACTCATCTTTCAATGCAAATCGTGAGACCTCTTTTCGGGTCAAGCGAATGACGATCGAGTCCACTTCGGGTTGTGGAAAGAACAAATCCTTTGGAACCCTGTCCAAGAGTTCGCAGTCCGTCTTATAGTAGGTTAGAACTGTTAGCCACCCATAGTCTTCGCTGCCGACAGGAGCAACGAGACGGTCTGCAAACTCCTTTTGAAAGATCAAGACTGCACACTCAAAGCTTCTGCTGAACAGCCACGGGAGCAAACGTGAAGAGATCTGGTAAGGCGGAATCGAGACGATTTTGTTGAATTCTGGAGCTTGCACCTTAAGCACGTTGCCATGAATTGTTTCGACGTTGGTCAGATCGTTGAGTCGTTCCTGCAAGACTCCTGCAAGTCTGTTGTCAGCCTCGACAGCCACTACTTTCTTGCATTTGCTTGCTAGGAAACGTGTTAAGAACCCAAACCCAGCACCAACGTCCAAGACCGTGTCATTCTTGTTCAGTGAAGCATGATCGGCTAGGGTTTGGAATATTGACTGTTCAATCATGAAATTCTGTCCTAGAAGCTTGTTCGGAATGATTCGATGCTCTCGAAGTAAAAGCTTCGTTCTTTCAAGGAGACTCATAATACCCCGTGAATGAATTCAGTTATGTTATTGAGCCCTTGTGAAAAGCCGATATTTGCTGTCTTCAGATAGCTCCTCCATGACCCTCTTGGTGATCAGCTTCACAGGATTGGGCAGTTCCGTGCGTTTCTGCAAGTCCTCATAATTCTCGAAAGGTCGCCTTTCACGCTCGTTTATGACTTGCCACATGTACTTCTTTCCTATGCCAGGAATCAGTTCCAGCGCGTGCATCCTTGGTGTCATGGCTCTTGCAGTGTTGAAGAAGTTGATGAACCAGTTCTCACGGCTTAGTACTATTCGGCTGATCACGGCTGAAAGCTCCATCCTTGCGGCAGCGGTTAGCTCCTCGTAGCCTATTCGCCCGATGATGTAGGTGATTTCTTCGCGGGACTCTTTTCCAACATAGACGTGGTCGTGCGGTTTGAGTGTGACGCCGTCTTTGACCAAGGCTTCTAATAGTGTGAAGAATTCTTCGCCGACTAGTTGAACTAGAGCTCCCGCTCGGTAGCCTGCCCTTCCTGTTGGTCTTACTCCAGGGCGGCCGTGTGACAAGAAATCTAAGACGTAGGCGTACTCTTCGTACCGCTTCTCCATCATACTCATGTTAACCTCTATTTACCCTCTTATTGCTTAAAAAATAGTTGCCTTATTCACGTTGCCCTATTTGAGTTTTCGATGCTCATCCAAGAGGCTAACTATGGTTTTTAACATGGTAGCATCAACTATCTTGCGTCCACCAGCTAGGAAAACTCTTAACTCATCAATGCTTTTTGGCATGGAGTTGACTACTTGGACAGCCTCTTCTTCGTCCAAGCCGAATTCGGTCACAAGTCTCTCTACGAGTTTGTCAGCCGCTTCAGTATCCGTTTTAGAGAATTTTGACACGTAGTCAAGTGTGCGGCGTTGGAGTTGATCTAAGTTTTCGTCGCCCATAGACTCCAGTAGCTTCTTGACTTGGGGAAGTGTAAGTTTCTTTTCTGCTACGTTTCCCTTCGACATTTTCCTAATCACTTTTGGCTGGTTCTAAGTGTTCAGGTCTGGCAATTATTTCTTTCATCGCATCTCCTTGTGATACACTAATGACATAGCTTCGTCCTCGCTTTTCGATTATTGTGCCGGTTTTGCCGTGGAAGCGTCTGTGGGGCATTCCTTTCTGGATGCTTGAATCTATTTTGACGATTACGCGGTTTCCGGGTTGGTATTCGTGCAGCAGTTTGCTTAGGCTGATTTTGCCGCGTTCTCTTGGTTCTTTCTTCAGCAGATGGCGCGTACCTGAACGGTAACCTTTTGACCCTTTCATTTTTCCACCTTTTTAATCCCCCATAATCACGTTCAAAACGTCCAGTTTCATAGGCTTCGCTTTGTTTTTGAGAATTTCTGAGACGCTGGGGGTTGTTCTTCCTTCATCTCCGGTCACCAACTCTTTAACGTAGAGTCCTCCTTGGCAACGTATTTTCATTTCCGCCTTTTTAGGCGACAACTTCTTAACGTTCACGTCGTATATGTACTTTTCCCGCGTCAAATCCGCCCGCCTATGCAAAACGCGGATAGGCGTTTTCTGGCTCAACATAGTGTTCGTTAGTCTTTCTTTCAACAAATGCGTATCCTTGGCCGTGATTTTGTTCTCGAACTCGATTAACACTCGATATTCTTTTTGGGTGGATTCTCCCTTCTTCAAACGTCTGACAATATCCTTGTTTGCAAATTTGAGGTTTAAAACTTGAACCTTGCCCTTGCCGTGTTCGTTTACAGCTTCTTCTAGTTTTTTGAGGTCCAGGAAGCGTTTTATGGGTTTTGTGATTTCGATTACGAAGGGTCGGCCTGTGCCAAGCATGCGGGCGTCGATATCCTCTCTACCTGAAGCGTGGAATGATGATTTTAGACCCTCTGTGGCATCTAAGAAAGGTTTTCCGATGATTTCTTCTACTGATTCTGGATACATTTTTCCGGTCCAGTTGCATTTTTCGCAGCCTTTTCCTCGGCAGTTTGTGCAGAACCATTTTGACTGTGGTATGCCTCTGACTAGTTTCCTGTATCGTCCTGCGACGAAGAGGGGATTTACCTGAAGCCTGACTGAATCAGTGAAGGGGTTTATCAGAACGACGATTTCGGGTTTCAAGAAGTCCACACGTTTCCCGTTACCTTCGGCAATTCTTTTTCCAATCAGGCGTCCAAACTCGTTGCGCAGGTCTTCACCGTGACTTACGCTGAATTCGGCTTTGAACTCGTCTTCGCGTTCCTCAACGGCTAAGGGTAGTTCTATACCAACAAGAAAGGTGTTGTATTCATGTACCTGAAGAAGTGGAAAGGCTTTGCTGGTCAAGTGTTCAATGTTGCTGAATTTGTTTTCGCACAGAAAGCACAAGTGGGGGAAGTTCTTCTTTGGGACGCGTTTCTTTGCTTTCTGGAGCACTCGTAGGGCAGTCTTAGAGAAGCCGTTGGTTGCCAGAATCTTGAGTATCTTCACATCTTCCTTGCTTTTCGGGAGAAGTGTTGCATGTGCTTGAAGGGTTAGGACAAGTTTTATTGCTTTTCCTCTTCCGTCATTTTCTATGCTGTGACCGAGTAGGGCGAACTGCCTTCCTAGGCAGTGGTCACATAGAGGGTGTTTTTCGAGCATTTCTAAGGCTTTTTGCAGAATCTCCATGAAACAACCCTTTTTTTGGGTCTGACGTGGCCTATTGGAGGTCGAGGGCCATGCCTTTTCCGAAGAATGGCAGTTTCTTCTTTCGTCTTAGGGTTTTGAGCATACGGCGCATCATCAAGTACTGTTTTAGGAGCTCTTTGACTTCTTTTTCGCTTGTTCCTGAGCCTCTGGCTACGCGTTTCATTCTTGAGGAGTTGAAGATTTTTGGGTTGTCTCTTTCGGTTGGGGTCATAGATTGGATCATCACACGCCATTTTTCCAGTCGGTCTTCGGCGGTGTTTAGCATGTCTTCGGGGATTTTTGGGGACATGCCTGGAAGCATCTGCAGAAGCTTTCGGAAGCTGCCCATTCCTTTCATAGCTTCGAATTGCTCATACATGTCAGTTAGTGTGAATTTGCCGCTTAGGATGGCTTTGGCTTTCTTTTCTGGGACTTTGATTTCGGCTTCGCGGACCTTGTCGAGGAGCGTTTCTAGGTCTCCCATGCCTAGGAGTCTGCCGACGAAGCGTGAGGGGATAAAGGGTTCGATGTCTTCTACTTTTTCGCCTGTGCCGATGAATTTGATTGGGGCTCCTGTTGCGGCTACGGCTGAGAGTGCTCCGCCTCCGCGCGCTGAGCCATCCAGTTTGGTGACGAGGATTGAGCCGATTGGAGTGGCTTCGTTGAAGGCTTTAGCTTGGGCTAGTGCTTGTTGGCCGATTGTGCCGTCTATGACTAGTATGACTTCATCGGGCTTGATGCTTTTTTCTAGCATTTTCATTTCTTTGATGAGTTCTTGTTCTTCTTTGTGGCGGCCTGAGGTGTCGACGATGATTATGTCTTTGTCTGGGAATTGTTTTAGGCCTTCGTTGACGACTTTGATGGAGTCTTTGGCTTTGGGGTCCCCATAGATTGGCACGTTTATTCTGTTAGCAAGCTGTTGGAGTTGTGCAAAAGCTCCTGGGCGGAACGTGTCCGCACAGACTAGGGCTGGTTTCATTCCGCGTTTTTGGAAGTATCTTGCGAGTTTGGCTCCGTTTGTGGTTTTTCCTGAGCCCTGTATACCTACGAGCATGATTATTTTTCTCTTGCCAGGCTCAAATTTGATGGGTACTGGTTTTTCGCCTAGAAATCGGGTTAGTTCTTCGTAGACTACTTTTATTACGTGTTCGCGTCTAGAAATGCCTGGCGGAACCTTTTCTTTTAGGGCTCTTTCTTCTATGCGTTTTGATATGTCGAGGACGATTTTGACGTTTACGTCTGATTGGAGGAGGGCTTTTTGTATGTCGTGGACTAGTTCTTTGACTGTGGCTTCGTCTATGACCGCGGCTTTGAAGACTTTTCTTATTGCGTCGTAGAGTGAGGAGCCTAAGCGTTCTATGGCCATGACTTTTCTCCATTTTTTATGGTTTGTTACGTGTTCTAATAGGTGTTCTGCTCTTTAAGGTTGTTCTCCATAAGCTTTTTACACTTAACTAGGACTCTAAGTATTTGAGGAATCAAGTTTGAGCGAAATCAAGATCATAGAGAAAAAACAAATCCCATCTGGCGGTCTTATGCTATTCGGTTTTCCAGATGTTGGCTTGGTAGGCGTTATCGCCGCGTCGCATATTATTGATGAGCTTGGGTTGGAGGAGGTGGCTTATGTGGATTCGCAGTCGTTGCCGCCTGTCATTGTTTTGCATGAGGGTTTGCCGCATTCTTCGATTAGGATCTTTGGCAATGAGAAGGTTTTGTTGGCTGTTTCTGAAATGCCGATTGCAGCGGGCATTATTTATCCTGTGATGGATGCTTTGATCGATTGGGGAAGAAGCAAGAAGGTTAGGATGATGGTTTCGTTGAGCGGCATTCCGATAGAGGATAGGCAGGATGCAAAGGAGTTGAAAGTTTTTGCTGCTACGTCGAGTTCGGAGACTCTGAAGATTATTCAGGATAAGGGTCTTGAGCCTTTGATGGAGGGGTATATGGTTGGTCCTCAGGCGATTATGCTGATGCGGGGTTCGCAGTCTGGTTTGCCTGCTGTCAGTTTGATGGCACAGTGTTTCTTGAATTATCCTGATCCTGAGGCTGCTGCTGAGGTGCTGAAGAGCTTGGAGAAGCTTACTGGCGTTAAGGTGGATATTGCAAAGTTGTTGGAGAAGGGTGAGGAGATCAGGTTGAAGGCTAGGGATGTGATGAAGCGGACGCAGGAGGAGATGGTTAACATGAAGAAAGGGCAAGAGTATGACATTCCAGTGTACGTGTCTTAGGAGGAATGGAGGCTATGGCGATCAAGAAACGGCGTTCGTTTGGGGATTTTATGGACGAGTATTTTGAGGATTTCGAACGCGAGTTTGAGAGACGGAGGGAATCTATGTTGGATGTGCCAAGCTGGGATGAGAAGACTTGTGCGATGCGGCCTTTGAGTGATTTGAAGGTGACGGCTACTGAAGTGGTTATGACGGTGGATTTGCCTTTGACGGTTGAGAGCAGTGTGCAGGTTAAGCCTTTGGATGAGAGGACTTTGGAGATTTCGGCGGAGATGAAGAGGAAGATAAAGTTCAAGGAGTTGGGCATAACGCATAGGAAGGGCGAGTTTCACAAGCTACACTGCCACAAGCAGGTTCCAGTGCCTGTGCAGATGGATAAGATGCACGTTAGTATTAAGAAGGGTTTGTTGGAGATTCATATACCGCGGAAACGCAAGCGCTGAGAGAGAGGCATTTCAAAAGCAATCATGAGCAATGTGATGGATAGTTGAGGATCTGTTGCGCGCGGAGCGCATCTTGACCCCCTTATATATGCCTTGAACCTAGTGTTGATTCTTGTGCAGAACAGGGTGTTGAAGCCTCAGCCCCATAATTGGATTCGTCACGTTTCAGACGGCTCTTCTTGCATCATCGGCTCCAACACAAACCTAAGCGCAGAGTGTGAAATAAACGTTGTATGGAAAATCTTTTAACAAGAACAACCCCCTTAACATCACTAGAATAGTTGTAATAAAGGTGAAAAGATAGGATGCCTGGAGAAAAAGCAATCCACATCGCCATATTCATTTTCTTACTGATAGGATTATGCTCACTAGCCGCTTGGATAAGCTATGAGTATCTGAAAGATCAGCTAGTTCTTCAGATAGCTGCTGTCGCATTGAGCTGGGGAGTAACCCTCTTAGTCTTGTACGTGGGCTTCAAGGCGCTCCACTGGGAATGGTGGAGCTAGAACACTTGACAAAGCATATTAGAGAAAGCATGTGTAAACTTGAAAATCTGGGCATGCCCAACAATCCTATCACCATGAAAGGCAACTAAAGGTATCATGTTTTGCAGATTGCTCAACCAATTCTTCTCGATCCTATCTCTAGTATAGGGCGGCATACCCCAACGCACAGCCTTAGGAGAAAGCGCCTCATATATTTCGAAAAGCTTCTCTTTGTCGTCCATCCTGAGTTCTCTTATGAGAGCAACCCTTCCATCCTTCAGCGCGGCTGTATGCAAAAGCATCAACCAAAACACACTAAAGAAGACGGCTCTAGGTGCTTTCCCATCTTCTACTTGACTCGCATAATCTTCATTCTGCCAAGAATCTTCCAATACTCAATCTCAACGCCAGGCGCAAGCTTCGCCTTAAGCTCAGCATCAGCAGGATAAGGAGCATCCAAATACTCATACGTCTCCATATCCATAATCTGAATCCCAGCAGGATTCACCGCGTAAACCTGACCACTTCGCTTATCGATAATCGGCACCTCAGTATTCAAATCCACAGGCTTCACAAACTGCCTCTTCGACCCATCAAAAACCCCAACCGCCACAATCCTAGCCTTAGCCGAACCATGCTTCCCAGGTTTCGACTTCGTAATATCCACAATTTGACACGGCTCACCATCAATAATCATGTAGCCACCAACACGCAAACTTCCAACATCAATAGGCTTGCTCATACCCACACCAACCTATTCACGGGCTTCTATTCATAGCCATTCTAAACAACACCCATATATAGATTAAGGTAGCGCTAAATAACGTGAACGGTGAAAACTTGCTCAAAAGCGCCGGTTTAGTCGCTCGCTACGACAAGAAGAAAGCCATCAAACTCACCGAAGACTTAGCAGAATACCTGAAAACCAAGGGTTTGAAGGTCTTCATAGAAGAAACCTTGGCAAGAAAAGTCAAAACAAAGATAGAGACCGTTCAATTGGAGCGAATGAAAACCGACTTCATAATCACAATAGGCGGAGACGGAACAATCCTAAGAACATGCTCTGCAATCCCGAAACCCGAACCGCCCATACTCACAATTAATATGGGAATCCGCGGCTTCCTCACCGAAGTCGAACCAAAACAGGCCTTTGACGCCGTGGACAAATGCCTGAAAGGCGAATACAAGATCGAAAAATGTAGGAAAATCTCAACAAAAGCAAACGGCACGACATTCCCAGATGCTCTGAACGAGGTTGTCGTTACCCACGATGAACCAGCGAAACTGCTTTACACACGAATTCTGAAAGACAAGGAGCCTATCTTAACCTGCCAAGCTGACTCGCTACTAATATCCACACAGACTGGCTCCACGGGCTATTCACTATCAGCAGGAGGTCCAGTCCTAGACCCAGATGTGAACGCTTTCGTCCTCACACCCGTATGCCCACTAACCGATTTCCACCCAATTGTCTTCCCATCCAACTCAAGTCTAGAAATCGAAGTTCTCAGACCAAGAAGAATGCTTATTCTAATTGATGGCCAACACAATCAAATCGTAAAATCCAAACTTCCCACCCTAACCGTCACACGCTCCAAACACGAAACGTCATTCATCAGATTTGGTGAAAACTTCTATCACCGCCTAAGAAGCAGACTCCTTTTCAAGGGAATGGGGTGAAAAAGAATAACTGAAGATACTGCTAGAAAAGTCGCAGTTCTAGACACGTCAGCGTTCATAGCTGGCTTCGACCCATTCTCAATAGGCGGAGAACACTACACTGTCCCGATGGTTAAAGAGGAAATGGTAGGAAGCTCCATGTCGGGAGTTAGATTTGACGCAGCTGTGGAAAGCGGAAAACTGAAAATCAAAACCCCAAATGCAATGTGTTTAGAAAAGGTCAAAGCCTCAGCAACCTTCCTCGGCGACAAATTCTTCCTCTCAGACACTGACCTGCAACTCTTGGCATTGGCCCTAGAACTCAAGACAAGCGGCTTCTCCCCCATGATAGTCACTGACGACTATTCAATCCAAAACGTTGCCAATCAGATGGACATTGAATTCGCCTCACTAGCTACGTTCGGAATACGCCGCCGCTGGCAATGGATACGCTATTGCCCAGCATGCCACAAGCAATATCCAGCAACCAGCAAATCAAGAACGTGCGAAGTCTGCGGCACAGAACTAAAAAGAAAACCGCTACGAAAAAGCAACCTAACCCACAAAAGCTTCCCAGAAGCATAAAGAGAAAGCTGAAACCGAAAGCCAAAATCAGTGAGGAGAAACTCCATGAGCTCGGATGAAAAGAAAACAACCTACTTCAAAGAAGCAGGAAAGCAAAACACAGACGCTCTGCTAAAGCTCGCCAAAAAATATGCAAAGAAAGAAGGCATAAGAGACATAGTCGTTGCATCAACCACCGGTGAGACAGGAGCCAAAGCCTCCAAAATACTCAAAGGCTGCAACGTAGTTGTAGTCACCCATTCCTTTGGTTTCCAAGAACCTGGAAAAACAGAGCTGATAGAAGAGTTCAAACAGGAAATTCTGGCAAACGGCGCAAGAATCTTCACAGGCATCCACGCCCTAAGCAGCGCAGAACGGGCAATCCGCAAAAACTTCGGAACGATACAGCCCCTAGAGCTGATTGCCAACGTGCTTAGACTTATGGGCGAAGGAACGAAGGTATGCGTAGAAATCACGCTTATGGCAGCTGATGCCGGACTCATCCCTATGGACAGGGACATCGTCGCCATAGGCGGAACAGGACGTGGCGTAGACACGGCGCTTAGAATCAAGCCAGCCCACGCCGCCAGATTCTTCGACCTGAAAATCAGAGAAGTCATAGCAAAGCCCGACAACTTCTAGAAGAGGATCTCGCAAAAACTTTAGACATGTGAACGCTTGATTAAAGAAAAAGAGAGAAGAGAATGGAACCGAAATCTTCGCTAAAGGAGAGGCTGAAGAACGAACTCCCCTTCTTCAGAGGAAACTACATGATCCTAATCATGAGCTGGATTCTGATGGACTTCGCTGGAGAACTGCCAGGAACGTACTATTCTGACTATGTCATCCAACTTGGCGCTACTCCAACGATCATAGGCGTAATAATGGCAGTTTCGCTGGTCTGCCTGGCATCTGTCCAATTTCTAGGCGGATACCTAGCAGACAAGTATGGGAGACGATGGCTCATTTCAACCTTAACCTTCGGCATTGGCCTTTCATTTATCTTCTTTGCAGTTGCTCCCTCTCAGCCGCTAACATTTATGGGAATCACCATTAAAGGATGGCATTTCATCTTGCTTGGGGCAGCAATACAGAACCTGTGCCTGCTCTATCAGCCAGCCCTATTTGCCATGATGGCAGATTCAGTTCCACCAGAGAAACGCGGAATGGGCTTCTCTCTGGTGAATCTGATAATGAGCGTCTCCACAACACCAGCCCCTATTGTCGCTCTAATGCTAGTAGCCACATACGGCTCATTGTTGGCATGAGAATAGCATACGCCATTGTGATAGTACTGTATCTCGCAGCAGCAGTAGTGCGACTCAGACTGAAAGAGAGCATGAAGAACACGGAGAAGATAAACGTACGTCAGATGCTTCGGTCGTACCCCTAAGCCATGAAAGAAGGCATAGGTATCTGGAAAAAGGTTCCACGTTCAACCCGTTTTCTCTTCTTTTCTGAACTGATTGCGCGATCTGCAATGGCCATGACACAAATGCTGTTCCTAGTCTACGCTTTCTACGTGCTCAAAATAGGTGGAGGCGTCGACCCTTCAGCTCTCCAACAAGCCCGCATAATGTGGGGTTACGTCATGACCGTCCTATTCATGAGCATGATAGCCCTCTCATTCCCTGTAGGAAAGCTACTTGACAAAGCTGGCAGAAGAATCCCACTGATCATCTCAAACCTCCTAGTCATCCCGTCCACACTCATCCTCATCTACGGAAACTATCTAACCCTTTACATCGCTTTACCGCTGATGGGATTCTCAGCGCTTCTCACCTTCTCCTCATACCAAGCACTGTTCGCCGACCTAGTCCCACAAGCACAACGAGGAAAAGTTACAGGTTCAAACCACTTCTTCACATACTTGGGAACAGCAGTAACAGGCGCCATAGGCGGATTCACATACGAAGCAGTATCCCCTCAAACCCCGTTCCTGCTAACGATCATACTAATTATCCCGTCAACCGCAATACTCCTATTCCGCGTAAAAGAACCCAAACCCGAAGAAAGACAAGCTTAAACTTCGTCACTGTCACGCTTGCTAAAGTAGATTATGTCACGATGCTCAACATAACCCCAATTCTTAAACAGGTCCTTCGAAGCCGCATTGCCCTCCTCGATTAAGGCGCAGAAAATCTTGAAACCATGTTTTCTTAAAGTCTTTTCAGATTCCATAATCAAAGCCCTAGCGATTCCACGCCGCCTACAGTCTAGATCTATCGCCAAACGGTTTATCCAGCCATTTCGCCTATCGCAACTCAGCACAACGACGCCGATTAGACGTTTGCCTTCAAAGGCTCCTAGAAAAAAGTCAGGGTTGGCCGCCATTTCAGCGGCCATTGCTTTTCTGCTGTCTCGTCCCTGCGGCTTAAAGGGCAGTCCCGCTTTCGCCCAGAGTTCTGTTATCTCCTCGTAATCATTTATTGCAAGGTTTTGGATTTCCATGCCGATACGCAAGCTAGGCTTCTTTTTCAACCTCTTTAATCGAGCTGATTAGTATCTCTAAGGCCGAGTCCACAAGCTCTCTCGTAATAACGAGTGGTGGTGCTATTCTGATCGTTGAAGCTCCGCAAGTAATGACGTTGACCCCACGCTTCCAAGAACGCATCATGATCTCACTAACCTTTTGAGGTGCTGGTTTCTTGCTCTCCTTGTTTTCAACTATTTCAACGCCGATCATCAATCCCTTGCCCCTAACGTCACCCACGATCTCGCACTGCTTCTCCAGCTCCTCAAACAGTTTCATGATGTAGGCGCCCTGCTTCGTCGCGTTTTCCAAAAGCTTCTCTTCCTGTATTGTATCTATAACCGCGCTTGCCGCAACACACGAAAGTGGATTACCTCCGAAGGTGCTTGCATGCGAGCCTGGAACCCAGTCCATGATTTTGGATTTTGCGATTGCCGCGCCCAGTGGCATTCCAGACGCCAATCCCTTGGCACTGCATACGATGTCAGGTTCAACATTCCAATGCTCGATGGCCCACCACTTTCCAGTTCTGCCCATGCCAGATTGCACTTCATCCACGATGAACAATATGCCATACTTATCCGCAATCTTCTTCATACGCTGGAAATATTCAGGCGGTGGCACTACGTATCCGCCTTCGCCCTGAATCGCCTCAACCAATATCGCCGCAGTGTCTTCAGGAGGAACGTACTTCTGCAAAACATACTCATCAATGAAATCTACACACCAGTAGTGACAATCAGGATAGGTCAACTTGAACGGGCAACGATAGCAATAGGCATAGGGCACATGAGTTACGCCTGGCATCAACGGAAAGAAGTACCGCTTCTGAGTGGGCTTGCTGGCTGTAAAGGACAAGGCTCCCATCGTGCGCCCGTGGAAAGCGCCTATGAACCCAATGAAAAGCTGTCTGCGACTGTGCCATTTTGCAAGTTTGACCGCAGCCTCTACGGCTTCAGCGCCACTGTTACCGAAGTAAACCTTCTTGTCAGGCGTTCCAGGTGTAATCTTCGCGAGCTGTTCCGCCAAGTTGATGACTTCCTTATAATAGAAGTCAGTGTTAGAATAGTGTAAGAAGCGGTCACACTGGTTCTTTATCGCCGTCACGACTTTGGGATGATTGTGGCCAACATTCATGCACACCAGGCCAGAGTTGAAGTCGATGAATTCGTTTCCATCAACGTCCTTGACTATGCAGCCTTTCCCTGATTCTACAACTAAAGGATAGAACCGTCCATAGGAAGGAGAGATCAGGCTTTCATCTTTTTTGACAAGTTCTCTTGCTTTAGGTCCTGGAGGGGTAACCACGATTTTCGGATAACTGCTCATTCTACATCACCAATTGAAGATTAATGGTTAGAAAGGACGGTTTTATATAGCTACCGATGCTCACCTACAAAAAAGAACGTGAAGAATTCGGCTGATGACATGGAACAGCCATCAATACCTCAATCAGCACGTTGCAAGAGAAAAGCCGAGAAACAAGCTACAGAAGCATTAAGATGCGATACCCACATTAGACTTAGCTATGTAACAGACAGCAAGGAGGTGAGAGTAAATGAGTAGAATGCTTGGATATGGAGAAGATGCTTTCACTTTATGGGCATTGAGGCAACATACATCTTGTATTCTGGAGCCATTCAAAGACAAAACTGCTCCCTCAGATTGCCTTATCTTCTATCGTCCCAGTCTTGGCAGACATAGCAAAGAGAATAGTTCATTGTTTGGAGAGTTTGATGCAATACTTGCATCTTCAGAAAGCATCTACCTGATTGAAAGCAAATGGGATAATCTTACTGCATTTAACAATGATAAGATCACTCTCAACGAGGAACAACGACTGCGACACCGTATCTTTTCATGGTATTTGATACACTGGAATAGAGAATATCATGGCAACTGGGAGAATTTCGTAAAGGAACAAAAAAACGACTTTCAAAAGGAATTCAAGGGACATAAGAAGACAATGACGTTTAATAGTCTGCTTGCAACAAATCTTGAATTCATCTTAAACAAACTATTGGAGCATCGTAAGAGATTTGCACCTAAGAATGTTAAGAATGTATTGCTGTTCTTTTACAACAAAGAGAAGTCAAGACCCCCTTCCAAAATCGACAGAATCTTCAAAGTGATACCTATTGACTATAGCGAAGAGACCACAGGCAATTTCGTTTCATTTGATCCAATAGAAGATGCTGAAACCAGAAAGGAAAAGTAAGAGCACGTACGATACGGCAATGTGAAAATCGAATGAGAAGCGACTTTGCGGAAGGGAAATCGTTCTAAGGCTTGGTCAATGTGATCTCAATGGCAGAGACGTTCGCTTTTCGGTCCCCTTCCCTCGTAACTTGTTCTGTGCAGATGCTTATGCCCTGCAATTGTGCATCCTTCAAAAAGGCTCGTCTCAATAGTTCAACGGTGTCGACTGCTCTGCAGATTGCTCGCCCTCTGGCTTTGATGACAATCTTGTTTGAACCTGCGGTAAATGACGTTAAGCAAGCGATTACGTAGTTCTCCACTGGTTTGTTGCCGACAAAAACTATCTTCTCATTGCCTTCCGTTTTTTGTGTGGCTGCTGTTGGTTCTGTTGGTGTTGCTGATGTCGCTGGTCCCGCTGGTTTTGCTGATTTCGCTGGTTTCTCCTTCTTCTCTGTTCTCTTCCTGCGCTTCGGTTCTGTCATGTCACATCACGATTCACGGAACCCTTCACTATAGTTTGGCAGCATGAAGCCAGTCTATATCATGGATTCTAACTTCTCATATCTTTCCGTATGGTGAAGAACCAGACACACTGTTTGGGCGTTCTACTGTTAACATCATGCTTGGGCTCGGCTGTGATCATGTTGCTTGCTTTGGAGACTTTTGATGGGCGAATTTCATTCCTTCTTCAAACGCACGCACGTTTGTCTCAAAAACGTCGAGCTTCTTGCCGAATAGCTCCTTGAGACCCTCAATAATGCTTTCCTTAGCCACAACGTTTGTCCGTGCAATATAGGCGCCAAGCATGACCATATTCGCAGATTTCTCAGCCCCTGCAGAAGCAGCGATTTCACTGGCAGGAACCGCCAAAACCTTAATGTCCTGTCGCGTACTCGGTCGATTAACCATGGAACTGCTTAGAAGCAACATCCCATCCTTCTGAACGCGCGGCTCAAAAGTTTCCATTGAAGGATTATTCATAACGATAATCGAACTGGGATGAGGAGTCACAGGCGAGCCAATCTCCTCACTTGAAATGACAACTGTGCAGTTGGCCGTGCCACCACGCATTTCAGGTCCATACGACGGAATCCACGTCACGTGTCTACCCTCTTTCATGGCACTGTATGCCAAAAGCTTCCCGATGAACATCAAACCTTGACCACCAAAACCAGCCATCACTATGTCTTCGTAGAAGGCTTTCTTCTCTGTCTTTGCCATGTCTATGCCTCCTTCGGAACCTTAAACTCACCCAGTGGATAGTAAGCGGCCATCTTCTCGTCAACCCACTTTATCGCTTCAACAGGCGTCATATGCCAGTTAGTCGGACACTGCGACAAAACCTCCACAAGCGAAAAGCCCAAACCCTTGATTTGCGTCTCGAAAGCCTTCTTAATTGCCTTCTTAGCTTGAATAACGTTTTTCGGGCTGGTCACGCTTACTCTGGCAATGTATGCCGCCCCTTCTAACGTGGCAAGCATCTCGCACACGCGAATGGGATATCCAGCCCTTTCTGGAATTCTGCCAGTAGTTGTCGTGGTGGTCTTTTGGCCAATCAAAGTAGTAGGCGCCATCTGTCCACCAGTCATTCCATAGATCGCGTTGTTGACGAAAACGGCTGTAATCTTCTCTCCTCGCGCTGCTGCATGCACAATCTCAGCCGTGCCAATTGCCGCAAGATCCCCGTCACCCTGATAGGTAAATACGACGAGTTCAGGATGAACACGCTTGCATCCTGTTGCAATGGCTGGAGCCCGCCCGTGTGCAGCTTCGTATGCATCCAAATCGAAGTAGTTATAGAGCAAGACCGCGCACCCTACAGGAGCCACTACCACGGTTTTCTCTCGGACTGCAAGCTCATCTATAACCTCAGCTACTAGTCTGTGAATGATTCCGTGACCACATCCTGGACAATAGTGCGTGTTTACTGAAGTAAGAGTCTTGGACCTTTCAAAAACAGCGTCCATCTTCATCTTGCCTCCTTCACGATTCTTTCCACCTGAGTTGTGATCTCATCATAACTTGGCACCATGCCACCTACTCTGTTGTAGAAGTGCACTTGGCTTTTGCCGCAGATGGCAAGTTTCACGTCTTCAAGCATCTGACCCATACTCATCTCGACAACCAAGAAATTCTTCACGTTCTCGGCCATTTGACTAAACGCTTGATAGGGAAACGGATAAAGCGATATGGGCCTCAACAACCCAACTTTTAGCCCTTTCTCACGCACGTTCTTGATTGCCGTCTTCGCGATCCGCGCAACAGTCCCATAAGCCGCAATCACTATATCAGCATCTTCAGTCAGGTAAGATTCGAAGCGAACCTCGTTCTTGACTGCTTCACGAAGTTTCTGAGCATTAGCTAGGTTGCGCTTCTCCAAGATTACGGGATCAAGATAGAGCGTCTTGAGCAAGTTGCTGCGTCTACCCATCGCGCCAGTTAAAGCCCAGTCTTTCCTAGGCAGAACAGAAGATGTTCCAAGCGGCCTGAACTCAATGGGCTCCATCATCTGACCGATGTTCCCATCTCCCAGAACCATGACCGGGTTACGATACTTGTCCGCAAGGTCAAAAGCCAGCATTGTGAGATCCGCAGCCTCCTGACCTGTTGATGGCGCCAAAACAAGCAAGTGATAATCACCATGCCCGCCACCTTTAGTGGCTTGGAAATAGTCTGCTTGAGAGGGAGCGATTCCGCCGAGTCCCGGCCCGCATCGCATCATATTCACTATCACACACGGAAGCTCCGCCGCGGAGATGTAGGAGATACCTTCCTGCATTAAGCTAATGCCTGGGCTTGACGATGAGGTCATTGCTCTCGCGCCTGCGCCTGCTGCTCCAAAAACCATGTATATAGCTGCAACTTCGCTTTCGGCTTGGAGGAAAGTCCCGCCAACCTCTGGAAGCCTCCATGACATGTACTCGCCGATTTCGTTCTGAGGTGTTATTGGGTAGCCGAAATAGTACTTGCAGCCCGCTTGAACCGCAGCTTCGGCAACTGCTTCATTTCCAGCCATGAACCGTTTCTCAGTCATTTTTTCTCACCTGTCACCTTCTTCTCTCTGTAGACTGTAATAGCGGCGTCTGGACAGATCAGAGCACACAAGGTGCATCCTGAGCATTTGCCTTCAGGATCGCTAAACTCAGCGGGATGATAACCCTTCTTGCTGACATGATTCGCTACCCGGATGAGCTTCTGCGGGCAAAAATTGATGCAAAGTGCGCAACCCTTGCAGAATTCCTCATTGACTTCGATTTTGCCCATTTTTCCTCTTCACCACATTTCAGCTTTTACAGTGGCTACCTTACCTTGCATCACTAGATTGGAAGATTCGGACAACACGCAAGGCCAAGTGAGACGTCTGAAAGTTCAGCCATATTAACATTGAGTTAAATAAACAGCAAAAACAACATCAAGAGAAGCCCACTGAGAACAAAAACCGGTGCCACCACTTTCTTCGCCCTTTGCAGTCCCTTATCAATGAGCAGAGACAATGACTCTAATCGTTCCTTGCCAATGACTTTCGCACCAGAAACATTAACGCTACAACACCCGGCCCTGACGCGTTCCAGATTAGATAATGCGGAGTGAGTTGCTTCTTCAATGTAGCCGATCAACTTGTCATGCGGAATAGCTTCTCCTATCGGGTAGTATCCTCGTCTGCCTAAGATCAAGGCGCTCACCGAATGGGTGTCAGTAGTGTACACCTCTCCCGCATCAACGCCAAATGAATGCAGAACCGAAAGAATCTTCCCTCGCAACCCAGAAACCATGTTGTTTCCATCAATAACCACGTAGGCTGTCCTTTGCTTGCCCACCTTGACTACAATAACCGTGATGCCGCCATCACCCATTCCATCTCCAAGACTGAAATCCCGCGGTGAGACAGTAGCTGCCCCAACTTGAAATGATGACTGCTTCTGAGACACGGCCCTTTCTAAGCAGGTGGTCGCAACATTCTTCAGCGAGTCTAGAGCCTCAGGCATGCCATTCAGTCCGTCAATGCTGTTGTGAGCATTGACAACTACACAACACGCCAATCCTTGTTTCTCCGCTTCTTTTCGAACGAACATACCCAATTCCTGAGGAAAATCCTCAGTCGTGTTAGGTGCAAGTGTAACAGACAAAAAGGCAAAATCGCCGAAAATCTGGCAACAAGCAACGGCTAAACCATTAGTCACAGTAACAAAAGGCGACGCTTTCGCCCCTGAAGCCTCAAAATTCATGGCCTCAACGACATGCCTGATTACTAATTGATTCTGAAGCTGCGAAGCCAGGTCAAGCTCGTGTCCAAACAAACCATGCGGAACGCAGGCAACGCAGTCAAACTCTTTCTCTATGGCATTCTTGAGTAGGGACGGCAAAATGCTACTCCCAATATTTTTGAATGGGCCAGGGTGAACAGAAGGTACAGCAACCACCGCTTTCGTCTTTGAGGACTCGAATTTAATTAGGGAGAATTCTACATTCTGCTCTTCACCTAGCTGCTCCAGGAATTCTTCAAAAGGAGCGTTCAAGTTCACTATCCACGTTAGCAGAAAAGCCTTGAAAAGGGACATAGAAGAAATCCCAAGAGAGACCTTCCCCACTTTGTCAATGAAATAGAGGAAAATGTGGCTTGAAACGACGCCTACAACCAATGAACATATCAGGTATAGAAACATGGGAATGGTGGGTGCATATCCTATCCTTGTCCAGACGACAATAAAAGGAACTATACAGACGAGAGGCTGAACTAGGGAAGCTACAACACGTTTTTCGTAGCGTGCATCAGAGCTCGCGTTGAAAACTACAAGACGTAAGATCAGCATTGCGGAATATCCGAGAAGGCAGAGTCTTATCCACCAAGCTAAATCATGCGTAAACAAAGCAACCACGTTGCCTACGAGAATGAAGAATAGCCATAGTCCCAGACAGGCGAGAGAAAGCACTCCTGTTCTCCTAAGGTTATAAATCGCATCTCGCCTCAGAACGAACTTGCTTACAACATGGTCAAGAATCAGGCTTGCTGTGAAAAGAGAAACGCCTAGGAACAACCCGTTAGCTAGCCCTTCACCACTGGGAAACAGAATAAGTGCTGTAACAAGTCCGCCACATACGCAAATCAACGCTTGAAGCAAAACCACCCTTCTGTAGGATGGAAGCTTGAACAGAGATGCATAGTGCTTGACTGCACGATCTAGGGATTGGCTCAGCGAGTCCTTTGTCGCCACTTCCATCCTCTCGAATAAATCTGCTAAAGGATAATCTCGACCATATTAAGGTGTTGCGAAAGCACGTACAAGGAACCAAGAGCATGCAGAACAACTTCAAAATGGAGAACCCACGAAAAGCCCACTGGATTTCCGCGTAAACACTGAAAACGGAGGGCAAAAGAACCCAAGCTTAAACCCAAAAGTAACATAGAAGCCAATACCTTAAAAAGGACAAGCGTTTTATCTATAAAGCGTCAATCACCAAGGTTTTGCAAATCCTATGCCAGAGCAGGACATTCCCCCCACGATCTTTCACATGCTAGAGAAGAATGTAGGAAAAGAGATACGCGTGATTTTGGATCCTGCCTATGGTTTTGAAGGGACTTTGATGGCTGTGACCCGTGAACCAGCTGGCATATGGTTGTCAGATGCCGAGGCGATCATCTTGCGCGCCACGATCGCGCAGCCTATACCGCAGGTTACTAGCCGAGAAGAGAGAAGCGAAATATTCGTTCACCTAAACTCTGTGCAACGAATAGAAGTTTTGCATCCGCCCCAACGGCGCTAGCAATCTACCTTTATCGTGCGAAAAACACTTGCGCTAGAACACAGACGACAATTAGCGCTATTGAAGCAACCACAAGTATTTCTGGCCTGACCTTGATGCCTTCAGTCTCTTCCTCAAAGAACCTAAGAAGACCAGCACTCGCAGCAGGCATTGGCCCGGATTTCTCTTTCTTCTTCTTGCTCAATCACCTATCTCCTGCATTCGTACTTCCAAGTATTGCCTCATTATTAACGTTGTGCTATTCCAAAAGAGTTTTAGTTTTGAACAAACGATAGTCTGACACAAGAGGTGTCTGCAATGGCTACTCCTAAAGATGAGTATAATCACGTTTTCGATCTCCTCCAGCAACATCACAAATGGTTCCAAGAAAGCATTCCACTAATAGCAAGCGAAAACGTCCCAAGCCCAGCCGTACGCGAAACCCTCATCACGGATTTCGGAAACCGCTATGCCGAAGGATGGCCAGGCGAACGCGTCTACGCAGGCTGCAGATTCATAGATCAAGTAGAATTCAAATGCATCGAACTCATGAAAAAACTCTACAACGCCGAGTTCGTGGACGTCAGACCCATATCAGGAGTCGTGGCAAACCTCGCTGTCTACACAGCTTTCACAGAACCAGGCGACACTTTACTAGCCCTGTCCATTCCATGCGGAGGACACATTACATCTGGAAAGAAAGAACTAGGAGGCACCGCAGGAGCCGTCAAGGGTTTAATCGTCGAATACCTACCCCTAGACTATAAGGAACTCAACGTAGACGTTGACAAAGCAAAAGCCAAAATTCAGGAACTCGCCGTAAAAGGGAAACCGCCCAAATTCGTCATGTTCGGCGCAAGCGTTTTCCCTTTCCCGCATCCAGTCAAGGAGTTAGTTGAAACCATTCATTCCGTCGGCGCAACAGCAGGATACGACGCCGCACATGTGGCAGGATTAATCGCGGGCGGACAGTTCCAAGACCCACTCAGAGAAGGCGCAGACGTCGTCAGTCTAAGCACGCACAAAACCTTCTTCGGGCCACAGCACGGTGGCATTCTATCATGGGAGAAGAATGCTGAAAAGATCAAGAAGGCAACTTTCCCTGGCATGGTCAGCAACCATCACTTGCACGCTGTTGCTGGTCTGACGATTGCATGTGCGGAAATGCTTGAATTTGGAAAGGAATACGCAGGCCAGATAGTGAAGAACGCCAAAGCATTGGGTCAAGCACTTTATGAAAGAGGCTTCAACGTGCTAGCGGAGCACAAAGGGTTCACACAATCACACGTGATCCTGATTGACATAACAAAGCATGGCGACGGAGGCACGATCGAGGAAACACTGGAGAGAGCAAACATAATAATCAACCGAAACTTGCTGCCATGGGACATCAAAGAAGGAAGACACTTCATGCACCCCGGCGGCATAAGGATGGGCGTTTCAGAAGTCACAAGGCTTGGAATGAAAGAACCTGAAATGGCCGAAATAGCAGAGTTCGTCAAACGCGTGATAATAGACAAAGAACCCTTAGAAAAAGTGAGGTCTGACGTCGCAGAGTTCAGAAAAGACTACCAGAAAGTACATTACTGCTTCGAAAACGCAACCGACGCCTACGAGTACATTACAATCCGTTGAAGCGACTAGCATGAGAGCCGCAGAATACTGTCAAAGTTCGCTTGAGGGAACCTTGACTGAAGATGAGCATGTCAGAGATAGGCTAGATAACTTGGTGAATTCGATACTTGAAGACTGGAAGGGCAAAAGCCAACATCCCTGATCATGCTACAAACAGCCCGCGTATTTCAGAAGTCGAATTCGCATCCATGAACCTTAAGTCCAGACTTCCAAGAACGATTAGAGAAATTCATGAATAAGTCGATGTGCCCAACAGTTTTGAAGCCCTGCTTATGAAAGAATCTTATAGTTTCCACATTTCGTGCAACAGGTTTTACATTCAGGTAAGGCACTCCTTTCTTGCGCGCCTCACAAACCACAGCCTCCAGCAATCGCTTGCCTATTCCCTTATGACGATAAGTCTTGCTGACAATTATGGGCTCTATTTCAGCCTCGTTCTCCTCAATAATCAGCCCTACAAGTCCAATCACCTTGGACGCTTGCACAGCAACCCATATGTGTTCACGGCCGACCTTTGCCAAGTGTTTATCAAAATAGTCTTCTGGATGTTTTCCACCGATACTCGGGTCTTGGTAGATTTCACGGTGCCACTCGGTCAATTCCCGCCACAAAGAGCGACACTGCTCTCGGTCACCCTCTTGATAAGCCCTAATAACAATACGTGCCGCCATAGTTCTTCCCGAAATCAAGGTTTTGCGTTACATTTATTTCAACATTGCCCTTATCTGCTAGGCATAGCCTGAAACTACAATCGGGTGGACGAATTGCAAATATCAGAGTTCCAGGAAGTAATGAAGCGCCTATACTTTCATAGAGACTCCAAGCGAGGCATCGAAGGGACCTACGCTTGGCTTGTGGATGAGATCGAAGAGCTTGGCGAAGCTCTTGAAGGCAACGATAAGAAAGCGTTGGAGAAGGAGTTTGCAGACGTCATAGCTTGGCTGGCGTCGCTTGCAAATGTTTCTGCGGTCAACCTCGAAGAAGCAGCTTTAAACAAGTACGACAACAAATGCCCAAGATGCGGCCGCTCACCATGTCAATGCACATTCTGAGATGAATTTGTCAACCGTTTCTGCCCGACACCAGTAACCGACCAAACATGCGGCTTCTTGTCACTTCTTCGCCCAACGATTCCCTCCGCCTCCAGAAGCTTCAAGTGATGCATAACAACCTCGTAATGCATCTCTGCTTCGGTAGCAATGGTTCTGGCGTCAACAGAACGCCCCTCCAAGACCGCGAGTACTCGAGTCCTAGCCCTCAAACCGAGCTTGATGTTTCTTATCTCGGACAGGTAAGCGTTGGGATGAAAAGCTCCTTTAACCATACCCATCATATACAAATACACTATCTGCGTAGAAAAGGCTTGTTCAAGCAAAATCCATCAGACTGATCTGCTTTGGCTTCTTACCCTCAAACATAGAGTTAATTTCCTCCTTCATCAACGATATTCTCTGAGCATAATATTGAGGCAAACCATATCGTTCAACCAACTGCTGTGCCACCTCCAAATACTTCTCTATGCCCCCACGATACACGGTTAGAGTCAATTGCCCCCCACAGAATGGACATTTCCCACGTAAGGGCAACCGTCGAAAACGCTTATTGCACGATTTACACCTGAACGCTTGAGTGGAAAAAGCACGAAGATTCCCAGCAATGTCCCGAATAAAATGCGTGGTCAAAACCTTCAAAGCGACTTTTCTGGCATCAACAGCCTCAATTTTCTCAGCCAACTCAAGCTGGCCGTCCAGCTTTTCAACCATCGACTTAAACCGCTTATACACACTTTCAGGGTTTCCAATACTAATGTCTGACACCGGAGTTGTGTAGCCGAACCCTTCAAACTGAGCCTCTGTACCAAGTCGGGATCCAACAAGGTCAATGATAGAGCTGACCTGTCTAGCTTCAGTCTTCTCCCACGTTTTCTCATAAAACTCCACCGAATAGGAGTTGGCAACATCAAAGTCATGAGCCTGCCTCTGAACCTCCTGCGTATTAACAACAGGGATCAAAAGAAGTGGCGCATCCATTATCCCGCCAATCTGTGCAGGCAAGTATTCACGAGAAAAGTTAATCAAAGTATCAAGCGCAAGCATCAAAGCATCTTCATCGCCGTCACAATCCCTTCGCTTCGCAGAATGCCAGATCGGATGCGCATAACAAACGTTTAGACCTGTAAACCCGATGATCCGGCCAAGAATGCCAGCACAAGTGTGAGGAGCCAACCCTACGACCAAATGCCCGACAAGATCCTCCGCATCTTTGACGTTGTAGTAAGAAGATAGCCCATAGACTTTGGTCAGCAGTTCATCCATAAAGTTAGCGACACGCATGAAGTATTCCGCGCTTTTCACAGGAATGACAACATCCTGCAATTTCAACTCGCACACTTGATTCGCATCCGTCAAGCTTGAGCCATCAACAGCATGCGTATAACCAAGTTCCCTAAGCTTTTCAACAGAAACTCCAATTTCTGCAGGTTTAAAATGGGTTAACGGAGCGTTTGTGGCGTCAAAACGAATGGTTCCATCCTTGTAAACCGACAAATCATGTCTTGCACGTAGTACCCCTTTCTCAAGAATTTCAGGAGTCTTCGACTCATTAGTCAACCCCTTTACACCCTTCAGAATTTTCGGAAGAGAAACGCCTAGATTGCCACATGAGCTGTCAAGCAATTCTCGAAAATTGACAGCCTGCTTCTGAAATCGCGCTGCCGGCACCTTGCATACTGGGCACTCACTGTTCTTCAAGGGCTTTCCACATCGAGGGCAACTCTTCTCAAAAACCGTTTCAGAACCACAAACCGGACACCTAACCCTGAAAGTGAAAGTCTTGCAATTCGGACATTTACGCTTGACAAGCTCCACCAACGTGGGACCACGCCCCGCGGACTCGACAAGATCCCTGTGAGAACCTCCTGACAAACCGACCGGGAAAAGCACATGCACAAGAGGCTTCATTTCACGCCTTTTTGCCTTCTCTGGCCTTCCCATTCGTGCACCTACGAAAGTCGGCGCCTTCTCCCTAATCTGTAAGCCAGAGAGCAAACAAACAGCGTCCAAAACCGACTTAGCTAAAGAGAAATCTAACTCATCCCGATTGTCGCAACCAAGACAAAAAGCAAACACGTGAGCATCTTCACCCTCAACGATTAACTTATCACCTAGAACCTTGTGTGGAAGGCACAAGCTTTCCATTAAATGCTTGACACGTGCGTCACTTTTTCCCGCAATTTCGAGAACCATGTCGTCGTGGCGTTGAATCTCGGAAGCAAGAAGCCACTGTCTCAACATCATTAGTTCTTCAATTGACGAAAGGCTTGACCAGAACAACGTGAAATGTGGGTGTAGGGGAATGTGGAGAATCGATGACAGGGTTAGAGCTTCTTTGGCGTTAGGCTTGTTGGTAAACGGATCTTTCAGAAGTTCTTTCAGTCTTTCCAGAGGAATGTTTGCCGCTTCCGCAGCATATTCGACCCCGTTGAATCGTTCTGCGGCAGCCTTTCGCATGTCTTCTATCCACCATTCCTCAACGTAGGCTGAGGGCGCAAGAAGCTTGCTGTTGTACAGAAAATCGCCAAAACTGATCAGAATGTCGCCCAAAAACAGGATTCGATCGATATTGGCTTTGAGTTGTCCATAGTTCTGAACAGTGACACGAACCACAGATCCACCTCTTAGGCGCACTATAGGAGGTTCCAGAGCATCGACTGGCGCTACGATTCCGCCTTTTCCGGGAAGCTCTAACCGCAATTGTGTTCCGCCAGCCAGAAAACCTTGAAGAACAAGCATCGTTGCTGGATGTATGCCTACAGCCGACAGTCCAGTGTTCCGCGATCTACCATATCTTAGGCGGAAGCCACCGCGTCTAGACGGAAAGCAGAAGATCGGACGGCCTGCGATAACGTCGTCCATAAATCCAGCCGACTTCTTCTCAGACTTCCTTTGAACTTCCCTGAGCCAGTCCCATCCTTGAAAACCAAGCTTCTCAATAATCGCCAAAACTTTCGGAGCCCGCCCGACAATTCCGTCGTTCACCACTCTAAGCGCTCCGCCTCTAACGCGGTTAGTTTCCACGCGAGGCAGATTGCGGAAAGATGAAACCTCAATAGGATTTGATTCGGTTCCCGTTACCTCAACGGGAATCCACTGCAAGGCCTTGCGCAACTCCTCGTCTGAGACGTGGTATTGAAATCGAGTCACGGATCGCTGGTAAAGCCTGACCTCTTCAATGAACCGCGATATCTCCTCCTCTGTAGGTTTGTAACGCTCAAGCCCAAGCAACCGCCGCACAAAATCTCCAACAACCAGCGTTAAAGCCTGATCTGTCCCGCCAGCAGATCGCATTGGACCCGCAAAGTAGATGGCAAGGTAACGTGATCGATCATAATTCGTCTTTATCGCAACCTTTGCCACTCCTTGCAGCGGAGCAGCGGTGAGACCCTCCGTGAAGATCGCCAGTGCAGTGCGTATGGCTTGATCGGCTGCAGCCTCCGGTTCCATGTGTCCGAACTTGCCGTGGACAATCTCCTCAGTCACTTTGAAGGCCAGCTCTTCCCTCGGAAGCTTTGCACTCAACGCTCTGATGCTTTCGGCAACGCCCTGCGGACCTACCAGCCCTTCTACAAGGTCAGCCAAATCTTTCGCCACCTTGCACTCCGTCTTCAGTGACGGATCAAGCCCCTTCTCCCTAGCCTTATCACTGATTGTGTACAAACGTTGAAGCTCGCTCTCCAAGCTTTCAGCATATCGGCGATAGGCTTCGCTCATTTCACCGTTCAAATGGTGCCCCTCGGACATCCTAGTAGCCGTCAATCTTTATTTCTGTTTTCTGACAGAAACAAATCAAAAAGCTGTTCGCGTAAAGAGCTTATTCCGTCTGGATTCTACATCAAAACAGCGTGGACCATTTTTCTTTTGATCCGCCGGTTGCTCGTTCATAAGCCTCTTTCGCAGTCATATCACGTTTCTCAACGCAATCCTCTCATCGCTCATGTCTCAAATCAGATGGGCCGTCACACGTTCCGCAGTTGAGTATCAGAACTTCACCTAGGCCCTTTAACCTGGTCCAAGTATATTCATGTTCATCATACTGCGGCTCAAAATCTGGCCATACGTCATAGCCAGCATCGTCTCCGAGAACCTTCCTCAAGGCATTGAAGTAGTTTTCGAAAGCCGTCAACTGGCTTATCACGCCCTGCGGTGTCTCAACCCTTCAATAATCTCAGAAACCTTGCGCCTGACGCCAGTGTCTTCGACAACATTGCCTGTGACTATTATGCTCGCGCCAGCTGAAGCTGCAGAAAGTGCTTGCCCCCTGGATCGTATGCCGCCACCAACGATCAGAGGAACGTCAATATAGTGCTTGACAGCACGAATCATCGCAGAAGGAACCGGCTCCTTCGCGCCTGATCCCGCCTCTAGATATATGAAGCGCATACCCAAATATTGACCAGCCAACGCATGAGCAGCGGCAAGCTCAGGCTTATTATAAGGAACTGCGATAGCCTTGCCCACGACACCTGCCGTCCCGCCTTCACCAACAATTATGTAACCAAGAGGAATCGGCTCCAGATCATACTTCTTGACCAGTGGTGCTCCTAAGACCTGCGCTCCCATCAGGAAGTAGGGGTCAGCTGAGTTTAGTAAAGACATGAACCATATGGCGTCAGCGTATTGACTTATTCCAGTCACGTTGTTCGGGAAAAGAATCACTGGCAACTTCACGGTACGCTTGACAATCTTCAAAACGTTATCTAGGTGCGTTCCAGAGACGAATGTCGAACCACCAATCATTATGGCTGTGGTGCCGCTTGCCTTGCTCTTGCCGGCGATTCTGGAAGCCTGTGCAGGCGTTACCTTCTCAGGATCGATAAGGGTTATGTGAACAGAACCTTCCGACTTAATTTTGTCAAGCAACAACTTCTCAACAGAGCCTATCATAAAGACCAACTCAGCTATGCGCTCTTGATCTCTGACGTAGGAGATTGTCTGGGTTTCCCGTAGAACTTGTCTGTGAACATGCAATACACGTCAATCTCGCCCTGGGCAGGCTTAACTGGAAACTCATCTTTAACTCCGCAACTCCCGCAACCCACTATTGCCCGGTTCTGGTCTCGGTATATTTCAACTCGCACGGTTTCCTTCCCACACTTGGGACAAGAGAAGAATTTTGGCAAATGCTTCTTGGGAATGCGTACGACCTTTCTTCTTCTTCGCCCCATTTTCACGTATCCTTCTACTCCATGAAGTGAACGGTACTCCAGTATTTTATGTTTGTCCTTAAATACTTGCCCAGAGACCATACAACATTGAGGCTACATCCATTTGGAACTATCCCCTTCCATTCTTGACTTAGATTGGCAAGAAGTGGAGACAAGAGTAACCCGATTCATCAAAGACTACGTGGAGAAGGTTGATGCAAAAGGAATCGTTCTAGGATTATCAGGCGGCATCGATAGCTGCACGGTAGCGGCACTTTCAACCAAGGCCCTAGGAGGAAGCAAGGTTCTCGCATTAATGTTACCAGAAAAGGAGACACTCAGCACCAAGGATGTTCAGCACGCAAAGCTTGTGATAAGAAAGTACAAACTGAGATCACAGACGTGTGACATCACACAAACCGTTGAAGCTTTCTACAAGTCAATACCTATCTTCGACGTTTCAGAAAACGTTTGCAAAGGCAATATAAAAGCCAGGACGCGGATGATTTACCTATATTATTATGCTAATAGGCTCAACGTGCTTGTTTGCGGAAGCTCGGACAAATCAGAAACAATGATGGGCTACTTCACGAAATGGGGAGACATTGCAGCAGACATCTCTCCTATAATGGATTTGTACAAAACACAAGTTCGAAATCTCGCTCAACACATAGGCATACCAAAAGAAATCATAGCAAAACAACCTTCACCAGCATTGTGGCCAGGCCAAACTGCAGAAAAAGAACTTGGCATCAAATACGAAGTGCTCGATTTGATCCTGTATGGCCTAGAGCATTTCATGACAACAGAAGAAATAGCCAAACAAGTAAGGATCAAGAAAGAATCAGTGGAAAAGATAAAAAGGAGATGGCTAGCCGCAGAACACAAAAGGCGAATGCCACTGACGGCAAAACTTGCATATCGCACGGTGGGAGCAGATTTCAGACTTAGGAGAGGCTGATGCATGAAACAGAAATTCAAGATAGCACTCGCCCAAATAAGCTGCAAAAGAGCAGAAAAAACAAAAAACTTGAAAAGAATTCAGCAGACGGTGACGAGAGCCAGAAGCAAATCAGCAGACCTCGTGATCTTCCCAGAACTCTCACTCACGGGCTACACGGTCAAAGACCAGATTTACGAACTTGCAGAAACAATACCCGGACCATCAACCAACATTGTAGAAAACATAGCAAAGAAATCAAAGACCCACATCATCTTCGGCATGCCTGAACTGAGCCAAAAGGCGCAAGCCACGATCTACAATACTGCCGTCCTCGTGGGACCTAAAGGAATAATCGGAAAATATCGAAAAATGTACCTTCCAACTCACAGCATCTTCGAAGAGAAAAGATATTTTCGCCCTGGATACCAAACCGCAGTATTCGACACAGAACTTGGAAAGATAGGCTTAGTCATATGTTATGATCTTTTCTTCCCAGAAGTCGTCCGACTGGCAAGACTAGAAGGAGCCCAATTAATAGTCTGCATCTCTGCTTCTCCAGCAGTCAGACGAGGGTTCTTTGAAACTCTAACCGTTGCCAGAGCGATGGAAAACACTGCCTTCCTTGCCTACGTGAATTTGGTCGGCATTGAAGATGGGCTGCAGTTTTGGGGAGGGAGTCGACTCATAGGGCCACAGGGGAAAGTACTTGTAAAGGCGAAGTATGACGAAGAGGACTTTGTGATAGGTAGCGTTGACTATTCAGACATAAGGTCGGTTGAAACGTTTGTCCCGACGCTGAGAGATTTGCGCCCAGAATTATTCACGAAGCTGAAGGAAAGCGCAGAGAACCTGTAATGCGGCTATCTGAGGGTCTTTACTGCATTCTCTATTCGGTCTAACGCCTCTTCCAATTGTTCATACGCAGCAGCATATGAAATCCTAATGTACCCCTCGCCATAGCTCCCAAAAGCAGAGCCCGGAACAGTTATCACGTGAGCCTTCTTTACTAGAAACTCTGCAAACTCTTCGGAAGACATCCCAAAATCCTTTATCCTCGGAAAAACGTAGAAGGCTCCTTTCGGAAGCGCACAATGAAAGCCTTCGATCTCATTGAGTCTCTCGTAAACTAGGTGCCGTCGTCTGTCAAACTCTTTCACCATATCTTTCACAAAGCCTTGAGGGGCCTTCAATGCTCCCACGGCCGTGTATTGGGATAAGCTGTTCACACATGCAACCGTGTATTGATGGACGAGCCAAAGAATGGAAACAAGCTCCTTAGACCCATAGACGTATCCAACCCGCAAACCCGTCATAGCATAGGTTTTGGAGAAGGAATTCACGATCAACGTGCGCTCGCGCATCCCCGGGAAAGCCGCAATGCAATAGTGCTTAGCATCATCATACACGATCTTCTCATACACCTCGTCAGAAATCACAATCAAATCACGCTCCACCGCGATCTTTGCAAGCGCAACCACTTCATCACGGGAAATCACGCCTCCAGTCGGGTTGTTCGGATAGTTAAGGATAATCACACGTGACTTATCCGTGATTAGTGACGTCACATCATTGATAGATAACTTGAAGTCACGCTCTTCTAACAAGGGAACAGAAACTGGAACACCACCTGCAAGCTGAACGCCAGGCTGGTAAAGCACGAAACCCGGGTTAGGAACCAAAACCTCATCACCAGGGTTTATCAAGCCAAACAACGCTAAGAAGATCGCCTCCGTCCCGCCAACTGTAATCAGGATCTCCGAGTTCGGATCATAACTGAGCCCATAGTCACGAGAAGCCTTCTGTGCAAGTGCCCCCCGCAGTTCACAGATCCCGTTCGTGGCTTCGTAGTGGGTCTTGCCTTGCTTCGCGGCTTGACACCCTGCGTCTAGGACGTTCATCGGAGGGGAAAAGTCAGGCTCGCCTAGGCTCAAATTGATCGCGTCCGGCATTTCGCTCGCCATTGCGAAAAATCGACGTGTTCCTGACGGTTTTATGCATTTCAGGCGCTCTGCGGGTTTAACTCTCGAAACCAAGCTGCACTCCTCACTAGGGATTGTCGGTCTAGGCATAAAATGTTTCCGTTCAGAATAGCATGATCCACTATGGAAAGCGGCAGTTTTAAATGCGTAGCCAGTATACAAAACTGTATCCATTCGCCGTAACGGGGAATGAGCGAGAATGAAGCTGAAAGAGAGCGTACAGGCATGGCTCAACGGCTCCCTAAACGACCCAATTGTGAATATACTAGCCAAAAACAGCCACTTAACAAAGACGCAACTCGAAACACTCCTCATTGACATATTGTCCGAGAATATCTCGGGGAAACAGCTAAAATACGACGAAAAAGCCCGATTAAGGCTAACGAAGGCACAAATAAGCCGCGGGGCGTTCAACAGGACTCTGAGACAGGCCAAAGAAAACGTCATAAAATCCATATATACAGTGCTGCTTCTGGGCTACTTAGGAGTCTTTGAGGACACAACTCTTGACCCGTATCTCGAAGTGTCAAACAAATTGCGCACATATTTGAATGCATACAAAGACGTGCCAAACAAAGGTGCAGAGCTAAATGACCACCTGAAAGTCATAGAAATCATCAGAGAAGAGCTTGAAACCAGCCTGAAACAGCTCTCTAATCCATCAGAAGGCATGACGTGACGTCACAAATCACAGCCGAGTTATCACCAATAAGGGCACCCAAGATGCTCAATAGGGCGAGGGCAACAAACGGTTCGAAACCTAAAAAGCAGCCCGAAATGGGATTCTTGTGGGCATCACGATTAGCTCACAGCAAGCCCATGCGATTCCAACAAACTGTGATGTGTGACGTCATGCTGTCCTCGGCCCATGAAGAAGACCATAAGTTTTAAATCCCCAATGGTAAGACTGTGATGTGTGACGCAACGTGATCGAGTCACGCATAATCACAGTCGAATCACAGGGTGATGCAATGTGACAGATATCCTGCTTCTTCTTGCCAGTATCTTGTTTGTGGCGACTATCAGCGTAGCTGTTGCCTACGGCAAGAGACTCTTAAAGGCGCAGAAAGAGTACGAGAAGGCTAAGGAAGTGGTTGACGACATTGTTTTGAGCTTCAATAGGCAGCTAAGGCAGGAAGCGGAGAGACTGGAGCTTGTAGCCTACAAGGCGGAGGCTGTCTCCTCAAAGATTGGTGGAGCATTGAAAAGGACGGAAGTGGTGGAAAAGAGTGTGCAGGCAATGGAACCAAAGATCGCCTCGGTTTTGGAGGATAGAGATAGGATTTTGGCGCGGCTAGATGGAACTGACAAGAGGATTGGTGACGCTGTTGCATCACATTCTGCATTGACTGCTAAGATAACAAATTTGGAGGAGCAGGCTAAGCAGTTTTCAGCTATTCCTGAGCCTAATGTTGAAGCTGTTATCCCAATTAGGAGGGACAGGGCATTGGCGCCTTTGACTGAGACTGAGTTGTCTGCGATGGAGTTTCTTGCATCTGAAGGCCCTATGACGTCGCCGCAAATCAAATGGAAAGTCAGGCTCAGTAGAGAGCACACGGCTAGATTGATGAAGAAGCTTTACGAGGGTGGCTATTTAGAGAGAGACACAAACAAGATTCCCTTCAAGTACAGCGTTAAGAGAGAGATGGAAAAGTTTCTGAAGAAGACTGAAAGCGAAGCAGCCTAATTGCTCACAACAAAGCCTTGTCCTACGTGCTTAGTCTCTTAAGACGTTCTTCCATAGCAGAGAGCTGCTCCGACTCGGGAAGCCCATAGTCTTCTTTCCCTCTCTTTTCCAGGTATTCAGGACAGTGCGTGACCTTAATAGGTACCGCAAACCTGCGCCCTTCAGTGTTTCCTCAACTTGATCGTGATACGAAAGTAGCATAGAGTCAGACGGCGCAGAAAACTCATGCGCCAGCCAAAGAGTCACGGGATATCCAACACACCTTGGGTATTCGGAAATACAGGTCAAAGGCGAAAGTAATTCGCCTGTCTCTCGGTTAGTCAAATAGTCCATCACATCACAACGAAAGACATGCGGGCTTTCTCCGCACAATCTTACAACCGCGATGTCTTCATACAGACTTTTGTCTTTGTCAGCCTTCCTCACAGGATGATAAAATCACACGTCGTAGGGAGACATAATGTACGTAGTAGCTATGAAATCCCTCCCCCTTTTCATCGTGGAGCGAGGGTGAATTCTTGCTGATAGCTAGAAGGTTGACTCCATCCTTTTCGCATCTTTCATAAAGTGACACTCGGAATTTTCTATCTCCGCCCAAATAGCCGCCCCCATCCAGCAAGAGGTACATACTGCGTGCACCCTCATGTACGTAGTAGAGTTCTCGTGTTTCATCCGTAAGGAGATCTAAGGCGATTTGGCGTTCCATCTCTATTCTAAAGTCCTGCAGGAAACTCCTACGTACATGCGCATCTCCAACAACTGTGCACACCCTCTCGTTGTAGCTCCAGTCAACACTACGTTCTCTGACCACTGCGTACGCCCGCGCATGAGATAGATTCCCCAGTTGTTTGCTCTCTTAAGCGTTCGTGTTGAACAGTCAACAGCGACGAACATTCCGGAAAATCTGTCCATCCTTTTCAGCGGTTTTATCAGAGATGCGTCAGATTTGATCGAGAGCCAGACCCCCCTCGCACTTCAGTAGCGCCCGCAACCCTCCCCCTATCCATGTAAAATTTAAGCTTTTTCTCCATCTCAGAAAAGTCAACTTTGACATCGCCATTCATCTGGGGCATCACCACACTCCACTCCTAGAACGTAGACGTTTCGTAAATGAGGCTATTGTGCGCTCACCCGTAATCCTTTGCCAAAGGAAGAAACCTACACATAATTCAAATCGTAGCCTCTGCCACTTACAGAGGGGGCTCTACAGGATCTGCCTTTCCATATCTTCGGACAAGCAGAAACTTTTCGTCCTAAAATCAGATTCCTTAAGCGGCTATATACCACAACACCAAAATTCTTCTCGCAGATTAACAGCAAGATCAAGACAAGGGAACAGCCCTGCTATGATATCTGTTGCTTAAGTGCCGCCTCAGGAAAGCCTGATACTATCCTATATTTCAAGCGATTAGAGGCGCCCACTTTCGTGAGTACGCCTTTGCCTGCCAACCTAGAAAGGTACGTGGCCGCGGTACTCAGACTGAGGGGTTCCTTGTATTCTTGTTCGTAGACGGATTGGACTTCCCTGGAGGAGAACCATACGAGAGGAAAACTCCTTTGCACAATCATACGAACTCTATCATATTTTGAGGAGCCGTTATTCACTATGCCAGTGTTTGGCCTTGGGTTGCCTGTGCCGCTAGGCACCCCACCCAGCAGCTCCACGAGATCCAAGAGCCGGACAGCCTTATCTCTGGTTACTTGCCCTTCGAAGGCTATTGTATATCGATTGCCATCGCTGTCGAACAGCTCAACGCGCATTTTCCTCGCTGGCATTGATGGGCCACATCTTTAGGTGCTGTTCACAACTTTACACCTCACAAGTTATAGCTATTACGGTGAAACAGCGTCGCAGTAAAAGCCAAGAAGGTAGCCGCTGAGCGCAAGAAAGGCACTAATTGCAGCGCTTCCGCGGTAACACCCTTCACAAGCCTGCAGACACCCACGAGCAGCAAGAAGCTGAACCAGAACGGGTACTCGAGTAGAAAGAAGGGGGTGAGGAATTCACAGAAAAGAAACATGAAAAAGTCAATAATACAAGAAACAGGGTCAAAAAGCAGCCACTCTCTAATCAACTTCACAAGGTGTTCACAAGAAGTGAAGAAAACTCCATCCGAGAAAAAACATTTCCGCGAGAGTTCGCACTGCAAGGAAATAGGAGTCAAGCGCATCAAGCCACATTAGAAAATGGACCATTGGAAAATGTCTTCTGTTCTCGCATAACTCGACGTCGACACCCCTCTGTTTCTACTGGAAACGCATCATGCGATGGATGACACTTTGGCTGTTGGAAGCAAAGTTTTCTTGACTGTGTCTAAATATTTTAATGATAATGGTTATAGGCATTTGATCACTAGCAACCGTCGGAGTATATTTCTTTTGAGAAAAGAAATCAAATTGTTTATACTAATCAGTAAGGAGTTCCAGTGGAAAGCTCGGGGTGTCTCCTCACAAGCCTTCCCTTTCTTTTGCTCTTGTTTCTTCCTTTTATTTGATTATTTGAGTACCCGTCTAGTTTTCTGTACGGCAGAGTTTATGTTCTCCACGCGAAAGAGAGGCGTTGCCTCTGGACTTGTGAGGGGGGAAAGCGTTGGCAGATAACAGTATACTGGACGATGTCTTCAACAACTTCGTTAACAACACGAAGATATTCAAAGACAGAGAGGTTCTAAGGCACGATTATCTGCCAAACAGACTGCCTCATCGGGAAGATCAAATCAGACAGCTGGGCGAGACCATAGCCCCAGTGCTGAAGGGTTCGCGCAGCTCCAACATCTTCATTTATGGGAAAACTGGAACCGGTAAGACTGCTGTGACGAAGTATGTTTTGGGTCATGTGGAGGTGAAAGCTAAGGAGTTCGGCGCGCCTGTCAGATTCTGCTACGTTAACTGCCGAATCGTAGGCTCGGAGTATCGGGTGTTCGCATGTCTCTGCCAGAGTATGGGACTGTCTGTGCCGTTCACAGGCCTGTCTGTTGGTGAGGTTTTCGACCGATTCCGGACTGGATTAGATGTTGCGAGAACAATCTTTATCATAGTCTTGGACGAAGCTGACGCGCTGATAAGAGGTCGAGGCGACAGCTTGCTCTACGAGTTAACCCGGATTAATGAGGACTTGAACAACAGTAAAGTGTCAATAGTTGGCATCTCAAATGATCTCCGGCTGAAGGAGTTTCTTGACCCTCGCGTTCTGAGTTCCCTCAGTGAAGAAGAAATGGTTTTCAGACCGTATGACGCAGGCGAGTTGAGGAATATCCTGTCTGAGCGCGTCGCTTCTGCCTTCCGCGATGGGGCCTTGTCTGACGCAGCGCTAAGTCTCTGCTCAGCTTTGGCTGCTGCAGAACACGGCGACGCTAGAAGGGCTCTAGACTTGTTACGGGTCGCTGGAGAGGTTGCCGAGCGGACAGGCGCCAACGTGGTGGTTGAGGACCATGTACGAGAGGCTGAGAAGCACATTGAGCACAATCGGGTTAATGAGGCGCTGAAGAACTTGACCTTGCACTCCAAACTCGTAGTTCTGAGCGTTTACCATTTGAATAGGGCTGAGGTTCACAGGGCTATCACTGGCGAAATTTACGAGGTTTACAATGAAATTTGCGGGGAGTTGGGTGTTACACCCCTAACGCAGCGAAGACTGAGCTCCTTGGTTAATGAGCTTGATTCTATGGGGTTGCTTAATGCTAAGGTCATAAGCATGGGAAGGTATGGGCGCACTAAGAAGATTAGGTTGGAGATTGGGCGCACCCTCGTGAAAGACGTGTTTGCAAGTGATGGCAGGCTCGGGCCTCTTGTCGACTTTGAGCCAAAATGTCTTTCAAAACCCGCAGATAAAAGAAACTGAGAATAGACCGAGCTCAAATCCACTAGCTTGCTTAGTTCTCGTGGGCAGGTTGCTTAATTGAACGGAATGACCATAACTTCCAGCGTTTGAAGGTTCACCACGGGCACCATTCCCGGGGTTGGCGTGAACCCGAGTCTTTGCATGTACTCTGTCTGCTCTTGCCACCCGCCCGAGTTTACGACCAAGACTCCGCGATAGTTGCAGTAGCCGAGTGTATGAATGTGACCCGCGTGGAAAATATCAGGCACTCTTTCTATCACGAGGGAGTCTCGACCCTCAGGCGACAAAGTCGTCTTACCGCCGTACAGAGGGGCCAAATGCCGGCTTTGTAGTAGTAAACGCATTGCTTTTTCAGGATGGTTATTGTCCATGTCGGGAACGGTAGATATGACGTCGTCTAAGCTGCGGCCATGATACATTAAGACTTCGACACCGTGAAGACTTAGGTAGCACGGGTTTCCTAGTGAATAGACGTTTCTTGACTCCTGCGACATCTTCAAATAAGAGTTAGATATTGCCGGTTGAGGCAACGCTTTTCTTGAAGCATCGTGGTTTCCAGGTATGATTACGACTTCGATATAGTCTGGAATCTGTTCGATATACTTTGCAGAAAAGCGGTACTGCTTGTAAACGTCTCTGATCGCAAGCTCCTTCACTTGATTGGGGTATATGCCCACTCCGTCAACGATGTCTCCTGCTATCAGGACGTATTTGACGTGGCTTGCGATTTCTTTCATCTGTTCGTTTCCGTATTTGCCATTAAGCCACAATATGAAGCGGTTGAATGTCTCTCTTTGAAATTTTGCGCTTCCTACGTGCATGTCTGAGGTTAACACTGCATAAACTGGAACTGGAGCCTTGTGTTGAGGTTTTTGACCTACGTCGGGCACGATGATGTCTTCGGCTATTAGGAGAGCGCTTCTTGTTTTGGCAACGGCCAAGCAGACAATCTGGTCAAGCAGAAGTGAACGAGCTCGCTTCTGGAGTTCTTCGGAAGCGTTCTGCGGTACGAGCACCGTGACGCTTGCACTCAAATCCTCGACTGACAATATTGTTCGCTGTTTTGACTCCCTCTTCTCCGTGATCATGCCAATAATCTTGAGCTTCGTGTTCGACGGCGCCCTTAGAGCGTCTATGATCGATGATGCGCTCTTGACGTCTATCCTTTGTCTGAGCATTTTCTCTGTGCGCCTGAATCTGTCACGGAAATACTCCAAGAAGTCTTCGAGGGTTCCGTTTGAGGTTGGTTGCGCGCCTGGGTCTTCTAATATTTTTATGTCAGGCTCGATTTCCTTTGCGTATGGTTGGAATGGTTTCTTCCCTTCGGTTATCTGTACTGGCTCTGCCGAAGGCACCTTTTCAGGCGGCACCTCAGAAGCCTCAATGGCTATCTCCTTTGTGGGTTCCGATTTCTCCAGCAGCTGTTCTAGAAAGTGCCTATCGATGAATAGCGGTTTTTCGCTCAAGTCTTCGAGCTTCTCTATTGCTTTACCCATAATTTCTGTTGGATCCTCTGTCGACGCTATCATTGTTAAGAAACCGAAGGCTTCTTGGTTTAGTTGATAGCCTGCCGCAATGGTAATTTCCACGGCTTTTCGCAGTCTCTCCAGTTCACTCATGTATGCAGTGTTCTCCAATCCCTCTTTTTTGCGATGATTATGTAGCCCTCTTGCTCGTCTCCTACTGTTTCAGTTTGTCCTCGCACGTGAGGGTATCCTGTCAATGCAGCTGTCGTAGCGCAGATTTCGTGAGAGGCTAATGCCCGCAATTTGACGTCACCTTTCAAGCCTATACATGCTAGGATTGCTTGAATTCTCCCCCACTCTTTTGGTGAAGTTCAGGGTTCTTCGCGTTGATGTAGGATGTGCTTCTATTGTGTTATAGCCTCTTTCTGCTATTAACTTGTTTAGTCTTATGGCTCGCTGTGTAAGGGCTTTCATTGCTGGAAGCCTAGGCGGGAAGACGCGTAGTCCTCTGCTTATCATTTCTTTGTCTGCTCTCCTCAAGACACCTTTTCTTGGGAGATTGAAAGGAGCGTCAACTGCTATTATCGATAGTTTGTTGTTTTCCACGATTTCTAGTATCCCATTGTCCGAGTAGATGATTCCTGTCCTCAATATCTTTCTTCTTAAAAGGGCCCATCCTGTGGGATTCTCCGTTTTCCCAGCTAGGTCTATACCCACCGTAATCTTCGTTGTCAATTGTAACAGCCGTCTCCAAGTTTATATATAGCCGTCTTGTTTAGATGCGTTAGTATTTCAATCCCGGATATTGGTCTTTGGAAGGTGATATTAATGAGCAGTGTGCGCAAGGTTCAACGCACCCCGAGCGGGACTTTTTTTGTTTGCATACCTAAGCCGTGGGCTGAACGTTACAGTTTGGACCGTGGTTCTGTGGTGACGATCAATGAAACGAGTGATGGTAAGCTTGTCATAGACCCTCAATATGGCGTCGCTCCTGCTCCAAGTACTGTCACTTTGAAAGCCGGGCCTTATTTAAGTCGTGAAATCATTGGGAAGTATTTGCTTGGCTTTGACATTATTCGTGTAGAATCGAAAAATCGTGTCAGTTTCGAGGTTCGAGACACAGTTAAGGCCGCTGTTGATCGTTTGATCGGGCTGGAAATTGTGGAGGAAGATTATTCTAGCATTGTTTTGCAGTGTTTGCTGGAGTCTTCAGGCTTTCCGCCAGAGAAGATCTTGCGGCGTGGATATGCCATCGCGGCAGGCATGCACCGCGACGTCGTTAACGCTTTGGTGGATGGGGATGTACAGCTGGCGAAGAGTGTTGTCGCCCGTGATAATGAGGGCAATAGACTCTATTTCCTTCTAGTTCGCATCCTTCGTACGATCGTACAAAATCCAAGCCTAAGTGAGAAGTTGGGCGTTACTCCCATCGAGTGTCTAGACTATCGTTTGGTCGCAAGCTTAGTCGAGGCAATTGGAGATGAGTGCGTTCGCGTAGCTCAGAAGACGACCGAGTTGAAGGGCTTAAAATTGGCAGAAGACTTGAGAAAGTTGTTTGTAGATTTCCATCTGGCTTGCTTTGGCGCTCATGAAAGCGCGTTGAACGCCTTTCTAGCAGGAGAAATGGCAGCAGCTGAGGATGTACGTAGGATGCGGGAGAAGATGGAGAAAACCTTCGCGAGTATTGAGAAGTTTGCTAGGGCACAATCGCTTGATGTTGTGCCGCAAGTTCTCGCAGTGGCTTCGTTTCTAAGGCAGATTTACGAGCACAGCGTGGACATCGCCGACCTGGTTATTCCCAGAAAAGAGTGAGTCAACCAGGCTCTCTCTAGAAGGGTAGCCTATCGACTTTCTGCGGTGCCTTTAACAGTGAAATATGCTCACCCATTCTCAATTCGTCGGTGTACTGCAGATCGCCACTGATGTGACAATGAGACTCGATCGTGATTCTTTCGCCGTAAACGTTCTCAGCTTCGGCGTCACTTCTCAGGAGAATTCTCTTTCCGTAAATGCTTTGCACGCGGGCGTCTTTGCCAATGACTATCTCCTCCGCCATTATAGGTCCTTGGGCTTCGCCTCCTCTGCCTATTTCAACAAACGATGCTGCCACGCCTTCTGAAGTGCTTATCACTCCGCCTACTTCCACGTGTCTCTGCACCGTGGCTTTCCTTGCCTTCAGAACTCCGCCCACGTCAATGTCTTCCGCTGTGACTTCTTGTCCGACTCTTACAGTGCCTCCTACATCCAGGCTTCTGGATAGCTTCAAGAAGCCCTCGACTTCAACCCTGCCTCCGACATCGATGCTGCTGCCTTCCGCTGATCCTGTAATCTCCACCTTTCCTCCAACGTCAATGTCTTCAAATTCCAAATCTCCTTCGACCTTGAATGAACCGCCCACGTCCACTTTTCCCCCTTTGTTCTTGCCAGTCAAGCGGACAACCCCGCCTACATCTATGTCTTCAAACTCTAGGGGAGCACTTGATTCGAAGCTACCGCCTACGTCTATTCTAGCGATCTTCCCGCCGTTGACTCTGGCTGAACCTCCAACGTCGAGGTTCACAATCTCGACTCTCGAATCTATTGAAAGGCTTCCGCCGACATCTACAGTTTCAGTTTCTACTGCTCCTTTGGCTCTGAAGCTGCCTCCAACATCTATGTTTTCAGCTTTCACGCTTCCTCCAACTTCCAGTCTTCCGCCAACGTCAGCTTCCTCGGCTGCCAAGTCTTTGTCAACATACAATACTTCGTCTACGTCAACTCGTCTTGCCGCCATTTTGCCGCGAACCTCTAGGCGGCCGTCGTTGGCTTCAACCTCATCATGTACTTCCAAATCCCCTTGGATCACTACGTCTCCTTCTGTCTCCAAGCTCTCCGCTGAAAGGCTGCATTCGAAGACATTGTGTCCTTCGCAGTATATCGTGCCTGAAACCTTCACAGTGGAAGGTGATCCGGCTCCTCTAATGGTCGCGTGCTTGCCTACTGTCAGGTCTCCATCGACGAAGTCCAGTGTCATGTTGCTTCTTGAAGGGGCTGATATATCCTTGTGCATTTTCTCGCCTTCTCAGTCTCTTATTGTGGGTTGTTTAAAAGGGGTACTCACGTTTGGTGACTACTCAGCGGAGCGTTGCGGCGCTTCTGATTAGTAGTGCCAGTGTTGGAGTCTTCATCTGTTCAGTCTCAATTGCGTGTCCTCTTTGTGTGCTTGTTATGCCAGTTTCTGCAAGACTGAGCATCGATGCTGAACCCTTGAGAGCAGTCATGATCCGTAAGCTAACCTCATCTTTCCTCTTTTCCACTCGCTTTGGACTGAACCCATTTCTTATTTTACGTGCCATTTTTTACCACCTCTTTTTGCCTTGAAGAACAAGTGAGCCTAAGGTTTCCTTAAAAGGCGACGCACATGAGGAAAACACGCCTTGTAGTCACAAATTGTGACCGTTCTCTTCTATTCTTCTAGTGCGGCGAAGAATTTGCGCATGCGCTTGAACGTTTCCAGATATTCCAGACCCCATTTCGTTGCCCTGTACTTTCGTGAGTCGCCGACCATTACTTCGTTTATGAATCCGTGTGAAACTAGGAAGTTCACGACCTTCTTGGTTCGGTCTACAGGCATGTTCGCGCCATAGGAGACTCTTGTCAACGAGCACAAGCCCTTCTTGGCAATAATCTCGATAGTGTCGGCGTAGATGTCGTACTTTGTTCTTCGACGTTCATCTGACAAGCGCACGTTTCTCCCGAATTGCACTATTATTAAATGCTGAACGCTTAATTTTGATTGTGGTGAACAACCGGGCATCCAAGCTACGGCAGAAAACAATACCATATTGCATGTGAGGAAGGCGACTTGGCAGAGTATCTGCTTGTTCCAGGTGACCCAGACCGCGTTCCTAAAATCGCAAAGCTTTGGGATTCGGCAAAAGAAGTATCTAGTCACCGTGAGTTTCGGAGCTTTACGGGGGCATACAAGGGTGTGCCAATTTCAGCCTTATCAAGCGGCATTGGCCCTGCATGTATGGCTATTGCCTTTAATGAAGCCTCAAACATAGGTGTGCACACTTTCATCCATGTCGGAAGCACTGCCGCGATTCAAGAGGACATTGACTGCGGCGACTTGATCATCTCATCTTCCGCGGTTCGGCTTGACTGCACAAGCGACTGTTACGTCATGCCTCAATATCCAGCAACCGCCAACTACGAAGTTCTGCTTGCCTTGATCGAGGCGGCTGAACGCATGGGCGTGAGCAACCATCACGTTGGCATAACAGCGACAACAGCTGATTTCTACGCTGGGCAAAGTCGTCCAATGAAGGTGCCAGCTTCTCAAGACTTGTTTACGATTCTACGGCGGGCAAGGGTTCTGAACTTCGAGATGGAAACGGCTACTCTATTCACCCTTGCAAGCCTAAATGCGTTGAGGGCGGGTTCTGTGTGCACGGTTTTTGCCAACCGATGCCGAAACGAATTCATGAAAGGCGCAGGCGAAGAGAACGCTACAAAGGTCGCAAACGAAGCCGTTAAGATACTGAGAGGTTGGGACGATCTGAAGAAAAAGGAAAGGAAGCGATGGTATTTCCCATCACTTGCACGTGCCTAAGGACTCGGAGAGACACTCATTGAGCGGGAATGACGTGAAAACAGTTACTCTTGAACAGCTAACTCAACTATACTTGGATAAACAATTCTTGTTGCCAAAGACAAAGAAAGAGAACGTCGTAGCAGTGGCTGGTGCTTTGTGCGGTTTGCAGTCGCAGATGCCTCTAACCCCGTACTTTTCGCTATGGAACAGAATCAAAGGCTTCAAGCCTGAAATGTTAGACACAGCCCTTTACGATGACAGAAGCCTTGTGAAGACGTGGTCGGTGCGAGGAACAGTTCACATTTTTCCTTCAAAGGATTTGCCAATCTATCATAACGCCTTGAAGAGAATGTGGTTTGAACATCACGGAAGATACATGGGGAGTCCTGAATGGCCCTCCTTAGAAGAGCGAAGAGAACTGATTTACCCGAATATCCTGAAAGCACTTGCCAAGAAGCCATTGAAGCGAAAAGAACTCGACGCCAGAGTTCGCAAAATGATGGGCAACGCACCCAAGTCTTACGAGAGGCTCTTCTCAGCGTGGGGAGGAATCCTCAAAGAAACAAGTTACATGGGTCTGACCGTCTTTGCTGAACCAAGCGGCAGAGAAGCTTGCTTCGCCCGACTTGATCAGTGGCTACCGGAAATAGGCCTTGACGAAATTGGCGAAAGCCAGGCCAGAGACAAACTGCTTCTAAAATACTTACAAGGCTTTGGTCCAGCCTCACACCAGGACTTTGCCTGTTGGAACGGGCTTTTGGCAGGAGAAGCAAGACAATCAATCGAAAGCGTGCATTCCCAACTTGAAAGTTCATCTGGAAGGTTCCGGGAAGCGTCTTTGGATGCTCAAGAGCAATCTTAAGGAGCTTGAAGAGATGGACTTAGAGGAAAAAGTTCCACCACGCCTGTTGCCGAAATTCGACCCGTACTTATTGGGACACAAAGAAAGGACAAGAGCGATAGAAGAAGGATTCCTGAAGAAAGTTTGCCGTCCAGCGGGAGACATAGCGGCTGTATTGCTCGTATACGGTCGCGTGCATGGCACTTGGAACTACAGGAAGACGAAGAAAAGGTTGACAGTAGCGATAACGCCTTTCAGGAAGCTTGACGAGGAAACCATAGCTCAGTTGGAGCTGAGCATCACAGACTTGACTGCAGTCTTTGAAGTTCATGAGGCAAGGATGGTTTTGAATCAGTAGTCTGCCTTTTTCTGGATAAAGCTAAAAGCTACAATTCCAGAAACTCTAAGCAGTGCCGGGGTGGCGGAGTGGTTATCGCGCTGGCCTCGAGATCTCAAGGCAAAAAGGGGCCCGAAATATGAGGACAGGTGAGCCAGTGGGCCGCAAGGCTCGCAGGGGTTCGAGTCCCTTCCCCGGCGCCATTTTACCATTTGGGACTCGATTCTAGGCTATTGTGGACAAAGAACTTTGATTTGTGCCAATTCTCTGTATGTGTATAGTCGGCCAACGCAATTCTTTGTTGTTCTACAGAGTCTCATCAGTAAATTTCAAATCAGCAATTGTCGTTATTCCGTCTAGTCTAGGTTCTTCTGTAATCCTGGATGCTATTGGTTTTGATGGGCAGATGACAAAAGCGTCAACATATTCTCTGTTACTTTCTTAGCCTAGAGGAAGGCTAAACCACTGCTAACACTCCGAGCATACTCTAGAACCCTTTTTTTGTTTAAACAAGTTTAAACATTTTCAGAATCTCATACTGCAACGGCCAAAAGGCCCCTATGGAAGCTTTTTACGGTTCAAATATTGCAAATACAAAAAAGCTATACTACTATGTTCCAAACTCTCTCATGACGCTCTCACAGATCTCACCGCTGAGAAATTCTCAAATGTAGTTATATTAACCGATTTCGATGAACAAGGGACTATCCTCAACAAGAAACGGGCCAAACTCTTTGAGACAAGGGGAGTTAAACTAGATCGCTTCTACAGAAGTAGATTCAGGAAACTTCAATTTTTAGATGACAATCAGATAGAAAAATGTGAAAAATCGACTTTCTGGACAAGATGAAAACAATACCATGGCAAGCGGCAATTCTGTTATTTCAAATGCCTCCCACATCCGCTACTAGTAAGTCCATAGCATTGTTGAAGTTTTCAGGCTTACTCTTCTTTCAAGGAACCGAGAAGCCGTCCTTCAAGCCCTGATAAGGCTGAATCGCCGTCATACACGTTCCAATAGTAACCGTAGAAGCCCTAGCGCGTTTGCCAGGCTAGAAAAGAAGGAATCACCAGGTAAAACGCTAAACTGCCAACAATATAGCCTTCTGAAAACTTTCATGCCCTTGAAGGAATCAAAAAGGTTGCTAGAGAGAAGCGTAAATTGACGTTTATCTGTCGCTTCCGGGATTACACTACAAAGGGCGTAGGCTTCTGCATCCTTCGAACCTGCTTCATGAAGCTCCTGTACCAATTCTCAATTTCTGGCGATATGCTTGGCGGAACCTTCTCCATAGCTTTCTCAAAATCGCTGAAGGTAACCTCTTTTGCGTTGATGTCTCTTCTCAAGGCGTTAATGGCGGCCTCTCTGCATACGGATGATATATCGGCGCCGGAGTAACCTTTCGTTATGCGATGCTCCTTTATGTCCACATCCTTTGATAGTGGCATGTTCTTCGTG
>JBGQME010000001.1:0-315565 GCA_041500425.1 Bathyarchaeia archaeon | reverse complement strand
TGAACTCGCAGAACATGCCTCGTCCGTGAGACAGCACCTCTTTAGCGTGGAGGAAGGGAGTTGATACTACTGCTCTGCCGGCTCCTAAAGCGTAGACTAGTGTGCCGCTGCTGATTTGGTTTGGGCCTATGTAGGGTGTGATGTAGATGTCTGTGGCGTGGAGGTACCTTATTAGTTCCCTTTTTGTTAGGAAGCGGTTGTGAAATCTTACGTGGTTCTTTAACCCCAGTTGGTCGACTAGTCTGATGAGGTTCATGCGGTAGTTTTCGCCTTCGATTTTTCTTACTTCGGGGTGTGTTTCGCCGATTATAAGGTAGAGTATGTTTGGGTGCTTTTCAACTAGGGGTGGGAGTGCTTGGATGGCGTACTCGATGCCTTTGCCTCCGCTCATTAGGCCGAAGGTGGACAAGATGGTTCTTCCTTTCAAACCCAGCGAGGGCTTCACGTTGTCACTGGTTAGGAAGGGGATGTCTGGGCAACCGTGTTGGACGACGTTGATTTTCTTGTTTGGGACGTTGTATTCCTTGAGAATGTTCTTGGCAGCTCTTGCCATGACCACGATTGCTTTGCTGTGAGAGAGGATTTCTTTCAGCACGTTTCGTGCTGTCGATTCGAAGTCTGGTTGGACAGTGTGGAGTGTGGTTATAACTGGTTTGTGTACGTTTTGAAGGAAGGAGAGGATGTACTTTCCCCATTCTCCTCCGTATATTCCGAATTCGTGTTGTACGTTTACTGCGTTGATTCGGGATGAGTTGATGTACTTGGCGGCTTGAATGTAATCCTCTTCGAAATCCTGCCTTATCTGTTGTTTGACTCGGCTGTCGTAGTCGTAGATTGTCTCTATTTCGTTTACGCTTATGACTCGGGCTGGGGCGAATTCACCGAGGAGGTCTATGGAGTCGACTAGGTCTCTCGTGAAGGTGGCTATGCCGCATTCTCTGGGAGTGTATGTGCCTAGAAAGGCAATGTATTCTTTGTTCGATTCTGGAACTCGAGGTTTTGTGGACAATTCTGACATTACCTTGCCTGAATTTTTCGCTACAAGAATGTAGTGAATTTTGGCTTGAAAACGCCTTTGTTTATTAATACGCGTTTCGCCGCTAAAAAGATTTGCTGCTTGTTGATTTTGTTTTCTTTCGGCGAGTTGACGTCTGTCATTATTGTTCCCACCGGTTAGCAATCAGATATTACTTCAAGTTTAGTTTTATGGCTTTTCGATTGGCTACATCTAGCGATTTGAGCCTCTCGCCCATGAAAAAAGGGAGAAAACCGGTCTTCTCTGAGATCATTTTCACTCTCTGTTGATGTAACCAGCTATTCTTATTTAGGTCTAATTTTGAGACGATTATAGGAGCCCGCGCTAGTTCAGAAAGAGAAAATAGCGAGCTTCTATTTCTAGCAAGACTCTATATTGCTTTCATAAAAACGTAGAAAGAAAAGAGAGGAAATCATTCCGTAGTTTTGCCGTCGAATTCTTCTGGTTTCGCCAATGCGTCAGCTTTTGTCTTGCGCACCGTACCATCTTGGTGCTCTGGGGGCGAGTATATCGTGTACAACTTGAGTTCCGTGGTCTTTGAGGTATTCATCACGTTGTGTCTCGCACCAGCAGGCACTATAACAGCGTCCCCATCGGCGACCTTTTGCTTAATGCCATCTATGGAGACTATTCCCTCACCTTTCTCGAACCTGAAGAACTGGTCGACCGTCTTATGAACCTCTTCGCCTATTTCCTCACCAGGTTTAAGGTTCATCAGTACCAGTTGGCTGTTCTTGCCTGTGTAAAGTACACGTCGGAAATTGGTGTTAACCAAAGTGTCCTTCTCGATATTGGACTTGAAACCCTTCAAATATGACGCCTCACGTATGATTCGGTAATCCTTTATTTAAGAGTTCACCGTCAAGGGCGTGTTCGAGTTCAAGATATTTGAGAGGATAGCGCGCGCTTCGCTGGACTCGGACCCATTTGGGCTTAAGTCCGGTCCGGCCCACCACACACATGAAAAAACATTGTTCTCGCTGTTGTCCACCAAATTGACGGTTGAGAATTGCAGTATTAGGCGTTTCATGTGGTTCTCAAACGTCTTTGACAGATTGAAGCCAAGTTCCCGTGTCTTTTCAATCAATTCCTTGTCAAGATACAACACAACATTTCGCTTGTTTGACAGTCGCATTCGCATCCGGATGATTGCGACGTGATGTCCCATGCTATAAGTTTGGTGACCTGTCGATTGTTTGCCCAAAGAGGTATTAGGCACACAGAAAGGGCCCCTAGTCACACTGGACCAGGGAACCGGTGACGTCGATCAATGCATGATAGAAGGCGCTACTCGAGGCTTCATCGAGCAAACTATAAGTCGAATGTTGTCAATTATGCCTCCCGCTTACTAAGCACTTGCGCAAGTTGCCATTTATCGCAAAATTTAAATAAAAACTGTGACAATTGCTAATTGAGGCTTGAGTAGTGCCTAAAGCAACCAAAGGAAAGAAGAAAAAGCCCGCAAAGAAGTAAGAACAGAAAAATCACCTGTAAACGTACAAATCCCCCCAAATTTTCTCTGTTTATGAACAAGGTGTTGTCCATCAGAGGATAGCACGCGCTACAAAAGCGGAAAGTTTTTAGAACCGGCTTGAAGCTGATTATCAAGTTGTAACTTGGCTTTGTTTGAGGAAGAATTGGGAATCTGGGGCAATGCACTTGTTCTTGCTGCTTCGCTTGCTATTCTCGCCAAAGCCAGCGATTTGACAATCAACAATTCGGTCAAGGCTGCAGGTGTAACCGGCTTTGGCAAAACAACCATTGGATTCATACGCGCGCGCTTTGTCGGTTTTGGCTGGGGTCTGTCATAGAGTTTGTGTTGTGCACCAAATTCCTTTGCTTGGGCCCTCAAAGAGCGTCCAGCAAGCCAAACGTACATCCATGCAGGAATCATAGGCTTTGCCATAAGATTGGCAGCTTCCTCGGGAACTGGTCTGTCCTCGGCGAGTGCGTTAGCTGTAAGATCCAGCGCCTTTTTCACGTTCCTCACCATCCGTCCGGCATTCTCGAATATCCTGCGCCTTATCAGGGGGCCTTCGCCGAGGGCAAGACCTCCTGCCCATTCTAAGCCTGTCTCTGAAGCAAAGCGGCGGCAGATTGCCAAGACGGTGTCATGTCGCCTTTTTTGAGGACAACTGCCGTCTGTTACTGCCACTAGCCTTTGTTTTTTCGGGTTTCTCAGTGCTCCACGATGTTCGGCGATTAGTTCCAAGGCGGCTATTACAGAAGATGGAGGGTTAGCTGTGTAGTCAGGAAACGCAAGTACCACTAAGTCTGAGCTGTCAATAGCTTGCAGCAGACTTGCACAACCGTCGTCTGACTTTACAGACGTATGAATGTACAGCTTTTCAGTTTTGAGACCACGTTTATGCAGTTTGAGCAGAAGATAAGCTCCCAACGATTGGGATCTTATTCTAGGCACCTCTGGACTGCCCACCAAAATCATGTACTTCTTTCTGAACAGTTGCTTCGATTGATAGTGTGGTTGGCTACCTTGCCATTCTCCCGTTCTTCTCCGACCTCACAGACAAAGCCAGATTTTGTTCAAAAATCACCACAAAAAGATTATATGCAGCGCAAGTGTAAACATGAACCAGCAATTCGCCAAAGTGATGAAGACGATGCCATCAGAAATCCTTGACGCCGAGAAATTTGTGGAGACAAGCGGACGAGCAGAGTACTGCGCAGTGAAAAGACTGAAGGAAGTCGTCAAGCTAAAGCTTCGAACACCCAGTAGGCTCTACACTTTGAAGGTTGCTCCCACAAAAGCTGAAGAAATCATAAAGAAGCTTCAGTGTGAAGTCCGCGAAATATAGCTGATTCCTACCTTTCTTGAACACCCAAAGAATAGTTAACTAGAATACTTTCAGAAGTCTATCCTGTAGAAGATGCCGTTGTCGTGCGGCATGTAATTTTTTGAAAGCCAGAATGGGTAGAACCCTGCTTTTGTGTAGAAGATTCTCGCTTGAATATTGTGAACGCTCACGTCCACTTCCATGCTTCGCTTTCCCTTCTTGCGCAAAACCCTGTAGGCTTCTTCAACCAAGGCTTTGCCAATTCCTCTGCCTCTGAACTGCTTGTCCACAGCTATGTAACAAAGCATCGCCATCTTCCTGTCCAATACTGGATGAATTTCAGAACTGATGAGCAAAACGCCTACTGGCTTACCCTTGTGTTCCGCTACGATTGTGTATTCGCGCATTTCATCCAGCCACCTTCTAGCACATTTCACTGCGTCTTCGATCGTATTGAAATCTCTCGGTAACGATTCATGGAGAATTCCAGCAAGCGCTTGAACATCATCACTCTTGCCTTCACGCAGTTTGTCCGACAAAAGTTTCAGCGGCTTCGACAAATGACAGGCAGGGTTGAAAGCCCCATCGTGTAATTCAACAATATAGTCTTTGCCATCTATATTGCGTATGCACTCCGGAACGAATCCTCGCGAGATAAGATGCACTCTGATATCCACGAAATCTTTTGGGCAAAAAACGTAGAGATTCCTAAGACCTTTCTTGCTTCTAATCTTCAAGAGATAGTCGATCAGGCGTCTTGCCGATTCTTCTTCTCTGAAAGCGAGATAGCTTGACCAAAGGTTATCGTAACCGCAAACCATACTATAAGCTGACGAAAGAATCTCTCCATGCTCTTCAGCGACAAAGACTCTTTCTGGAACAACCTTCAACGCCCACTCAACAAGCTGTGGTAACTTCCCATAAACCGACTTGTCGTACAGTCTCTCCAAACTTGCCTTGTCCTTCTGTTGTGCTGTCCTGATCATCTTTGGATCAACACCACACTAGTGCGAATCTTTTACATTAAACCTTCCCATGAAAATGCACAAAAGACGGCAAAGACCGCTAGGACAGTTTGGACTGCAAAAGCTACAATAGCGATGCTAGAAAACCCGCCGCCAATCCAAACGCTATAGGGAAAGGCAATCCAGGGAACACTCCCTTCTTTTCCAGCATCTTGAATGACAGAATGCAGCCAGCCAAAATGCCCACGACAGAGGCCAGCCACGAAAAAAGACCGTAACTGAGAAGCATGTGACCGGAAAGCATGGAATAGAACGTCAGATCTCCCAATCCCATTTGAATATCTTTGAAAGAGAAGCTTAAGCCTCGAAGCTGATCGAGTCCGCGATGAGCTATTTTCCCAACAGGTCCTCGGTACACTGCGAACGCGTCATAGACTGCAAGAAAGCCCAAGATCAGTACCGTGCTTTCGGTTGGGATTGAAAATCCTAAGAATGCGCCTAGCGCTCCTCCTATGCCAAGCACAGTGACGTTGGCAAGCCTATAGTTGTTTCTGAAGACTGCGTAGATGGCTAGGGCAGTTATGGTTAGTGCTGGGATGACAACTATTGCATCTGCGTATGGTATGTCAAAGCCTGCAAGTGCTGCGGACATGTAGACGATTGAAAGCATAAAGACTGCCGTTGTTAGAGCGAAGCCCGTGAGCATCATGATCAGTCTATTGCTTCTTCGTTTCAAAAGCAGATACAGTAACGTGGCTCCGATGCCGACCAATATGACAAAGTAGAAAGCGTTTCCGAAAGATCCAAAGAATCCGAACGTTTCTTCTGAGAATGGGGCAACTGGGAATGGCTCCATCGAGGAGCTTTTGATTAAAGACGCGCATAGCGTTCCGAATAGTAGGCTTGCGAGAATGGGTGCTAAGTGCGCGAGTCTTGTTTTGCTCTTGTCGCTCATGGCTTCTCCTCTGTCGTGTCCATTGCTGCTTCGATTTTCAAGAAGCACTTACCACAAAATAAGCTTTGTTTTCTGTCAGTGTCGAAAATGGAATTGGAGAAATACATAACACAAAACGGGTTAGCACAATGTCCTAAACCAAAAGTGTGTCCCAACTCATGGACCGCTTCCTTTGTAGCTCTTTCTGCAAACAGGTCAATGTTTGGCTTCTTTTTGTAGAATTCCGGTTTAAGCCTAAACAGCGATATCAGAGCCGCCTTTCCAGGGCATTCTGCCTCTCCAAACACGTAGTTAAGTGGTGGGACAAACACATCAGTGTCTGTAATTCCTAATACGCGGTCTAGGGTTTTCTTTTGTTGGGCGTGGTTGCGAATCTTGCTTAGGACGATGTCTGAGCGATATTGCTGTCGTTTTTTGTCGAAGGCTTCTTCAGGCACTGAGAACGTTTCAGTAATCGTCGTGCATTTTGTTTTGAGGAAAATCATGTTTAGGTTTTCTTTGACTCTTTCAATGATGCTAGGATCGACCTGTCCTACGCGTAGGATTCCGATTCTCATTCAGCGTCACTAGACTTTGAATGTGTCGCCTGTCTTAGGTGCCGTAGCTTCCAGTCCCAATTCATCTCTAGCCCATTTTGCCAGATACTCGCAGTTTCCCTCTGCGCCGTGTACGACGTAGACTTTTGGGTTTCCGCCTAGTGTTTTGATTGCTTCTTTAAGTTCGTTTGCTCCGCAGTGTGATGAGAAGTCGAAATGTTGGACTTGCGACTTGACTTTTCGCATTTTTCCATCTATGTTGCACACGCCTTTTTCGAGCAGTTGCTTTCCCGGGGTTCCTGGGATTTGATAGCTGACTAGGAATACGGCGTTGTTTGATCTCTTGCCGATTTTTGATATGTAGAACATGGCTGGTCCGCCCTTGAGCATGCCTGCTGGGCTGATGATTACACCTGGCTGTTTGGCGGCTTTTCGCCGGTCTCTCCAGCCTTCGATCCAGTTGGTGGAGTGCATGGCATCTGCGAAAGCTTTTGGGTCTTTGAGAAACTGCGGATAGCTCATCATTACTCTGCTGACTTCGCGTGCCATTCCGTCCAACGCGATTGGATATTCAAAGTGATGTGCTGCTAGGACAGAAGCTAGTTCTTGTGATCTGCCGACTCCGAAGGCTGGTACGAGTACTGTTCCTCCTCTTTCCGCGGAGTCGGTGCATGCGTCTACGAAGTCTTTTTCTAGTTGGTTGCGTTCGGGGTGTTCTTCGGTTGCGTAGGTGCTTTCTATTATGACTACGTCTAGGTCGCCGTAGTTCATTTTTGCGCCTTCGAGGAGTCTGGTGTTGGTTGTGTTGAAGTCGCCTGTGAAGAGTATGCGTTTGCCGTTGGTTTCGATGAGGGGTTGTACGCTGCCTGGGATGTGTCCGGCGTTTTTGAATTGGAAGGTTATGTCGCCTATTGTTTGTGGCGTGTCAAAGTCTAGGTGTCGGCTGTTGTTGATCATGGCTTTGAGTTCCAGGTATTCGAATGGTAGGTAGTAGCTTGATAGGTGGATGAAGTCTGAGATGAGCAATTGATTAAGCTCGGTGGTCATTCTGTTCGTGTAGAGGGGTTTTTTGCCTTCGATGAAGAATATGGGGATGGCTCCTGAGTGGTCTAGGTGAGCGTGGCTTAGGATTATGGCGTCTACGTCTTTGGGTGGTACGTGCATTGGGAAGCCTGGCATGTGGTCTAGCATGGCTCCGTAGTCGAGTAGGACCTGTGTTTTTTCGGTTTTGACTGTGATGGCTATGCGGCCGACTTCGCGGGTTCCTCCTAGGAACCCTATTTGTGCTTGGCTCATTTGTTTTTCATCTGCTAATTCTGTAATCATGCTTTACAGTGTTTTAAAAATGTATTGACTTTTCAGTGTAGGAAACTCTGACTTGACCCTTCTTTATGGCGTTGAGGATTTCGTCAATGTCCAGTTGTGCTTGGATTTCGGTGTAGACGTTCCATGGGTCGGTTGGGAAGTGTGCGTCGCTTCCTGCTACTCCGGGCAGGTTTATTGCTTTGGCTAGTTGTTCGGCTTTTTTGTTGAGGTTGGGTGATGTTATGCCGTTTAGTGTTTCGATGGCGTCGAGGTCGAGTTTTGCTGCCAGGTTACCTAGTCCTAGTCCTCGGTATGGGTGTGGGGCGATGGCTAAGCCATTGTTTGCTTTCGCGTATTCGATTATGTGTTGGGCTTTCCATGGTTGTGGTGGGAGTTCGGTTATGCCGAGGAGGATTATTTCGCCTTCTTGTGTGTTTATTTCGGCGCCTGGGATTATGAGGATGTCTGGGTAAGGCTTTGCGAGTTCGGCGGCTTTTTTGTAGCCTTCTAGGGTGTTGTGGTCGGTTATGGCTATGGCTTTGATGGTTGGGTGTGTGTTTAGTTTTTCGATTATGGTTTTGGGTAGGGTTGTGGCGTCTGGTGAGTAGCATGTGTGATGGTGGAGGTCTGCTCGGATCATGTGTTTGTCTCGCTTGATGGCTTTATGGCAAGATGGTGTGTGTTCTGGTTAAAAGTGGTTTTGCTTGTGTCTGTTGCTTTGAGGGCGGATTTTGACCCCCTATATATACCTTGAACTCTGGTTGGAAACTAGGGTTGGAGTTGTTTTGTGTGGAGGGCTTGTCTGATGTTTATGGTTTTTAATGTGATGTTGTTTCGTTTGCAGGTTTTCTTGACTTTTTTGAATATGGTGGTGTTCCAGTTTTGTTGGTCGTTGATTAGTTTGACTGTTTTGTGGTTTGTTCTTCTGATGTAGCTTGCTGTCTGTTCTGCTACTTGCTGGATTGTTTCTTTGTCGAGTGGCATGGCTGTTTCGTGTTGGCTTAGCGGGTAGACTTCGTCGAGTTCGATGGGGATTATGCCGAAGGGTGCGGCGTAGAAGCAGACTTGAGCTTTGCCTATTTCTTGTTTGAGCTTTTTTCTGATTTGTTTGTATTCGTAGGATTTGTGGAAGGGTTTCGTGCTTGTTTGTGGTATGAGTATGAGGGTTTTGGCTTGTTTGGGTGGTGTGTAGCGTTCTGCTAGGAGTTTTTGGTGTCTGACAACTTCGGGTCTGATTAGGCTTAGGCTGTTGTAGAAGAATAGGCCGCTGGGCTTTATGCTCGGCGAGTGCTCTTCTATATAGACTTTGTATTTGGCTAGGCGTTTGACGGCTGTGTAGAGTGCTGGGTGGCTGTGGGCTCGCGTTTCCATGTGTTCCCAGAGTCTGCCATCTCGGATTGCCTGCTTAATGCGTCTCATTTCGGCAGCGCAAGCGTAGAGGTTGTGTTCGGCTAAGAAGACCTCTCTCTCTTTTGCTGGTAGTTCTAGTGCTTGTTTTGGTGCTGTGTGTGTGCATTTTGGGCATGCGCATGGGAAGTATTCGAGTTCGTTTAGTCGGTGTGTGCCGTTTTCTGTCATGTATCTTCCTTCGCGTGCGTAGAGTGCGTAGGCGGCTGAGTCGAAGAGGTCGCAGCCTAACGCTACGGCTAAGCTGAACATGAATGGGTGTCCTGCTCCGAAGAGGTGGAGTGGTCTGTCTGGTGGCAGGTTCATTTTTGCGGTTAGGATCATGTCTACGAGTACGTCGAAGCGGTAGCGTTCCATGACTTCGGTTGGGCTGCCTAGTGCGTGGATTTGGTAGGGGAGTTTGGCTGTTTCTTTGGCTGATTTGGCTACGAGGTTTAGGTAGCGTCCGCCTTGAACTGGACCAACCCACAGAATATCATCACGAGTCTTGTGCTTGAAAAATTCTTTAGCTCTTCGTAGGGTTTCTTTTACGGTTTGCTGTGCATGTTCTTCTGTTACGTTCCAGCCTGTTGGAATATCTAGAATAGTTGCTATGTCAGAGCCTATTTGTTCTTGGTATTCGATTATTTCTGTTGGGCTGATTTGAATGTTGCCGTAGACAAGGATCTGATAAGCGCCAGAGTCAGTCATTATGGCGCCATCATAATTTAGGAACTTATGCAAGCCCTGTTGGATGAGTTCGTTTTGGAAACGTTGTTTTAGGAGATATGCATTGGTTATGAGGGCTTCGAACCCGAATTCTTCCTTGATCTTTTTGGGATAAATAGGCTGAATTATAGGGTTGATGACTGGAAACAAAAGTGGAGTTTCCACTATTCCTTTTTTGGTTTTGAGCTTGCCAATTCTTGCAAGCAAGTCTTTCTCTTTTATCTCAAAGAACAACGGTCATGCCTTAGGCAAGTAAAAACAAACGCGTACATATAAGAAATGCCTATTGAGACACTCTCAGCTTACTAGACGTGACGGGTCTTAGGGCGTGCACTGTGAATTATAACACGAGAGAAAGCAGTCTGAAAGCCACTCCTCCCACAATTAAGGCAGCGACAAAATTGGCTATTGATATTGCCGCAGCAGCCTTCCATCCAAATTCCCTAGCCAGAACTGCAATCGTTGATAAGCAAGGCAGGTACAGAATGCCGACAAGGGCGAGGGTTATCAGCTGAACTGGTGTCATAAAGAGCGCGAGGTTGGTTGAGCCAAACACAGCCACTGACGCCAGCAGTATGAACTCCTTTCTCACAACCCCGAGAATCAACAGTATTCCAGCGATCGCCGGAAGCCCAAGCCACCCAACAGTAAGAGGTGACAAAACATCGCTCAAAGGTCTAAGAACTCCGATTGCATACAGAACCTGAACAAGCGCGCTGCCAATGATGTACACAGGAAAAACTATGTATATTAACGACTTGGTTCGCGCCCAAGTTTGCTTGCCCACAACGGACAAAGAAGGCGTCTTTAGAGAATGCATTTCCATTATTAGGCCAGTCGATTGTCCAGGAACTATCTTGAGAGCAATTCTCCCCAAAGCCAAAATAATCGCAAGGTCGATTGCATATAGTGCAAGTGCCCACCCAGCACCAACAAAGGCTGCCACTAGCCCGAGAATCAGAATTGTTCTGGCAGCACATGGCACAAAAGTGATAGCAAAGGCCGCAAGCAACCGCTCACGCCTTGTTTCCATGATTCTGCAACCGCGAATGGCAGGAACGTTGCAGCCATAGCCCAGAATCAACGGAATCAAAGCCTTCCCATGCAAACCTATCTTATGCATTGCACTATCCATCATGAACGCAACTCTTGTGAGGATTCCAGAATCCTCAATCACAGCCAGCATCACGTAGAACGGTACCACATAAGGTATCACCAACGTGATACCAGCCACCAAACCGCTGAAAACACCATTCCATAAAATCCCTACAACCGACCCGTTGAAGCTCGGATTCACAGGCTGAAGGAAGCCCAGCACATCTGAAAGCACAGTTGAAAGCAGTCCCCCAACGGTGAAGGTCCAGAGAAGCAACCCAGCTATCACTCCGGCAGACGTGATGTAACCAAACATTCTGTGCGTGGTGATTAAATCAAGTCTTTCCGAAAATGTGATCTCGACCTTGGATTGTCGTAGAGCATCATTTGCAATCTTGCTTGCCAGCGAATATCTCTCAGAGGCCAGAACTGCAAAACACGGTTCCTTATGGATTTGAGATATTTCTGTAGCCAAAAGCTCGGCTTCATGAATCATGTCCGGAGACTTAGAACTAACTACTTTCTTGATTTCAGGATCATTCTCAAGGAGTTTAATGGCAACCCACCTAGGTGGGTATCTCAATGTGAGATTCTGAGATTTGATTGCTTGAGCCAGCTTCTCTATTCTCTCTTCTATTTCCACTCCATATTTGATGGAGCTTCTCTCAATGCTACGCCCTTTCTGTGCAACTTTAACGGCTGTCTTCACTAGTTCATATATTCCTTCTCCCCTGATCGCCACAGTTGGAACAACAGGCACCCCCAAAGCTTGCTCCAACCTTTTCCGGTCAATCGTTATTCCTTTTTTCTTGGCGGCATCCATCTGATTTAGACAGAGAGCAAGAGGAACTCCCATTTCAATCAATTGAATAGTGAAAAACAGATTGCGTTCAAGGACAGAAGCATCAAGCACATTAATCACAACATCAGGATTCTCAAGAGCAATGTACTCCCTTGACACAATTTCCTCCATAGAGTAGGTAGAAAACGAATAGATACCAGGCAAGTCAACAACTGCAATTTTTCGCCCTTCGAAATTGAGTACTCCTTGCGCGCTTTCAACTGTCTTTCCAGGCCAATTGCCGATAATCTGACTGGAACCCGTGAGCTGATTGAATACCACGCTTTTGCCAACGTTCGCGTTTCCAGCTAAGGCAAAGGTTAGGTTCCCGCTTCCATTATCTAATGTCTTCTCGGTTGAGTGTATCAGGAAATGGCGTGTCATTCAGAATCATCATCTTTGCAAGTCTTTTCGCAAGACGTCAACGAAAACATTCGAGGCAATGTCCTGTCCTAGAGCAATCCTAGACCCTCTTACCCCAACCTCGACCGGGCCTCTAAGCGGCGCAACTCGCACCACGTTTATCTTGGTGCCCGGAGTTAGACCCATATCCAAGAGTCTCTGAAGGACTTTATGTTCCCCCCGTATGAAGGAGACCTTGCCTTGATCCCCCTCTTTGAGGTTAACTATTGATACAAGCTTCTGTTTTCGCCTTCCCACCTCTTCCAAACCCTTGTTGTGCACTTCCATGCATTCTTCGCAACTAGAAAAGGGCAAGTTGCATGCTGGAATAATCTTGCTGTCATCTGGGCACTTGTCAGGGTGATTCAGAAACCGGCACAAAGACTCTTCCGCATCATCGGACAAAGAGTGCTCCATCTCACATGCTTGCACGTGAACTCTGTCCTTTCCAATTCGTAAGACATCATGCAAAAACCGTTCAAGCAACCGGTGTTTTCGCGCAATTCTTTCAGCGGCTTGAAAACCTTCAGCGGTGAGAGAAGCCCCGCGATAGGGAGAGTATTTCACATATCCTTTTTTGGCGAGCTTTTGCAGCATTTCTGTCACACTTGCAGGCGCAATTTTGAAGTGATCTGAAATCTCTGATGTTGTTACGGAATTCCCGTTTCGAGAAAGAATGTAAAGCGCCTTCAGATAGTCTTCAACGCTTTTGCTCGACATGACAACACCCTGATTTAGGCATACCTAAATTTCTCATGCGCGTATATAAACTTTTAGGCATGCCTAAATGCTTTCGACCTTTGCAAGCACTATTTAGCTTAAGCGGCTCGTCACACTAAGCTGGCGCCACATTCTATTGGTCGAAAATGATTTATACGCTGAAAACTAATGGATTCAAAGGTGTTTCAAAATGGTTGAAGCTTTAGTTCTTGTACGCGTAGGTTCAGGTGAATCAGCGAATTTCATGAAAACAGTCAAAGAGCAGCTATGCAAGATCAAAGGCGTCAAGGAAGTCTACGGCGTCTTCGGACGCTACGACTTCGCACTAAGAGTAGAAACAAAAGCACTCGAAGAGCTAGGCAACATCGTCACTGACTCCATCAGAGGCATAAACGGAGTGCTCACAACAGAGACGCTTGTTATCGGCTTCTAAAGCCAAGCGACAAAAGGAAAAAAAGATTCACTCAACCCCTCACATTTTTCAACGCTCTTGTTTTGTGATCACATCATTTCTGAATAACCAACCAACGACCCATTAAATTCTTAACTAGACGACAACAACACTAGCTAACCAAAAGGCGCGTGAACCAAAAATGAGTTTAAACAAGCTTGTTAAGGATGAGCTTTCTGGAAGTGTCGCCAAATCCTATGTGGCTCAGATTTGCCGTTTTCACCGCATCCAAGGCTCCACCATGTTTCACGAAGCAGCAGAATACGTCAAAAACGAACTCCAAAAACTAGGCTTACAAGACGCCAGAATCGAACAGTTTCCAGCAGACGGCAAAACAAGATACTGGACGCATGTCAGCCCAGTCGGTTGGGAAGTCAAAAGCGCCGAACTCCACCTGATCGAACCTGAAGAAAGGTTGCTTTGCACTTATGAAGACTGTCCTCAAAGCCTGCACACCTTCAGCAATGCTACACCACCTGAAGGCGTAACCGCTGAACTTGTTGACGTTGGCGTAGGAATGAAACCCAAAGACTACGAAGGCAAAGACGTTAAAGGCAAATTCATCCTCGCCACAGGAAGAGCCCGATATGTCCATGAGCAAGCCGTCTACAAATACGGCGCAATAGGCGTCCTAACAGACGCTCCAGTCGAGTTCGCCAACGTCCGCGAAGGCATAGACATACCAGACGCACATTCCTATCAAGGCATATGGCCAACAGCCGAAGACCTGCCTAAAATCAAATTCGGCTTCTCACTGAGCAAACGCCAAGGCAACGCCCTAAGAGCTTACCTTCAAGCAGGCAAAACCGTCAAACTCAAAGCCAAAATAGAGGCCAAACTCTTCCCATTCCACGCAGACGTCATAACCACAACCATACAAGGCACACAAAAACCAAACGAAGAAATCTTCCTAATCGCCCACCTATGCCATCCAAAACCAAGCGCAAACGACAACGCCTCAGGCTCAGGCCTACTTCTAGAGATCGCAAGAACCATCAAAACACTCATTGACATAGGCAAAATCCCAAGACCAGCAAGAACCATACGCTTCATCTGGGTCCCAGAAACCCTCGGTAGCGTGGCCTACATCTCAGCCCACCCAGACTTATCAACCAGACTTGTTGCGGGCATAAACTTGGACATGGTCGGCCAAAACCAAGAACTCTGCCACTCCAGCCTCAGCCTTGACCGCACACCCGACAGCTGCCCCTCATACCTAAACGACCTCATCTACAGCCTCATAGAACAAACCGTAGAGGAATTTGACTATCCAACCCGTTTCGGCTCAGGCAGCACCTTCCGCTGCCGCTCACAAGCCTTCAGCGGCGGAAGCGACCACGCCGAATTCACGGAACCCACCACCGGCGTACCATGCGTCATGCTCATCCAATGGCCAGACCTCTACTACCACACGAGCCAAGACACCCTCGACAAGGTCAGCGAAGAAAGCCTCAAACGAGTCGGCTGGATAACCACCATGGCCACATTAACCTTGGCCAACGCAACGCACGAAGACACGCTTATGCTAGCCTACCAAAACGCGTCAGAAGGCATAGTTCGCATAGAAGAAGCAGGCATAGAAGCTATCAAAGAACTGAACAAGAAGCGAGAAGACCAGAAACTGAAAGGCGACAGAACCAGCCTAGCCAACGAGCTCGCCAAAACTGCCGCTTTCTGCAAGACCAAGATCGAACACATCATCTGGCGCGAAACCCAAGCCATCAAATCTGTCAAGAGGCTTGGAGAACATCCTGAACTAGCCGTCTATATAGACAAGTACTGTGAAGACGTCGCAAACGCGGGCAAACGCGAAACACAGAAAATCGAAGAAGCGCTAAGCTTCATCGCAAAAGCATCAGCCATAACACTACCAGCCAAGCTGGAAGAGACACAAGCAGAACAAGAACTGAAGAAGCTCGTTCCCAAACGACTTTTCAAGGGCACGCTCAGCACAGACCTGTTCAGAAAATCATTAGGCGAAAAAGAATATGAATGGTATGAAGAAGTCCTAGAGAAGGACGCTGACTTTGACAAGAAAAGACTTGAAATAATCAACTTCATAGACGGAAAGCGAACCGCACACAACATACTCAACGCCACATCAGCTGAATACAGCCCAACCAACCCAGAACACCTGCTGAAGCTCTTAAAGGATTTAGAAAAAACGAAACTCATCACCCTTCAATAGCCATTTCATTTCCTTTCGTCGAGACACACTTATATCACTAGCCCAAATCTACTACTTGTTCTCCAAAAGGAAGCCAAACACCTTGGTCTGCACAATCGAAATCACCGAAAAACCAAAACCAGACAATCCCATCCTTATCGAAGGCTTACCTGGAATAGGATTCGTAGCCAACATAGCTACCCTTCACTTGATCCACGAACTGAAAGCCGCGCGTTTCGCCGAAATTCACTCCTCAAGCTTCCAAGACCTAGCCGTAACCACCGAGACAGGCGGCGCACGCCATCCCACAAACGAGCTTTACTACCACAAAAACGCCAATGGTGGACGCGACCTCATTCTCTGGTATGGCAACACCCAAGCCCTAACAACCTTCGGACAGTACGAACTCTGCGGAAAAATACTTGACCTAGCTCAACAGCTAGGCTGCCGCCAAGTCATAACCCTAGGCGGCTTCAAAATGGACGAAGCAAAGCCCACCCCGCAAATCTTCACGGCAGCATCAGACACCGAAACCTTGAACGAAGCCCTAGCCCTCGGAGCTAGAATAATGGTTGGACAAATCTTTGGAGTAGCAGGCTTAACCGTAGGACTCGCAAGACTAAGAAACCTCAAAGCCTTCTCACTCCTAGTCGAAACACCAGGCACATACCCAGACGCAAACGCCGCACGCACCGCACTAACCGCCCTAAACAAGCACCTGAACCTAAGCGTAGACTTGTCAAAGCTCGACGTTGCAGCTGAAGAGACAAAAAAGATACTTGAATCCTTCGGCTTGCTTAGAACTGTAGCAGAAGAAAAGAAGAAAGAGGAACAACCGTTCCGCTGGTTTATCTAGGTTGGCTTGCCTTTAACTTCGCCGATGAACTGCTCGTAAACCTTCTGCACACGCTCAGCAGCTGGCCCTGAACCTTCAACAACTCCTTTCTCGGTCAGTTTAACCTTGTCCATGACCCAGATGAACCCTTTATCCTCGTAAAGCTTCACCATTGTCGGAAACACCTTCTCAAGCCTGTCAGCCAAAGCCTTCAAATCAAAAGGCTTCTCCACACTGAAAATCTGAGCCACGATACCACCGTTGAGAAAAACCCTGTGTAACACTTTTCCCTCGTCGTCCTTTGCCTCAGCAAGACACAAGCTCAAGTTGTCTGGGTTAATGCCAATCAACGTCCCGCTGAATGTCTTTCCAGCTGTAGTCGTAACAATCACATGCCTATCCGCCAGAGCTGAAACTTCATTGAAATATCTCCTCTGCGCAACTGACACTCATCTAACCTCCAATCTACCCTAACGAGATTGCAGGACAAGTATTTAGGACTTTAACGAAACGTCATGCCAATCTACGACCTACAGCGGTCCCTCAACGTCGTCTGCCAAATACGTCAAGTCAAAGGGCTTGAATAGCATTCCCGTTTTCAAGCTTACGATGAATGATTGAACATCAGAAACGACATCGGCAAAGCTCAGAATATATTCCCTCATGAAATTCGCATACTTCGAGTAATCCTTATGCAGTGAAACGACCACAAGGTCCTTTCCCAACCCTTCTCCATCAGAAGCGAAAAGGACATTCGCATGTTTCCTAAGCCACTCATCTACCATGGGAAGCTTCGAATCGATCAGCTTCTTGTCGTACGTTCTAGCTCTGGCAAAAGTGAATGCTATGATCTCATAGCCAACCTTGGCGAACTCTGGCACAATTGTGTAGCTTCTGATGTACTTGCTCAACGTCTTCCTATTCCTAGTCACCGTAGGCTGAGACGCATCGATAGCCTTGGCAAGTTCCCTGTCACTTCTCTTCGAATTCTCCAACAACGCCTTCAGAAGTTTCAACAGCTTCTCTTCTTTCATACATATCCCAGCAAGAACAGTTCGTAAGATCATTTAATATTTTCGGCAACACGCATTGCTTAGGGTTTCAGTTCTCTTTTTTCAATGTTCTGCTTCAACAATGCAACAGCATTAGATGGCAAATCTCGGTCAACAACAACGTTTGGACCAACCCAACTGTTGATTCCAACCTTTACACCTGGCATGAAAAGGGCGTTTATCCCAGCCTTAACATTATCGCCCAAAACAGCTCCAAGCTTCCTTCTTTCACTATCCACAACCTTGTCCTTCACCATCATCTTGATCGTTCCAGCATCAAGCCTATAATTCGCCGTTATTGTCCCAGCTCCCAGATTGCATTTTTCACCTATTATGCTGTCGCCAATGTATGCCAGATGACCGATATGCGCGCCATCCATTACTATGCTGTTTTTTATCTCGCAAGCATTGCCTACACGCACTTTCTTTCCTATGCTCGTGCACGGGCGTATGTAGCAGTTTGGTCCAACATCGCTTTCTTCATCTATGAATGCTGGGCCTTCTATGTATGCGCCTGAACGTACGCGCGCTGATCCCGCGATTGTAACTGGACCAATCAGATGAGCGCCATCTTCCACAAACCCCCTTATCTTATGCGTCAGGCGCGCTAGAGCCCAACGGTTTGCCTCCAACAAGTCCCAAGGTCTTCCAATGTCAAACCAGTCGTCACCTGAAATTCTAGCAGCGAAGACAGTTTTTTTCTCCTCTAACAGTAGAGAAATTGCGTCAGTGATTTCCCATTCTCCTCTTGATGAAGTCGAAATCCTTCTTATTTTTTCGAATATTTCAGTGGTAAAGACATAGATGCCTGCGTTAGCCAGATTTGTCGGAGCTTCTTCTCGGCTTGGCTTCTCGATCAAGCGTTTGACCTGATTCTCGTTTTCAAGCTCCACAATGCCATAGGTTTCTGGCTTTTCCACCGGGATGACAGCCATGGTTACGGCTGGGTTCTCCTTCTGGGAAAGGCTGACAACACTCTTCACTGCTTCTGGAGTGAACAATAGATCGCCATAAACTAGAACAAAACTGTCGTTAACATAAGGTTCAACGGCGCCTACAGCATTGCCTGTTCCAACTATCGCTTCCTGCATCGCATACTCTATTTTCAATCCGAATTTTGAACCGTCTCCAAAGTGCTTGCGGATTGCATCAGCCATGTAATGAACAACTACTATCGCTTCATCTATCCCGGAAGCTTTCAGTGCATTCATACAGTGTTCCAGTATTGGCTTTCCGCCGACACTTATCAGATGCTTAGGTCTGGTCAGTGTGATTGGCTGAAGTCTCAAACCTTCGCCCGCTGCCAGTATAACAGCTTTCATTTTCGTTTCTCCTTAGTGAGTCTTTCCACTAGTCTTGTGCTTTCTTCCATTATCTGTTTTGCCGTTCTTGACGATTCACCCTCAACCGTAATCCTAATGAGAGGTTCAGTGCCTGAAGCCCTGACCAAGACCCAACCTTTTTCCAGAGCTAGACGAGCACCATCAACTGTTGAAAGCTCCTTGTGCTTGGGAAAAACAGCCTTGAGATTTTCGCCAACCTTTTCCACAACTTCATATTTCGACTCATTCCTGCAAGCAATGCCTTCTCTCAGCGTTCGGTATTGAGGAGTTTCAAGAACGAACTCCGACAGTCTCATCTCATCTTCTTCTTCCAACGCCTTCAACAGAAGCACCGAGGAAAGTATGCCGTCTGGGCAATAGTGAATCCGCGGATGCACCCACGCACCGCACGGCTCACCCCCGAACACTGCCTTGTGCTTCTTGACGGCTTCGGAAACATAGATGTCCCCCACCTTCGTCCGAATGACGCTTCCACCCTGCGCCTCAACCATCTTTTCAACGCACATTGAGGCTTCAACATTCGTGACCGCAACTCCATGGGCTCGTTTCTTCACAGCATGACCCGCATAAGCCGCCAATACACGGTCAAAATCCGCAAAACTGCCCTTCTCATCAATGAAGGCAACTCTGTCACCATCACCATCATAAGCCACACCAGCATCTGCACCTAGCTCTCTGACAACCCTGGACAAAGGCTTCAAAGAGTCAGCAGTCGGCTCTGAACTCCTAGCGGGAAAGAATCCGTCAGGTTGCGCATTCACAGCTGTCACTTTGCAGCCTAGGTCTCTCAAAATCTTCGGGGCAAGACTGTACGTGGCTCCACATCCCGGGTCTACTACAACGCGCCAGTTCTTGTGTAGCTTCACCGTTTCTCTTATCATCTCACAGTATAGGTGACTTCTATCCATGAACGTAGCTTTTCCAACGTTTCGCCAATCAGCAAAACCAAAACGTTCGTTGGCGATCAATCTCTCGATTTCATCTTGGCTTTCTTCATCGTAAGCCATGCTATTATTTCTGAAGATTTTTATGCCGTTATATTCGGGAGGATTGTGCGAAGCTGTAATCATGACTCCCGCATCCGCCATCAACTCCTTCGTCAGGTAAGCCAAAACGGGAGTTGGCAAAACGCCTAGGTCGTTAACTTCAGCGCCTGCGGATAAGAGGCCAGAGACTAATGCGTCTTCAAGCATCGACCCTGAAACTCTTGTGTCTCGCGCTACGAATATCCTCTCTGCTCTGGCTGATGTTACAATGGCTAAACCAATCTTGGCCGCTAGGACCGGGGTCAGAGTGACATTAACTAGACCCCGGACACCCGAACTCCCAAAGAGCTTTTCCCTCAATTCCTCCAAACACCATAATTGCTCTATGCATCTGCATGATTAAGACTATCAATGTGTTTAAATAACTTTAAGGAAAGCCTTTTCGCGAGCTTATGGAGCGATTTTTTGTTTTTTGCTTCTCTAGTAATCCTGCGAGCTGTTTTCGAGTAGGATGCGCCCCATTTCGGTTTGAGATGTAGAAGGCTGCCACGGCGTTTGCTAATGTGAGTCTGCAATCATCTGAAAGTCCACTCGCGTCTCCCAAGATGTTTCCAGCGGTCCACGCGTCTCCAGCACCAGTCGCCCTCAAGACTGGGACTTTGAAGGCTCGAACAATAGTCTCGCCTTTCTTGGCGTATGAAGCTGAAAAACTCGTCGTATGTAGGTCGATTCTTGCCGATAAATGTGAAGCCAAGATCTTTGCAGATTGCTTTGCCACTTCTTCAGAAGGTAGTTTCTTCCTCAATTTTTCCACTTCGTCGCTTAGTTGTGCTCCATAGCAAATGGCTTCGTTTTCGTTCACGCTTAGAATGTCTACGTGTCTGCCTCTCAGCACCTTCTTCATCAAATCCGGGATGCCTCCCTTGTTGGGCGTTGGATCTGCGGTGTCGTAGTAGGTTTTGCCCTTTCTCTTTTTCTTTACGTGGCAGAAGACTGTTCTCGCAAGCTCAGTTCCAAAAAGTCGAGTCCCAGCCCAATTGAAGATGCAGACGTAGTCAGCATTTCGCATCAACTCGAAATCAGCATCGTTCAAGTGTTGCGGTCCAAAATTGGCCAGCGCTCCAACGCTTCTAAGCATGACATTAGCTTTTCGTCTTCCTGTTTTGAACTCGATTGCTGTCGTAAATGATGCTTCATTGGAGATTTTGACATGGGAAAGGTCAATGTTATAGGGATTGAGATGAAACTTGATTATCTGCAGTCCAAGCCTGTCGGTGCACACGATTGGAGTGACTTTAACGTCGAGCGCTGCTAAGGCAGAAGCTGTGTTGATGGCGTTTCCGCCTCTAAGCTCTGTCTGGACAATGCCATCTATGCTGCCTCCCTTCTTTCTGGCAACATCCTCAAGCTTCTTGGAAAAAGCATCCACGTTCCAATCCAGACTTACCAGTCGATCGAGGAAGAAGTCAGGCATAGCAACGACGCTGGCTTCTTCATGTTCTTCTTTCAAGAATCTGATGATCTCCTTCAGATGGTCGCTCGGCAATACTCTATTCACCGTAGAGTGTTATCTGTCAAGGTTCAGATAACCTTTTTTCATAAAGTATTTTAGTAGGTCAAAAGGATAGGATAGGTCTATTGTTCAGAACTTGTCTTCCATGAGGAATAACATTGAAGTTTAAAATGGAAATCTCATTGCTCCTGTCAGCGATCATACTATACATCGTTAGCGTTGCTTGCTTTTCCTATGAAGCTACTACATCGGCATCAGGGAGTGAAAACGTGAACCCCTACAGAATCTATGCCTTCCCACTGATAGCGATCGCCTCAGTCCTTTTGGCGGCTGCCGCAATTCTATATTCAAGACACAAGTAGCATCATGGGAGAAGGCAGAGCCCTCCAAAGCAAGAGGTATTCTTTGTTTTTTAATGGTAACGCAGACTGGGCTCATGCACTCCACGGTCAACGACTTCAGCATGACGTTGCCTGCTTCGGGTTCTCATTTAACCTCTGGCATGTCTCTGCTCTACCTAAGTAGCACAGTTACGAGCGTCCAGACAATGTCGCCAAAGAACAGCGCCACAATCAAGCCCAAGGTTACTAAGATAAGCATTGGCAGACCAGGGCTTGCCCATACGTCGTCTTGGATCGTTCCAGTCTCAATCGCTTTATCCAATCTACCAACCACAGCGTCTCTGCCTTCATCCTTAGGCAAAACAACCAGTTTTCTTCTGAAGCCACTTTCGACATTTTCCTCAATGTCTTCCAAAGGGTATACGTGCCATTTTTCCTTCAGCTTCTTGATTGGGACCTTGTAGCCCGTAATCAGAACCAATATTTTCTTTCCCACCGATTCAGTTCGTTGTCCTTCTTCAAATAGCCTTTTGCCTGTTCTCCATCGCCATAAAACGTTACGCGAAACGATCCAAAGCACTGGCACTATGACAAGTATTACTGCGTTGCTGAAAATGGTTAACGGAAAGAATATTTCCGAGATTGGCGAGATCTGCCTAGACAGCGGCATGAATGATTCTTGCGGGTAGAATGGCAAGGCTAGCGCTAGGCATATGAGGGCTTTTGCGTCGGCTCCTCCAAAACCTCCAGCATAGAAGAGTATCATTGCGAAGGCTGTTGTTAGCCCTATGCAAATGCCGTAAAAGATCAATTGTGAAGACGCGAAAAGAAGCAATTTAGCCAAGGTTAATGCAAGGGCAATTGGAGCAAAAAGGACCCACACGCTGTTGCTTACTTCTCGGGTTTTGTAGTCGCTCCAAGATGCATAAAACAGAAAGGATAAGGATAATGCTGCTCTTGTAGCGTCGAGTATGATTTGTGCTTCCATTATGACAACCTTAATAGTTGTTGGTTGCTCCCAGTTTTATGTTTAACCGTTGAGCTCCAAACTTGAGAAATGGGTCAAGTCAGCAATTCTTGGAAGTGCAGAAGAAAATTGCAGTCGACACGGTTTGCTAAGCTGGTGCTTGTTCTGGAATGTTTGTGAGCGATTGCCCTTGTGCTGGTACGATCGTGAAGTAGTAGACTTTTTGTGGTTCCCAATTGCTTGCTACCGGGTTAGGCCAGAATATGGTTATCGTGGCCTTGTCTTCTCCTAGAAGCGTTTTCCCCGAGCCGATGTCCGTGTTCACGGTTATGTCAATTAGGTTTCCGGAGGAGTTTCCCATGTATATTCTCAGGATTTGAGTGTTTGTTTTTCCCGTGTTTTGAACGGCAAAGTCTGTCCTGTTTCTTGCTGCGTCTGAAGGCGTTCCGTAGAACCTCACGTTTTCTGGAAATAGTCTTACTCCTGCTTGTGGCGTAACTCCACTCATGTATGTCATTATCCATGCATATGTGACGACTATGGCTGCCACTGCTATGACGATCAGTAAAAGTGTGGCAAGTATTGGCGATATAGCTTTCTTGGTCTTAAACAGTTTCATCGTCAAACGTTTCACCTTCTATGTCTAGTGAATCTTCAGATTGCTTATTTAACTTGTATGAACCCTAAATCCATATTCAAAGTAACCCAAAGAATCAAAACGTAGTCTTCCTAGCTCTCCGTTGAAACGGTGATCTCCGGAGGATATTCGACTGTTATCCACAAGCCTATCTTGTTGCCACCTTCATCCTTGTAGATGGGCAACGAGCCGTCGAACGTCACCACTGCACCGTTCCACATTATGTCCAAAGCTGACGTGAAGTTGTAGAGCGTAGTCAAAGTTATCGGACAAAACTCGATTTTCCTCTCAGAGGAGTCTGAGACTTTCAGAGCTCCTGTAGCGCTTGCAGTCATCTTGTCAAAGTAGTAGAGTCTCTCGTTATGGCTATCGGTGAACATTATTCCAGATCCTTTCGTCCCGTTGATGAACTGGCTCCAATGATGTGCCCAATACGGAGCAGAGAGATTGTAGAAAGAGCCTATGTTGTTCGACACATTCGGAACTCCGTTTGTAGTCCCATTTTCCGTTTGGGGTAGGCTTGTTGGAGAGGTAACGGTTCTGATTGGGCGTATTTCTGTGATAGTTCTGTTCTTTTGTGATTGCACAAACATCAGCCTTAATTGGTAGGTGTAGTAGGTCGCATTGGCTGGCAGGGTCAGCACGATGTGTGCATAGAGGTTTGGGCAGTTATTGGCACCGTCGTTCCATTCAGCTTCTTGATGAATTATGTCTCTCACGATTCCTCCCGTGATCACGTAAGCCAGACTTGAACCGTAGACGCTATCCTCATTGTTGATTCGCATGAATTTGGCATTACACGTTGAGGTTCCCACAGTAGAATCCACCAAGAACCCGCTGCCAAACTGGAGAGTCAATATGCCGTTGGTGAGTCTTCCAGAAGAAGGATTGTCTCCTGTGAAATATCGGTTTGTGAAGGCGTAAGGCGTCTGGGTTGCCGTGTCGCTTCCATTCCACCATATCGTGACTTGCGAAACGTTAGGCGTTGCCAAGAAGACCAGCATCGTTCTACTGCTGAAGACGCTCGCATTGTTGGTCAAGCCCAACGGAATCCGATAGTCTGATGCCCAGTCTTCTATTTGGAACGGCACCTCGCGGCTCACGCCATTCACGGTCTGGTTCACGTGAATTGATTTTACCGGTATAGGTGGAATCGGCTTCGCTTGTGCCGCTAGCGCTAAGTTCTGCCCAAGCCATCGCATCGTCCCATTCTGCAGCAGCTCGACAGAAAGAATCGAATTCGGTATAGTGGAGTAGTTACCAGCGACCTGAACCAGAACTGTCACATGAATAGCATCAACGTAAGCATTTTCAGCCGGACCATTATCATTATTCATGAACCGAATGTCCGTCGTGTTCAAGTTAGTCCATGTCCATGACGGCCCCAGCCCAGTCGCATTGTGGCCTCTTGTCAATGGAGACGTTGCAGTTCCTCCTTGAGGCAGGTCCTCAATCTTGTTCCATGCGCCGCCGTCTAGTCGATAGTACCATTCCAACGTTCCTGAAACACTGCCATAATATGAGATGTTAAAGTATACTTGCCTGATGATGGCTGTTCCTCCTTGATATTTGGAGGCTTCACAGGTAGCTGATTTTCCGACCGTCGTATAGTTGGCGTCTGAAGGGCCCAGAATTTCAGGCGTACTCCCCACCACAGCGTATTTGCTTCCTTCATTTGGGATCCAGTTCATCGCACAGATGTATTGGCTGAACGATGAAGCTACGACTACTATGCCTCTCGGGTCTTCCACTTGGACGACGTAAGAATAGGGGTCTATCCCTGAAGGGATGTCAATCTGATATGTGCCGTTTGCATAAGCTATCGGTTCAGTGCTTGGCTTGGTTAGTCCCCAAGTCGAGTTCGCCGTTTCGTAGCGGTAGAATTTGAAGTTACTTCTTCCAAGATTTATCACCGGCTCGTCTTCGTCCTTCGTTATGTTTAGGGTTGCCTGATTGCCCACGGTGTTCATGACACTGACGCTGAGCTTACATGAAGTTTCATAGGTTATTCCAGAAATTCCGAGACCTGTCAGATTGTATTTTACTGCCAAGTTGCCACTACTATAGCTTGTATTTGTGAACCAGTACGTGTAAAGGTCCGATTTGCTCACATTGAATGATATTCCCCAATCAGGATGCATATTCCCAATATTAACGAGTCCAGATTGGAGATAGTCTATCGCAAGCGTTTTCGCATAAGACGAGTTTCCAGTGACTTGCAGAATTGAACCGTAATAGCCCACAGTGAAGCCCAAGATCTGTTTCAAAGCAAAATTAGTTTCGTCTATTGCACTTTGAATCGGCGGCTGATCTTTGACCTGACTACTGCGTATGGTCGAATAGGTGACTATGACGGTTGCTATGAGGATGACGGCAACAAGCAAGGCTGCAATGATGGAAAACTGGCCTCTACTGTTCAATGTTAGACACCTCCCACCTGCCCAAGTTGCAGAACAACAAGCCTTGAAGTTCCGTTAGCGGTATATGCGGAACGGTATAGTCTCGGCTTATAATCGCACAGAAGTCCAAGGGCAGTCAGCCTGATGTCTGGAGTCCTCGTCAAGCCTAAAGCCAGAAAACCACCGGAAACCGTGTGCCTGTAAAACGCGCCAGGAATCCAAGTGTCCACTTTATCAAGAATATACGACGTTACGATGAGGTTGTATCTGCTTAGTATGGAATCGGGCAGGGCTCTAGTTGCCGTATGATACGTGGAAGGATAAACGCCATAGTAGTTGCAGTAATACAGTGCCTGAGATGAAAGGTGAACCGTGCCTGCCAATTCCGCCGTGATCCAATTGCCATTATAAGCGTATGATTCGCCATTCAAACCTTCCAGAAACGAGTTAAGCCCCCCTGACGCAACGCATTTCATCCCGTAGATTCCCCAATTGTTCTGGTCATTTGGAAACAGGCCTGTGTTGCACACGTAATACAGTGGATAGCCTACTATGCTCACCCATGTCCAGTTGTATTGGCGGACTCTCTGTCCCAGAATGTAACAGTATTTCGCGTAGGAATCCGCTGAACCTTGCGTTGCATAGTAGCCTGCTGGTATGGGCACTGTTTCTCCGCACGTGTTCACTACGACTGCGCTCGTCACGTTTTCATACGGCGAAGCCGAGATCTTTGTGCCGTTCAGTATCTGTCCAAGCTGTGTCGTATTCTGCACCACTACTGTCACTTGGAAATACGGTGAAAGCAGACTATACAAATCCTCAGCCAGCATCTGGGTGGTGTATCCAGTGATCCACCAACCGTTGGCGTCGCTGCAATTCAATATGTAGAGTGTTCCACCGCCTCCATGTTCTCCGATCTTTTCCGGAGTGACATTAAAAGTCACGTTAGAAGAAGCAACTAGGTAGGAAGAAGAGTCTGAGCCGACGCCCAAGTTTTCAGCATTTGAAATGGACTTCGTTACGCTGTAAAGCTGCGCTCCACCGGTTAATACGTCGTAAATAGTCAAGTTGTAAACGATATTTGGAGGCAAGCAGGCAGAGAGCGCGATTTGAAGTTGCCCCCATGCGGGATCATTAGATGCTTTGAAAACTGTTGTGCTCAGGTCGTAGTCCACGTCTAGCGCTTGAAGCGTTGTCAAGGCTAGTCTTCGAAGGTTTATTGGTGAGACCTGGCGTGGTGAAGGCAAAATGGCGAACAGCGAAGATATCAAGAAGGCTGCGGTTATGGTGATGATTACGAGCAGAACCTCAATTGTACGCATCATCTTAGCTTATCACCTGATAGCCTCCCAGACTCCACAATGCAAGCTTGACCTGGTAAGCGATGCCGTTGACGAGAACTTGTCTCATGTCGGTGGCTACCCATTCTCTTTCAATTGGGACTGTGCCAAATGAGATGGGAAAAGCCATAGAGCCTATTCCCCAAGGCATCAAAACCACGCCATACTCGTTGTTACTTTGATATGTGACTACGAGGATTCCTGGGTTATAGGTTGGAATAGTGACATTAGACCATTGCTTGTCCGTTCCTTGTCCATAGACAACCTTGCCGAGTTTCCCTGTAGAATTCTCCATGGGCATCTCACGTAATGTAAAATCCTCGGTCAAGAGTACGAAAGTTGCATTGAAGAAGACTGACGACTCTGGCGGCCCGAAATCATGCACATTGTAGCTGTGCACAAGCAGGACTCGCTTATCTTCAAAACTGTCAATGAGAGGAAGTACGTATTGGGTATCACCACTCACACGTTCATGATAACCTGTTCCGACAAGCCCGCTTATGTATGCATAAGCAATGAATGCGTAAGCAGTGGTTGCATCAGTATCTGGAATATTCACAACTGCTGAGCCTTTATCATCTGTATAGGTTGTCCCAAATTGGCTTAAGTAAGAGGGATTCTTTTGTCCGCCTTTGTCATTAACTTTCAAGTAACAGTAGCTTACATTTGCATTCGAGAGTGGGAACCCAGGGCCTTTTACGTTGATAGTAAGTGTCAATGGGTTTGCCGCATGCGTTTCTTCAACCGAAACCGTTACTATCGGTGTTATCGAGAGTTGGAATCCAAATGTATTGTTCGTCCCAAGCAGTCGCGCTACTGTCGAGTAATTGAGCGCTGTAGTGTAAGGCACGAAGAGAAAGTTGCCGAATCCGGTACTAAAGTTGCTGTATGTCGTTCCCGTTCTTGGATAAGTGAACGGAATCCCAGTCAAAGATTGTAGCCGCATGAGCGAGAATGGGCTGAGCCTGTATTGGGTGAATTCTGGGTCTTGCAGTCCGAAGCTTGTGGGGGTATTGTTGCCTTTTCCCCACTCAATAGGATAGCCAGGATTGAGCAAGATGTTGTCAAGCAAGTCGCTGCATTTGGTTGCAAGGTATCTGTGACGCTGATATATGATTGCTGTCTGGATGGTCTGGTTGAAGAGGCTGATGAAAAGCAGTATCGCCGCCAGAAAAACTGTAACCGAAACCAGATGATCTATAGTTGATCCAGCCATTTTTCAGGTCTCCTCTAATTCCCAAAGCTCAGACTGATGGTTCCGTTTGAAAACTTCTGGGCAGCCACGATCGCATTTGTAGAATTACCAATGAACAAGGATGATTTCCAAGAGACATTAGGACCCAAGACTACAGACGTGGTTACCGACGTTCTCGTTGAGATAAGTCGAACAGTTAAGTCAAGAATATTGCTTGAGTTTAATGGTTGCTCTAGGACTGTTCGTAGCGTTGCGTTTCCTACGTATGGCAAATCCTCTATGAAGGGAGGAAGTCCCGGCGAATAGGTTGTTGTTCCTGCTGATATTGTGTCATGGTTTAGGGAGAAATACAATTGCTGTATTGCGCTTCCTAAATGGCTGGCAACATCTTGGAGGGCAAGCGTTCTGCGTGAATCTACCCAAATATTCATGAGCCAACTTGCCGTCAAGGGAAAGAGAAAAATCTGCATTATTAGTATGGGCATCATGATCATATACTCAATTGTAACGTGCGGCACTCATGTCCCCCCAAAATCGCTAGATCTGTAGCCCTAGCGAAACAATCACCTCGCCTGTGTAAAACTCCATAATCGATCCACTAGGAACATTAATCTCCTCTTCTATCTTGTTGAACTTGAAAAAGTCATTGTCAAATCCTAGGCTAGCCTTGGGAAAATCGACACGCACTTTGATCTTACTGACCGTGCCCTCCATCTCAACCAAGACTCTGCTTCCTACCAGTGTTACAGATTGAGAGTAGCGAGGACTAACTCCTGATGAAAGAATGGGCAGGTAGAACTTGTAGTAGTTCTTCGTGGCATTGCTCGTTATTATTGTTGAATTCAGCATCCTTACAGAAGGCGCAACCACCACTCTGATGTAGCTACCATCATTCATCGGGATCTTTTCAATCACAAAAACATGATTGACTGGTGCCGACGTTCCTTTCTGAAGAAAGGATCTGTCTGAGGAGGGGGTGATTCGCTCAGTGTAACCGTTTCCCATGTTGTATTTTCCTGTGGGCATATTGAAAAGGAGAATACCTGCGCTGAAGTTGGCAATTGGGTTGTCATTCACTAAAATCGTGTAGTTCAAAGCCGTAGACTCAAAGTTAACAAGACCAAACCTGCTTGCATAACGAACTGTCTGAGTGCGTCCAATAGTCCATGCCACATCGTCTATCTGAAGCGCAACTGTCTGCATGAACTGTTTTACGGCTCCGAATTCGTTCTCTGCTATACGAGCGTTCAGGAAGTTGTTTGAAAAAGCAACCGTGACAAGAAGCATCACGACCACAGCGCTCGTAAGTATGACTGACGAAATCGCGGGGCTAATCCCTTTTCTGTCTTTCCTAAGTGTGCAAAGCCGAATTCTGTTTGTCGTCATTTGTCCTCCCTTTAGAAGTGGATTACCATTGGAACCACTTTCGCAGCTACTACTGCGATTATCACGAGGAGTGCTGCATGCTTGAAGCCTGCTGCAACCGATTCTTCGCTGATCTTACCTGCCACTATGCCTATGAGATAGCTGTGGAAGATGCACGACGTTACGAACGTCGTTATCATTGGGCCCATGTCTTTTCCGCCGCCCGTCGCTTGACCTGGCGCACCTACGCTGAGAGTGCTTGATGTGAATCCTATCATCATTGTCGTCGTAGCCACGAGTAGTATCGCTGCAAAATAGGGCATCATTATGTAAGGACGTACCGCCATTTTCTTCTCTTTCTCAACCTCATGAGTCAAATTATTGAATCTCGCCAGCGACTCGATCATGGCGATTGTGCCACCGCCGACATCTATTGTTTCCACAAGTAGGAACATGATGATCTGAGTCATCCAACTTCGGGTTCTCTTGACAAAATCCATGATTACCTTCTTCACTGGCAAACCCCAGGAAATCTCTGAACTGATCTTGCGCAATTCCTTCGTGAATTCGCCGTAGTCCCGGTTTGAAAGGCTTTCAATGCACTTTTCCGGAGACAAACCAGTTTTCCTAACTTCTGTCAGGTCTCTCAGGAAACTGTTTATGCCTAGTTCAATGCTGTTCTTCTTTTTTGAGAGTTTGCTGTTCACTATGGCGGCTGGTGCCGTTGCGATGAATAAGGCTACTGCAGTTGCCACTGGCAAATCAATTATGGTGCGTAATGAACTGAAGAAGGGCACTTCGACATATCCCATGAAGTTTGTCAGCAGTAGGAAGATTACCATTGCTATGGCACTGCATATTCCGAAAACCTTGTACGGCCGCATCTCGACCACAGGAGTTTTGGGCTGCATGCTATGTGCCAAATAGATGAACATCATTGAGAGCATCGGAGTGAACACGTACGTGTACAGGATTATGCTTGAATACATCGAGATGCCACCAACGCTATAGATGGATTCTACAGTGAACAGAATGTAGAAGCAAAGCGACATCAGGACCATAACAATTATGAAAGTTTCCAGCAGCATTCCGAGCCTTTCAGCTGCGGCTTTGACACGCATGGCTCTTGACTTGAAGATGTCTTCAGCTTTTCTTTCGAGGAAATGTCCGATGTCTCCGCCGATGATGACTGTCGAAGCATACCCTGATAGGAAATCTTTGAAAATGTCAAGTGGGTTCTTCTTTGCTGCACTTTCAATCGCGCTAAGCGGATCGATTCCGAAAATCTCAACATCCTTTATTATCTCTCTGGCCTCGCCTCTCATAGCTGGCATCAGTTCAACTTCTGCGAGCCGCTTGAAACTCGTGTACGGCGCTATACCACCAGAAGCCATAACGCTGATGTAAGCAGATGCAAACGGCATCTCTCTTTCTAGGTTGCTTGCTCTATCCCCAGCTCTAGAAATGGGTATGAGCAGAAATCCTATCATGACGTAGGCTGGAAGCGGAATCAAAAAGATTATTGGCATAAAACCGTAGAGGGCCATGATTATGATGGATATTATTGATACGGGAAGTGTCAGTACTGCAATAAAGAACATCAATGAAACGTAAGTTTCTGGGTAAATTTTGATTTTGGCTCTTTCCAAGCAGTCCTTAAACTCGAAAATGTGCTTTAGGAAGGAAGGGGCTGCTCTTCCAAAGATCCTGAAGGACCACGCCTCAAGGGTTCTTAGAAAAGGCAATTGCCTTGACCTCCTCCCCTGCCAGAACCTTTTCATAAATCTGTTTTGGTCTGGCACAGTATTCTGCAATTATTGCAGCAACGTCCTTGTAACTTCTGATATTGCGTTCTCGCATCCAATGCAGGACTTGCCTCCGTCTGTCTATCTCGTTGATCAGATCCTTCTTGGTTGTGCCAACGCGTTCAGAAATTGATGCCAACAATACACTCTTGTCGAACGTTGACAACTGCTCATCTTTTGCCGGTTGCCATCTGAAAGTACACCTATAGTCTTCGTAGTCGGCGATCTCATTGACACTCATCACGCGCCTGTAGGCTTTCTTCTCCGTGCCTTTGATGAGGTGAACTCTCTGAACGGACATGACGATGTTCATCAAAGGGATGTAGGCTGGTGCAATCTCCATGGGTTTTTGCGTTAGACGTTTGATTGCTGACCCTAAGTCTTCAGCGTGCATCGTGCACATGCCACCGTGTCCTGTGGCTAATGCTTGGAATAGAACATAGGCTTCTTGGCCTCTTACCTCGCCTACGATCAGTATGTCTGGACGATGTCTCATCGAGGTTTTGACAAGGTCAAAGAGCGCCACTTCGCCAACGCTGCTTCCACCTAGACCGTAGCTTTGCCTAGCTATGAGCGAAACCCAGTTATCATGCGGCAAGTTGAGCTCAGCTGTCTCTTCTATAGTGATTATTTTGCTTCCAGGCCTGATTAGGCATGCCAAGGCGTTTAGGGCTGTAGTCTTTCCTGCTGCCGTTCCGCCTAAAACCATTATTGAGGCTCTGTTTTCAAGGCATACCCAGAAATAGGCCGCCATCTCTTCTGAGAAGGTTCCTATGTTTATCAGATCTATCATTGAATAGGGGTCTTCTCTGAACTTTCTTATGGTGAAAGCTGTTCCGAAAGGTGTGATCTCGCGTCTGTAGCAGACTGCTAGTCTGTGTTTTCCAGGCAGAGAGGCATCAACTATGGGGAAGGCTGAGCTTACGTGTTTTCCTGCCATGTGTACTAGCTTGCCGACCATGTTGTCAAGTTCTTCGTCATTTTCGAATTCGATGTTTGTTTCGAGGCTTTCGTAGTTTCTGTGCCAAATGTAGACTGGCCTACTGACTCCGTCGCATGAGATGTCTTCGATGTTGGGATCTCGCATGAAGGGGTCGATTCGACCGAATCCTACTAGATCTCTTTCGGCGTGGTAGAGGATCTTGTACCATGAAACGTCCGGAAGCCATCCTAGGCTTATGCGATATTTGTCAACGATTTTCTTTGCTTCTTCAGCGAAGAATTTCCTCGGATCGAGAATCTTTTCTTTTGGTGATTCTATCTCTGCCAGCAGTATTTCGAGAATTCGATGGTAGACGCCTCTTTCGAGTGGATCAAGCTGAAGCTCGTCCATTATGTACTTGTATTCGCCCGTTTTCGGGTTTTGTGCGATAGCCACGTGGGCGAATGGTTCGTAAAGCGGGTATTTCTCGATGATTTTGAAACCTCTAGGCACTGGTTTTGGCGGAGGCAGTGGGATCGAAACTTGCTCGCGTTTCTTGAAATGGAACCTAATTCTGACTCCTTTCAACTTGGCCAGTGCTTGTGTGGGTAGCAGCTTCTTCATCGCATTTCTCCTGTGCCCTTAATATTGATATGTCCAGTCTATTAAATATTGCGTCTTACGATACATCAGCATCACTCTTCCTCCCCTTTAAAGGAGAACGAGAGAACCTTCAACTTGACCAAAGCAACGACTACTACCACGGCTACTATCGGAATAATTATCAGAAGTATAGTTGTCAAGGGTAAGCCACCTCCACCCTGCAAAGCAGTTTCAGGCGTAACAGTCAGTGCAGTCTGGTTTCCAGCGCTAACGTAGCCATTTTTGGTTGCATTGGCAACTAGAACAACAGGTAGCTGTGCTATTGTATTTGGGGCATTGTAAAGGAACGTGCATTGACCTTCTGAATCAGTGATTCCCGTTGCTGTGGAGAAGTTTCCGTAGTTTGATGACATGGTGACTGAAGCATTAGCAATAGGTGTTGCGTTGCAGGCAACGTACGCGTTGATAACAGCCGTCTGGCCTGATACGACAGTCTCTGAACTCGCATTAATCTCCAAGACTAGGGCTCCTGGGTTGACCACAATTATCAACTGGCTCTGTTCGTCGGCGTACCCCTGTTTTATGGCTAGAGCAGAAATGATAACGTCGGTGGGCGCATTAACTTGTGGCGCTGCGAAAGCGAATGTAGCGTTGCCATCGGAATCAGTTAATCCTGTTGTTGTGGAGAAGTTCCCACCATCTTTAGATTCAACGGTGACATTCGCAGCTGTGATGGGCCTCATGTCATAGGAATATGCCACGTGAACGGTCACGTTTGCTTTCTCTTCAGAAATCGTCGCGTTTGGTTGCGCGGCGATTCGAACTATTAGTAGTTTAGGTGTTATTGCGATTGTTGTTTGTTTTTCGCTACCGACGAGTCCATTCTTGTTTGCGGCTACTGTAATGAGGGTGTTTGCGCCTTCACGAGCCGTTATTGATGGAGCTGTGAAAATAAACTCGGCGTTTCCGTTGGGATCTGTGATTTCGGTTGTGTTGGAAAAGCTTCCTCCCAGGCTTGATGAGATTGTGACTGTTGCTCCGGCGATTGGCATTTCTGTGTAGGTTACTTCGGCGGTTATGGTCGACGTTGTTTCTGAAATGATTGTTGCGGGGTCGGCAGCGATCTGCACCAGGAGAGGTGGAAGAACCTTCAGATACCTGAAATCAGAGCCATCTGCATACCCAGTTGCGTTGGCCCTTGCAATTATTCTGATGTTGCTTATTTCTGTAACGTCGGGGGCTGTGAATTTTGTTGTGAAGTACCCTGTTGAATTCGTCAGGCCTAACAGTGGTGCGAAGCTTCCACCTTTTACTGAAAACAATGTGACGGTTGCGCTTTCTATAGGAGTTGCTCCATTTGTCACGTGAACGGTAACTGAGACTTCTTGATTGAAGTTGACTACTTCGTTGCTGATAGTTGTGGACACAATGAGCGCTGCAATATTCTGAACTGTTATCGTTGTTGTGGCAATGTTTTGGCTTGTGACGTTGAAATCGTCTATCACTGTCAAACTTGCGGCATAAGTGCCAAGTGAAGAGTACATGTGATTAAAAATAGACAGTGTGGTCCATCCGCTGTTTGCTCCATCACCAAAATCGAAGAAGTATTGGTCAACGCGTCCGTCATCGTGCGAGTCAGCGCCGACGAATGTGACTTCTTGGTTCCGAGCGACCCTGAGTTTGTCTGCCCAAAGAGTTGCGATAGGTCGCTGGTTGCTGTAGCCAATAGGGGCTGATAAGAAGAATATGAAGTCTAGGTTTATTCCGTCGCCTCTTATGGGATTTCCGTCTCCTCGGGGGTTCAACGATTCATGGTAGGGCCCGCTCTTGTCGCCCCAATAATTGTATGTTGCGTCAACCGTGGCTACGCCAATGATATCCATGCCTAAGCCGTTGTCGTAGATGTCGTTGAAGTGGGCTTGGTGATTGGTTCCTCTGTCGTAGAAAATGCCGGCCGTGTTGTTTGATAAGTAATTCTTGGTGATGTTCGTGCTTACGTCTGAGGATACGTAGAATCCGTAGAAGTTAGCTGAAAACGTGTTGTAGAGAATGAGCGTGTTGTCGTAAGCTGTAGCCTCTAGGGTCATTCCGCTGTGGCTGTTGAATGAGAAGCGGTTATGCTCAATGGTTATTTGAGAAGTTGGGTCTCCTGTTAACGCAATTCCGTCTCCGTTTGAAGTTAGGTTATTGTTCTCCACGATGGCACGATTGCATCCAGCTATGTAGACGCCGCTTCCGATGTTACCGGCGAATTCATTATACTCGGCTGTGAAGTCGCCATTGAGTATGGTGATACCGTTTCCCGAATTGTATCTTACAAAGCTGTTCAGGATGACCAAACCGCCGCTTTCCAACGTTATTCCACTGGTTCCATACTCAATCTTGCAGTATGTCAGCGAAGACTGTTGCGTTCCACTTAGCAAAATTGTACTCCAATCTCCAACGTCTGGTGTAAGTCTGTCCGACGTGAAAGTTATTGGCTTGGCGTTTGTGCCATTTGCAATTAGTCGTCCATCCACTTTTATAGAGAAATTTCCTCCGAATCTTACCTCAACACCAGCTTCTATGAACAAGGTCGCCGATGTGGAGACTACTACATTCTTTGACACCACAAATGGGCTGTTCACCAAATTCCACGTAGTATCTTGCGTAATTGGCCCTTCAACATACGTTGCCTTCACGTCTTGGAATAACGTTCTATTTGCAAAACTAAAAGTACTCACAACCAAGACTAACAGAACAATGAGTGGTTTTGACTGTCTTCTCATGATCTCGCATCCATTCTAAATTAAAGCTAGTACTAACCCTCTAGTCGGTGTCAGCTTAAGCATTATGAATTTCAAATAAAACTTCAAAATCTGAACTGCTACGTTTCTTCTATGATGGAGAAACTAGCAAGGGATTTAACGAAGCAAAAGTACATCGTAGAGGTCGATAAGGAGGAAAACGTTTGAGACGCTTCGAGGCGGTTGCTCTGGAGAATTTTCCGTTGATAAAGCCAGGCGATGAGATAGCAAGAATCATTGTTGACGTGGTTTTGAAAGACGGTTTGAAACTTGAGGACAGGGATATTATTGTCATTGCTCAGAAAATTCTTTCCAAAGCTGAGGGAAAAGTTGTTGAGCTAAAGGCGGTTGTACCGTCAAAAAGGGCAAGGGAGATTGCGAAGATGACGGGAAAAAACGAGAAGTTTGTTGAGCTTGTCTTGAGGGACACGAGAAGGATAGTCAAAGTCTCGCGTGACATAATTCTGGTTGAAGACAAGCGCGGTCTGGTTTGCATAAATGCAGGAATAGACAAGTCAAACGTGGAAGGCATTGGCAACTTTGCATTATTACCAGAGAATCCTGACACCTCAGCAGAAAGATGCCGTGAAAAGATTGGGAAATTGACTGGCAAAAACGTTGCAGTGATCGTTTGTGACACTTACAGTCGCCCTTTCAGGCGCGGGCAAGTGAACTTCGCCATTGGCATGGCTGGAATCAAGCCCTTCAAGGATTATAGAGGAAAACAGGACCTTTTCGGAGAAGTTCTCAAAGTGAAAAACGTTGCAGTCGTTGATGAACTTGCCGCTGCAGCAGAACTACTAATGGGACAGGCTGAAGAGGCAAGACCAGTGGTCATCTTCAAAGGACTAGATGGTCTTGTGGAATTTAGCGAGAAGTCCAATGTACAAGAGCTATTCATTCCAAGCGAAGAGGATCTTTTCAGAAATTCGATCTAACTATAAGCTCTGAAGAAATGGGTTGCTACGTTTTTCTTCGCCTATTGTGGTCGTAGGCCCGTGTCCAGTGTAAACAACAAGGCTTTCGGGCAAGCAAGCCAGCTTCTTCAAAGAACGCCTCATATCAGACTCAGACCCCCCTGGAAAATCCGTTCTTCCAATTGAGCCTGAAAACAAAGTGTCCCCACTAAAAACCTCATGGTCGCCTAAGAGTGATATGCTGCCACGGCTATGGCCTGGAGTAAGGATGACCCTGAGCGTTGTTAGTCCAAACTTCACAGCGTCTCCTTCTCGTAGCAGCACATCAGCTTCTGGCGAGAAATTCTCAAAACCGAAAAATTGGCCGCCTTCTCTACTCGATTCACCCAGCATGTGCGCATCCAATTCATGAATCAAAATAGGTGCATGAAACTTCTCCTTGACAATTCCATTTCCGCATACGTGATCTGGATGACCATGCGTGTCAACGATATATCTTAGTTTCAGGGCATTCGTATCTATGTACTTGAAGATTCTTTCTGCTTCAGAGTAGTCATCAAAACCGGGGTCGATGATAACTGCTTCCTTTGTTTTTTCGCAGCTTGAGACGTAACAGTTTGTGAAGAGTGCTCCGACAGTGAACATCTGTACCTTCATGATCTTTCTGCCATTCGTATAGGTCTTGAGCTAATAAATCGTTTCGTTCCTACTACCCATTGGAGCCAACACCAAAACTGATAAATCTTCAAATGAGAAGCATTTATTGGAGACTGGGGAACGCGTGAATCTGCAGGAGATTGAAGAGGCACTTAACTGCTTCAAAGCATGCCCTAAATGCAAGTGTATACAAGGATTTTGGGTCGGGTTAAAACGCGACTATGCCTACGTGCAGTGCAAGGGATGCGGTTCAAAATTCGAGCTTCACAAAGCATACAGACTCGGCACTGGAGATCAAACTCCCAAGCGGTTTGGACTGTTCAGAAGATAGTGGGCATTCTAGTTCCGAAACCGAACATTATTCGACTTTTGAAACAAGGCTCATAAGTTAAGCATCTGAACTCGCTTGCGAGGACGTTTGATTGGAGAAGTTCGAAGAAAGACCACTGGTTTCGATAATAGTTCCTACATACAATTCGCAAAGCACCATTAGACAATGTTTGCAGTCGATAAGTAATCAAGCTTACAAGAAGATCGAGACTATAGTAGTAGATCGTCACAGCAAGGATAACACAGTGCAAATGGCCAAAGAGTTCAATGCAAAGGTTTTGTTTGTAACTCAAGAGAGAAGCGCGGCGAAGAACTATGCAGCTAGACGGGCTCTCGGCGAATTCCTACTCTTCATTGATTCAGACATGACGCTAGCTTCAAAAGTGGTCGAAGAGTGCGTGAGCAAATCTTTGAAGACAGAGGCGGATGCAGTTGTCATACCGTTGAGAGCCACTAGCGAAAGTCGGTTGGGTGAATGTCGCAGAATCGAACGAGAGTCCTTATCTAACTTAACCGAGTTGATGGATGCTCCTCGCTTCTTTAGAAAGATACCGTTTCTTGAAGCAGGTGGATATGACGAAGAACTAGTCGTTGGCGAGGATTTCGACTTAACTCAAAGATTCAGGAAAATGGGCTGCAAGATCGACAAGATAGACTCGGTGATATTTCATTTTGAGGGCGCTCCTTCTATGCGTAGCATTTTGTCCAAGGCATACTATTATGGCCTGAATCTTCCGGCATTGATGAAAAAAGGACCTAGGAAAACCGTCGTGAGATACACTAGCATACGGTTTGAATCATTAAAAATCACCGGACACGCATTCAGAAACGTAGCATTCCTGTTCAGTTTTACCGTAATGAAGACCTTAGAGGTTGTGGCTTATTTTGCGGGGATCTTTGCTCAACTATTTTCTGATTCCGTAAGGAAAAGCGGGATCGGGACGCTGAAAAACAAGCTGACGGCAAGCAAATGGGCCATATTTAATTCTGCAATTCTGGTGCTCGTTTCCACAATGATATTTCGAAATCTGTTTTCCCCAGATTGGCCTGGTGGCGGGGATGTAATTGGCTTTGTGTCTAGAGCCTACTTGTTTGGAAAGGATTTCAGATGGCTATACTTGTGGCGTGAACACTCTTTCGGTTTCGTCGAGGGAATAAACTCTATGGACTTTTTCTTTATGGTGTTCTACTGGATCTTCAGATCTCCTTCGTGGACTGTGAAAGTCTCTATGTATCTTTCTTATTTAGCTGCGGGGTTTTCGATGTATTTTTTTGCTTACAGGTATACTCGTAAACACATTGCTGCTCTTTCTGCCTCTCTGTTTTACATTCTGAATCAGTGGCTTTTTTCGCAGCTGACTGAAGCGCATGTAGACATTGTCTTCAGCTATGCTTTAGCCCCATTAATATTCATCTTAGTTGACAATGCTTTGAACACTGGCAAACTCAGAGACATTGTGTTGTCAAGTGTTGGTCTAAGTCTGTTTATCACAGGTTTTCATCCAGAATGCATAGTGATCTACGGCGTCTTTCTGACAATCTTCGTTCTTTTCTTCTTATTCTATTCATCAAAGAGTGAAAGATTCAAAGTGCGTTTCTACAAGCTGCTCAGAGTTTCAGCAGTCTCGTCAGTCCTTGTTTTTCTACTGTCTAGTTTCTTTCTAATCCCATTCTTTGTCAACATTCGGGCACCCTATTTACTTCCTTCGTATATGTATCCGATTGAAGATTCTCTTGGCGCCAGCTATGCGAATGTCACTGACGCATTCACCTTGAGGGCGGTGGAAAAATGGGGGTACGTCAACGTAGTTGATGTATATTCTGGCTTGGGTCTGCCTGACTTTCCAGTTAGTGTTTTCTTGCTTGGCGTCCTCCTCCTTGCATATGGCACACTTCTTGTTCGAAGAGACCGCTACACTGTTTTCTTTGCCTTTTCTACGGTGATTTCTGTTTTCCTAGCAAAAGGTCCTTACCCGCCATTTGGGCAATTTTTTGTTTGGGCGTGGACTAACGTTCCCCATTTTGCAATCTTCAGAGCGGCCAACCGATGGATCGTTATGGCCATTTTCTCTGACGCGTTCTTTGTTTCGATTTTGGTCTATTACTTGGCAAGATATGTTGAAGGAAAATCCTTTGCACGTGGTTTTGACGGATATTTCAAGGTGAAGGTGAAAAACAACAAATCTTCAAAGATTAGGAAGCTAGTTGTCACAGTTGACCTCTTGAATAGTCTTCTCAAGAAATCACGCAAGGTCGTCTATGGGCTAAGCGTAATTTTGCTAGTTTTCATCCTGCTAAGCGGTTTTCTTTCTTGCTTTTTCTTTTTCGCAGAAGGTCTGCAAGTTTACACTCCTTCTGAGCAGTATCTATCTGCATATGAGTGGCTTGCTTCTCAGCATGGCGACTACAAGATAATCTCAGTTTGTTCTGGTCCATCTGAGTGGTATAATCCATCAAGTGGTGAGTCTGATTTTGCGTCTGGTGGAATGTTGACGACATTAGGCTGGAGCCATGACATAGGTTCTGAAAGCTCATTCATACATGACAAGCCGACACTTCAGAATGGTGGATGGAATTTCAAATCACGGCAATTCGTTGACTACTTGAGATTTCGCTTGGCTAGAGGGCATCTTAGTGACAACTTATTGAAGATTCTAGGGGCATTTGCCTATGACTATGTAGTCATTCCCTCTTACATAACTAATCAAACTCGCGCATTTTTCCTGAACCAAAAAGGTTTCTTCGTTGAGCGCAATGAATCAGAAATAATTCTTCGGAATGAATACGCCACTCCCAGAATATTTGCGACAAATCAGTCCATGTTCCTTGTGGGAGGCTTTGAATCATTCGACGCATTATGCAAGATTGAAAGCTTTGATTTGAGCAAAACCATCTTAACATGTGCCCCAGAGTCCATTGAAGATGATGCTACTCTTTATCGGATGATTGATGAAGCACAGATGTTTTGCTTGGCAAACTCTAACTTGCTAGATCTAGCAATGATTTCGTTGGGCAAAGACGCGGTTGTGATTCATGCAGGAGATTGTGGGTTTTCAGGTTCAAACATGACAGGATATTGGGTAAGGTGGCCTTCATGGAGGATAATAGGCGCGCTTGTTCTGGGCGGGGACATACTTACGACCGTAGGAAAAAACAAGATCGATATTCCATTTGAAGTAGGCAATGACGGATCTTATGATATACTCTTGAGGATTGGTTTTGCCCCCTCTCGCGGTCAGTTGCGACTCTCTGTCGATGGTGAACCTGTCCGCGAAATTCGTTCGAATTTTCCTTTGATGTCCAAGCTCGATTGGGTAAACATGGCAACCCTAGATCTCAATAGAGGTAAGCATATTGTCACACTGGAAAACGATGGAACAGGGTACAATGACGTAGATGCTATTGCAGTCGTTAAGCCTTCAAGTCTTGAATCTCAGATAGGTAAGATAGTGAACCACTTGCAGAGTTATCAGGGTAGATTTCTCTATTTGTTGGAAGCGGAAAACACTTTTCTGAACGTTTCTGGTGGTAATTGGTATTGGACGGTAAGCCCATACAATGGATATGTGATTCGTTCAGAAAGTTCGGGACTGAACATTGCCCCCTCAGCGAGTGCAAACGTAACCTCTGAAACTGAGTTCATGGAGGCAAGGCGCGCAATTGACGGGGATCTGCGTTCAAGGTGGACCTCGGAAAAGGATGTACTGCCGCAATGGCTAGAGTTAACGTGGAATACTACGCAGAGACTTCGCGGTGTTCGAGTTGTTTTTGAAAACGCGTATGCTACTGACTATGCCGTGCAAACATGGAACGGGACCTGCTGGATAGATCAGGCAATCGTCGCTGGAAATACAGAGCTTACAAGGGTTCATGAATTCTCTGAACTTGTGGAGACGAGCAAATTTCGAATACTTGTCACAGGTTTTTCGAACTTTGGCCGTGTGAGCATATGGGAATTAGAGGCATATTCTGCGGATACGATTTCGGCATCATCAACTTTGACCATTCCGCGGACAGGAAAGTACATGCTGGCCGCAAGAGTGGGCAAAGGTTCAGATCATGGTGTACTGTATTTCCAAGTAAACGATAAAATCCAGTCTGTTCCCTGCAATAGCTCAACTAGCCGATACGAATGGGCTGAAGTGGGACCTTTCAATCTGACTGCCGGAAACGCGACTATTGGTATTGGAAACGTCGGACTTGTCGAATTGGATGAAGTGTTGCTGTATTCTCTTAACGAGGGCGAGACTTCCCTATCTCCAGATGTCTTGTTCAACTCTTCTCGTCCGCAAGTTTCGGTCAGTTTTGAGAAGGTGAATCCATGCACCTTCAAGGTACATGTTGATGCAAGTGAACCGTTCACCTTAGTTTTCTCAGACACGTATGATCCATTCTGGAAGGTTTTTATAGGCAGAGAGACAATTTCCTCAACTCCAGCCTACTCCCTTGTCAACAGCTTCCGCATAAATACGACTGGAAGTTACACGTTAGACATCTATTATACGGGCCAAACGTATGCTGATGTTGGCTTAGTGATTTCTTTGGGAAGTTTCAGTTCTCTAGGTGCTTTGACTCTTGTTCAGCTCAGGGAGTTTAAGAAAAGACGCGCATCTGACAGAGAATCACTTCGCCGGGGCTGCTGCCTTGAAAGAAGATGAGATCGAGCGATATTGGAGTTTTGTGGCCCTCGAAGCCCAAGATCTAGGGGCAAAACTCCGTTCTGATAAATGGAAAAAGGCGGCAAGAAATCGACTTGCAGATTATGCTGACAGAAGAGCTAGAGACTTTGTTGTGGAAGTCGTGAAGGAGGTCATCAAGCTTGATCGGTCTGCAAGGGTTCTTGACGTAGGATGCGGCCCCGGAAAATGGTCAATAATGTTTGCCAAAACATGCTCTTCAGTAACTGCCGTTGATATAAGCCCAAACATGATTCTCTTAGCCAGGAAGAATGCTGAGAAAGAGAAACTGGAAAATCTGGATTTTCATGTGATGAATGTCTCTAGGCTTGACGTTGCTGATGAGACGTATGATTTGGTTAACTGTGTAACCGTCCTGCAACACATGTTCGATGATGATGACTGGAGAAAGGCGGTTCTTGAATTTGCCCGAGTTACCAAAAAAGGCGGGTACATATTGCTCTTTGAAGTGGCTCCCAGTTTTGCGGTAAAGAAACGGACATCGAATCTTCGTATTAGAACTATGCGTCAATATGCTAACGAGTTAGGGAAAGTTCATGTACATCTTGTTTACTGGCGGGCGGTAGATCTGTCTCTGCCGATAACCTATCTAGGATTAAGGAATTATGCCGCTTCCTTCAACAAAAGAGTCTACTATTTCATTTCCAGAAGGAGACTGCCAACTCCGGGTCTGTTGTCATTCCTGTCTTGGGGTTCCGCTCTCCTGGCAAGAGTAATAGACTACAAGCTTGGTGAGACTCCGCTGAGTTACCTTTCTCTTGGTCGGATCTTGCTTTTTCAGAAAACCAGCAGATAGTGTTGCAGTTCTAAATCGGATACTGAACTCTCCTTAAAGCTCTTTTCTGTTTTCGCCAAAGCTTCAATCGTTGCCAGACAGAGTGAATGTCAAATGAGATGCTTTATTGTTCTACCGTGTTTTAACGAAGAGCAGAACATCAAACCACTCGTATATTCGCTAGATGAAGTTCTGCGACCCAAGATTCCCTACAAGATAATTGCAGTCAATGATGGAAGCTGCGATCGAACAAGCGAAGTTCTCAAGGACCTATCAGCTGACTATTCCATAGAGATCCTCGAGCACAAAGTCAATATGGGCTTAGGCGCAGCTCTCAAAACTGGTTTGCTCGCAGCTGCTAACGAGGCTTTTGACGACGACTTCGTCGTTACCATGGATTCTGACAACACTCATGATCCTAAGCATGTGTTGGATATGTTGGTTGCAGCGCGAAGGGCTAGCGTCGTTGTTGGTTCTCGTTATGTGAAGGGTGGGATGCAGTTGAACGTTCCTCTGCATCGCGTGATCTTAAGCAGGGCAATCAATCTCTTGGTTGGGAAACTGTGTCGCTTGCCTGTGAGAGATGCTACTAGCGGTTTTCGATGTTTCAGGGCTGATTTGCTTAAGCGTCTTCGTGACAATTTCAGAAACAGCATTATAGAGTCAGAGGGTTTTGCTTCTTCTCTCGAATTACTGCTCAAAGCAGTACGTTCTGGAGGAGTTGTTGCTGAAGTTCCAATTCTTCTAGATTATGGGAAGAAAGGGAGCCGTAGCAAGATGCGCTTATTCTCGACAATTTTCAGGTATGTGGTTCTGCTTCTGAGATATAGGCAGATGAATGAGTTAAAACGTTTTGATTAGTCTGGCTTCTCGTTTGAACAATTTTCTGGTATTTGTTCTAATTCTGAATCAGAACCACTAAAAAGTTTTTAATAAACGTGGCACGTTATCATAGCCGAACATAAAAGAGGAATGAAAATGGAAAGAAAAACTAAACTTAAAGCGTCAGCATTGCTAACTATACTGATATGCTCAATTGGCGCAACAATTCTACTGGAATCTTACCTTGCAGGAGCAAGCAAATCCAGTTATGACTCCAATAACATGACCGTCTCTGGTGTTTTATCTACTGACTCCTATGTGTTGTTTCCCTTCCAAAAGAAGAACTTGACAATAGGTTTCTCCAAGTATGGCGAAATGATAGACTATGACACAAAGGTTGGCCTGGATTACAACAGTACAACTGATCCATGGGCACCAAACCCCAACTACGTTGCCGAATACGAATGGGTCGAGGGCTGGGTCGTCAACATCACATACTGGCACGAGGACACTTTCCACAACACTTGGGCGTTTGCGCTCTACAGCGATTATACCTCAAGCGGCATTGGAGGAAATTGGAACGAAGATGTACAAGGAGGAGCCCTTAACACAAGCGTACACGGAGGACGCAAGACCAATGGAGGTGCCATCACCGATCCCATCAAAGTCCTGTACAATGGACCGAGAGAGTTTGTTGTGCTGCTAAAAACTACGATCTATGAAAGCTCAACCCACACCTATCCGATTCTAAGCATAACCTTCACCATCGTCTTTGACAAAGTTAAGAAACAAGCAATATGGTTCAAAGACATCAAACGGGTCGAGTCTCCGAAGAGATGGGGCGATCTTCAAGTCGAATTCGCCGAACGTGGGCAATGGGATTTAGAATCAACCGTTGGAGAAAGGACTGGAAGCGCACCGACAGCATATGCTAGTTTCTACGTGAACCAGTCAACAGTCTACAATCACCACTACCAAGGATGGTACAATAATTCCCGCAGTGGCTTTGACGGAGTATACGACGTAGTGCAGGTAATAGACGACATGCGAAACTTCACAGCATGGGCTGCCTACTGGCCAAAGCCCATAAACCATTGGGTCGACAATATTGCTTCGCTTTCAAACAACAAGATCTATACTACAACAAGCACTGTTGAACAAAACTGGACCGGCACCGGATCTCTCACGACTTTCACATGCAATCTGCACAGTGGGCCAGTGACATATCCTAGGGATCAATCTCTCGGGAGCTGGAGTGAAACTCCAATGGTGTTCATAGGCAATAATTACCAAGTTGAAGGTTCAGGCAGCGACTACACCTACGATTCCGGAACCAACACCATAACCTTCACGGCTGCGCCCGGGGCTGGTCTTGATATTCGGGCCTACTACAAGGTTGGCGACGGAAACGACGATGTTCCTGGAACTGGCGTTGAGCCCTGCTCACCATTCACCAACGCGGAGTGGTGCTTTGACATGGATGCGGCTTATGACATGTTCCGAGTCGTCACCGTTTTTGGCATTACCGATCGCAACAACGGTGATGACGTTGACCGTAGCGGCGGACACGATATACTGGATGCTGAAGCTCAGTATCACTTGAATGAAACCTTTAACCCCTATGACCTCTACAGCGCAGCGGAGAAGCAGGAGTACAGATGGCTCAACAAAACCACTCTGACGTCAACTCTGACAGCGGGAACCAACTACACTCTAACAAGCGGGTTAGATGACGACATATACCAGCCAAACTGGTACATAGACGAGAACCACGGACCAACGAGCCAGGCAATATGGACCGGATATAACTTCTCAAAATCGGGAACCGGAACCTATGATTGGCTCAACGAGTATGAAGACGGAATAGATGCCCACAGCAAGAACTGGGCGGCTTTCCTAAATGCGACCGCTACAGACGGTGATGAGGCTATGTTGAAAGTGACCCCTGAAGGCTATGGAGTAAACGTAACAGGTGCATTAACGTTCAATAGCATCGTTGACTTCGGCTTCTGGTACTATGCTCTATCAGGCGCAAAACAAGGACCACACATTGAGTTTGAACTGTACGACAGCACTGGTCAGAAATATGCCGTGCTCGGTGCCTATGCCAACAGTCACAACGCTCCAAGCCATCCATACGTTGGAACCTGGACACACTACACATTGAACAACATAAGCAAATTCCTTGGAGGTGGCTACATTAATGACGCAGACCACGCTTTCTACATACGATGGTGTCCTCAGTCCGTCAATGACGACTTGGGTACAGATATACAAAGTTACGATGGTCTCCCCAATTTGCATTCTTGGGAGTGGTTCCAGCGTCGTCTCGGAAGCTTTTACGTGGGCAGTATAGGAGTCAGCATGAGACGTGACTCTTCAACCCATTTGGGCAAATGCTACATCGACGACCTAAGCGTCGCTTACATAACTGGCACCTCAAGTGAACGTTACGAACGTGTCTACAACATGGAAGAGGACAAGCTGGTTCCACACAATTGGACAGATTACAATAGCTTCGCAGAAAAGGTACTCATCAACGGAACTCTGGCAATTCCATACAGAGCTTACGCAGCAGGCGTCTTCAGATATTACAACTACACGATAGACTTCGCAAGCGGCAACATAACGTTCGTACAGACACTTTCTCCAGGCACCTACATAAAGATCCTGTACTCAACAATTGAGGAAAACGAGAAAGGGCGCTACGAATGGATAGTGGTCGGCAAGGATGGAGCAACGATAGATTCAATAGGAGCTGCCTACATAACTGAAGCCTTTGACTCAATCAAAGACATAGACGTCAAGGTGACAGGCATGGACGTCAACGACACAACTTATGGACCGTACGCTCCCTACGTCATGAGCCAAGTCTCAGGTTCAACCCCAAGCGGAAACAGAGCCTACTACAGAGATTCACTCGGACGACCTCACTTGAAAGACGATTGGTGCAACTCAACTCCTATCGCCAGCAGTGACATGATCTTTGAAGGAGGACCCGTCGCACAGCTTGGAACAGAATACTTCAACGAATTTACAAGCATCTTCTTTGCCTCAAGCGCCTACGTAGTTAACAACACAGGACAATCTAACAAGATCATGGCATTGTCATGTTGGGCGAAGAACTCGACAGGATCAGGATATGCAACAATAGGCATTTATGAGGACTTGAACGGAACGATTGGGCTAGTGATATGGGGCTTTGACGGTCAAGACACGTACTATGCCAGCCAATGGTTCTGGTCATACCCAGCCGGAATCACGTGTTCCGATGGGACGATCGTTTACTCTGGCATCGAATACCTACAGCACGAAAACCGCGGAGTCACTTCCATAATGCTCGAGATAACGTACCCGACTGCCGACACAACGCATCCAACAGTCGCCATCGTCGAACGTTGCGGCACAATCAGCGAGAAAGACCAGCACGATCCATAGGTTCAAACCAAAATCCAATTTTTCCCTTTTTTTGTAAGCCTCACAACCAAAAGACACTGATGCTCAGTTGGCGGTTTTGAAGGTTTTCAAAAGTTCCAGATCTTTCAATGCGGCTTTTTCCCACGTAAACCTTTCGGAATAGTCTCTTGCACAACGACTTAGCCTTTCGTGTTCTTCTTCGCTTGCAGCCATGATGTCCAGAATGGTTGATGTCATACTGTCGAAGTTTTTCACGGGGACAAGAAAAACGCTCCTGCAATCTCCAAAGACCTCTCTTAGAGCTGGGATATCATAGGCGACTACGGACAAACCATAGGCCAAAGCTTCTGCGACAGCTATTCCCCACCCTTCAAAGAGGCTGGGAAAAACGAAGATTCTGCTGGAATTCAACAGACTGGCCAATTCGTTGTCTGTGCATGATCCTCGAAGAAAGACCCTGTTTTCTAGATTTAAGGCAGAGATTTTCTGTTTGACTTTGGGAAGTTCCAATCCACTTCCAACGATCAGAAACTTTGCACCCTTTTTGACCTTGGAGACTTCTTTCCAGACGCTTAACAGGTCAAAGATTCCTTTTTCTTTAGAGATTCTTCCAACGAAAATGCCATCATAAATCCTTTTGTTCTTGCGGGCTTCAGCGTTTTCAACAAGGCAGGGATCCACAGCATTGCTACTAACAACAATTCTGGATTGCGAAACCCCGTTGTCTCTTAAGGCGTTTGCAGTAAAGTTTGAGACTGTCACTATGCCTTTTGCTTTTTTCAAGATCAAAAGTGTTACGTAGAAAGCTAAGGTTTTTGCTAGTGAGACGAGTTTGCCATAACTTATGCTTCTATAGCACCCATAGAGCGACATGCTCCTTGAGTTTTTCGTTTCGAAACAAGGCACATCAACGTGGTGCGTGACCACACATAGTGGAAGACGCAAGACTTGGCTGGAGGCGTAGCCTGAAATGAGATTTGGCAAGGTGTTGTTCGGGACAAAGATAACGTCAGGTTTTGCGTGCCGAGCAATCGAAAGGCTCCTAATAGATGCTTTGACCGCCCATAAGATCCATTCGAAGTACGTGCTTAGCCATCCTTTTCCCTGAAAACCAGAAGCTAGCGAATGCTTCTTACACGTAGAAACAGATCTTACTAAAAGGCTTGGAGCCGACTCCAAAACTGTGATCTCCAGATCAGTCTGGTTGTCAAGAATTTTCAAAATCTCTACGAATCTTTTCTCGGCTCCGCCAACTGCAGTTACTGAGTTGTTTGGGTGAAAGAATATCGTAAAAACGCGAAGAACCGAACCTTTCTTCTCCGGCTTGGAATTCATCACGTAGGAAGGTTTCTGTTCCGTGGTTGACACTTCTTTTTGCACATCATCTCAGCTTTTGGATTGTTTCTTCCAAAACCTTCATGTGTCTTTCACATGAGAAATTCTCTTCGACGAAGCTACGTGTCTTGCTTGATATTTCCGCTCTGTCGATTTCTACGGTTTTCATGGTTTTTTCGGCAAAATCCTTTATGTCGTACGGATCTGCTTTGAAGCCGGTTTCGCCGTCGATTACGGTTTCGCATGGTCCGCCGCCGTCGTTCCACACGACAGAAGGTGTTCCGCATGCCATGGCTTCAACAGGGCCTAGGCCAAAGTCTTCTCTTGGCACTGAGTAGACATAGGCATCTGCTGCGTTGTAGAGTTCTACAAGCTCCTTCTGAGATTTGAATCCTAAGAATCTCACGTTTTTCTCGATTCCTAGTCTCTTGGCGAGTTTCAAGAGCTTTCTTATGTATTCGACATTTTCTTTTGAGATCTCTCCTGTTATGGCTAGGGTTGCTGCAGGAAAGTCTCTTACTACATAACTCATTATTTCAATGAGCCACTCCCAACGTTTGACAGCTACAATTCTTCCGGTTGAGAGGATTAGAGGCCAGCCGAAACTTTTCCGAAATTCTCTGAGACTCTCTTCTTCTAGTATGTTGAAGGCTTCTATGTCGACTGGCGGGTAGCATACTTTCGCCGATACTCCATAGATGGAGCGAATTCGATTTGCGGTGAAGTGACTATTTGCCAGAATGGCGTCTGAATTTACGACTCCAAGGTAGTCTATTTCCTTCAAGACTGGTCCTGTGATCTTGCTCAGTCTGAAGATTGTTTTGCGTACGTCGTTGAATCTCCATAATGCTCGGTCAGCTCGGTCTAGATAGAGAAATCTTGGAGGTGAGTGGATGTAGCTGATATAGCTTGCGCCTTTGATCTTCTTGTTAACGTAGCCTATCCAAGGTGCTGGGCCATATCCATGGCAGATCAGGATGTCTTCTTCGTCGAAGGCGGGCAAGGTGAAAGGAGCTAGGGGGATTGACAGTATTATTCTTGTTGCTGGGTTGTTTGGGATTAGTGAGGTGAAGAAGCTTTTTGTGTAACAGTGTGGGTTGGCTGATTCTTTGCGCAGGTTTTTGTCTACGTATGCGAAGAAGCAGTCGGCGAGGTGGCCTTGTTTTCGAAAGAGATCAACTTGTTTTAAGATGACTCTTTCTGCTCCTCCTAACTCTTTCAGGTGACTATAAAGTATTGCAATCTTCAAGTGTGCTTCACCCTTTCGTGCCCAGCTAAGGTGTCATGGTCACTTCGAGATTGTCATTTTTTTGTCATGTTCATGCCTATTGGCTTGGGTGAATGCTTTGTCTTTAAACGCTTATTAAACAGTTTTTAGGAGTTCAGATTCCGAACGAGAACCGAGACAGCTCCAATAAACTTTTCTACTCCCGATGCTCCTATACACCACTCAAACGAAAGGAAATGGCAACATGAGCAGCACAACCGATGAAACAGCTGAAGAGCCTCCTATAGCTCAAGCGGATTTTGAACGGGTAACCACCATTGTTACTGCTGAGTTCCAAGTGGATGAAGCTCTGATGGAGCATGGCATTCCAACTTACCATCTTAAACAACCGCAAGAAACCAAGCGACCCTTTCTTAAGGTGCTCAAAAGCTTGGAAGCAATGAATCTTATCGCGATCTTGCGGAGAATTGATGGAAAAGTAGTGTTAAGAGTAGTCTCTAAGCCTCCAGTTAAGCCAAGCAACATCATGATAAATTGGATATTGTTCTTGGCGACGATTGCAACTACCTTTGTCACGGGATACATGCTATCGCCAGATGTGATTGATCCACTTGTTGGTGGGGTTTCTTTTACTGTAGCTATGCTTGCGGTGCTTGGTACGCATGAGATGGGGCATAAGTTGACCGCAAACAAGAAGGGGATCGACGCTACGTTGCCCTACTTTATTCCCGGACCGCCGCCCTTTGGGACTTTTGGTGCGGTGATTATGCAGAAGTCTCTTCCTCCAAACAGAGACGCTTTGTTCGATGTCGGGGCTGACGGTCCTATTGCTGGCTTCATTGTAGCCACGATCGTAAGTATAATAGGTTTGACAATGTTGATTCCTTCGCCTCCCTCGGTTCCGGCAAGTCCGATAGGAGAGCCTTTCCTGTGGATTCTACTTGGCCGGCTCTTGGAAAGTCTAAATATGATTCCTCAGGCTCCACAAAACTGGGCCTTGCTTCTCCACCCGATTGCTTTTGCTGGTTGGGTGGGAATTGTTGTTACGATGCTTAATCTGCTGCCTGCGGCTATGCTTGACGGTGGGCATGTGGCTCGGTCTTTAGCTGGTGAGAAGTTGAGGATAGTTTTGGCTGTTTTGTCGATTTCATTCCTCGTCTATGAAGGATTCATTCCGATGGCTATTCTAGTGTTCTTTATGTCCATGTATAGGCATCCAGGTCCTTTGGATGATGTTTCGAGTCTGTCAACGAGTAGGAAGCTTTTGACGGTTGGCTTGATTGGGATTTTTGTGTTGTGTGTGTTTCCTGTGTCGCCGCCCTTTTAGGCGATTGAGAACTGTATTTATGTCGAACGTGTAAACAATAAGGTTTATTAAATCTTACTATACTAGTCGATTCTTGGTTAACGAAAGTGTACTACATGTGAATAGGGGGATGAATGATGAGGGAGAAAATGATTTTGGTTGTCTTCTTTCTAATGTTCACGATTGCGTCTCTTTTGATTCCTTGTCCGATGTTTCCTGGCGATTTCTTGTGCATTTCGATTGGGGCTGCGGTGAGCAAGTATGATCTGTACTTGAGTGCGTTGATGAACGGTGTTATCTATGGCGTGGTTTTGTGGATGGTCTTTTTCACCATAAGTAGAAGGCTTGAAGAAGAGAGGTAGCTCCGATAAGACTATTGTGTTCTAGGTTTCTGGGTGTGGTACGAATCCGGTGAGTTTGATGGTGCTTCCGCATTTGTTGCAGGCTAGGATTAGTTCTGCGAGCTCGTCGCTTTTCACTCTTGTTTGCACGATTTGGTAGGTTTCTTCCGACTCATCGTCGGGGGAGATCAGGGTTCCACATTTGGGACATGGGAAGGCTCCGTCTCCGTCTATCTTTGTCAGATCGATTGTGTAGTTGATGTCTTTCTTCATGGAGGCTTTTTTCATCATTTTCGTGTTCACCTTTTGTCTATTGATTGCATGGTTTCAGGCAAGAATATATTAAACGATTATGACGCAAGAATATGAATTCTGGATTCATGTTTTTCTAGAATGGTTAATTTCTTTGGTGTTGCATTTTTGAGTAAGGGTGAAGTTTTCTCTTGTTTGTTTGAGTGTTCGGTTTTGTGTGTCTGTATTAGTTGTGGGGTTCATGGGCTAGTGTTACTTCTGAATTTGTTGGTTTACACTTGGTGTGGATTGGCTTACTTCAAAATTTATAAGGGTTTACTTGTACAACACAGTGTGAAAAATATATCGTGTTCGGTGGCAAAACATGGACAAGTTTGACGTAGTTGTGGTTGGCGCTGGAACGGCTGGATGCCTAGCCGCGAAGACGACAGCAGAAGCAGGCTTGAAGGTCTGCTTGGTTGAGACAAAGCGGAGAGAGGAAATTGGTGAAAAGATCTGTGGGGATGCTTTGGGCGAACATCATCTTGAGGAGTTGGGTTTGGAAAAGCCTCAGAGTGGTGAGTTGGAGAAGAGGATTGAGGGGATTAAGATTTTTTCGCCTGACTTGGGGACGGTTTTTGCTATTGCGCATGAGCATTTTGTGGGTTATTTGTTGAATAGGCGGCTTTTCGGGCAGTGGTTGCTGAATAAGGCTCTTGATGCTGATGCGGTTCTTTTCGATCTGACGCAGGTTTCTGAGCCGATTATTGAGAAGGGTTTTGCGTGTGGGGTTGCGGCTAAGGACCTGAGAACTGGTAGGAGCGTTCGATTTGATGGTAGGGTTGTTGTTGATGCGAGTGGTTTTGTTGGGGTTGTTAGGCGGAAGCTTCCTCCGAAAATGGGGATTGAGACTGAGGTTGCGAATGAGGATGTTGAGGCTTGTTATCGTGAGATTAGGCAGCTTAAGCAGGAAGATCAGGAGTCGAGCTATTGTGAGATTTATCTGAGCCAGAAGGTAACGCCTGGGGGATATGCTTGGATTTTTCCTAAGGGTGGGGCGAGGGTTAATGCTGGTTTGGGGATTTGTATGCGGGGCGATTTTCCGAAACCTAAGAGCCGGTTTTATGAGCATGTTTTGGCTAAGCCGCTTTTTGAGGGTTCGCTGTTGTTGAATGCGGGTGCTTGGTACGATCCGACGCGGCGGCCTTTTGATAACATGGTTGGTGATGGGGTTGCTGTTGTTGGGGATGCTGCGTGTTTGGTCAATCCTATTCATGGTGGTGGGATTGGTCCTTCCATGCTTAGTGGGCATTTGGCTGGGAAGGTGATTGTTGAGGCTTTGGAAGTGCGTGATGTTAGCATGAGGAGTTTGTGGCCTTGTAATCGTTGGTATATGGATAGGTATGGTGCGAAGCAGGCTGGGTTGGATGTTTTTCGGTTGTTGCTCATCGGGAGTAGTGATGAAGATTTGAATTATGGCATGAGTTGTAGGTTGCTTACGGAGGAGGATGTTTTGAAGGCTAGTCTGGGTGAGGATTTCCGTTTGAATATTACTGAGACGGCCAGGCGTGTGTTTAGGGGGATTAGGAGAGTGCGGTTTCTAAGCAAGCTTCGGCTTACAGTTAGCTTGATGCGGCAGGTTAAGGCTCATTACAAGGAGTATCCTGAGAGTCCTGAAGGTTTTGAGAGGTGGAGAATGAAGACTGAGGCTTTGTTTAGAGAGGCGAGGTCAAAGCTTCTGAGGTGAGCATTGTTTTGTGTGTGCGTGGAACTGCTGAGGGCCCCTCTAATATGATTCAAACATGTTTTGTTTGATTGTGGGGTTGTCTTGCGTGTTTGAGGAAGCTTGAGAATTATGCGTGTTGCGGTTTTGGCTACTGGTGGTAAGGATTCGGCTTTGGCTTTGTATCATGTTTTGAAGGCTGGTTATGAGGTGAAGTGTTTGGCAACTATGGTTCCTGCTAGGGAGGATAGTTGGATGTTTCATTATCCAAATATTGGGTTGGTGGATTTGTTTGCTGAGGCGGTTGGGCTTCTGATTGTGAAGGCTGAGACTGGCGGGGTTAAGGAGGAAGAGGTTGAAGATCTGAAGCGTTTGATTGAGGGACTTGATGTTGAGGGCGTGGTTTCTGGTGCGATAACCTCTAACTATCAGAAGTCGAGGATTGAGAGGATTTGCGGGGATTTAGGGATTGAGTGTGTGGCTCCGCTTTGGCACAGAAATCCTTTGGATTTGTTGGATGAGTTGTTGGATTTGAGGTTTGAGGTTGTTGTGACTGGGGTTTATGCGTATGGTTTTGACGGGGAGTGGCTTGGGAGAAGGATTGATGAGGAGGTTGTTGCGGATTTGATGGAGCTTAACAGGCGGTATGGGGTTTCACTTGTCGGCGAAGGGGGAGAATACGAGACCCTAGTGTTGGATGCGCCGTTCTTCAAAAAGAGAATAAAAATTGTAGAGTTCAGCAAGGTCTGGAAAGATCAAAGCGGCTGTTTTCAGATTAGCAAGGCAGAACTTGAGAACAAGTGAACGATTGCCTACTTCTAGAACATGCGGAATTTGGGCGACGAATTCTGATCTGCTAATCGATTAGGTTGGTTAAGCTGTCCAGAATTTTGTTTAGGCTTGTTAGATTGGTGTCAACTGTGTTTATATATGTCTTACTTTCCATTCAACAAGTGATGATACCAAAGAAAGAAGAGAAAGAGTTTATCGAAGGCTTGAGAAAGAGGCATATAGGGATTTCGAAGACAGAAGACAAGTTTGCCATAGAATTGAGGAAGAGAAAAGTCGCGTTTAGAAGGCAGGTGAAGATGGGGATTTACAGGGTTGATTTCTACGTTCCTCCGTCGATTGTGGTGGAAATTGAGGGGCTTTGTCATGAGGATCTTGGCAAGCAGCATGGGACAGGAAAAGGTTGGCATACTTGGAGAGCTGGGTTTGAGGGTTTACAATCTTCCTGCGTCAGACGTGTACAAAAGCCCGGGAGAATATGCTGGACTTATAGCTAACGAGCATAAAAGACTGAGAAAAGAAAAAACCATCGTATCAAAATCCTAAACATCTCGTTCTTCAAAAAGAGAATTGGGTAGTTGAAGCCAAGAAAATCTGGAAAGAGCAACAGAGCAAGGTTTGATTTTGACGTTCAGTGCGCGCCAATCAGCGCCAAGCATATACTACGCCGTTGTCTTCAGCAAAGTGAATCTCAAAATCATATTTGTTCAGTATATCTAAGACTCTAGGATAGGTTCTTTTTGCAGCGTCATACCTTGCATGAGTCTCAACTGCAAGTTTTCTGACGACTTTCAGGAATTTGTCGCCACCCTTCAATACCTGAGCCTCAGCGCCTTGTACGTCTATTTTTGCAAAGTCTATCTTCCTGTCAGCAAATAGGTTATCGAGTGTGTCCGATTGAACTTCGACGTAACTGTCTCGTTCTTCATCTTCTAGAATTGAATGCCCCGTAGGCGTGCTATGGACATGGAACCTGACGGTTCCTTTTTGATTCCAAAGTGCTTTGTCAACTATCTCGACATTGTTAAAGTCTGAAAGATTGAGTCTAAGATACTTCAAGTTAAGTGGGTGTGGCTCAGCAGCAATGACCTTCCCTGACGGACCCGTCTTTAGCGCCATCGGCACTGTCGTGTCTCCAATGCAAGCTCCTACGTCCAATGCAGTGTCTCCCTCTTCAATCTTGAAGAATCGTTCACATTTGTTTTCGAATTCCTTCATTCCAAATCCAAGAAATTTTGGTGTAGGACTAAACAGTCTTATCGAACCTTTCTGCACCAGCCATCCGTCATTGACCTTTTTGATTTTCACTTTCTCTTTCGACGAAAGAGAGTAGTAGGCATTTGAAACTGTTGGAAAGAGCCAATTTGGACATTTTCTTATAAACCACTTTTTCACGACTCATCTCAACCTATGGGTGTCTTGTGGAAAGAAATTCTCCTACTCACTACTATCAAAGAAAACATATAAAAAGAGAGTGGATGAGCGCATTATCCTTGCGGCGACTCAACCGCAAAGACAAGCGTGTCAAGCAGCACTAGTCCGTAAATCTCAGCCCGCGCATACACCTCCCACGGACCCACAAAGCTCGAGTCTGACGGGATCTGGAAGGTTACTGAAGCCATTGAAAGAATTTTGGTATTTCATTATCATAGAAAAACTTTATCGTGTTGTCATTGCTTAAGCGTCTTCGTTTCATGTCTTCTATCTGCTCTGAACCGCTCTGAGGAATCTTAGCGGTTTTGCAGTATTCTAGCCAAACAGTAAATCGGTCTTCATACTCTGTTCTTGTTCTTTCGCTTCTGAGAGAACTTAGCCATTCTTGCACAGCTTTATCTTTCATGCTCTCAGTGTTCAAGACTATCACTCTCCTTTTTTGGTTTTCGCTAGAACATAATGGCTAGATAGTTCGGCAAGTGTCCGTGTTTTCTATATATAGGGGGGTCAAAATCAGTTCCGAGCGCAACAGAGCAAGGCTTCCTAGTACGGGCTTGTTTTGTGGAAAAGGTTTATTTTGTTGCTTACAGCTATCAACTAAGCTACTGGCGGATTAAATGTCCGCTGGGATGATGCCCTAAAGGGCTGAACCACAAACCAAAGAAGTGAAACGATAAAATGGCTTACAAGTATATTGCAGAAGCATGGGCTAAACCCGAAAAATCCTACGTAGACCAGCTCATGCGAAAAAGACTCATCGAATGGCGCAAACAACACGCCATAACCCGCATAGAAAAACCCACACGCCTAGACCGCGCAAGAAAACTGGGCTACAAAGCCAAACAAGGCTTCGTAATCGCACGCACACGCGTCAGAAGAAGCGGAACAAGAAAACAACGCCCACGGTCAGGAAGAAGACCCAAACGCATGGGCGTCAGAAAATTCAAAGTAGGCAAAAGCATGAAACTCATCGGCGAAGAACGCACAGCCCGCAAATTCCCAAACCTAGAAGTCTTAAACTCTTATTGGGTTGGCGAAGACGGACGCTCAAAATGGTTCGAAATAATCCTCGTTGATCCCAGTCACCCCGTAATAAAGGCTGATTCTGACATAAACTGGATATGCGAGAAACAACACCGCAGACGCGTCTTCAGAAGCCTAACAAGCGCTGGCAAAAAAATCCGAAGCCTAAGACACCGAGGAAGAGGCGCAGAGAAATTCAGACCAAGCCGAAAAACAGGCTACAAAGAGGCACTACGATGAAACAGACAATCACCGCCAAAGTCCTCAAACCAGACAGGAAGCAGCGCGCAGGAAGAGGCTTCAGTAGAGATGAACTCAAACAAGCAGGAACAAACCCGAAAGACGCCCTAAAACTCAAAATCCCAATCGACCTCAAAAGAAAATCAGTCCACGAAGAAAACGTCGCAACCCTCAAAGCTTTCTTATCCACCCACAAACCCAAATCAAAATCAAAGCCGAAGCCCAAGCGAAAATCTAAAACCTAAGCCCCACCCTATATCCTTCTACCGTGAAACGACGTGTCTTCTAAAACCCCAATCGCCTACATAGACATAAGAACATCTGCCCACGCAACCGAAGACACAGACAAAGTCCAAAAAGCAATACAGAACACTCTACCACCTGATCTAATAGACACTGTAGCCTTCCAAGAAACAAACCTAACAGGGCACCACGGAAACCCAATAACCCTAATCCAAACCAGAATCAAAGACAAACAAGCCACCCAAAAAACCTTCGAAAAACTCTCCACAAGCCTAAGCATAATGGACAAAGAACTCCTAAACAACGAAATCAGACAGCATCTGGAAAAAGGAAACCTCTACCTCAGACTAGACAAACAAAACGCCTACCTAAACCAGCTCAAACTAGGCCAAGCCGACCCAATCCACCTCCGCATACACTTCAAAAAACACGCTCCAGAAGAAGTAATAGAAATCTGCAGAAAATTCGGGTTACTCCCATGAAAAGACACTACACAGACCTTCACCTATGCCCAAGCACTCAAGACGCTAAACAAACCCAAGAAATGATAGACAAAGCCGCAAAACTCGGATACCGCTTAACAGCCATAACCTTCCACTCAAACTGCACTGAACAAGAAATCCAACAAATAAAAAGCATATGCGCAGAAGCGAACATAGACCTAGCCACACGAGTTGACTTAAAACCCAACACGCCAGGCGAGCTCATCCGAAGCCTAAGAAAGCTAAGAAGAAAATTCGAAATAGTAGCCGTAATCTGCGACACCAAAAACGTTTCAAGACAAGCCGCAAAAGATCGCCGCGTCGACCTTCTGAACTTTCCGTGTACCGACTTTCACCGAAGATTTTTCGACATGGCAGAAGCAGAGCTGGCCTCAAGCGCGCTAGCATCGCTCGAAATAGAAATTAAACCATTGCTAACGACAGAAGGAGCAGCGAGAATCAGACTCCTTTCGTCTCTTCGAAAAGAAGCAGCAACAGCAAAAGACTTCCACGTTCCAATAGTCATTTCAAGCGGAGCCACAAACGAGCTACTGATGCGAAAGCCAATTGAATTTGCAGCTTTAGCCTCACTCTTCGACCTGGACAAAAAATCCGCATTAGACGCAGTTTCCAAAAACCCACAAACGATTGTAAGGACCAACAGAGAGAAGCTCAGCCCAAAATTCATCGCCCCTGGAATACGTCTTGTAAAGAAGGGGAAAGATTGCTGAAAAGAACAAAACGCCGCTACCTAGCACTGCAGATAGACTCCCCTGAAATCTTTGATTCAAAAGAGTTTATAGATGCAATCTGGAACGCTGTCACCAAACTCTACGGGGAATACGGAGCAAGCCAAACTAGCTTGGCGATGATCGATTATAACACGGAAAGAAGACTTGCCATCATACGCACGGCAAACACAACAGTTGACATGGTCAGGGCAGCATTAGCCTCCATAACAAGAATAGGAAATATGCCCCTAGCCCTGCATGTTCTGGCTGTTTCAGGCACCATAAAAGCCCTTCACAGAAAGGCAAAACAACAGATCTCGTAGAAAGTTTATTTGACTGTTTCTTGTCATATGCGTTGGGGGATGATGTCGCCGTCCCAGTCTGATTTATGAAGATGACGAGCTTATGACGGACAGACCCCAAAACCTACTCATAAGCGTAAACGCGCCTCCCTAGCCTTCTTCCTTTGTCGACCAATAGTCAACGCTAGAATCATCCCTGCGATAAACCCTCCTATGTGAGCCCAGTACGCGACATTGCCTCCAACATCAAGAAACACAGAAAGCCACTCCATCACAAACCAGAAACCCAAAAAAACGATTGCGGGAATCGGCAAAATGAAGTAAAACACAAATGTTAGGATTCTTGCCTTCGGATAAAGCACAAGATAGGCGCCAAGCACTCCTGAAATCGCCCCTGAAGCACCAATAACACCAACAGTCAAGTCACCAAAGAAAAACACACTACTCAAAATCTGAGCAACATTTGCTAGCAGTCCGCAAAAGAGATAGAAAACCAGATAACCGCCATGACCAAACGCATCCTCAACATTATCCCCAAAAATGAAGAGAAAAAGCATGTTGCTCAGCAAATGAAACCAGTTTTCATGCATGAACGTAGATGTGAAGAGCGTATATAGACGCTGTCCTTGAATTATCTCAGCGGGAACCATCACGAACGTGCCTGGCCTCTGTTCTGTGCCGCCGATGTCTTCTGCGAATTTGCTGTCAAAGAGAATGTTCTGGCTTGAAAGAAAATAAACTGTGAAGATGATGATGTTCACAGCCAACAACAAGCGGTTCACATGCGGCGTCGTTGAAGAACGGTTCAGATCTTTCAAGGGAAGCAAACGGTAGCAACTCTAGACTTGATTAAGCCTAGCGTGAATAATTATCGTTTTCTATTCAATCAGTCCGAAACGACGAGAAAGGAGGCAATGCTAGTCGGGTCTTCTGTCAACGGCCAAAAGAATTGCATTATCCTAGTGGACCATGCACTCAATCATTCTCTCGCAGGTCAAGCAATCTTCAGGAATCGAACTGTCCTTCGCACGCTTTCTTAAATACCCGAAGAAGTGGTGACAGTTTGCTTCAGGTTCAAGCTTCGCAGGGCTCTTCTTCATATGCACGGATGAAATCTCGGCTTCGCTTCTTTCGCTCTTGCTGCTTCTAGCTTCAGGCACTTTCGTAAGACAACGCGGACAAGCATAATAGGTTTGCACAAGACCTTGGGAAGACATCCTTGCCAAGAGCGGTTTGCTAAACTCTTCTCCGCATTCACCGCACCTAAAATCACTATGATTCTCACTGTCTGATTTGCATTGAATCAAGTTTCTTTCCATCTGGCGTTCACCGACGAACACTAATGTCAAATATTAATATTTAATAAACCTTCTTGCGCATATGTACAACAACAAGACACATGGCAATAACCGTAAACCATAATTCCTACCTCATTCTACAAACGAACAGGCAGGTTAAATCGAAAACTGAAAAATAGAAAACTGTTGATTCTGAGCATAGCCGCAATCATAATGGGAGCGGACTTATGGATGTTTGTTGGACCAGCAGTCATCATGGCCGGAATTGCTCGAAATCACACTTGGGCGTACTTCCAAGCTTATAGCTGGCTAGGAGGCTCTTCACCCCTCTCAGAATTATCAGCAACGTACTGGATTGGGGTCTCGACCAGCATAATCGGCTTCCTTGTCTTTGCTGGCGGAATCACAGGATCTGTCCTCGCTTTCCTGCTTGAGCATCGGATCAAAGGAAAAACCTCATAAGTGTTCATCGCAAGAAACGGTTGCAAAGTCACGTGAATAATCTTCTGTTTCATTCAACTGCAAAAAGGGGGGTAAGTGGGCCCGCCCGGATTCGAACCGGGGATCTTCGCCGCTTCCTCCAGCGTCATTATCGCCGCGTGAGGGCGACGTCCTAACCAACTAGACTACGGGCCCTCATTCCCTCGTCACTTTGATTTTGTTCTCTTCAGTTCTGATAATCTTTGCTGTAGAATTTTGAATACTTATTTCGACTTCATAAAGCCTTTCCCTAACACTCCAAGAGAAGAAGGCAGGTGGATCACGATGGAAGATGCGAGGAGTTATGAGGACGTTGAATTTGAGCGAAAGATTGAAAAAAGTCTGTTGGTTCTGTGCTTTCTGTTTTCAGCTTTCATCGGCTACGCGGCGACGCATTTTCTGCACTTTTAGACAAGGAGCTTACTGCTCTCTTACCGCAACGCCTTTAATGTCCTTAACCCATGGAACGGAAACTGCGTCTTCGCGGAACCAATCCATCAATTCCTTTGCAATCTCTTCGTTCTTGCCAATAATACTTTCTTCGACTAGCTCAACGGTTATGATTGCCATCTTTTTTTTCATGTTTTGGTTCCCCCCTGATTTAAAGCATGTCATGCCTTCTTAAGAGATGTTTCCTCTTCTGACGTATCTCAAATAATGATTCTGAATCAGACTTTGTCTTCAACAATTTATGAAGCAATGTTTCATAAGGCTTTTCTATTCCGATGTGCAAGTGAATCATGGGTGCAAGCCAGAGCATTTCGATGAATCTCCTTTCTCCTCTCCCTCCACCTCAGCAAGGTGCGAAGAAACCTTGCACCCCTCCCCCTTATGAATGGTCCAGAAAGCTTTAAAATGGGTTCGACTTTTCTTTTGAGGTGGCAGCATTGCCGAGGTAGCTCAGCCTGGGAGAGCGCTCGGCTGAAGACCGAGTCGTCGCCGGTTCAAACCCGGCCCTCGGCACCACAGAAGTTTCTTTCGGAAAAGAACCTTCGGTAAGAAACTGAGAGCTTTCAGGCCTTTGGGCTTCTAGGTAGTCTAGAATTGAGAGTATGGCGTTTTCTGCTACTTTTGAGAGGTTTAGCTTGTGGATTCTGGCTTTTTCGACTAAGGTTTTGTTCAGGTATAGGCTTACTGTGGTTTTGGTTTCGGTTTTGTTGTGGCACTTTCCACGTGGAACTAGGCTCTTTTTCCACGTGGAATCTAGGTTTAGGTTTTCATTCATGGCTTGTCCCTCGCGTCCCTTTTTTCTTATCAAGCTCTTTCTCCAAAGAATTCACAAAATCCTCCAATTGCCGATTGATTTCTCTAATCCTTGGGTTAATTATTGACGCTAGTTGTGGGTTTCTTTCAAAAGCTCTGGCTATTTCGGCAAACATATCAGATGTAGTCTTACAGACGCTGTCTAGGTAGAGTTTCCAGACTCTTTCAAAAGCCAATGCATTCAACTGCTCTTCACTAAAACCTTCTTCTTTCAGAACACCCACAATACTCTGCCTGACGTTATCGGATAATGGAGTTTCTCCAAAGGTTACTGGATTCTTTTCATTCATGGCTTATTCCTCTTCTAGATGTTCAGCAATCCATCCCAACGTCTTTCCAATGCCTGTCAGCTTGTCCCATTGAAGCTTTTCTTTCTCAAGTTGTTGTTGCGATTCCAGAGACTTGACAAGCTGAGAAAGAGTCAGAAGATATTCCTTTTGAAGCTCTCTTTCTTTCTTTGCTTTGCTTTGCGCTGATCAAGGTACAGCTTTACTACTGCAATGGCCAGGCCGACTATCGCGGTTATGCTTCCTATATCTTTCAATGACTCGCTCATGACTTAACACCTTCTTTCTTTTCCTCATTCTCTTTCTTGCATACTTCAAGAAAACAGATCTTATGATATATTTGCCCCCATGTTTCAGGAGGCACACGATTTTTCATATTTGATCGATAGTATATGTAACCACTATTAGGACACGTTCCCACAACCACAAATTCCTCGCCTTCTACGATCGCCTTCTTACATAACTTACACTCAATCATGTTTTTTCGCCTCTTTCCAGCCGTTGAATATGAAAAGTGAGGTTTCCACGAATCCAGGATATGTTCCATTTCGTTTAAGAGAATCCTTGACAATATCAGGTGAAATTCCGAACGTTGCGCCAACTCTTACATATTTTCTCCCTTTTCTCAATTGCCCTTGCAGTATCCCATATTCGCACAATCTGACTGCTGATGGTATATGGCATACATGTATGAGAAATGCTGCTGCCAAAGCGTCTTTTGTGTTCTGGAGTGTAGCTTTCTGAAAGTTGTCACTGAATTCATGCTTCACTTTGTTATATACACGCCACCAGTAGGGAGTCGTCACTCTTTCTCCTTTCTTCACATAATCTTTGAATGGGGTTAGTGTAATTCGGTTTTGCAGACATTTGAATATTACTTCTCTTTCTGGGAGTTCATAAAACTCGGCAAGAGGGTAGTAGTCTCTTATTGTTGGCTTTCCCTTTGTGATTTTCCTTACCAACTTCGGATATTTGGCAGAGAAATCCACATACTCAGCAACTTCTTTGAAGGCAGAATCAATATGCGCTCCTATACTCAAAATCAAGCTTGCCAATCGGAAAGAATAAGTTCTTTTGTTCCCTTCCAGATAGGGAACGTACTTTAGAAAGTCTTCAAATTGGCGTTCTAAGTCGATGTAATAGTCCTATAATCCCCCGTTTTCAAATGTAGGTCTGAATCTTTCACGTATCTCTTTTCCCTTATCTTCACTCATGGCTTAACATCCTCGTTATGATTCCATTGTTATTATGAAGGCGAGTTTTGTAGATGGTCTTACCTTCATATTCTTACCTGAACCTAACAGGTTATCATAGTTAGAAGAGAATTGCTTGGCTATGCTTCTCACTTGATCCTCTAGGCTCTGTGATGACGTTCCACCCCAATTCGTAAAGATACCGACACTAACACGGATTCCAGACGATTTTGTTTCGGATTCTGCAAATTCTGTTTTAGGCTCTGACAGTAGAGCTTGAATGAATTCCGTGCCTTCCGAGAATCTTTGTTCAGTCTTCACTTTCTGCAAATTTGGAAGATAAGTCGCACGACGTTTGTCCTTAGGGTTTCTTTCCGTCTTCATAATTCCAAGTTGTTCATATTTCTTTATCATAGAGAAAATCTTTGTACGACTAACCTTAGTTGTCGCCCTGATTTTTTCGACAAATTCCTCTGAGCCAATTCCCTCTGGGTTTGTCCTAAGAAGCTTGTGCATTTCCTTCTTCACAATCTCGTCTTTTTTGTATGTTCCTGCACTTTGAATTGGATTCAATCTATTCACCATCTTAGATTTAGTATAGCAAAATGAATTAATAAACCTTGTCTAAGACTAGAAGATGTGTTCAAAATCGTCTTCCACTTTATGGACAGTTGTCGCCGGTTCAAACCCGGCCCTCGGCACCACTAGGCGCTGTTCTAGACCAGAAAGTACACCAAAAGTACTGCTGTGAACGTTACGGCAACCGAAGGAATCACGTACTTGTAGACTTTGCCAAGTGAGCACTTGAAGTAGTCTGCAGTGAACGTGAGACAGAGATGTGTTGGCGAGGTAACGTATCCTAAGTAGGCGCTCATGTAGATCAACGAGGCCATTTTTGGCGAGATCGTCATCATTCCACTTAGAAGTGGGATGCTTATCGATACTCCTCCCAAGGCTGAAGCTGTCAGGATGCCCAATACGGCTGGAATAGCTGTCAACAGTATGGTGCTGTCTATGTTTCCGCTCGCTGCGAGGTTTTCAAAGATCTTTGAGATCCCAGTAGCTTTCATCACGTTTCCAAGCAAGAATGCACCGTAAGCTGCGAATGTGATCCCATATATTCCCCAGTTTCTGAAAGGTTTTGTGATGGTCTGAGTGCTTGGTTTGGAAATCATGATCAGAACGGCTAGACCAGCCACTACTGCTATAAGCACGTCGAAACCCAGCTTGGCTAGGTCAAACCCAACAACGTCCAAACCAACAGCCACGATTATGGATGCCATGATTGGCGAGAAGGCTACGACGAAGCTCTTAAGATCGGCAGTTGCCGTGTTCTCTCCTTCCGAAGGTTCTTCCTTCTTTGGGTTTGGAACTTTCCAGAAGCCTATGATATAGCCGACGATCACCATGACGATGACTACTGGAACTTGGCGTATGATTATTGTCAGTACGGTTGTTTCTGCCAGAAAGGCAGCTAGTATGAGTACTTGGCTCAGGGGGTACACTGGGAAAATTGTGTGCCTGAACCAGAGGTTCACATAAGCTTTCTTGTCTGGCTTGAGTTTCAGCTTTTCTGCTTCAGAATCAACGAGCGGCGCGGACATTAATGCGCCTCCTGCGACTGGCAAAAGCCCTATGACCGCTGGAAGCACGCTCATGACTATTTTCGGGTTTTTGATGAGTCTGCTTAGGTTTTCGCTCAAGTGGCTAATCAAACCTGTTTCTTTGTAAAGCTGGCTCAGCAGCATTATTCCGAACGTCGCTAGAACAACCGATATTGTAAGCAAGTCGACAGTAGTCCTGAAGATCAATGATGGTATCTCTTGCCACGAAAGCGAGAGCAGGGCCAAAACTATGGCTGTCGCGTTCAAAGCTAATCCGAGGTTGACGCGTTTGTACAGCAACACTACGAGGAAACCAAGTGAGACGGCAATTGCGATTACCGGTTCTACCAATCCCAAGGCCGTGTCTCCCTTTTTGGAACAATGTTTGGAAAGACCAAGTTATATAGTTAGGCTCTTAATATTCCTCGTTTGCTGATCATGGAGACTGGTCTTTGACTAAGCCTGAACGGTTATGTGTGTCATGAAGCAGAAGGTTTTCATTTCAGGGCCGATTCAAGGTGTGGAAACAAAACAGTCCTATAGAGATGTTATTCGAGAAGTTTGCCTTAGCTTGGGATTTGAGCCTGTCGATCCTTGGGAGCGTGAAAAAGCGATCTTCACCGGAACTGAGCATGGCTGGTGGAACAAGGTCCCTGCGGCCGATTTCATAAAACGAGACTTGGAAGACATTGAAAAATGCAACATACTGATTGCGTATTTGCCGAAACTTTCGGCTGGAACGTGCATGGAGCTTTTCTACGCCAAACTGAAAGGGAAGAAGACTATATGCATATGCGAAATCAAGAACATAAGCCCATGGATTGCGGCCCATTCAGACATAATCATAGATAAGATTGAAGAGCTTGAGCGCACACTCAAGTGAAGATTGCGTTTAGATGCTGTGCTTAGAAAAGGAAAATAAGAACCTCTGCAAGATGTCATTTAGCCGTTGTGTGACGTGCGGCCGTAGTCTAGTTTGGTCTAGGACATCAGCCTGCCACGCTGACGACCCGGGTTCAAATCTCGGCGGCCGCACCAAAGCCTACCTTTTGCATATTCGGGGAATTGTTGAGACCTTGCCAGTTTGAGAAGGTAAAATGCATCTGTGAGCTTTTGCATTAGCTCCATTGTGCAATGCTTAGTGAGATGTGCGCATTTTTGTGCTGAATAAGACTGCTCGATCCAACGGGCCTATGACAGCATTAAAAGCAGCCCTTATCGGTTTTGTGGCAAATCCCGTCTGACATCTTTGAGGCCCGCGTAAGAGTGACTATGTTATGTATGACCTGTCCAGCTCTACAGTCCAATTTCCATTTTCGAAGTGAACGATTGGCTTTCCAACGTTGAGGAGTTGATAGCTTGAGCCAACTTCCCATGTTATGTCGAATGCTTCGAGGCTACTTTGATGTCCTCACTTTGTTGGGCTTCCTTTGTCCTCGGCACCCCACAACCATGCTCGCGGCATTTTACTTTCTTCTCCTAAACGTTCTTTTTGCTCCAGATTCTACGGATTTATCTGGAATCGGCTTCCATAAAGGTGCTGGCTATCAATTGAGTCTATAATTATCCTATAGAAGAAAATTCTACTTCTCCAGTAGAAAAGGAAAAAGACGGACCTTGCACTAATTCGTTCACGTCAAGTATGGCCCGAGAACCAGATTTCATGAAAACATGGTTTTTGCCAAGTTGTCAGACTTTAGTCTATACTATTTATCTAAATCCGCAGGGTTTGAAATATCTTGCTTGCCGAAAACGGTGTGCATTTGATCGCAAAGAAGGAGTAAGATCTCCAAGTCAACGTTGGATCAAGAGATAGACCCACTAGTCTACGAATTTCATTTGCTTTGTTTCTTTCTGAATTCCGCGTATGCCTCGAATCCTTTCAACATCTTGTCTAGGATCGAAGTTGACTTGCGCAGTTCGTCTCTAATTTCTCGAAGAAGTCTTTCGCTTTCGCTCAATAACATCACCACTCTTCTTTGGTTGATTGGCAAGTCTAAAATGAATTGTGAAGACTGAATACAGATCAATAATAAGGGATTGACCTCCACACCGATGGTAAACGTCTGATCGTTTGAAAAAGATCGGCACATGAAGCTGGCAAGGCTGATTGGTGGCGACTTTTGGTTGTAAACATGAATACTCGTGATTACCGAGGCAGCAATCAGGATGGCTAGGATGACAAGAGCAATACGACCAGTCCTGCTCATCGTCTTTATGCCAAGTCTTCTCAAGGTTTTCTCGCTTCCTTGAGGTACTTGCGATTCCAACCTGTTTGTTTCCAATCATCTCTAGCAAACAGGACTAGTCCAACTCTCACTATAAATAGTGCAAGATAAGAGAAATAAGCTTTGGTTCTCAAAAGAGTCTGCGTTACCTGTTTTTTACTGTTGTTTTCTCTATGCTCGCAGCCCACGGGATAACGTGTAGGTTTTCCGAGAGCTCTTGCCTAATCTCTTTCTCGATCTCTTCATTTGGTCTTTCGGTGCTTTCTTCTACGAGCGAAATCTCGATTACCGCCTTCTTAACCATAACAGTCACACCTCCTCCTGAGCTATGGAAGTAGAATCCATAGACTTTTTGTGCTGCTTAAAAAGCTAGCTATATCTTAAGGGGCATTGGTGTTTCAACTGATTCTTTTGTGGCTTAGACCTATCGGTCATGAAGCAGTTGGAGTGATGCTTTTGCATAGAAAAGGCGGAAGCTTTTTGCAAAGTTCGCAAACATCCTTGGCGACAATGTCGGGTTTTTGTTGGGCTTCAAACAGGCTCTTAAGCGAATAAAACTGTGAAGCGACAAAGACTGTTCTCATGCCTGCAGCTTTCGCGCCTTTTATGTCTTCCGTCGGGCTGTCTCCGACATATACTGTTTCTTTCGCTGTGACGTTCAGTCTTTGCAGGGCTGCTTCGAAGATTTTTGGGTGAGGCTTTCGCCAGCCGGTTTCTTCTGAGATCAAAATGGCGCTGAAAAACTGGTTTATACCGAGTTTTCTGAGGCATACGTGGATTACTGGCGCGTAAGTAAAGTTTGAGATTAGACCCAGTTTGAAGTCTGCTGAGACCGCTTTAAGCAGTTTTCTTGCGCACGGTCGCAGTTCGGATGATTCTACGTAGTCTTCGAAGAAGATGTTGACTGCCGTTTTTATTCGTGTGTCTTCTGGTTTTGTGTTGAATCCGAGATTGTTCAAGGCTTCGGATATCCAGATGGCGTTTGTCACTTCGACAAGCTGTCGATAGCGGATGATTCGAAATTTTTCATGTGATCGCTCGTATGCTTCCGAGAAGCGTTCGTGGCCAACGTTGAAGCCTGCTTCTATGATGGCTTTGCAGAGCTTCTTTTTTGAGTCTTCCATGTTGTAGCCTTTAACGTTTGTGAGCGTGCCTATGAAGTCGAAGATCACCGCCTTAGCTTGAGTCATGTGCATAGTCTCTTTTGCATTTTGGTTATTGTCAATCTGGTTTTGGGATGTTTATTTTCGAATAATAAGATTTACGTATAGATGCAGCGTTTTGACATATTGGGTCTTCATGTCTTTCAGGGATTACCTTCATGAGAAAGCAGAAGAATCAAGGCATAACGAGACCTCAGCCTATCTGATGTTTCTTGCTGGCGTCGTATTTTTCGTAGGCGGCATTCTGACGACATTGAGCTTGCGCGGAGACTTGAAGTGGTTTCTGATCATTCCATATGAAGCAGAGACAAGTCAGGGAGCTTTTCTGGGGTTAGCGTTGCTGATAAGCGGGATCTCGCTAATAGTTTTTGGAGTACTGGCTGGCATGAGCTTTTCCAAGGACAGGAATTGGTACATGCAGGAGTTGCGGAAGGCGAATTCTATGGAAGCGAGTTTGGTGGGTAAGGGTTCACCGAAGAAGAACGGGCGCAGGAAAAAGAACAACACAGCATAGCTCTGTCCAATATTTGTTGATATTCTGGTGCGAAGATCAATAATGCTGTGGTAACGATTGACGCTGGGAAGGAGATTGAAGCGCGCGCGCTATTGAAGGCTCTATCAGCATAGGCAACAAAGCAAGACTCAGTGATGTAGAGTTTATTCAACGAAAGAAATGGATAGAAGCTACTGCCAGAATCAGTGCAGTGAATAGCGATACTGCTGAGAAACTGGCTTTGAGAAAGGTGAGTGATCTGCTCAACATACTTTCATTTATTTCTGATTGCTCAATTAAACTAGTAGGAGTAGAGCCTACAGATGGCAACGATTCGGTATCTCCCACAACGATAAGAATCCTAAGTGCCAATGAAATGCAAAGATGGAGAATTGTCGAACTATCAGGCGACTATGGGCTTCTTAGCGCTCTAAGGTATTACCGAAAAGTTCTGAACGAGTTAGACCCTTTTGACGCTTTCCTAGCATTCTGGACCTCAATGGAAATCATATGCTCAGAGAGCAGGGGGTAATGGTATTGCTCAGAAAATAGTCTCTTTCGCTGGAGCACATTCTGTCAGGATTGACAAAGCAGAAGTAGATGATTTGAAGGGCACCAGAAACCGAATTGCTCATGGAGGCAAACGATATGATATCGACCAGATAAGATATGTAGCAGGGAAAATTTCTAGGATGAGAAGTTTGGCTAGGCAGTTTTTGGAAGCAGAGATGCAATATTTGCAGACTACCCATCATACATAAGTGCAAAGAATTGCATGTGTTATGCAAGCAGTGACTTTTAGTCTGTAACTTTCTACTTTCTAAAATAAAGGAAAAATGATGTTTCCAAGAATTTCACCACAAGTACGAAGTAGAGATCTAGATTTTTGTGGCCATGTTTTTTACTTTGTCTGCAAGCATAGTGTTCAAGAGCAGGTTTGTGTTGCCTATTGCTTCTTCCAGTTTCGTGTCGTATTGTATTTCGCCTAGATAGGTTAAGCCTAGTTCTTGTGTCTGTTGTTGTATGGTTTTTGACTGGTTCATTTTCATGTTTTCCACAACGCCTATCACGGGAATCTTCAATTCCTTCAGCAAGCCTGCCAGTTTTCGAACTGTTTCGAAGGCCAGCCGTGAAGGCGTCGTCACAACAAGAAACTCTATCTTCCCAATCAATCGTATCAAATCCAATGTTACATCTCCAATCCCAGGAGGCATGTCCAAAACCAAAAAATCCAGCTTCCCCCACCTCGTAATCGAAAGCAACTCAATCAAAGCATTAGAAACATCAGTTCCCCTCAACGGCGAAGCACGATCCCCAGAATAATAGACTATCGACATATACTCCAAGCCGTGAACAACGGGCGGCACCAACCCCCTATCCTCCTTCGGCTTCGCGCCTTCAACGCCAAGAATCACATGCGTAGATGGACTTGTGAGATCCAAGTCAAACAAGCCCACCTTACAGCCTTTCTTTGCCAGCGTCAGCGCAAGAACCGAAGCCACAAGGCTCTTGCCCACTCCGCCCTTCCCGCTAGAAACGGCAACGATTCTGCTAACACTTTTCAGTCTCTCGTTGATTATGCTTGTCCTCGGATCAACCATAAGCCTACTTCACTCCTCTAATGCTTTCAAGCCAAACCCCACGACCCTCAACCACCTCAAAATCAGGACTTCCACACTTAGGACACTTAACGTAAGCGTGCGCCACCTCAGGAACAAAATGAATCGCCTCAACCGTGCCTTCATCCAACTCTTCATTGCTGAAAACCCACTCGTGCCCGCAAACTCTGCACTTCAACTCAGCTTGTACAGTCTCCATCTTAAACTTGGCACTTCTAAACTTGCCCGTCTTGAGCTGTGAAAAAGCAAACTCCAAAATGTCAAACTCCACCCCCTGCAGCTCCCCAACCTTTACCTTAACCTCTGCAACTTCTCTTAATCCTTCCTTTTCAGCAATTTTAGAAGCTGCAGCAATCACTGCTTCAGCTAAAGCCCATTCATGCATAGAACAGCCTACACCGAAGCACCATTTAAGAATAATGCAAACCATCCAGAAGAAGCATTAATAAACAAAATCAAGCATTAGCTCAGCCCATGCCGGACAAAGTTCACTGCGCTCACATTCTAGTCAAAACAGAGCAAGAAGCCAAAACAGTCCTAGAACGCCTAAAGAAGGGTGAAAAATTCGCAAACATAGCCCAAGAAGTCTCACTATGCCCCTCAGGAAAGAAAGGCGGAGACCTAGGCACATTCGGCAGAGGAAAAATGGTCAAAGAATTCGAAAACGGAGCCTTCACCCTGGAAAAGGGACAAATCTCCGGCATAGTCAAAACAAAATTCGGATACCACATCATCAAAAGACTGGAATAGACGCCAAAGCACTAGAACCCAAAACCCCAACAAGTCCGCTCATCATAAGGAGAACAGACTAGTCAAGTCGTTGCTCCTTCTTGTACGATTTTGCGCAATGCACACAACAAAAAGCCATTTTCTTTCCGTGAATAGTCTCTGCATGTCCGCCTTCGTAAACCTTGCACCCACAACTCGCGCATATCTCAAGGCTTGGCTCAATCGCCACTGAAACAAGGTCGGAAAAACGTTTGAAAAGACTTGCACAAAGCTCTTTCCCTTTCTTGGTCAATTCGAAGACTTTCTTTTCTTTGGCCCCTACTGGCTTATGAGTGTGTTTCACCAGTCGTTTTCGTTCAAGCTGCTGAAGGAAAGGATAAACTAGGCTTGGGCTCACTTCCTTACCTATTCTTTCTTTGAATTTGCTGATTATGTCGTAGCCGTGGCATGGGCATTCATAGAGAATAGTTAGTATGTAAAACCGTGAGAAGTCGCAGATTAAGTCGTCCATTTCGTTAGGCATCGTTCCGTTCCTCTTTTAGATCTCCAAAAGATATATCTTCAAAAGATATATTTAAATACTTCCCCTCACACACATCAATATCGCACAACAAAGGTGAAAAAGCAAGATGCCAAGAGACCCCGTATGCGGAATGGACGTCGACAAGGACAAAGGCATAAAACGGAAGATCGGAGACCGAACCTACTTCTTCTGCAGCGAAACATGCGCCCGAACCTATGAAAAGCCCGAACAAGAACTCAAAGCCATGAAACGCAGAGTAGCCATGACCTTAGTGGGCGTAATCGCTGTCGCAGGACTCCGAGTACTCGTCACATTCGGCTTAGTAGCCACGCTAATGACCTTCATGGTAATTGGCAACCTGTCCGCCTACAGCCTAGCCATATTCATTGTCTCAACACCCGTAGTGTGGATTGCAGGCTGGCCCATCATCCTAGGAGCCTACAAATCCCTCAGAAACCGAGCCATAAACATGGACGTACTCGTCTCAGCAGGCGTAATAGCAGGCTGGACATACGGCGCAGCCAACGCCATCTTCCCCCAGGCTGCGGTTGGCGGCGAAGGCTACTTAGAAGTGTCCATCGGAATACTGGCCTTTGTCTTGCTGGGAAAGTACATTGAAGAAAGCATAAGGCGAAGATCAGCCGCATCCATCCGAAAACTGCTCGAACTCCAACCGACAATAGCAAGAGTGCTCAAAGATGACAAAGAAGTCGAAATTCCAATCGACGAACTTCAAGTAAACGACATAATCATCATCAAACCCGGAGAAAAAATCCCGACTGACGGGGTTGTCATTGCTGGATACTCTTCTGTTGATGAGAAGATAATTACAGGCGAAAGTATTCCAGTAGAGAAGAATGTTGGAAGCGAAGTCATTGGAGCCACAATGAACAAGATGGGCCTTCTGAAAATCAAAGCCACAAGAGTCGGCGAGGACACGGCGCTGTCACAGATAGTGCATTTAGTTGAGGAAGCACAGGCTTCAAGTGCACCAGTTCAAAGGTTTGCCGATCGTGTTGTTGCAAGGTTCGTTCCTATAGTTTTTTCAGTCGCCACAGTCTCCTTCGTTTACTGGTATCTTACGGCTGGCTTCTCGGCGGCTTTTCTTGCGTTGCTCGCGGTTATCCTGATTGCGTGTCCCTGCGCGCTCGGCATAGCCACACCTACAGCAATACTGGCAGGAGTGGGCAAAGGCGCAGAATACGGCGTACTTCTGAGAAGCGGGGAATACGTCGAAAAAGCCAGAAAACTCAAAACCATAATCTTTGACAAAACAGGAACACTGACCAAAGGCGAACCGTCAGTCACAGACATCCTAACCTACAACAACTACAAAGAAAAAGACGTTTTGAAACTTGCAGCCACCGCTGAAAAAGGTTCAGAACACCCCTTAGCAGAAGCCATACTAAAGGCGGCACAAAAAGCCAACATCAACATTCCAGACCCAGAATCGTTCGAAGCAGTGCCGGGACACGGAGTACGATGCACAAGCGAGAACAAGAAGATTCTGCTTGGAAACCGAAAACTCATGCAGGAAGAAGAGGTCTCAGTTGAGCGGTTGGAACCTGATCTTCAGAAACTTGAAGAACAGGGCAAGACCGCGATGATTCTGGCAGTGAATGCGAAAGCTGCAGGCATCGTTGCCGCTATGGATACGCCAAAAGAAAGCGCCGTCGAAGCGATAAGAAAACTGAAAAGCATGAAGCTTGAAGTGGCCATGCTGACAGGTGACAACGAAAGAACTGCGAAAGCCATTGCCAAACAACTCGGCATAGACCAAGTTATAGCCAATGTGTTGCCATGGGAAAAGGTCAATGTCATCAAGCAGATGCAGGCTGAAGGAAAGACAGTTGCTATGGTTGGAGACGGCATCAATGATGCACCTGCGTTGGCAAAGGCTGACATTGGCATAGCCATCGGAAGCGGAACGGACATTGCAAAAGAGACTGGCGGCATAGTGTTGATCAAGGATGACTTGAGAGATGTAGCGCTCGGCGTGGAGCTAAGCAAGAAAACCATGACTAAAATCAACTCTAACCTGTTCTGGGCATTTGCATATAACACAATCATGATTCCCGTGGCTGCCATGGGACTGCTGAGCCCCATGTACGCTGCAGGCGCAATGGCGATCAGTTCCCTGACCGTGGTCAGCAACTCAGCAACTCTAAAACTAGCGAAATTCGGCTTCGAGAAATACAACGCATAAGGGTAGGCAGATAACACTTGAAAAATAACCAATGGAGGTGAGTGGGAATATGGCTAAAGATCCAGTTTGCGGCATGAACGTCGACGAGAAAACTGCGAAACTCAAATCCGAGCACATGGGTAAGACTTACTACTTCTGCGCCGAATCCTGCAAGACAACATTTGACAAGAACCCAAGCAAATTCACCAGTGGTCAATCAGGTCACTCATGCGGCTGCTGTTGCTAACCTAACGCTTCTCACACGCAGTAACGAAATACTGAAGGAGTTCGTCATTTGGTGGTGGCGAGAAGCACTTGCTCTAAGAACAAGTCTTCAGGAAACGCCCCCACAAAATCTACCTTCTCATTTATTACTACTTTCGGAACGCCCATAACCCCATACCTGAGAGCCAAATGAGGAAATTCGCTCGTATCGATAACATCCGCCTTTATCAGGTCGCTCTCCATCGCGAACTTGTGGGCTATGCTTGCGGCTACCGGGCAATGAGAGCACGTTAAGGTTACAAACACCTGAATGCGAACAGGTGTTCTGATTTCTTTGAGCATTTCTCTCGTCTTCTCTGCAACGTCGCTTCTGCCTCTTGAAGCGTTTATCACCGCTTCTGTAAGAGTTTGAAACTCATAGCCGAATGGGAATCCATAGAACCTCATACCATAATCCTTCTCGCCCACGATGGCTATAGCAGGAACCTTGTCAACTCCATACTCCTTAACTCTGTCTGAATTCGCCACAAAGTCATAGACTTCAACGCTAATCTTCTCATTCAAGTTAGCAAGCTCTTGAATTAACTGTCTAGTATCCGCGCAGAATCTGCACTCAAGCTCTTGAGTGAACATGACGATTTTCACAGGTTTCTCCATTCTTTCCGCAAGTTCGCTTCTCAAATGCTTCTTGTGCTCATCAGGTATCAAACTCATTATCAGTTCACCTTATCATAACTCAAGCAAACAATACAGATGGAGACATTCTTCTATCCATCAGCATTTCCCATTTCCTCAGTTATTAGCTTTGCCAATTCTTGAAGTTACACGCCAAAGTCGGACTTTGAATTTTTATAAGACCTCCTTCTACTATCTGGGTGGAGATCGTCAATTTGGCGAAACTTTACGCAAATGCAAAACTGGTTAAGGGCTTTAGGATGGATGTTGACAATGGCAGGTCCCACGCCATCTGTTTGGATCTTCCGTTAGATGCGGGGACTGACCTTGGCCCGACCGCACTTGAACTTGCGCTGATGAGCTATGCAGGATGTTATGCAACTATCTTTGCTACGACAGTTGGCAAGATGAAGATCGCATTAAAAGATTTAGAGGTTGGGGCAGAAGCTGTCAAGTCTGAAGAAGCAGGAACAATTACTGAGGTCGAGTTTGAAATCATGGTAAACGCGGATACTCCTCAAGACAGAATCAAAAGAGCTCACGAACTGACACTGCAAAGCTGCCCAGTCGGAAAAATCTTCGAGAAAGCTGGCGTCAAGATAAGCTACAACCTGAAGACCGTGAAAGAATAGCGTTGATTCTTCTGGTTTCGCCTCTTTCTATATTAGGCTCACAGTTTGCCAAGTGCTATCCTGGGAATGGGCATGTCTGAGTTGGGCAACCGCCTGCATATTCTGATTCTGCGGTGACAAATTTTCCCTTGCCCGCTTTTACTTCTCCGATGTAGAGGACTTGCTCAGGTTTGCTTCCATACCTGAAAACAGTCACTCCCTTGCACTTCAGCTTCCAAGCCAGATCGTAGACTTTCTTCACATCTTCAATCGTGGCATCACTTGGCATATTGACAGTTTTTGAAACAGCGTTGTCCGTGTATTTTTGGAATGCGGCCTGCATTTTGACATGCGACTCTGGCTGAATGTCCAAGGCAGTAACAAAAAGCTTTCTAACGTCGTCAGGAACTCCGTCAATCTTCTGAGCCGAACCTGTTCTCGCTATCTCTTCCAGAAGCTTAGCGCTGTAGAAGCCTCTTTCCTTCGCCATTGCCTCAAATAGCGGATTCGTTTCGAACAGTCTTGTTCCACCTAGAACGTTTCTTATGAAAGAAATCGCAAAAATGGGTTCGATGCCTGAAGAGCAGCCTGCTATTATGCTTATGCTTCCCGTGGGCGCTATTGTTGTCACTGTTGCGTTTCGCATTGAGGGATACTTGTCTTTCCAGATGCTTCTATCAAAGTTTGGAAAAGGCCCTCTTTCCTCTCCAAGCTCCACAGACTTCTTGTGAGCCTCTGTTTCGACAAATCTCATCAGCTCTTCTGCCAAGTCCAGCGCGTTTTCAGAATCGTAAGGAATGCCCAGCTTGATCAGCATGTCAGCAAAACCCATGACACCCAAGCCTATCTTCCTATTTGCTCGTGTTACTGCTTCCGTTTCCTTCAAAGCAAACTTGTTCGCGTCAATGACGTTATCCAGGAACTGAACGCAATTCCTTACGGTTTCTTGCAGCTTCTCCCAGGTGAGCTTTCCATCTTCAGCCATTCTTGACAAATTGATAGAACCAAGGTTGCACGACTCATACGGGAGCAACGGCTGCTCCGCACAGGGGTTGGTCGACTCTATTCTACCGACTTCTGGTGTCGGGTTATGCCTATTGATTTCGTCGATGAAAACTACTCCTGGGTCTCCGCTTTGCCACGCGGATTTTGCCATCAAGTTCCATACGTCTTTGGCGATTAGTTTGGCTGTTTTTTCTTTGTTTCTTGGGTTGACAAGCCAATATTCTCCGTCTTCTTCAACTGCCTTCATGAACTCGTCAGTTGCTGCAACTGAAATGTTGAAGTTCGAGAGGAAGCTTGGCTGCTGTTTGGATGTTATGAATTCAAGAATGTCCGGATGGTCTGCTCTTAGGATTGCCATCATGGCGCCTCGTCTTTTTCCACCTGCTTTGATGATTTCGGTGGATACGTCGAAGACGCGCATGAAGCTTACTGGGCCTGATGCTATGCCTTTCGTTGATTTGACTACGTCTCCTTTTGGCCTAAGATGTGAGAAGTCGAAGCCGACTCCTCCGCCTGTCTGTTCAATCATAGCCATTTGTTTTACTGCAGTGAATATGCTTTCCAGTGAATCGTCAACTGGTAGGACGAAGCACGCGGACAGTTGGCCGAGTTCTGTTCCAGCGTTGAAGAGAGTTGGAGAGTTGGGAATAAACTCTAGACGAGTCATCATGCCATAGAAGGTTTTCTCAGCTTTCTTCGCGTCTCCGCTATATTTTCCTTCAACACTTGCCACGGCTCTCGCTATTCTCGTAAACATCTGAGCCGGAGTTTCTATGATTCTCTCATTCAAATCCTTCAAAAGATACCTTTTTCTCAAAACCTCAAGAGCGTTGACTGTTAGTTTCGGTTCCTCTATTCCAAGCTTCTCTATCAGGCTTCTTATCTCGTTTTTCTTCTTCCTGTAAGTCTGATATTCATCTGCAACTCTGACGTGGCCCTCTTTTCTCAAAACCTCTATGACGGCGTCTTGTGCATCCTCAACAGAAGGAGTTCGCTCCCTGAATCTTTCCTCCAGAAGCTTGACGATTTCTTTCGTTAACTCTTCGGCTCTTTCTCCATTCGTAAGCTCGACGGCGATCAAAGCCCTGTGGATGGCATCTCTAATGCGGCTGGGCTCAAAATCAACGACTCTTCCGTCTCTTTTCCTAATCTTGGTGATAAACATGGCTACTCAATTCGAGTTTACTCAATTGTGGTATTAAAGTTTTGAAAAAGCGCTCAAATCAACGTGACTCTACTCTTTCTTAATGAACTGATCCTTGGCTGCACCACAAACAGGACAACCCCAATCAGCGGGCAAAGCTTCAAAAGGCGTTCCAGCCTTCACGCCATGGTCAGGGTCACCCACCTCAGGATCATACACGTAGCCGCAAACGAGACATTCCCACTTTTCCAAACCATTCACCGCTTGACGTGGCAAAATCTTATCAATTCAGCATATTTAAGGTATCCCATAAAAACATAGAAAGCTATCAACTTCAACATCCGAGGGCTTGTGAAGACCATGCCAGAACTACCTGAGATCACCGTGATTGCCAGGCAAATGGATAAGCAACTGAAGGGAAAACGCATTGCAGACATCGAAGACAAACAGCCGAAACACCTCAACATGCCTATACCAGAATTTGCTAAAAAAGCTAAGGGGAAAACTGTAAAAAGTGTTTCAAGCAAGGGAAAGTGGCTTTTCCTGAAGCTAGACCCAGCATACTTCATGCTTATCAACCTCGGAATGGGCGCAGAAATCCTCTACTTCAAACCAAACCAGAAGCTTCCAGAAAAAGCTCAATTCAAACTAACCTTCTCAGACAAGACTGGTTTCACCATACACTTCTGGTGGTTTGGCCACGTTCACCTTATTCCGGAGCGTGATCTAGCCAAGCACAAAATGACTGCGTCGCTTGGAATTTCACCGATTGACAAAAGCTTTACTCTGAACTATTTCAGGAAGCTGCTCGCAGACAAGAAGACAGGGATAAAGATCTTTTTGCTTGACCAGAAAAACATTGCAGGAATCGGAAACGTCTACATACAGGACATCTTGTTCAAAGCTAAGGTGCATCCTAACCGAAAGATCTCAACCATATCAGAAAAAGAAGTAGATGCTCTTCACAAGGCAGTACGAGACGTATTGAGCCATAGTGTCATACTGGGCGGTGCAGCCTTTGAGGTAGACTTCTACGGACGAAAAGGAAATTTTACATCTGGCGATTTCCTTGTGGGATACAAGCCAGGGAAGCCTTGCCCAGAATGCAATACACCTGTAGAGAAGATCAGAACAGGAAGCACAGCTTCTTACGTTTGCCCAAGATGTCAAGGAGAAAAATGAGAGATGAGGGCTAAGCGATTCTTACGGTCAATGGCAAAAAGTGGCTATACTAATGTTTGCAGTTTTTGGATGAGTTCTTTCTTCATTTTCTCGTCGGCTTCGATCTCTTTTCTAGCTTTTCTCCAATCTGCAGAACAGCGGCCATAACTCGATTGCTCGCCAATGTACTTGTGAATTACTTCATCGACTTTGCTCTTGTTTTTGTCAGTGACCTCTACTTTTGCTTCTTTCAAAACGTTGTTGAACCATTTCCAACAGGTCATTTTAGACACCGCCTCACATTCTTCACGGTTTCATGAACAACAGGTTCAAGTTAATTGGCTTCTCAGCTTATCTTGCTTTCTTTTGTTTGTATCGTTGCGCACATTGCTGGCAGCAGAAGATGTATTGCTTGCCGTCAATCACGGTGCTGTAAGCTGCAAGCTTGCACGTTTCAGCTGGAATTTCTATCTTGCAGAACTCGCATCTGACATATTCAGGCTTCACTTTTTCACCTCTTTCTGTCTCTTGTGATAATCTTCGATTGCAGCGTGGAGCGCGTCTGCAGCGAGGTTGGAGCAGTGCATTTTGACTGGGGGAAGCCCACCCAGCGAGTCTGCCACGTTTGCGCGGGTGATTTTCATTGCTTCTTCCAGCGTCTTTCCCTTCGCAATCTCGGTGACCATGCTGCTTGTTGCGATTGCGGCTCCGCAGCCAAACGTCTTGAACTTGATTTCTTCTAAGTGGTTGTCCTTAACCTTGATGTAGATGGTCATCATGTCTCCGCAAACTGGGTTTCCAACCGTGCCTACTCCGTCAGCGTCTGGAATCTCACCCATGTTTCGCGGATTTTTGAAGTGTTCCATAACTTTTTCAGTGTACATTATTGTTTCAACTCCTTTGGAGTCAAAGGCGACATTGCCCTTAACCTTTTAACAATGTCAGGCATTAAATTTATCACGTAGTCGACTTCCTCTTCACTGTTTTGTTTGCCCAACGTGAACATCAACGAGCCATGGGCTTCTTCATGCTTAAGCCCTGTCGCCAATAGTACGTGCGAGGGTTCCAGAGTTTTTGCGGTGCAGGCTGAACCTGACGAAGCGGCAACACCCATCATGTCTAGGCTTAGTAGCATTGACTCGCCTTCGATGAAACTATATCGGACAGAAGCGTTGTTAGGCAATCGTCTGGTTTGGTGCCCATTCAAGAACGAATAGGGGATGGGTTGAAGCAAACCCTTGATCAGCCTATCTCGCAACCTGATCAATCGTTCGCTTTCAGTCTGCATTTCTTTTCGAGCTATTTCTGCCGCTTTTCCAAAACCGACTGTGCCAGCGGCATTTTCTGTTCCCGATCTCAAGCCACGTTCCTGTCCACCGCCATGAAACATCGGCTCTACGCGAATTCCGTCCTTAACGTAGAGAGCGCCTACTCCCCTTGGTCCGTACATGTCGTTCGATGAAAGCGTTAGCAAGTCTATGCCTTCGCTTTGAACGTCTATCGGAACTTGACCATTTGCGGCCGTTGCGTCTACATGCAAGTAAGCGTTCTTGCTGTGAACTATCTGGCTGATCTCCTTGATTGGTTCGATTGTTCCTATTTCGCCATTCGCATAGACTATGGAAACAAGAACCGTCTTCTCAGCTAGTTCCTTCCCAAGTTCCTTGAGACTTACAAAACCGTATTGGTCTACTGGAACAAGAACAGCCTCGAAACCTTTCGTGGTCAGATATTTGACTGGGTTAACGACTGACATGTGCTCGACGCTTGACGTTATGATGCGGTTTCCACGGTCCTTGTTGCGATAGGCGACTCCTTTGATTGCGAGGTTGTTGCTTTCGGTTGCGCCTGAAGTGAAGATAATCGTCTCTTTTCTCTCAGCATTGATGAGCTCCGCGACTTTAGTTCGTGCCTCTTCCAGGACTTGTCTTGCTTCTTGGCCAAACTGATGTAGGGATGATGGGTTGCCGTAAAATGATTGATCGCAAGGCTGCATAGCTTCTGTGACTTGTGGGTCGACTGGTTTTCCTGCGCTATGGTCCATGTAAATGCGTCTTGCTGTCGGCATCTTTTCTTCACTCAGAAGCAGAGAACGGCATCTGCGCCAAGAGCCAAGTCGTTTAGTGTTGCTGCGCCGACGATTTTTGCTTCTTGCATGAAGTCTCCGCGCGGAATCCCTAGCAGGTTGCAGCTTTGTTCGCATACAACCAGCTTCACACCCGCCTTTACTGCCTGATTCATCACGTCTTTGAGAGATGGGAAGCTGCCTAGCTTGATTTTTTCTGCTTCTCCTTTTTTGACAAGCGTAATACCTTTTATGACGAAGTAGACTGTTGCGTCTATGTTCATCATTGCTGCAGTAGTGGCTAAGATGAACGGGGCGTAGGATCGTTCTGGCTGGTCAACTCCGCTCGTTTGAATGTACACTATTTTCTTTTTTACAGACATGCTTTTCACTCCTTACATTTATTTGTCATTTCACCTTTTTAATCAGTATTCGAACCTCGTTTCCTTCTTTGGTTAAGCTGATTATTTCCTGTTCCAAATGCTTTACTAGGCTTCGTATGTCTTCTTCTGCCGCTGGGTCATCGGCCATAACCTCCAGGACTTCGCCTTTTTTCATTTCGTCCAGCTCCATTCTGGTTTTGAAAACGGGTTCTGGACAGTACAAACTGAGGCAATCTAGCTTTCTGTCAGGTTTGACTGTCATGATAAGTCCTCTTTAAAGAGAGTCCGAGGATAAGGAAATAAAAAGGTTTCCTGTTTCAGTTCTTTATTGGGTGGTCTAGGGTGTGAATGTGAAAAATAGGCGGAGGTTTGCTGCGAACTGTTTGATGATTTGTCTAGGTTGTGATTTTGATAGCTTGGGCTGGGCATGAGGTTTCGCAGGCTAAGCATTGTATGCAGTCTTTTTCTCTGGCAGGGTCAGATTTCTTCTGGGACGTGGGATGCCCGGGAGTGTCAGCCCATTCAAACACCGTCACAGGGCAAACATCAATGCAAATGCCGTCTCCAGTGCAAGCTTCCCAGTCAACTGCTACGTTGGTTCCGTGTATGCCTAGTTTTGCAGGAGGTTCAACGGGTCCCCATACGTCGTGACCATTGTGTTGATTGACAACTTGCCGCTTCTTTTGAAAATCAGGGTCGATTGGCAAAAAGTTTCACCTAATCTCCTAGTTGAAAAGCGTGCGCATATTAAGATTTTCTTTGCTTTGGTTTTTTGAAGAACATTTTTTATAATTGAAACACTTATCTTTCTGTCAGTGAGTTTTATGAAGGTTAACGATTTTTCTTTTCTGATCGGAGGAGAAGCCGGGGCTGGTATTTCCCGTTCTGGTTCTTTGTTCGCTAAGGCTTGCATGCGAAGTGGTCTTCACATCTTCGGAACAAATGACTACCAGTCTCTCATAAGAGGAGGACACAATTTCTACGTCGTCAGAATTTCCGATCAAGACATCTATTCTCAAGCTGATCGCGTAGACTTGCTGATAGCGTTAAACGCTGAAACAGCCCTTCTTCACAAGGATGAACTCGTTTCTGGCGGAGGAATCATCTATGACAAAGACGATGTCGCCCTGAGCCCTGAGGTGCTTGGCAGACAGGATTTGAAGCTTTACCCTGTTCCTATGAAGAAGATTGTTGTGGATGAGTTGAAGGAGCCTCACAATCTCATCATGAAGAATACGGTGGCTCTTGGAACCACGATTGCAACAACTGATTTCGATTTAGCCATGTTGGAAGAGATTCTGAAAGAGACGTTCAAGCCTGAGGTTGCAGAATCAAACGTGAGAGCGGCTAGAATAGGATACGATTATGCTAAACAGAATTTTCAAAGCGACTTTGAATATCGGCTAGTGAAAACCGAGGACGCTGGCAAGCGACGGATATTTTTGAGCGGCAACGAAGCCGTGGGGCTGGGAGCGGTGAAGGCTGGGTGCAAGTTTTTTGCAGGTTATCCAATGACGCCTACGACCGGTTTGCTTCATTTCATGACGGCAAACGAGAGAAACTGCAACATGATTGCGATGCAGCCTGAAGGAGAAATAGCTGCGATAAACATGGTTGCAGGTGCATCCTTCGCTGGAGCTAGGGCTTTGACTGCTACTTCAGGCGGAGGCTTCTGTCTCATGAGCGAAGGTTTGGGAATGACAGGGATGACGGAGACTCCTGTTGTTATTATGGTGGGGCAAAGGCCCGGACCTAGCACGGGGCTGCCGACTTATTCTGCTCAAGGGGATTTGCGTTTTGTTGTTCATGCTTCGCAGGGCGAGTTTCCGAGGGTTGTCATCGCTCCTGGCGATATTGAGGAATGCTTCTATGAGACCATGCGAGCTTTCAACTGGGCTGAGAAATATCAGCTTCCAGTTATCCTTCTTACGGACAAGTACGTTGTCGAGAGTGAAATGTCGGTTGAGCCCTTTAATGTGAACCGCGTGAAAATCGAAAGAGGATTGATGATGACTGGGCCATATAAGGCTGAACAAGAATATGGCAGATATGAGAACACTGAGACAGGAGTTTCGCCGAGAGCTTCACCATCAACTGAGGGCGCAATCGTTCACGCGAACTCGGACGAGCATGATGAGCACGGGTATACAAGCGAAGATCCAAATGTCACTACGATGATGATGGACAAGCGAATGAGAAAGCTAAGCACGCTAGTCAAAGAGTTTGAAGAGAGGAACGTCGAAACCATCAAGTTTTATGGCCCTGAAGAGGCGCAGGCAACGATAATTGCTTGGGGTTCGACGAAAGGTCCGATAAGAGAAGCGATCAAGCTTCTTGGCCAAGAAGGCATAGCTGTGAATTATCTGCAGATACTGTATCTTCATCCATTCCCAAAAAGCAAGGTTGAGAAAGCTTTGGAAAAAGCCGAGAAAACTATAGTTGTCGAAAACAACAAGACTTCTCAGCTTGCGAGCCTCATTCGTGATCACTGCCTCAGAAGGGTTGACCACAAGATTCTGAAGTATGATGGAAGACCCTTCAATCCAAGCTATCTTGCAGAGAAGATCAAGGAGGTGCTCAATGAATGACTACTTTGGCAGGCTTGAACACGCCTCACAAGATCACTTGGTGCCCTGGCTGCGGGAACTTTGGCATACTTTCAGCCGTTAAAGGCGCCCTTGTGGAATTAGGGCTGGAGAGAGAGCAGATCGTTGTGGTGTCTGGAATAGGCTGCCATGGCAAGATAAGTGATTACGTGAACGTTAACACATTTCACGGTATTCATGGGAGGGTTTTGCCGATTGCAACGGGCATAAAGTTGGCAAACCCAGACTTGACAGTGGTCGGCTTCAGTGGAGACGCTGACTGCTATGATGAGGGCTGGGATCACTTTTGCCACGCTCTCAGGAGGAACATTGATGTGACGTTGATTGTTCACAACAACATGATTCTAGGCTTGACGACTGGGCAGACAACAGCTACAAGCCAAACAGGATTCAAGACCAAATCCACACCTTTCGGCTCGATATCCGCGCCATTGAATCCTATTGCTCATGCTCTCATCAGCAATGGAACGTTCGTAGCCCGAGGCTTTGCAGGAGATCCAAAACATCTGCAAAACCTGATCATGGAAGCCTTGAAGCATAGAGGTTTTAACTACATTGATGTTTTTCAGCCTTGCGTGACCTTCAACTACCTCAACACTTACGAGTGGTTTAGGCAGAGGGTTTACAGGCTTGAAGAGTCTGGACACGATTTCACGGACAGACAGAAAGCCTTGGAGAAGAGTTTCGAGTGGGGGGACCGCATACCCATAGGGATTTTCTACAAGGAAGAACGACCAACTTACCGTGACAATCTTCCACATCTGAAAGGAATGCCACTGACAAAAATGCCGATTCAGGACATAGACATAACTCCGCTGATTCAGTCGCTGAAATGATAAAGTATAAGAAAGCTCTCAAGTCTAGATAGTTTGATTGTGATTAGTATGGAAGAAAAAAAGTTCTACGTCTTGCCACAGCTGGCTTACGGATACAAGGATTTGGAACCGCACATGTCTGAGCAGCAATTGACCATTCATCATCAGAAGCATCATAACGCCTACGTTACAGGCGCGAACAACATTCTTCAGAAGCTTGACAAGGCACGAAAAGAAAACGCGGACCTAGACATCAAGTCCACGTTGAAGGAACTGTCATTCAACATTGGCGGGCACTTGCTGCATTCGCTGTTCTGGGGCAACTTGGCTCCACCAAGCAAGGGTGGCGGCGGAAAAACGAGCGGAACCTTGGCTGAGTACATAGACAAGGAGTTTGGAAGCTTTGACAGGTTCAAGAAAGAGTTTTCTCAGGCTGCTACTAGCGTGGAGGGTTCGGGTTGGGCTGCTCTGACATTATGCAGACAGACGAATAGGCTGTTGATAATGCAGATAGAGAAACACAACACCAATGTTTTCCCAATGTTCAGAATTATCATGGTTCTCGATGTGTTTGAGCATGCGTACTACATTGATTACAAGAATGACCGAGCCAAGTTCGTTGAGACTTTCTGGAACATCGTCAACTGGAACGAAGTCAACAAAAGGCTCGAGCAAGCACTGAAATAGAACATTCATCAAAATCTTCTATTTTTTTCCATTCTAGATACTGCTTTGAGAAAGGGCTCTCGGAGACGCGTACCCGATACCTCCCTTATGTATACCTTGAACCTTGCATTCCCTTTTCCACACCTATTCCTGTTTTTGCTTGTGCTTGTGTCGAAAGCGATAAAAGTTGAGTATTGAATTTGCTTAGGGCGAGAGGAGAAGGCAATGGAGGTGCAGGCTGATCAGGCTTCATTTAGAAGTTATCTGACCTTCTTTGCTGGTCAGCAGGTTTCGCTGCTGGGTTCGTCTGTTTCTCAATTTGGGGGTGATTTGGTGGATAACGCTGGAGACGCAAAGTGCTTGGTATCTGGCTCTTGCTTCGCTCGCTGGGTTTGCGCCGATGATCTTGCTGACTCCCTTCGCTGGCGTGCTGGTGGATCGGTATAGCCGCAAGCTAGTTATCGCCATGGTAGACCTGCTTCAGGCATTGTCCACGGTTCTGCTTATCATCCTGTTCTGGCTTGGTCTTGCCTCAATATGGCCTATCCTTGTTTTGCTTATATTCCGAAGTTGCTGTCAAGCGTTCCATGCTCCAGCGGTGGAGGCGATTGTTCCGTTGATGGTTCAGCGGAACAAGCTGAGTCGTATTAATGGGCTGAACTACTTGCTTACGGGCGTGATGACGCTAATTGGGCCTGTTGCTGCTGCGCTCTTATTAATGCTCTGGAGGATTGACCAGATTCTCTGGATTGACCCTGCAACATTCGTAATAGCTTTGGTTCCTCTTCTGTTCATCAGAATCCCGCCAGTAAGAGCCGAACACGAGAGATCCACCTTTAAGAAAGATCTTGGCGAAGGATTAGCCTTCATCAGGAATTCAAGAGGCCTCATGCCCCTAATCTTCTTGGCGACTGCCTTGAATTTCCTGTTGATGCCGATCTCCACTTTGTTGCCTTACTTTGTCCACTATGATCATCATGGTTTGGTTGCTGATTTTGCACTTGTCATGGCTTTGAGTCAGTTGGGAATGTTTGTTGGCGGAGTGTTCATGACAGTGATGAAGGAATTCAAGAGAAAAATGCTAATGACCTTGATATTCATACTGGTCTGTTTTCTGGGATACGCTCTTGTGGCTTTCACTCCGGTCGGCTGGTTCTTTTTCATGGCGCTGTGCCTTTTTGTCATGAACTTCGGTGTCGCGCCAGCCAACATATTGCTCCGCACTATTATGCAAACGATTGTTCCAGTTCAGATGCAGGGCAGAGTCAACTCTGTTCTCATGTCGCTGGCGAGTGCTGCTTCTCCGTTTGGAATGATGATTTCAGGAATCATAGTGATGTACACAGGAACAGCTAATCTGCTTCTAGGATGCGCTATTGCAGGGGCATTGGTTTTGCTGTTGTCGTGGTTTTTTACAGACATGAGACACGTAGAAAACATCAAAGAAGTCTTGCCAACTTCTGCAAACCAAAGCTCAGACAAACCAGATCCACTCAACGCATAGACTCTGAAAACATTTATCTGACAATGCTTTTCCCATATTATTGTTCGAGTTGGTTTTATGGAGAAGTTCGATGTCCTCGTGATCGGTTCAGGTTCTGGAATGATCGTGGCTGCAAACGCCGTTAATAATGGTATGAAGACAGCCTTGGTCGAGTCTGGTCCTCTTGGCGGAACTTGCCTAAACCGTGGATGTGTGCCTTCGAAAATGTTGATTTATCCCGCGGACATCATGACCATGATTCAAGAGGCTGAGCATATAGGCATTAACGCATCAGTAAATTCAATCGACTTCCAGAAAATAATGAGCCGTATGCACGAACTCGTAACAGAAGACGTTGAACGCCAAGCTAGAGCAATAGAAGCTGACCAACGCATCAAATGGTTCCGAGACGTAGGCGAATTCGTCTCAGACTACACCCTCAAAGTCAGAGATACTACGATAAAGGCGGACAAGATATTCATCGTTTCAGGCGCAAGGCCTGGCATCCCACGAATCAAAGGAATAGAAAACATAAACTATCTGACGAGCGATACGGTGTTACAATTAGAAACGCCGCCGAAGAGCATGATTATTATCGGCGGAGGATACATCGCCGCGGAATATGGCCACTTCTTCTCAAGCATGGGAACAAAAGTCACTATAATCCAAAGAAACCCAAGACTTCTGCCCGATGAGGAGCCAGAGATATCTGATTTGCTCAGGCTGGAAATGAGCAAAAGAATGGAAATATATGCGAATTTTGAGGCGGTAGAATTCATGGAAAAAGACAGTCTGAAGACTGTCGTAGCCAGAAACCGTGACGACTCAAGCCTGAAAGAGTTTTCGGGTGAGGCTTTGCTGGTTGCCGCTGGACGGGTTCCCAACTCAGACATTCTCAAACCCGAAAAGACGGGCGTTAGGCTGGACAAGAGAGGATACATAGAAGTCAACGAGTTTCTTGAAACCAGAAAGAAGAACATCTGGGCATTCGGCGACACTATCGGGAAACAAATGTTCAAGCACGTAGCCAACTACGGAGCTCAAATCGCATGGCACAACTCCACACACGACCACAAGGTCCCAGTTGACTATTCAGCCGCGCCTCACGCTGTCTTCACCCACCCGCAAATCGCTTCGGTCGGAGTGAAAGAAGCAGAAGCAAAGCAGCAACGCTACAAGATAATGGTTGGCACCGCACTCTACAAGGACACGGTAATGGGAGCGGCTATGGGTAAACCAAACGGGTTCGTAAAAGTTATCCTAGAACAGAAGACAGGAAAAATCCTTGGTGGACACATAATAGGCCCACATGCATCCATACTCATACAGGAAATTATTACTGCCATGGCATCTGGCGAAAGAACCTTCCTTCCGATCATCCGAGGCATGCACATTCACCCAGCCATGTCAGAAGTTGTTCAAAACGCATTCGCCAACATTCACGAAGCCTGAGGCTAAACCGTTATATCATCCATCAGACAATACGGCAGCTAAGACAGCAAGCGTGAGAAGATGAAATTAGAAAAAGTTTCAGGCAAAAACAACAAGAACAAAGTCTCTTTGTACACGCTGAGCACGTGCGCATGGTGCAGAATGACAAAACAATACCTGAAAGACAATGGCGTCGAGTACGAATACGTTGATGTTGACCTTTGCAGCAAAGATGACTTGGACAGGATTAAGGAGGACATTCTGAGCAAGGGCGGAAGCCTGAGCTATCCAGTAATCATAATTAATGATAAGACTTTGATTAACGGTTTCCGCAAGGATCTGATCAAGGAGCACTTGGGAGTTTGATAACGCTGGAGAAGGTGCGGCAAAGGGCGGAATCGGACGCCAAAACCTACGGCCACTACTTGAACCCAGATTCCAAGTTTCTCCAAGACCTCCTAGAAGGCTTGAAACGCAACGAAGAACGCTACGGCTACCCATCATGCCCATGCCGATTTGCATCAGGAAAGCTTGAAATCGACCGAGATATTATCTGTCCCTGTGACTACCGAGACCCAGACGTTGCTGAATTTGGAGCTTGCTACTGTGCATTATACGTTAGGAAAGACATGTTCGAAGGCAAAACTTCAGTGCAGCCTGTCCCAGAACGCAGACCGATGGAAAAACAAACAAGATCATACGCAGTCCCTTCAGAGGCATCAGCTGAGAAGAAACCAGAAAAAAGTGCAGAAGTTGCCAAAGAACCGTCCAAGATCAGGAAGAAACTGTGGTACTGCAAACAGTGCGGCTACGTTGTCTTCCGCGAAGACCCGCCCTACATCTGCCCAATATGCAAGGCAAAAAGGGAAATGTTCGCTGAAATATCAATAGGCGTGGTCGAGCAGGGATAGGAAGAGACTCTACTTCGTTATTTTTATCTCAATCTGCTTCCAGTCTTTCTTTACTCCTCTTAAAGCAGTGACAGCACCGATAGCGGTTCCTGTCAAGATTTTCTGAACAAACTCGTTAAGCTCTATCTCCTCACCATCAACAAACAGCTTGATACCCAAACAACATCACCTGAAAACAGAATGCCGGTTGAAAACTAAAAGGTTTGTGCAACGACAGCCTTCCTTGGATGTCAACAAACCTTCCACGCTCAGAAACCACTATATGCAACGCACATCAACACATTGAAAAGGTCCAGTACGGAGCGTCTTGAGATGAGCGTTGATAAAGGAAAGATTGAGGAACATCTGCGGAAGTGGCAGCCAGTTCTAAGACTGAGAGATTGGGACGTCCAAGTAAAGATGGTTGAAACCAAGTGGAGAAAATCCGGAGACATAAAGGTTGATTTGGATGACAAGGAAGCAGTGCTTCTGATAAATAGGAACCCAAAGACATGCGAGAACATAGAAGAGCTGGTGGTTCACGAACTACTCCACTTGAAACTGTATGGCATGGGCCAGATGATCGAGGAACTGCTACAAGCCGTTTTTGGTAAGAATGAAGATGATCCGAAAAGGGAGTTTGCCCAGACGCAATTCATGATGCTTCTGGAATCGACTGTTGAAGACTTGACAAAAGGCTATCTGATGGCCAGTGGAAGCCAAGAAGCCCTGTCTTTCGGTCGGCTGCAAGGAGAGATTGACAAGGAACTCGAACCTAAGTGATCCAGACGAGGAATGGAAATGGAGTGCACCACGATTTCGTTTTTCCAAGTTAAATATTAAGCGTTTGGGCAGTCTATGTATAGGGAGCTGAAAGGCTTGAAGAAGAGTCCTGTTCGCACGGATTCGGATGCCAAAGCCAGGGTTCTGAAGATAATTGAGCTGCTTGAGAAGGAGCATCCAGACGCAAAAATAGCCCTAAACTACGCGAACCCCTTGGAGCTTCTGGTAGCCACCATCCTTTCAGCTCAATGCACGGATGAAAGAGTAAACATCGTGACAAAGACTCTGTTCAAAAAATGCAGACGAGCCGAAGATTATGCTGATGCTGATTTGAAAGAGCTTGAACAGGAAATCAAATCGACAGGTTTCTACCACAACAAAGCCAAAAACTTGAAGAAATGCTGCCAAATGCTGGTCGAGAAGTTCCGTTCGCGAGTTCCTAAAACTATGGAGGAGCTTCTTGAGTTGCCTGGAGTGGCGAGAAAAACCGCTAATGTTGTTTTGTCAAACGCTTTCGGGGTTGTCGCAGGAATCGTGGTGGATACGCATGTCCGAAGGCTTGCCGATAGGCTGGGACTTACGGAGAACAGTGATCCGGACAAGATTGAAGAGGATTTGATGAAGCTGGTTCCGAAAGCAAGCTGGATGAGGTTCGCCGATTTGCTTATTTTTCACGGCAGAAGAGTTTGTATTGCGAAGAAGCCCAAATGCGGCGATTGCGTGCTGAACAAGCTTTGTCCTTCAGTTCTCGAATTCAGCTGAGCACGGCTACTCTTTCAGCTTTCGTGTCCAACTTGCCAAATGTTCAAGTAACTGCGCTATTTTCTCCCTTGTTTTTTCGTCTGTCACTTTGCCCTTTTCATTGATTTTCTCTTCTGCATAGCAAACGATGACTTCAGGTCTATTGATCGGGTGCATGTTGAGCGCAACAAAGGTCTGTCGAAGCTGACACTGCGCTCTTGCACCCCCAAGCATTCCTGGCGAAGCACTCATTAAGGCAGCAGGTTTGCCGTCGAAAGCATTATCTCCGTAAGGTCTGGAAGCCCAATCGATGGCGTTTTTCAAAACGCCAGGCACTCCGTAATTGTATTCTGGTGTAGCGATGAGAAGGGCATCAGCCGCCTTAATCCTCGCCTTGAATTTCCTGACAGTTGTGGGCGGTTGATCTTCTGAATCTTGGTTGAATGGTGGAATGCCTTCGAGGTCAAAAATTTCAAGCTTAACGTCCTTTGGGACCAATTCCTCTGCTGCTCGCAATAATGCTTTATTGTAGGAATTCTTCCGCAAGCTGCCTGCAAAACCGAGAATAGCGATATGTTTTTCCATAATCATAGATATTCTTGTGCTCTGTTTAAATCAGTTTTCCACAGCCTTGCGGGCAGGAGTCGAGAATGCGCGTGTTCTGTGAAGCCTTCGGTTGATCTGGTTCCTTGTCAAAAATCGGTTGATAACAAGTTCGCTGAGAGTTAGCAGAACAAAGCAAACAGTATTCGCTTAGAATAACTTTCAATCTTGTTCTGGTGCTTAAGAGGCTTTCTTGCCTCAAGAAATGCCCCAATTGCTGAGGCGACTATTAGACCGACTCCAATCCCGACTGCAATGATCCATGTTTCATCTATTAAGTCAGAAAGCAAAGCTCCCACGGTAGTGCAGAAGGCAAACCCCAAGACTTGTAACAACAGTATTGACCGTAAACCTAGATTCATTGCGTGTTTACCTCTAGTATACCTATAAATCAGATAGCTATTAAACCTAACCAGAATCCCCGCAACGACAAAAATGGGGATGAGGAAGGATTAAAGGGCAAAACCCCCTGCTGAGGCTTGCGAAACAACGGTTCAAGGAAACAACAAGTGGCTAACCCTAATTCAAAATGCCAAAACTGCCGATATGACCCAATAATCCGTGATGGATAAATTCAAATATTCTGTTCTTCATACGTGGTCAAGAGGAAAGATGTCAGTATTTGAGAGAATAACGAAGGAAATATGTTCAGGAATGGTTCTGTACACTCCCGTAATGAAGTCAAGGTTTACGGTCGATTCTGTCGAAGCAGATAGACTAGTTTTCTCTGTGGGTTCTAAACCCTCGTTAATCCCTGTTCCAAAGGCTTGTTGGGATGGAATCCCTGATTTTCTTAGGTGTAAAGATTGGGTAAAAATTGGGCAAAAGCATGATGTAGCTGAGAAAGGTACGCTTGAAGAATATTTAGATACGCGCCACAACCCACACCAACATAGGCATCCATCTTGGGGTTCATACGTAGTTCCTGTCCTTGAGCATCTTGGAATTTTTGAAGTTGACCACCGCAGACCCTCAAAGGTCAGGTTGAAGACTTAGTATGCTCGTAGTATGAGCCATCAACCGAAAAGTAACAGCTTCACAGAATAGTCTACTCAACCGAAGAGGTAACAGAACCAATACACGCAAGGGTTATTAGTTTCCCTTTCCGAGTCCTAGTAAGCAAACGGTGACCAACCCGCTTGGCATTTGAAATTCAGGAACTTCCTGACATTATTAGAGTAATTGTTCTGCTGAATCTCAGCAAAGGAACCACGCTGCAAAAACCTGCGCTCAAACATCGAATCGACAAGGTCTGCACAGGCTACGTGTGCGTTGAGATGAGTGATGTTGACAAGGCGTTGAATGAGATGGCTTCTGAAGGGTTAATTCGCTATGACAACGGTATGGTTCAGCTTACCTAGCAAGGCATCAAGCTCGGCAGGGAATGGCAAAGCCTGTTGCTGAAAAAAGAACCCATCCTCGAAGTAGTCGCAGGACTCGTTGACGGCTCAATCACCGGTTTGGTAGTCATCCTTTCCGCATTCGTTGCAAAACTAGCAGCCAACACTGCAGCCTTTGCAGCGTTCCTGACCCTTGCAGCTGTTGCCATAACAAACTTTTCCAGTTTTCTCTTGGGCGGAATTACTGAAGACTTGGCAGATATGCTTACACTTCAGACGCTGATGAACTACAGTTTAAGTGACATCGCTGACCATAAGGAACGGGACAAGTCACTCAAGTTGGTCAAAGACTTGTTCACAGTCTTGCATAAGGAAATAAGCAGATCAAATATCATCGCAGCAATAATCTGCGGCACAACCACTTTTCTGGCTGGAATCATGCCTATTCTGGCATACCTGTTATTGCCCAAACCCTATGACCTCATCTTGTCCCTAGGCATAGTTGGGATTGTGGTGGGCGTGTTCCTTGTTCGCTACCGTTCTAGAAGGACAAAGGTGCATTGGAAAGTAACATTGTTTGAAACAGTTGTTATCGTTGTAATCGCAGCCGTAGCTTCACTGATAATCGGAGGCACTGCATAGAAACAAGAGACGAGTCAATACTAGTGTCTTTTATGTGCTGGATAGATGTTGATGTTCTTGCTTCATGCATTTGTCCATAACGACTGTCAAGCCTGCTTTCCGAGCTGTTTCCGCAGCTTGTTCGTTGACTATTCCAAGCTGCATCCAGACGACTTTGAGCATGCCATGCAGTTTCTTTAGCTTAACAGCTTGTTCCACAATTGCTGGAACACTGGCAGATGGCCTGAAAATGTCAACGATTTCAACGGTTTTCTGAATGTTAGTTGGCAAGTCAAGCAGGCTTTTGTAGCTCTTTTCTCCTAAAGCTTCATTGGCGAAAGGGTTGATTGGCACGATTTTGAAGCCGTGGTTCTTGAGATATCCAGCCACTTCATAACTGTTCTTTGAGTGGTCTCGGGACAATCCGACGACGGCAACTGTTCTGTATTTTGCCAGAATTTTTTTCACGCTTTCTTGGCTCAATTTCTTCACCTTGTTGGAGATACGGAGGTTCTAGACAACGTAATTCCTCAAATCCGTGCTTTGCGTGATGCAATGCTTGTATCTTCCTAGCATGTCGTCAAGCACTTTCTCCAAGTCTTCTTTCGGCATGAAGCTTACCGTCTGCCCTAGGGATCTTCCTTGACAGAAGAACATCAACGTCGGAGTACCCATAACCCCATTACTAGACGCTAGTTCCCGATTTTCTGGAGTGGCTAAGACATTGAGCTTTCCGAATTTTACTTTGCCTCTGTATATTTCTGTGATGTCGTTGAATATTGGATTAAGCCTTATGCACCATGGGCATGTTTCGTGCCAGAAATAGACAACCGTGAACATGTTTGACTTTAGAACTTCCTGAGTCCAATTGCCCGCGTTCACGTCTACATAGTTTGCCATGAGAGATCACAGTTCATTTTTATTGCTAGGTGGGTCGTATTAAGTGTTTAAGCGTGTTTGCTTTGCTGCCGTTTCTTCATGAAGTGTTGGATGAAGTAAGCTAGGATGACTACCGATGCCATTATCGCGGTTCCGCTTGAAATGGCTATGATTGGGAGGTTGTCAGTTTCGAGAATGAAGGCTAGTGAAACGACTGCGATGAATACGCCAAAGTAGAGGCTTGCATGGGTTCGCGTGAATTCTGCAAGCTCGGCTAGAATGGTTTTCTGATATCTGAAAAGGATGCTTAAAATGGATGCGACTGTTAAGATGAGTATTATGGCTGTGTAGGTTGTACTTGTCCAGTAATCCTCAAGCGTCAGCAACAGTCCGATTTCGTCGCCTATTAGCCCGCCACCTGCACCGAAAAGGATGGCGGCTAGGCGGTTTACGCGTTCGTTTTCGTAGCTTATGCCAAGCCAACCGCCAATAGCTAGCATGGCTAGTCCGTACCAGAAGTGGTGGACGTGGTAGTCTCCGCTGACCAAGACGGTGTTGGGGTTCAGCGTGGTGAACGTTCTGGCCACTAGGAAGGAGGCTACGAAAGAAACCAGAGCCAATATTGAAAGGTTGGGCTTCTCCTTGATCTCTTCTCTGATAGCCATGTTCGGAAGCACACTCGCACTGCTTCAGTCTTTGCTTGGAAACCACTTAAGCATTATCCAACGCTGTGATAGTGGCGAAATGTTGATGAGAAAGCCTTGCTCAGAGGGCATACCCCCTCCCCTATATATACCTTGAACTTGGCGTTGACGTTTTTTGTAAAGAAGGAAGAAGCTTGCTCAGAGCTGACCCTACCCCCTATATATAGATTGAACCAAGACTTGAAGCCGGTGCTCATGCGTTCCGAGAGAAGGAGTGCGGAAAAGTTATAGCTGAACCAGTTCTATAAGCTTGAATGGGTGATGCTAATTGCTTGAAGGTAAGACTGTCAATTTGAGGGTTATGGAGAAAGAGGATTTACCACTATTTACGGAATGGCTTAACAAGCCTGAGTTCTTTGGTGAATACAATCCTCTAAGACAGATATCCAAAGCAGAGATAGAGAAGGATTTTGATAAAAGCATTCTTGAACAAACGGGATTTATTATTGAGAAGAAAGATGGAAGCAAGATTGGTTACATATGTCATTTTATCTTAGCGCATCCTGCAGGAAAACTGTTGGAAATAGGTTATTCTTTGGTTCCAAATGAGAGAGGCAAAGGCAACGGCACAGAAGCTGTAGAGATAATGGTTGACTACTTGTTCCTCTCAAAGGACATAATGCGTGTTCAAGCCTGCACAGATACGAGAAATCTGGCTTCTCAGAAGGCTCTGGAAAAAGCAGGTTTCAAGAAGGAAGGAACAATGCGGAAATACCTTTTTCTCAGAGGAGAACTCAGAGACGCTTATCTGTATAGCATTCTCCGAGAAGAATGGAAAGAACCAAAAATACTCACAAAAACCGCTTGAAGCACGGACTGATTAGAGTCTTTCTGCAGAACGGTTCAGAAACATGGTTTTTAAGCCAGTTTGACCCATGTATTTTTGGCGATATCTATGTTAAACGGGAATACGGGCGATATCTGCCGTTGGTTTTTGTTTTATGGTGTTTTGGTTAGTGGTGTTTCTAGGCTTTCTTCTCTTCCTCTCCGATACACGGTTATTCTCACCTTGTCTCCGATTTTCCTGTTATGAATCTCACTCAGCAAATCCTCAATACTATAAATATCCCCCCCCATCCAACCTCAAAATCATATCACCCGCCACAATCCCAGCCCGCTCAGCAGGACTAGCACCAACCACCTTAGTCACCAAAACCCCGCGTTCAAGAGATAGACTGTAATATCGAGCCAGCTCTCCAGTAACGCTTAAGCCAACTATGCCAAGCCAAGGTCTCGCCGAGACTCCGCCCTCAATCATTCCAACTGTGCAATTCCTTGCCGAATTAATCGGAATCGCAAACCCTATTCCCTGCGCATAGGGGATTATGGCAGTGTTTATTGCCACAACCTTTCCCTCAAGGTCCACGAGCGGACCGCCACTGTTCCCAGGATTTATGGCCGCATCAGTCTGAACAAGATTCTCCAAAAGGCCTCTTTGCGACTCTATCGTCCTATTTACCGCGCTTATCACGCCTGAAGTTACTGATGGACCGCCAGACAATCCAAAAGGATTTCCAATGGCATAGACTCTTTGCCCGACTCTCAACTTGCTAGAATCGCCAAGTTCGGCAACTTGAAGCTCCTTTCCATCAACTTTCACGACGGCCATGTCGTGTACCGAGCATGAACCCACAAGTCTTCCCTGAAAGACCTCGCCGTTCCACAGAGTCACTCTTATTTTCTGTGCTCCGCCGACTACATGGTTATTGGTAAGTATGTAGCCTTTCGGGTCAATTATGGTTCCCGAATCCATCCCTTCAACAGGTACAGCTTGATAGAACATATGATGAACAATCCTAACAATACTTATGTTGACAACACTTTTGCTGGCTCTTTCTACGATGTCAAGAACGCTTTTCTCATCAAAAGAAGACACGTTTTCGCCTCTCACTTCAGCGCTGACCATAAGTCAAGCAGAAACGGCATTCTTCTATCTCGATTGTCGAGTCCGTTTTCCGGCAGAGTCGACACATCAGCTGCTTTCTCCGTATTGTCTTGCACGTTTGGCAGAAGAAGCCTAAGAACTCTCTTCTTTGATGGTCTCCGTTCACAAGAAGCTCTATCATCTTGTTGATCAAAGGCAATATTTCTTCAGTATCATCAATCTTCACAACGTATCCTCTGACCTTTCGAGTATACTTGCTAACTGCAGACTGTGATATTCCGAGAAGCTCAGCCACCTCATCCTGCCTCAAACCGTGTTTTTCAACCAACTCGTTTGCCATCAACGCTCTTATTGAAGGTATGACTGACTTGACAGCGACCTCGCACGGGACGATCAACATATTCACCGTTTGGCTTGTTTTATGGGGGAAAAGTATATAAAGATGACGTATGTCATAATAATATGACGTACGTCATGATGGGGAGAACCCAAAAATCCCCTTTTGAGCCTTTCATGCTCCCTTTCTCCTCCTCCCATCATGACATGCGTCGAAGGTAACCACCATAATGAACACAGAAGTCCACGCCAATGCAGTCAACGGGGCATTGCACGAAACAGGCTTAACAGAAACCTTGAGCAAGGTCGAAGAGAATTGCAGAAACTGTCAACCATTATCCATGCTCGAATGCGTAGCAAACTGCAGCTCATGGAGACTAAAGAACGAGTTTAGAGAACTGCACAAGAAAATGCAAGACCCAGATTTCACCACAAAACTGCTGAACGTGCTTAAGAATAGAAGACGCCTGCGAATATTGGAAACGATATCAAAGGGAAGATATTCAGTAGGCAAGCTTCAGGAAGAACTAAAGAAGCTCGGCTACTCACACAGTCAGAAAACGATACTTGAAGAATATCTTACCCCTCTGACAGATGTTAAGTTGACAACAGAAACTCAAGGTAGATACTATGCAACTCTGTTCGGCAGCAAACTCAGCGAGTTGGCCAAGGGTTCCAGTGACCTCCTAGAAATCTTGCCTCCTCACTCTGAATGCTACGAGGAGACAATCTTGGTCGCACTTCTAGATGGACCTAAGACCCACGAACACATGAGAAATAGAATCGCACTCAGAAATATCTCCCGCGCACTAGGTCGCCTACAAGCACTGGGGCTTGTCGAAACGAACAAGGAGAAAGACCACGTATTCCTTTTCAAGACACGAAGAAGCCCGGACAAGGAAGAGACCTCGCCAACCGAGAAGAGAGTCTACGAAAACATTGCAGAAGAAGGCATTTCGGCACGAAGCCTTGCAGAGAAAGTCAAGATATCATTGAGGAGAACCTACAAGTATCTAAGACGGCTGAAGGGCAAGAAGATGGTTTTCTCAAGGGAAAAACCGAAAAGCTTCGCTTTGACTGTCAAGGGTTCTCAATTAGTGTTGACGTTGAAAAAGATAGGCGAGTTGACAACTGAAGCCTCTACGGCCGCCACGAAACTCATCAAAGACGATGAAGGCTACAGATCAATCACGGCAGAGATATGTCAAATGGAGCCAAAGAAAAGAGCGAAAGCTGTCATTTCCTTGGCAACAGAACATCGTGCTAGACCAAATCTATCCGTATCTCAATGACATCGCTGTCAATTTCTGCAAATGAAAAATAGTGGATTGCATCAAGCTTCCACTGTTGCCAATGTCCAATGTGCTTAATGAGTCTGGCAAGTCAGTAGGCACTCTTTTTATTGTTCGAGTTTGTAAAGATTCTTGATTATTGTTTGTATTATCCTATGATGTTTCTTCTCATCCTCTGAGATGTTCTGTAGCAAGAGATTGAGGCCCTCATCCTTTGTATGCTTCAACTCCTCTTCTATATGAGCCAATACGTCGCTTTCTTTCTTAACGTGTTCCTCAAACTCTTTTTTCACTATAGCCTCATCTATGTACTCTTCGAGATCGTGATCCCACAACGATGTGGTTGGAGGAACGCCTTTAAGTATTTCAAGCATCTCAGCCATTATGGCAGCGTGCTTTTCCGAGTCAAGACGCATCTCCAGCAGAAGTAGTCTTGCAGCAGCATTACTAACCTTCTTTCTCAACTCAGTAAGGCGTTTAACATGCTCTCTTTCGACATTGAGTTGCTGCTTGACTAATTGCATCAACTTGCTTTCTTGTGGCATCCAAATCCTTCTCCAAGTTTGTCTTTACCATACTAATTCTGATTTATTGAATCTTATGTTGGCAACATCGGGGGAAAAGTCAGAAGATCAGCAAATAGACGACCTTAGACCATGGCATGTCTCAGCAGATGCTGTTATGCTCTATCCTCCCGGAGTACCGTGGAAAGGAACGTTTTTCCACAAAATGTCCCACCAATCATCTTCGGTGATGGTTTCTCCACGGACAAGAATTTCCAACACCATCTTCAGAAGCTCATGGTGTCTTCGCTCATCAGCCAATATCGCCTCCAAAAGCAGCCTAACTTTCGCGTTATCAACAGAAGGAACAACACTATCCAGCTTCTTGATAAGCTCAGCTTCCATCTTAATGTGCTTCTCAACAAGCCGCTTCTGCTCGTCTAGATGCTCCTGTGCCAAGGCTTGCGATGTGCCTGTTAGGAGCTTGACTGCTGAAGCGTAAAGCTCCGCGTGCTTAACAGAATCCAAGGATATGCCCTTCAAAACGCCCTTGACAGGCGGATTCTTTATGTTGACTAGCGCATTGTTCAATGAATCCACGATCTCATTTTCAATTTCAATCTGCTTTTTCAGAAAATCGGTCAATTTACTGTTTGAACTCAAAACGTTCGGCCTCCATAGTAGAGCATGCTAGGCAGGGCGCATAAGCCTTTCGGCAATCCTCTTCCCCAGTTCCTTGCATCTTTCCAACGTAGCCTGATCTGGCACGTACTTGGCCAAAAGTGGCGGTTCAGTGATACTCATTTCAAACTTGTTCTTCATTATCTCCAGAACTAGCTTTGGAGCTTCGCCACTCCACCCGTAAGAACCAAACGTTGCACCAACCTTCCCTTTCAAGCTGATTTTCTTCTCCGCAGCTTCCTCGAAGAGGTTCTTGATGTCAATCGTCATGTCATGATGATACGTAGGAACCCCGATCATTATAGCATCATAATCTCCTAGCGTTTCTGCTGGAACATAGTAGTTCAGTTCCACTTCGACTCCTTGAAGGGCTTTCGCTCCTTCGGCCACGGCCTCAGCCATCTTCTTAGTGTTTCCAGTTCGGCTATAATATAAGATGAGGATCTTGTTCATTGCTTATCACCTTATAAATCGGATTTTTCTGACATAGAATGCGAAGATTGTCTTTTGCGACTAGTTTATACGTGAAACAATAGGTTGAGCAGACTGTTCAGTTTATTGTTCTTTATAGCAGGTTTCTGGTGCCAGTGACTCAGGATAGCAACCTCTAAGCTGTCTTCTAAGCTCGTAGCATAGGTGGCATTCGTTCACGTATTTTCCGTGGCTAATCCTTCCTGTAGCCTCAGGCAACTCCCGAAGCCTGTAAGGTCCACCATCGACAAGGAGTGTTATCATTGGATGCCGCCTATAATCATATTTTCTGATTATTTTCGAAAGCAGCTCAGTTTTCGCATTTCCAATGCACAAGCCAGGGCATATCGTCACATTCCCGAATGAGTCTATTTCGATTGTTTTCGGATCCTTCAGCGTTTCTCCTACCCAATCGGGCAAAACGCATCTTCCTTGCGGGATTCCCGCCTTGCATCTCAAGTAGCTTGCCAGTTGATCCACAGCTCTACCTTCAATGCTTAGTGCATATCGGTCGATTTTGAAGTCTTCAGGCAAACGTAGCATTTCCCGATATTGTTGAGTCTTCATATTGAAGCGATTCTTGGAATCGATGGAGCCAAGGAATTGGCTAGTAACTGCTATTTCATCGAAGCCGATTGCCCTTGCCGCGTTGATGGCCGTGCGGGCAGAACGAAAGGGGACGAATTCCTGATGGAAGGCGTCAACGCTGAAATAGATGGAGGTTAAACCAGCTTTCTTCAGTTCATGAAGCTTGAATTGGGCGTTGGCTTGGCTTCCGCCCCAGTATCCGCTGGTGAAAACGGATATCTCTCTTTGGCCCAGCCTATGGGCGATTTCGACGCAACGCTTGAGCGTCTTGTAGAAGAGGAAGGGTTCTCCTCCGTTGAAGGCTATCCAATCCAAAGACTGCTCATCAGCTAACACTGTCATATAATTCTTGAAATCGTCTACAGCCATAACACCCTTTCTGAAGGGCGAGGCCATGTAGGGACAGTGACGGCACTTCGCAACACACTTGAACGTAAGGAGAAAATCACAGCCTTCAAGATTCATTGGCATATTAATTCACGATTGTTCGTCGACTTGGCTACTCAGCACTGGAGTAGCATAAAAATGTTTTACGATGTAGATAGCTAAAGCGCGCGCTAATCTGTTTGGCGAAAGTCAAAAGTCTGGTTGCCTATTGAGCATCTTTACGTATTGCTTTTGTTTCTTCTTTCAAATATGTGGCGAACTTGTTGAGAAGGACGTCAATGCGAATGTATACTTCCTTCATGGCCCAATGAGCATCCTGTGGACTTACTTCTCCAGCCCGTCCATGTGGACCCACTTCAGACAGATATGCGAACGTGGCTTCAGTCAATTTCTTTGATTCCTTGTCAAGCACTCCTAATCCCGCTAACGTACCTAGGTCAGTCGCAAAATAGAAACTCGGTTTCTTACCGATGTAGACAAGCATCGAAGGGGGAGTCTTATCTAGTGCTTCTCGACACCTGTCGACGCACTCCTTGCTATGTTTTTCAGCCAGGTTTCTCTCTGCTTCTTCAAGACACTTGGTAATCTCTGTAAACCCGTAGTCAGTTAGCACAGATTTTAGCGCCATTTTTTCCTCGATTGGATAGAGTCTGAGCGAGTAGGTCAATCTCACATCTTCCAACACTTGATACATATCTGACCTTGTTCTGAGGAGTATAGAGTAGGCTTCATCGAAGTTCCCCTTGTCGATGCGTGAACAAGCACCATCAAAGCTTCCAAAGCCTCTAATGTTGACCTTGATTGAAATCATTTTGTCAGAACAACGATCGATATAGGGTTGAGTGTTAGCGTCGCCAAGTTTCCGAACGTCTTCAAAAAGAAGTTCAATGCTTCTGTGAAAGGAAAGTGCTGCCTTTATTGCTTCATTCTCGTAGTCTCGTGTGTGAAATTTTGGAATTGGTCGAGGGACAAGATATCCAGAAGGAGACGACACATTTTCGGTTTCAACCATGTTGCTGAAGAATTTGAGGGCATCGAGGTATTGCTTTTCAACGATAGCAAGCCTGCTTTCCATGCTGAAGGTTCTCACCTATGTCTTTCTAGACCTATTGATTGTTTATACCTTTTTCGTACAATCGACCTATAGTAAGTTTCTATAATTCTATTAGCGCGACGTGCGCACGCTTTTCTGATCATTCACGAGTTTGTGCTTTTGTGTTATCAATTTTATGTCGAGATAGCGTTCTTGTTCAGGGCTTGTTTACATAAAGGGCGACAACTAATCTTATATTCAAACCAGTCTTACCTTATCCTATTAGCAGAAGGCGATGTATGGGGCAACCGCACAATGAGGGGTACCCAGTTTTCTCATTTCTGGTTGCTCCAAGCATCAGACGCTGTATCTAGCGTTTGGTTATTTAAGGTCTTTTTACAACAATGCTGCAATCATGGACTGAGCATCATGAAAGAATGACGAGCAACGTAGACATAATCAACGTAAACATAACATGGCAAATCGAAGGGTTCTGGCTGAAAGAACCTCAATTCTGAGACTTTCAGAACATGGTTAAATGTAACTTGCAGTACACGCGCATAAAGGCAAGACATAAATCCTCTCTTTTTTATTCGCGGAAGGACGTTTATATTCCGCTTTCGCCCAATGATTTTTGAGGATTGAAACATGAAAACCGAAATTGAGAATAAGAAATCGGACGGATTTAATCCTCTTTCTTTAGAAGCTAGGTAACTTAGGATAGTATCAGGGTTTCTAAGGTTACAATTCTTTTCTAAGTTTCTAAGAACCTTGGAGTAGTTCTGTACTATGGTAGTCTCCTTAAGACCTTCTTTCTTTAGTTCCCATAGGAAATTAGCTATTGAGTATAGGGGTTCACTGTTGGAGCCGGGGATGGGAGTTGAACCCATATAGAGCGGCTCTGCAGGCCGCCGCTTGAACCGTTCAGCCACCCCGGCAAACTACATATTTTTTGAAACAGAGATAAATAGATTGTTTAACCAATGTTCAGCTTCTCGACAATTTCCTTATAAGCTCTCAAAGCTGATGCTTCATTAGCCACGTTTTTGATGAGCATGCGTCCGCCACTAAACAGTGTCACCTCAAACTTCCTGTAATCGAAGATTATCGCAAGCCGAGACTTCACTCGAACCTTGAGCTGTTGTCTTATTGAATCATACACTTTGTTAAGGTCAAGTTTTAGCGGTTTTTCGGGGTTGATGTTTGCCGTATTCCTTCCGCACAGCCAAACAAGCTTCTCTTTCATCTTTGGCATGGCTCTTATGTCTTGGCATGCATCACAGTTGGCACGTTTGAAAATGTCTATTGTCACGAAGTACATGTCACTGAAGTCACAGATCAGCAGCTTTCCTTTCAAGGGCGAGCCCATCCCTGTTAGAACCTTTATCGTTTCCATAGCCTGCATCGTTCCGATAATCCCAGGGGTCGCCCCAAGCACTCCGCGAACGTCACACGCTAACAAGCCGCGGTCCTCAATGCCTGGAAAAACGCATTCAAGACATGGAGTTTCTGGCGGAGCAAAAACTGTAAGATTTCCCTCAATCCCTATCGCTGCGCCGAAAACGTATGGAATTCCGAGCTTCGCACAGGCCCGATTGACCAGATAACGTGTGTGCATGTTGTCCAGTCCGTCGACGACACAGTCCATTCCTGAAAGCAGCTTCTCCACATTCTTTACGTTCAAATTCTCAGGAATCGGCTCAACCTCCACAAGCGGGTTAGCCTTCTTGAGCCGCTGCGCAGAAATCTCAACCTTTGGATAACGCAAGTCCTCTGGACTATACAAGACTTGCCTATGCAGATTATCCAGCTCCACAGTGTCCTGATCGACCAAACGCAGATGCCCCACCCCTGCAAGAGCAAGGTAAAGCGACGAAACCGTGCCCAACCCGCCTAATCCAATCACGGCAATCCTTGACCGGGCAAGCTTCTTCTGGCCTTGGCGGCCAAGCTCTTTCAGTACGATCTGACGGCTGTAATATTCAGCGTACGCCGGAGGTTTCTTGGTTTTGGGCATTTTACACTTTTCTCCCTGAATACTTCTGGTGTTAATCAGTCTTATATCTGCCTTTTTTCAAGAACTGTTTCTCGTAAATTTCCCTAACCCGCTGGATTGTGTCTGCCTGTTCCGCTGTCTTGTCTTCTCGGATGCGGCTTATTCTCGCGAAACGCAGCGCCATCCCGCTCTCGTATTTCGGGCTTTTCTGTATCTCATTGTACGTCACCTCAACGACAATCTTCGGAATGACGACTTCTCGATAGCGTTCTTCCTTGATGGTTGTCTCCTTAAGCCGTCTTGTCATCTCAATAATTTCTGCGTCAGTTAATCCTTTGAACGTCTTACCGACCACAAGAAACTCGCCAGTATCTGCATCACGTGCAGCTAAGTAGTAGTCTGAAAGCCATCCATGCCTCCGTCCATAACCGTACTCAGCAGCAACAATAACAAGATCCAAGGGCTCAAGAACAGGTTTTATCTTCAACCACCGTTTCCCGCGGAAACCAGGCATGTATTGGCTGTCAAGTTTTTTGGCCATCAATCCTTCTTGCCCAGCATCTATAGCTTTGTGCAGAAACTCCTCAGCCTTATCGACATCGTCTGTTGCTATTTGCTCCGCTAACGGTATCTTTCCAGCATTTCCAGCCAGTGCCTGTCTTCGTTGGCAGTAAGAAGACGAGACAAGGCTCTTTCCATCAAGGTATAGAATGTCGAACAAATACAGTCTAAGAGGAACTCTCTCAGCCGCGTCTTCTACTGCACGAACTCGTCTGAACCTTCGCATTAAATGTTGAAAAGGAATCGGAACGCCCGAGCGGTCAACAGCTATGACCTCGCCCTCCAAAATCGCCTCCTTCGCAGCAACGTTTTCTTTGACTGTGTCTACTATTTCCGGCAAGCTCTCTGTCGCATCAGTAAGTCTTCGACTAAAAATCTTCACTTCGTCCCCAAGCTTGTGAATCTGAACCCTAACCCCGTCGTACTTGTATTCGAACGCGGTTTTTCCACCATGCTCCTTCAAAGCTTCAGCAATGTTATTGGCCATCTGAGCCAGCATGAGGTTGACAGGCCTGAAAATCTTGAAACCAGTCTTTGACAAGCCCTCCTTGCCTTCTGTCGCAGCTATGGCTGCAACCTCTCCTATGTCGCCAACAATCATGCTTGCCATTTGTATTTGTTGTAGTGGTATCTGGAAAGCTTCCGAAACAGCCTGTTCCATCAATCCTTCGTAGAATCCCGTTCGCATTCCGCGAATGAAAACCCTCACCAAATACTTTGCTTCAACTGGGGAAGCTAAACTTAGCAATGCCTCAATCAGTCTTTCCTTCTTTTCTCTTGAACCATATCCAACTGCTTTTCCAATGTCTTCGAAGCTCCGCCTCACTTCCAATATCGTCAGCGTTCTCTGAAGAAGCGTGGTTTGTCTCTTGATGCTGCTGCCTTCAAAAACAACCTTCGTTGCTGAACCTACGTCGCCAGTCTTGCTGAAAGCTTCCTCAAAAGCGCTCCAGTCGACTTTGGTTATGCGTTTCATGATCGCGCTAACCGTGGACCAGCTGACATCAAGCGTCAGTTGACTCCACTTTGGGAAAGGCCTGGCTAGAATCATCGATATGGCCGGCTCGATTTCTTGGGGGTCAAGTGTTTTCAGAAAGCCTGCTGCAAGGTTAATCATGACGAGCCGTTTCTTTGTGGCTTCCAGCTTTTCGCAGAGTTCCACCAAGGCTCTGAATGGAGTCGACATGACTTGTCTTAGACCACACTAATCTTTCCAAGTATCTGACTAGACGAAATAAGGTTTGTCTTGACAGACCTAGGGAAAAAAAGGTTGAAAAACAGATCTACTGCCTAGAATGAAGCTTCTAGCTTCTTTTTTACTTCTTTTATCTTCTTCTCTGTTTCCTTGACCTTCTTCGAATTCTTCAAGGCAGAATAACAATCTCTGGCATATTCGAGGGCGCTGACTCCGAATCTGTCAAAGCCTTTCTGGAAAGACAGCTCCGCGGATTTCTGAAAACTCTCCACAGCACGTTCATAATCCTTGAGCGCAAAGGCACATTCGCCAGCCTTGTAAAGCATAGAAGTCGAATCAAAATAGTTCTGCCCCTTAAGATAAAGCTCTGCCGTTCGCAGAAAAAGCTCCCTAGCCTCCTTGTGCTTGCCTGCATCATATAGGGCGCCTGCTTCCTTGTGCATCTTGACCGGGTCTTCCCTTTCTTTCGATTCGTTCATAACCGTCAACTCAAGATTCGCTACTTATCAGCATTGTACTCGCATTTAGGCTTTCCCATTGCAAGCCTTAAAATGGATTCACCAAAGTATATGTGCTATACAAAAACTGGAAGAGTGAACCTGATGAAGATATGTGACGCACATGTTCACTTGGGAAAATCCGGGCCGTGGCAACCATACATAAACCCCACGATCTACGTGGACGAACTTATCCGCCTCTTCGACAAGCACAACGTTGAACAGGCAATCGTCTTTCCAAACCCAAACACGGGCGACAAGTATCCAGAAACGAACGACTACATCGCAGAATCCGTTAGGAGATATCCGAAGCGCCTCGTTGGGTTTGGGCGTGTGGACCCAAGAAGAGACGATGCAACAGAAGAGCTGACGCGCATGAGAAACAATCTGGGCTTGAGCGGGCTCAAGCTACATCCATTTGTAGAATGCTTCAGACCAGACCACCCCTTCTTCAATAGACTTTTCCAGAAAACGAACGAACTGGGTTTGCCAATCCTATTCCACACAGGTGAAGGTTTCTCATCACCAGGTCTCATCCTGAATATCGCCAAGAAATATCCAAAGCTACCCATAATTCTAGGTCACTTGAGAGAAGGAGCCATTAGCGCCCTAAAAGAATGCGAGAACATCTACGTCGAAACCTCAGGCACACTCCCTGACTTCATCGAACTTGCAGTAGACATAGATGAGAACAGAATACTGTTCGGCTCTGACATACCGTACTATCGTTATCCAACGCAGACGGCAATAGTGGAGGCAGCAGAAGTCTCACAAAAAACCAAGAATAAGATACTCTACGATAACTTTCGAAAGCTGTTCAACCGAAAATAGAATAAGGAACTGCGATCTTAAGAGATGCCAAAGGGGCTTAAGCAAAGTTGAAAAGCAACTCCGCGACAGTAGCTGTAAAACTTGCGATCGCTGGAGTCTTCGCTGCGCTTGTGTGCGTAGCCACGTTGGCTCTGGTCGTAAGTGTGCCAGCGACAACGGGATACTTCAACGTAGGCGAGACAGTGATCTACGTTGCTGCATTACTCTTTGGTCCGCTTGTGGGTGCTTTCGCGGGGGGTGTGGGAGCAGGACTTGCTGATCTCTTGGTCGCAGCTGTCTTCGCTCCAGGAACCCTGGTGATAAAAGGGTTTGAGGGAGCAATCGTGGGGCTGCTGAATAGGAGAATGCTTGCCAAGGGTTCAAGAGTCAGTTGGACGATCTTCACTGTCCTGCTTGGTATCACGGTGGGCATACTACTTGGCATAACAGGTTCCATCTATTACAGCGGTGACGTGCAGCTGTATTTGGGCTATCCACAGCCTGCAAGTCCAACACTGTCCGTTCTTGTACCAGCTGAACTCTGGTATTTTCTAGGCGTGATCGTTTCTGTACTCATCATTTATGTGGGTTTCAAAACCGAACCCGAACTCGGTCGTGTCATTCTTTCCATAATCATCGGCGGCCTAGAAATGGTCGTTGGCTATTTCCTTTACGAGCAGCTAGTACTGGGCAAGACTACGGCAATTGTGGAGGTCCCGGTAAACATAGGCCAAATGCTCATCGGATTGATCGTCGCAATCCCAGTCGTGAAGATCGTCTTGCGCAGTCTACCACAGCTTAAAAGCTAACTATTCCTATATTCTGATGGGATTCAGAATGGGGCTGCCTTATGGAAAAATCCCAGTAGACATCCTAGAAGAGGTGGTATTCAAGAATCTTGGTGCCGTCCGCGACGAAGTGATCTTAGGTCCGTCCGCCGGAATTGATGGAGCGGTGATAGAGGCAGGAAATCGATCGTTGATTATGTCTATGGACCCGATAACTGGAGCGTTGGAACGGATTGGATGGCTTGCTGTAAACGTTAACGCGAATGATGTGGCCACTTTCGGCGTTGAACCAGCGTTCCTTTTCTCATGCATTTTGCTTCCTGAAGACGCTAATAAGAAAATCGTCGAAACCATATGCCTTCAAATGAATGAGGCCGCAAAGGAGTTGAACATTGCGATTGCCGGAGGCCATTGTGAAGTGACGCCCGGCCTTGCTAATCCGTTAGTTGTAGGCTGCATGATGGGCATGACAGAAAAGGGAAACTACGTGACAGCAGGCGGTGCTAGACCGGGAGACAAGCTCATATTGACGAAAAGTGCCGGAATTGAAGGTACTGCTATTCTTGCATCAGACAGAGAGGAGCAATTGAAAAAAGCAATAGCCACTAGGACTCTGCGGAGCGCTAAGGGCTTCTACGACCAAATAAGCGTCGTCAAAGATGCCATGACAGCTTTCAAAACAGGGGGGGTCCACGCCATGCATGACCCAACAGAAGGCGGAGTCACTGGAGGGATACATGAAATGGCAGACGCGTCAAACGTAGGTGTGAAAATCTTTAAAGAAGAGATTCCGATTCAGCCTGAAACTACTGACATTTGCCGATTCTTCAAAATTGATCCATTACAGCTAATCAGCTCTGGCGCCTTGCTGATCTCTTCCAAACCAGAATTCGCAAACAAGATAATTGAAAGCTTAGAGCGACAACAAATCCACGCCTCTATCATCGGCGAATTCTCAAAAAATCTGCAAGAACGAGTAATAACCCGCAAAGACGGAAAAGCTCAGGCTCTGCCAAGACCTTTATCAGATCATCTTTGGCTTGCTCTTAAGCAAGGACAAATCTCATGAATTCTTGTTTAGTAGCTGCAGAAACCAGTAGAACACGAAGAAAGGGTAGTAACCAGCGTATCTGAAAATATGGCTGTAAGCCAGACCGCATTTTATTTCCAAAGCCGCCAGTGAAATGCTCTCTTTCAAATTCCAATCTTCAGATGGTCTATAGTGTAAGCAGTAAATGCTGTCGCCTATCACGGCTTTATAGCCTTTCTTCTTAATCCAATTCACGATATACGCATCTTCATAAGCATGAAGTTGCTCTGGGATCTTGATGCCTCCTACAAGTTCGCGTCGAATGAGTGTGTCATGCATTCCGCCTCTGAGATCAAAGCACTTTCTCGCAACCAGCATAAGCGATCTCAGAACAACCTTGCTTTTCACGTTCGGAATGACGTCAACGTTTAATCCCCAAACTGCACCGACATCATCCGCAATGCATTTTTCAGCTTTTATAAACCAGTCCTTGCAGAGTATGATGTCACTGTCCGCAAACATAAACCATTCCGTTTCTACCTCTTGTATGCCTCTCTCCCTTGCTTTGGCCCTTGAACCATTCTCAGTTATGATCTTAACGTTTCCATATTTTTCATTCAGTTCATTCATAATTTTCAACGTGCTGTCTGTTGAAGAGCCGTCAACAACGATTAAACGTTTAACCGGTACATTTTCATAAATTGATGTTAGGCATTTATTCAGTATGTGTTCACTGTTTTTCGTAAGCATTACAACATCTATTGGATCCATGAGGTTATCCCTGTTATTCTTTGATCAAGGTTTGAATATCTAAAGGGTAGTTTGGCATTTTAAACCTTACAATTTTATATAGTTTCTTTAATCTTATTAAGCGGCTTATTCCAATTAACGTTCGGTGTACACTGGTCGATGATGACTTTAGAGAAAGCTGCTAGCATCATAGTTCGCTCTCTAACACCTAATAGGCCTTATCATGTACAGTGGATGATCACAAGGAGATGTAACTACCGCTGCAAAGGATGCAATGTTTGGCAGGAACAAGAAGTAATAGAATTGTCAACAGAAGACATCAAAAGAGGATTAGATATACTCAAAGAACTTGGAATCGTAGAGATCGTATTGTCAGGAGGAAATCCGCTTCTAAGAGAAGACATTGACAAAATTATCCAGTATGCTTCACGCTTCTTCATTACTACGGTATATGATAATGGCAGTATGGCTGAAGAAAAAATTGATGCTTTACGTAACGCAGACTTTGCTGCAATTTCCATAGATAGTCTGGACCCAGTAAAAAATGATTATGTTAAGGGCGTTAAAGGTGCTTGGAAAAAAGCTGTACAAGCCGTTGAAAGGCTGCATAGCGAGGGAATCAATGTAAGCGTAACACCAACCATTTCACAATTTAACCTATACGAAATCATGGATTTGACCAATTACTTCCTACAAAAAGAAATTCCGCTCTGGTATTGTCTATATTCTTACGATCTTTGTGGGGATGCAAGTCAGCTTTTTAGAATCGGAAGGAAAAACGACGAGTTTGTAATTACTGATAGAAAGGCAATGGTTAGTCTCTGCGACTCTCTTATTGAGATGAGAAGGAAAAACGGCAACATTCTTATGACAACCAAAATACTGGAAACCATCAAGAACCTTTACTTAGAAGGCAGAAGAACATGGAAGTGTCGTGCACTTCAAAACTTCTTTATGGTGGATCATTTAGGCAGGGTTGCTGGATGTCATCTCCATAACTCAGTGTCATCAATTTTTGATTTGCCCAAGGTGTGGAATAGTGAAAAATTTAATGCCTCGCGGAAAGTTTACAGCGAGTGCACTCGATGCACATATCTATGCTATATATTCTACTCTTTGCATGGAAGCGTCCTCGGCAATCTCCAAATCGCTCAGGACGAATGGAAAAACGCAAAACTCCTGCTGAAGAAGAGACAGCGTGCGTCTCCAAGTTCGGCAAGACAGCGATGATATCCGCTATCTTCCTGAGAATTGTCTGACCCAATTCAACCTTGTCTTCTGACTTTTCTAGCATGGCTATCCGTACATGAAGTTGAGGAATGGCGACATCGTTTATTATTACTCGTGGTCCGGCGTCCCTTGGCTTTTTCAGTTCAAGCAGAGCGGACAGAAGCATGATGAAAATGAAGACCGAGACTCCAAAAACCAACGTGGCAAATGATGTTAGAGTCGAACCTGGAATCATGCATATCTTTTCGGTATTTTGTCTTAATTCATATTAAAACATTTCGAAAAGCAACTCAGTACGTTACACTGAGATATGACACCTACGACTTTCTTGAAACAGTCTCGATGTCTTCGACTCGCAGTTTTTCCCATAAGAGCGCCAAATCTTTCAGAACGTGTTTTGGTTCGGCTTTTCTTGGCTCGTCAAGCGTTGGCATGTTAAATAACGGTGATGTTGTTATGTCCATTGAATTTAAAAAACTTGCGGAGTCTAGCGCAAGATAGCCGATGAAAGAGGTAGTAGCAAATCTATTCCATTTCACCCCAATGAACGCCCATGATACCCAGGTCAGTTGAATCTATTGCATCATCGTCATTGAAGTCTGCGTTGGGATCGTAGCCTGGCTGGCCCATGAGGCTGCCCCGGTGGGCACCGTCTCCATTGATGTCGCTCGGGATACCTATATAGACTCTAACATCTGTGGAGTTGTTGTTGGCTGTGTTTACCTCGTTTGGAACTGGAGTAACATAGGCATTTATGACGTAGTTGCCCTTGGCAAAGCCAGAAGTATCCCAAATGAAGATGGCAATAGCAGGATTTCCACTTGCCAACGTAATGTTTTGTGATATGCTAGAAGTCGAGTTAGCATAAGCAGTAACTACAAAGGCTTCTGTATAATTGCCCTAGTTTTCGCGCGCGCAACTGTGACATCAAGATACTGCAAGTTTCGCCTAATTGCGCCTACTGTTCCGTCAAACGTATGGTTTTTTGGCCGAACGGTAGTATTCCATTTCCTCTTCCGAAAGATTGCTTTTCCTTCTCTTTCACAGAGGCTAAGTGAAAAAAGGAGAAAAATGCGACATAGAAGCTATGGTATCGTTAACTGATTTTTCGCGCCAAAGCAAAATGGACAGTATCTGCCAGTAAGATCTGTTTTGGAACACACATCACAGACTAGTTTGCCGCATTCTCTGCAAAGCTTATCGCCTGTTGTCGGTTTTCCACAAATCTCGCAAGGCTCCTCTACCACTTCCAAGGTGATCTTGGCCTTGACTTTGTGGTCTTCGTCGATTCCGATGATCTTGGCAAGGTCAGCCAAGCAGAAGTCTTTCGCATCTATCCATTCAACAGCGTGATCGTTTATCATCATCGTGTTACGAGTGAACACTCCAATAGCCACGATCTTGTTATTCTTTTTCTCCAAAGTATTGTCAGACTCCGAACATAGCTTCTGATACTTCTCGTTTCTATCCTTATTTTACTTTCGGTCAATTCTGGCGGAGTCTATTCCAGAATGTAAAAGCTGTGCGTCATGACCAGTATGCGCTAGTTTTCTTATTTGGAAGTAATCTGACTGATTTTGCCAGAATGTACAAGGAGGTGATCTCATGAAGATTAAAGTTGTATCATTGCTTTTGCTGATCATCTGTGCTTGTGCTGTCGCATCGGCTGTCGTGGCATTTTCCTTCAGTCAATCTGTCCAGAAGAGCGCTGAATCGATTAAGCAGGATAGCTCCGTGCAGACCGATGGCAAGACAAGAATTGAACTTGTTGGAGAGGAGATAGACACTCCTGGGGTTCCTAGATAAAAGATAAAAGGAATGGAATACCAAAGACTGCAATGTGCGATATAATGGATCCGTGTCGAACTTATGGTCAAGCTGTTGACACCTCTTGACAGGAAAATATTGCAGGCAATGTATGAGGTTGGACCAAGGAACCTTGCAGAAGTAGCAAGAACTGTCGGCATACCCTGTGATACCTTAAGATTCCGCATAGAGCGCATGCGGTCAAATCCCCAGATTTTTTTGAGAATCCACACTTCTATCTATCACACATACCTAGGCCTGAAGAAGGCAGTCGTTTTTGTGGAGGCAAAGCCCGGTAAGGAAGGGCTTCTTTTTGACTGTCTGAAAGTTAACGGTTTTTGGATTTACGTATGCAGATCCTATGCGATGGGCGAAGGCTGCACTGCTATCTATACGATTCCGATAGAGAACTGCAACGATTTTGAAGAGTTCATATATGAGCTGACAAGATTAGAAGTGGCAGAGAGAGTTCAGATACATTGGTCCACTTGCTTTGAAGGTGGTAGATTAACCTCTGAATGGTTTGACAGACAAGAAGGAAATTGGGTTCTCCGCTGGGATGATTGGATAAAAGAAGTGCAAACGCAAACAACTGATCTACCTTATACATTGATTGAAGCAGAATCCTATTCGATCCAAGCTGATGAGATAGACGTCCGTATGCTTGTTAAGTTGGAGAAAGATGCGACCACTGATATAAGTGAGATAGCCAAGAATATAGGTATAAGTCGCCAACTGGCACAATTTCATTACAAGAAACACTTAATGGGAAAGAAACTCATTGAAGGATACGAGATCTTTGCAATGCTTTATGGAGAAGCTCCGTCCATTATGGCCTTGTTTGTTGTATATTTTTATAATCACGACTCATTGGCCAAGTTTGCAAGATCGCTACTGAACAAATTCTTTTTCATAGCGATGGGAAAGATTTTTGGAGAAAATGCCGTATTGATGGAAGTATATCTTCCAGTAGATGAATTTCGCAAGTTCATAGACGCCTTATCCGTTCTTGCGAGAATGAACCTTGTGAGAAGCTACAAGTACGCTATACAGGACCTGAGGATAAGAAGCCGGCAGACTATTTCAGGTGAGTTTTTCAAAGGTGGTTCTTGGGTTTATGATCACGAGAGGCACATGGAGACCTTGCAGCAGAAAGTTCAAGATTTTCTCAAGTCTGAATAGGGGATTTTCCAGTTTTTGCGCAAATGTAGGAGGAAATTGTCTATTACAGCGCAGAGGACTTGAAGCACTTCTTCAGCGCCTAGGTTGTCCGTGTCCAGAATCAGGTGAAAAGGTGTGTAGTCTTCGCCTAAATTGAAGCCGTACAGCTTTCGGTAGATGTCTTTTGTGTGTGCCTCCTTGCTTTCTAGCGCTTTTAGGGCTTCTTTAATGCTTATGTGGTCTCTTTTTGCTATTCGTTTGGCTTTCTCTTCAGGAGAAGCTTCCAACCAGATTTTGAAGCCTGTTTCAAGAAGCCATGGCATTGTCCAACTATCCAGTATGACGTTTCCTTGCTGTGCCAGTTCCAAGAATTTCTGGTCGATTGCTTCATCAAGCGTTTGGTCTTTCCTTCTTCTTTCGAGGAATCGCATTCCTTCCTCGCTTTCCCACCATCCATACTCGATGTTCTTGTAACCTTCTTCCATGGCTAATGCTTTCAGTGCATCACCGCCGGAGAAGTATCGGAGACCGTATTTTTGGGCAAGACTCTTTGCTACTGTGCTTTTCCCGCTTCCTGCCATTCCGCATATGCAGATTATTGTGGGTTCTTTAGGTTTTCTTTTTGTTCTCTTTGTCATCTTCATATGTTTGCCTCAAGACTTGATTGGTTGAATGCTTCTTGCGGCTTGTTTCAAGTGTATCTTGAGGCAGTTATGGCATATTTGTCCACCGTATGGGCGCCAGACTCTTTTCCTGCTTCGATTGAGTTTGCTCATTCCCGACGCAGAGGCTTGGCGGACCCCTGCTAATGGTTGATTGCAGAGGTGGCAAAATCGTGGAGCATTGTTGTTTTCTCGCTTGTATTGGATCTTTTGGCTGCCTCCAGGCAGGCTCTTGAGAATGCGTTTTTCACTTCTGGTGCGTTTACTTGGTCTTGGCATTTTACTCACTTATTTCCATTATTCTAAGCAGATGAGAGAAGATTGTCCCGACGAGCATCGAACAAAGCAAGTACCACCAGATGAGCGAAGTGCTGAAAAGTGGTAAGGGCAGGTTAGGGCCTACTCCTGGGAAATAGGCGATGTCCGGGTGTTGTGCGAAGGTTGTGCCTAGAACTTGCCATATGATAAACAGTGGAATGATGAATATCAGCGATACCTTCATCTGTTGCCACGTCATCTTCGACTGAAGCTGTAAAATCTGCTTCTGCTTCTTCATAGTCTTGTCCAATTGCTTCTTGTCTCCCTCGCGCTGAGCCTTGCGCAGTTCTGAGTTCCATTCTGAAATCTCTTTTCTCCAAGCCTTCGATTTCTGCGGGTCTGTGAGAAGACGATTTGTCAAGGAAGTCAATAGCGAGACTCCGGTAGCCAACAGAAAAATAAAAAGTGTGGACCATGGAATCGCTGTGGGGATCAATTCTACCGCAGACATTCTACTCAACTCCCAAAGCTTTCAATATTTCTCGTGCAGCTCCTTCCGGTCTCCCTTCCAGATTGGCGACTATTTTGACTGGTGCGCCTGTCAAAACGGCACAGGCTCCAGCCATAAGCTTTGAAAACAGCAGTTCTTCCATTACAGCCTCTTCCATGGTAGCATCTCTTTTTCTACTAGTATCCTTCGTTCTCCGTAAAGAGATTTCGCTAGGTTTGGCTTCAACAAGCACGAACAGCTCAGGTTTTAGGAATTGCATCACGTGGTGCGGCATCCCTGGCATGTACCCGCTAGGCGTCTTTATTGCCATATGGGTGTCAACGATTGTTATGCCGTCTAGCGTTCGTATTCTCTCCGAAAGTGCTTCAGCCACTTCCTTCTGTAGCTTGCGTTGAAAATCCATGTCTGCTTTCCGCATGGCGTCTCTTTCCATTGCTTTTCCGTATCTTTGAAGAATTTCCATGGTGACTGTTCCATAATTCAAAACGTTGACATTCACGTCTGCCTCTTTGGCAAGTTTCACAACAAGACTGCAGACGGTAGTCTTTCCAGTTCCCGGTATGCCAGTCACAATGACCGTTCTATTCATGACTTACTCTCCGAATATCCGCCTAAAAGCAGGCATCGTTTCGGCTGCTCTTTCTTTAATCAATATTTCGTAATACTGATAGATTATTCCTACAGAGAGCAGAATACCCATTCCTGAGCCGAAGACTCCGAAAAAGTCTGACACACCAGCAACCAGTCCCACCGCTATGCCGCCGAGAACCGTGACTGCAGGAATGTAACGTTTCAGAATTGACTCGACAGCTTTTTCAGATCTTCTGTATCCAGGAATCTCCATGCCAGCATCGACCAGCTGGTTAGCCACTGTTGACGGCCCCAAGCCGCCAACTTCAAGCCAAGTAAGTGAGAAAACAACGCAGAAGGCAACGAGGATTCCAAGGTAGCCAAGGGCTCTGACGGGATCCTGACCGACGTTTAGGATGTTGTGAGGTGCCGTTACATAGTATACTAATCCTCCTGCGGGGTCATATCTTGTCGTTTTTCCAGTTGTTTGGTCTATGATAGGTTTGAACTGACCTAAGAGGTCGAGCCAGAAATTGCGTCCAGGGTCAGGTTGACCATTCATGCTCCAGAAGAGTTGTGAGAAGAAGTACACGTTTGCGAAAAGAGCAGAGGCAAAGATTACTGGCAAGTTAGAAACATATAGGAGTTTTATTGGGTATCGACTGCGGAATCCCCTGTAACCAGCGTAAGATAATGGTAGCTCAATCCTTACGCCTTCCATGTAGATTATTATGAGAAAAGCCGCGATTGTTGCGATGAGACCGATCAACGATGGGTTTGAAGGGTTTTCCCGCATCCACATTATTGATAAAGGCTGACCCGCTGACAAAACTTGCCCTAGAGCAACAAAGAAACCATAGCCTCGAAGTTCTCCAACGGCTGGCGCGGGCGAGAAGCTCTGCCAGAAGATGTGCTGAGCAACACCCGCCATGATGAATAGGCTTATTCCGCTACCAAATCCCCATCCTTTCTGCACAAGCTCATCCATCAGCAAGACGATGATTCCAGCTGCTATGAGTTGCAGAAAAACTATTATGGCTATCGTGCCTGGCAGTGTGCCATACATTCCTCCGATTATGTAAGCGAACGCCTGAACTCCCGTGAGGATTATGGAGAAGACCTTGCTGGCGGTCGTAAACAAGCCTCTGTCCTCGGCATTCGACATGTCGCACCCTATCATGTCAGAGCCAACCAATAGCTGCAATATCAGTCCTGCTGTGACAATAGGACCTATTCCAAGCTCCATAAGACTGCCACGACTGGAGGCAAAAATAACCCTAAGCGCGGCAAGCTCTCCTAAAGCTGTTTTCTCGATGCCGAAAAGCGGAATTTCAGTCATTATCAAGTAGATAATTAGAACGAGCGCCGTCCAGAAGAGTTTCTCGTTAAACTTGACTCTACGTTCTGGCGCCTTAATCTCTGGAATAATCCTTGCAACAGGTTTGAATAGGCTTAGGAATCTTCCAGCCATGGGTCAGCAGTTACTCTCCCTTTTCTTCAGCTTGGGTCAATACTTCTCCGCCAGCAGCTTTTATCTTTTGAGACGCAGACTCGGAGCAGGATGCTATTTTCACGGTCAGCGGCTTCGTAACTTTGCCTGAACCCAAAAGTTTAGTGTAACCAAGGCTTTCTAGGTCGATGAGAAACTTGTCCTTCTCTTTTTCCACGGAGAGCTTCTCCGCAATTTCGTCAAGTTCTCCAACGTTTAACGCATTAACCTTTCGCCTAAGACTCTTTGGAGAAGTAAATCCCGTTTTGCTGAAATAATCTGGATCATACCTTATGACCCATGACCACTTATGCTTATGCCGCCCAGCCTTCCGATACGGTTTAGATCCTTGATCCCTATGTTGACCTACCTTTCCGTAACCACAAGTTCTTGAACCACGGTATTTTCTGCTCTTTCTGAGTCTAGTAGGCAATTTTTCTAGCCAGCTACCTTGTCTATGACTCTCTCGTCCATAGCCTTTTTCAACCGCATTTCGAGTACACCATTCTTATATGTTGTACTTAAGGCGTCTGGAATCACTCTCTTAGGAAGATTTAAACTTTTATGGTATCTGCGATTCGAAGTCTCGGCTGAAAGGATTAATCGTTGATCCTTAACATGAATTTTCAGATTTTCCCGGCTGAAGCCGACAAGTTCGGCTACAATCACTATTTCATCTTTTTCTTCAAGAACATCAATCAAGGGATCAGGCTCCTCAATTTTTCCTTCTATGTGGATCTTTGGAATTCTGCCCCCACAAGAGTATATTTGTTTCCTGTTTCTTGATTTCTTGACCCAAGGCACTTGGGGAGCCTTCTTGTTTCTAGCTTTGCTGAAAGCCCTGAAAACATCAAACCGTTTCATATTTCTTTTGCTTCTACGCCACTTTGCGCTCAAACTCTCCCTCTCCTAGAACAACAATGGCATTCGAAAGGTAGCTATAAAACGTATCGCAAAAAAAGCTGTCAAAAACGGAGAACTAGACCATCCGCATTATCAGCTCGTTGATCTTTTCTCCACGATAACCCAGTTCGCCACCTGCTCGATATCCCTTTTTTATATTCCCCTTATACCCTTTTGAGGGTGGACGTGACTTGAAAACTGGTTGGATGCCTTCTAGCTTCCAATATTCAGTGTCACTGTTGAAGACGCTCTTTGCGAGCTCTTCTATTGTCTTGAAACCTATTCTCTTCAAATACTCTTCTGTTATTTTCTTGTTGCCCAGGAGTCGGCCTCTTGATTTTATGAGCGCGTCTACGGTATCTTCGGATGGTTCGCCCCAAGTAACGTAGTTCTGTGCTGCTTTTAGCATTCCCAGAAATGATGGGCGGTCGTCAACTAGAACGGCATAGTTGTTTCTTGTCAAGTGAAGCATCTGCAGCGTTTCTCTGGTCTCGCGTCTGGCGCTGATCGTTCCGCGAATCCTTATCGCTGCAATGCACTTGCTCTTCTTTGTTTCAGTCATCTAGGCCACCCAGTCCGCTGGAGTTATGAGACTGTACGTCTTTGTCAATGCGTCGAATACGGCGTAAGCGAAGGAAGGAACAGTTCTTGTTGAACCAAAGCTTCTGGTCCAACAGTCTTTTATGCCAGCAAGACCAAGGACGACTTTCGCAATTTCACTCGCGACCAATCCCAGCCCGCGTGGTCCTGGGATAATATCTATCCTCACGCTGCCGCATCTTCCTTCAACCTTGAAAGGTATTGAGTGATGTTTACCGCATCCACATTCCCAACTTCCGCAACCCCGCCTAACAGGCACAACGTGCAAACGAGCGTTCACAGCAGCCTTTTCTATGGCATTTCGCACTTGGCTTGCCTTCCCACCACCCAAGCCAATATAACCATCGCGATTGCCAACGGCGACTATTGCCTTGAACCTGGACTTTTCGCCAGCGTCCGTCTGCTTCTGAACCAAGTTAATGTTTATGACTTCTTCCTGAAGATCGGGAAGCAATGTGTCTACAATTTGTGGCTCTTTCAGCTGCATGCCACCCATGAAAATCTCTTCGATCGATGTTATCCTGCCTTCTTGGATCATCTTTCCAATGCGGGTTTTAGGAACCCACTGCTCTAAGCCTTCTGATGAGTCTCTTCTGTCCCGTCTTCGATTATCTCGACGCCTCAAGTCTTCTTACCTCCGCTCTTAAATGAACTGACAATGCTCTTCTTAACTTCTTCAAAGCTATCCGCAAGAGTTTCGGGCGATATCTTTTGCTCCAAGTATTTCGAGAATCTGGCTTGATATTGCTCATGATCTGAAGCCAGATCTTTCGCGTAGTTCACAACGTGCTCGCCCTTTATTCTTTCTTCGTTAGGCAATTTCTCTTCGCTATGCGGTATGCTTATCCCTGCATCCAAAACTCCTTTCAACGTCGCGAAAATTCTTGCACCCTTGGATGGTGAATGCAATCCTATGTCCGAAACTGCTTCCTCTATGCCTTTGGCCTTGGCCTTTGATCCACACAAAAACCCTGTAAGGTAGGCTGCAGGGAGATTTCCCCTTGAGGCTTTCCATCCATATTCTTTGGCTAGTTCTCGGCTGTGGGCTGAAACCAGGGTTTTGTCTCCTTCTGGTTTGGCCACGACAATTTGAGCAATTACATTCTTGAGAGTTCCTCGGATCACTAATCGAGGCTTTCCAGAAAGCACAAGGGCTTTTCTTGCCTTGTAATCTGTCTTTCCCTCTCTTCTTCGCCTGTACGGAACGCAATAGCCTGAGCCTTTAGCCATCTAGCGTTTCCTCCAAAGTTCATGCGCTTTCAGATAGCGCTCCAAGTCCCCCACTGACTCAAACCTGCCACTGCTTGCCATACGGTACAGCTCGCGATACGAACTCTCGGCAATAACTTTCCTGACTTTCAAGACGCGAAGCCTCTTCCTTAGGGCTCGGATCTTGCTCATCCAAGCCTCTTTCTTGGAGATTCTTGCGTGAGCCGCCCCTGTCCTGCTACCAATTCCGCTTCGGAGTCCTTTCTTCTTCTTCTCATGCAGAACTCTGGCCCTTGCACGGCTCACTCCCTTTTCTGGCAACTTTTTGATGATGCCTTCATGGATAAGTTTCCTAATCTCTTCTCTTGTTATCGCTGTCTCTGCGTCGTCTACTTTTTCGGGGTTTATCCACACGCGGTTCTGTCCCGCTTTCAGTATTTGGGCTGCTAGGCGTCGTTGGCTTTTGAGATCGGTCATTGCTCTTCTGACTCCCCTTCACGCTTCTTGGTTCTGCCACGTTTTCGTTTTGGCTTCTCTACCTCTTCAGTTTCTTTCTCCTTTTCCTTTTCTTCGGGCTTCTCTTCTTCAGTTAGTTCTTTTTCTACTTCTGGGATCGCTTCCTTGACTGTTTTAACATTCAGGATTGCTATCCTCTTCTTTTTTGCCTCGGCAATGATTTTCACTCTTTTTCTATTCCCGACCGTGTGTGCGATTCTCGCGACTTGGGTCTTAGGGTCAATTTTCTTGAGATCTTCGGCATTGTACACCAAGACTTCTTCATAGCCAGACGGATGGAGCCCTCGAGTGGCTCTTGGTCCTCTATATCCGACCTCTACGCCCGGCGGCCACCCGTCATACTTGATGCGCACTTTGTGGTCTAGGCCGCGTGGTCTGCGCCAGTTTTTCTTAAGTCGTACATATCGCCAGCTTTCTGGTCTGACGAACTTGGGCTTGGCTTTCTTCATTCGCTTTCTCAGCTTCAATGTCTTTTCAGTGGTTTTTGCGTGCTGCTCTGTCATCAATCCATTCCCTCGCTTCGCTCGTACACGAATATGCCGTCCAAGAAGATTCTGGGATCTTTCCTCTTTATCTTAGTAGCTTGTTCAATGTTTGCTGCTGTCTGGCTTACGGCTTCGAGGTCTATGTCTTGAACTATTATGTCGTCACTTTGAATCTTTACTTTGGCGTCGCCAGCTATCTTGGCTTTTCTTGGGTTTCGTTCTCCTGAGAAATTTTCGATCAAGACGATTTTGTCTTTGACTTTGACTGAGATTGGGAAGTGGGAGAATACGATTTTGAGTTTGTAAGTAAAGCCTGTTTTAACACCCGTAATCATGTTCTGAACGTGTGAATAAAGGGTTCCAACAAGAGATGCTTCTTTCTTTCGAGGCCATTCAGCCCAAATGCGGAGGGTCTTGCCGTTAAGCTCCATCAAAACTGGTGCTTGGCTGAAGTCGCGGGTTACTGAGCCTTTCGTGCCCTTAACCGTGACTTTCCTTCCTTCCAGTTGCACATCAACATCATCTGGAACTTGAATGGTTTTCGAAATCTCTACTGCCCGCATTTGAAGCTCTCCTCATTCCTAGTACACGAACGCTAAAAGCTTGCCTCCAATGTGCTTTTCTCTCGCTTCTTTGTGGGAGAAAACGCCTTTTGGCGTTGAAATGACTATTGTACCTACCTCTCTTGATGGAAGAAGACTCTTTTCCCACTCTTCAAGCTCGTCCGCCTTCACTGAAAAGCGCGGTCTGACGGCTCCACACTTGTTGATTCTGCCCAAAAGCTGAACTTTGAACTTTCCAGACCGACCATCATCAACAAACTCGAACTCGCCTATGTAGCCATTAAGCTGCATGATTCTTAAAACCCTGCCCAAAAGCTTAGAGGCTGGGCTAATTATGCATTCGCGCTTATTGCGCATTTCATTGTTTATGACTGTCGTCAAACCGTTTGCCAACGTGTCCATCATGCTCGTCCTCATTACTCATACTTCTTGAACCCAAGTTTCTTGGCTACTTCCCTAAAACAATGCCGACATAAATATAAATTGTAGCGTCGAATGACGGGTCCATATGATCCGCATCTGCTGCACGGTCGCGCACCCTTACCGAATGCTCTTTCTTTCTTCGGTTTTTGCTTACCCATACATGCACCCTCTAATCTAGACGATTTCGACTCCTAAAGTGTCTTTGACAAATATCATGGATTCTTCTGGCGTTAGAACATGTCTGGAACCGATCTTGGTTCTTTCTCTTCGTCGGTTTTTGATGCGATATCCGGGACGAGCCATAGCAACGCAAACGTCCATGCCGAATATGCCAATATCTGGATCGTATTTCACTCCTTGAATCTCAATGTGTTCTTTTATGCCAAACGAGAAGCTACCATTCCTGTCAAAGCTCTTTCTGGAGATTTTCCTATCGACCACAGGCAAGACCTTGTTGAGAAAATCGATCGCTTCTTGCTCCCTGAGAGTCACGATGCAGGCTATTGGTTCTCCTTTTCTGATTCCGAAATCCCGTATGCTTTGCTTAGCCTTTCTTTTACATGGAGCATGACTAGTTAATTCGTTCAAAACCTTAGCTGCTTTTTCTAAGGGTTCGCCAGATTTTCCGACGCTGAGGTTAACGACAACTTTGTCTATTCTCGGTTTCAGCATCGGGGTTTCTTCCCACTTCTTGCGGATTTCATCCTCAGACAACCCTAGGCCGCCTCCGGCAATGCTATGAGGGGCCGCGTTTCGCCTACCGCAAAAACGAAGTTCTGAATCGTTTGGTATCGGTTGCCTTTTTCATCTTCAATTGTTACAAGAGCGTTTCTGCGCTTCTTTCCCTCGACCTTTTCAATCTCAACAATGCGACCATGTTTTCCGATGTTCTTTCCACCAGTTATGATCGCAAAGCCTTTCTCCTTCATTTTTATGGACTCAATGATTTCTTTATCAGGAAGACCTATCTTCAAGGTGTCAAGAGTCTCGTAAACGTCTTCCTGCGGGTTCTTCGGGTCAGCAACCTTAACCAATAGGTTAGACCCGTCATGAAGGTTAAGCTGTATGCTCCCGTTCTTAGTGACTTTCTTGTTTTCAATTCTGCAAAGCTTGAACTTTGTCTCTTCCTTGTCAATCGGTTGAAGAACCAAACCCTTTGCTGAAGGTAGTACGCGGAAGCTCTTGTCAATATCTGGCATAGAAACAACATCAACTAAACCCAAGGGGAAATCGTCTTCCCGCCTGATCTTTCCATCCACGCGTATTCTTCCCTGCGAAACTATGATCTTGGCCTCTCTCCTAGTCTTGGCAACATTGAGGATGTCGCGCAGAACGACAGCCAAGGGCATGCAGCTTTCGCTGGTGTGCGGACCAGAAGATGGCTTAACGATCCAAGTAACCTCTTTTCTATGGATTGGCCAGAATCTTGGCGCGGGTTTACGTTTCAGCCCGGTGGATGCTCCTTTCCTGCCCAAAATCATGCTCCTCCTTCAGCTTTCTTAGTCGTCTTTCTTTTTGCTCTTGTCTTCCTTGTTTTTGGTTTTTCTTCTACCTTGGCTTCCACTTTCTCTTTTTCGATTTCTTTTGCAGCAGCTTTCTTAACGGTTCTTTTCTTTGCTCTTGTCTTCCTTGTTTTTGGTTTCTCTTCTATTACCACTTTTTCCTCAACGATCTCTTCTCTGGCTTCAACAACCTCTTTCGGAGGCTTCTGAATGGCTTCCGCTTTCTTGCGAGCCTCTTTTTTTCTTTCCAAGATTTTCTTTCGCCACTTGTCGTCAAGATTCAAGCTTGTGATCACTATTTTAGAAGGATGTACTGGAACGAATATTGCGGTTCCATCGACTTTTTCTCGGGTTAACCCTTCAACATAAATCCTGTATTTCCCGCGGTCGACTCGCGTGATTTTTCCTTCGAATCCTTTGTGGTCTCCTCGCACAACGCGGACTTTGTCGCCAGTTCTTGCTGGAAGGGTCTTCACTCCATGTGATGCTCTGAGCTCTTTTGAGAGGGGCGCTGCAAAAAGCTTGTAGCGTATGTGGTCTGGGGCTTGGTAAAGCGCTTTTCTTTGTTTTGATGGCTTTGTTACTGGTTTCAAGGCTTGCATTTTCCATTCTCCATCTACACGATTATGCTGGCGGCACTTGCTATCCTTGGCCATCTTTCAGCAGCTTCCCTTGCGACTGGTCCTCGGATTTCTGACCCTTTCATTTCTCCTTCAGGAGTTATTATTACTGCAGCGTTGTCTTCGAATTGAACCCAGACGCCTTCCAATCTTCGGAATGGTCTCCGCTGTCTAACAATTATTCCTTGGAAGATTTTCTTTCTCATATCTGGGGTTCCTTGTCTGACAGAAATAGTCACTTTGTCGCCAATTGCTGCGCTTGGGTAACGTCTCAGTCTTCCCTTGTATCCCATAACTTGTATAAGTCGTAGTTTTCTGGCTCCTGTGTTGTCTGCGCAAGTCAAGACCGAGCCAGCTAGGAGTCCTCTTGAAACTCTTGCTCCTATGGCTGCCATTCCTTTTGCTGCTGACACTCGTTGTTTTGCTTTTGCCGCCATCTCATTTCTCCTCCAGTTTTTCGACGACAACGAACGATACTGTCTTGCTTACTGGGCGGCATTCGGCTATCGTGACGCGGTCTCCTTCTTTCGCATCTATGCATGGGGGGTTATGTGATGGAATGCGACTGTGCCTTCTCTCGTACTTCTTGAACTTTTGAACATATTGCAGATAGTCGCGCTTGACAACGACTGTTTTGTCCATTTTTGCAGTGACGACGATTCCTTCCAGCACGCGACCCCGTACTGCAAGTTCACCGTGAAACGGGCAATTCGTGTCCTCACAGGTTTTCCTAGGCTTCTTGAAAGTAAGTGACATCACCATAGTCTCCTTATGCTCTTCTTAAGGCGATCTTCAGGTCTTCCCATGAGAAGCCTGCCGTCAATCTCAACCACTGTGCCGTCTGAAAACCTGAAATGGAATACGCTCGAATTTTTCGCAACGGTTTTTCTTTCGCCTTCATCCACAAGTGTGAAGGTGTTTCGCGTTTCATCTACGACTTTGCCGGAAAGTCCTCTGGTGTCAGGGTTTGTGCTCTTAGCCACCTTGGTTTCGGTTCCGATGAATTCGTAGCAGACTATTTCCGGCGTCACTTTCATTTCTTTTTCTTCTCCTTCTTCTTCTCTTTAGGCTTCTTTTTGGCCAGCCCGAGTTTTTCCTCATTTTCAACTGTTAGAATCTGGGCTATGGTCTTGCGCAACTGTTTTATTCTGGCGGGATTTTCCACGGTGCCGCCTGCTCTGACCATGGTTTTTAGTCTGAGAAGCTCGGTTTTTAATTCGCCAAGTTTATCGGCTCGTTCTTCAGAATCCATGTCTCGCATTTCCTTGAGTCGTATTATCGGCATTTACTCCGCTGCCTCCTGCTCTTCTTCGCTTTTTTCTTCCTCTGCTCTCTCTTCAGCTGCGGGGGCTTCCGCTTTTTCTTCTTTGACTTCTTCTCTTTCTGCTTCTGGCGGAAGCGTTTCAGCTATCTTGATCTTGTCTGGAAACTGTGCGTCTGGAGGCATTATTGTGACTCTTATGCCGAACATGCCTGGCTTCATTTGAACGTGAACCGCTGCCTTTCGCGAGTATTTCGTCGGGGGTTCTCCACATTTTGGTAAGTAGCCTGCCTTGAACTTTTCATATCTTGCTCTTTCGGTTCTAAGCTTGCCGCTTATGATGATTTCTGCGCCTAGGGCTCCGGCATCCATGACTTGGTTTAGAGCCCAGAATCCGGCGCGCCTGAAGTGGACGCCTCTTTGCAGGGCTGAGGCGACTTTTGAAGCAACAACGTAAGCATTCAATTCCGGAATTTCGATTTCAGAAACAGAAATCTGCGGGTTTGAAACCTGAAATCTCTCTTCTAAAAATGTGGCAAGTTCTCTGATTGTTTCGCCACCTCGCCCTATTACTATGCCTGGGCGCATGGCATAAATAACTATGTGAGTTCCAAGCGGAGTCTTTGATATACTCACTCCGCCATATCCTGCTCTCTCAAGTTTGTTCTGCAAAAACTCGTCAATTTCCGTCCTTTTTATGGATTCGGTTATGAAGTGTTTCACGATGGACACTAGGCTTCTCCTCCGGCTTCTGGCTTCTCTTCGAGGGCTATTTCAACGTGGCATACGGTTTCGAATTTCGGTGTAGCTCTTCCTTGAGCTCTTGGCGTGTATCGCTTCATTTTCATTCCTTGAGACGTAGACGCATGGATGATACGGAGTCTGTCAATGTCCAAGCCTTTGTTTTCAGCGTTAGCTTCTGCGCCCTCAAGCGTTTTGAGGATATATTTTGCCGCCTTTATTGGATATTTGCCCACGAATGCCTTTTCTAGTCCGTGGTGGTGTCCAAGTTTCTTCGTGAACCTCTTGTAGGGTACCGGTTTTTTCTTGGCCATGACATCTTTAAGATATTGTTTTGCTTTCGGGAGCATCATTCCCTTGATCGTTCTGCATACTTCTCGTGCATGCTTGTGGGATACTCTAATCTCGCGCGCACTGGCTTTCGCTGTTTTTTCTGGGTCCAATTCCTCTTCTGTTATGGAGTATCCCCATTTTGGCACTTTATACTCTCTCCGATTGTGCAATTGAACAGCGGCAAGGCGATTTATATGGCTTTCCGTCAAAGCAGGTGATTTCCAGACTGGACTGGGATTTCCGAACAGAACTCATCTTACTCCAAAAACGGCATCTCTTCACATGGAGAAAAAAGCTAGGACATTCTACTATCTATTTGGTTTGTAAAAAAGCAAGGTGATTCCTATCAATGCTAGTGCTACGCCTATTATTTGCAGTGGTTCGAATGTTTCTCCAAGTATTGTCACTGAAAAAAGCGCCGCCGAAAGGGGTTCCGTGACGGAAAGCACGCTTCCCTTTGCAGATTCAACGTGTTTCAAGGCGTAGGAGAAGAGCAGGTATGCTGTAAGAGATGGGAACAGCGCTATGATAGCTATGAGTGTCCAGAGTTGCTGGGGGTAAACTGAGATTTCTGGAATGGAGAGCCAGATCACTGGAGTCAAGGCTAGTGCGCCAATCCCGTCACCGTAAACCAGCAAGGTCCAGTTGGTATAAGTGTCTCTCAGTTTCTTAGTCATCAGGAAATAAACAGCAAAAAGGATGCCTGCTAGCGTTCCAGAAACTATTCCGAGAAGGTTTGTGCTCACCCATGAAATTTCATAAGCTCTCACGATGAGCGCAACGCCGAAGAATGCAAGCACTGTAGCGAACAAGGCGGATTTGGTGGCTTTTTCCTTGAGAAACATTGAGGCATATATCGTTACGAAAATGGGGTAGGTGTAGAAGAGTATGGCTGCAAGGGTGGCTGTTGTCAATTCAACTGCATAGAAATAGGCTATTCTCTGGAAAGCGACTCCAAAAAGACCGAACACAAACAGGCGAGGTAGGTCTTTTCTCTTAACATTCAACAGCTCTCTTTTCAGTAGCGTTATAGGGACTAGTATGGTGAAAGAAGAAATGAGGATTCTGAACGCAGTCAAAGTTATTGGGCTAATTCCATATGCAAAGGCAAATTTTCCGAATATTCCCATTGTTCCCCATATGATGGATGCTATGACGATCAAAAGGTATCCATACGTCTCTTTCATAACTTCTGAAAAGTGTTCTTGACTTAAAAGACTTGATGGTTGGCCCTGTTGTTCTTGCGATGGGTTTATGTTCGGCAACGGGCATTCAGAATTAAAAGTGAGAGTGGAAAATTGGCAGCCAAGAATGGTTATATTACTATGCTGCACGGTGCTGGCGGAACGGTTATGCACGATTTGGTTAGGGACTATATTGTGAAGTATTTTGGCGGCGCATGTAACGTTGATGTTCCGCTTGAAGCCTTGGACGATGCTGCTGTCGTGGGTGATATTGCCTTGAAAAGTGATTCGCACGTTGTCAAACCTATTTTCTTCCCAGGCGGGGATATCGGGCGTCTGGCTGTATCAGGTACAGTTAACGACATTGCTGCTGTAGGCGCTGAACCTTACGCGTTAGCCTGTGGTTTCATTTTGGAAGAGGGGTTAGCTATAGCTGATTTCGAGAGAATCTTAGTCAGCATGCGACAAGCATGCAGTGAAGCATGGGTGAGCATAGTCACGGGCGACACTAAAGTTGTCGAGAGAGGGGTTCTAGGAGGCTGCGTGATTAACACTTCTGGGATCGGCAGGAGAACGGAAGCGTTAGAGAAGAATCTCAAGATTGTGAAGCAACTCAAAAGCAGTTTCAATACTCGATGGATTCTTGACTCAAACCTTGAACCTGGTGACAAGATAATACTATCTGGCACAATCGGCGATCACGGACTGGCAGTTTTGTCTGCGCAGGAGGGTCTAAGCTTCGGAAGCGGCATAAAGTCTGACGTAAAGCCTCTGAACCGTTTGATTCAGCGTTTGCTCGGCGAAGTTGGGGGAATAGTAGCCATGAAAGACCCTACCAGAGGAGGTTTGGCAGATGCCTTGAACGAGTTCAGTGAAAAGTCAAAGGTGGGCATACTCGTTCATGAAGACAGGATTCCAATTAGGGATGATGTACGTTCTGCGTGCGAAATGCTAGGTTTAGATCCTTTTGAAGTTGGAAACGAGGGAAAAATCATCATAGGCGTGGCGAAGGAAAGAGCTACAGACATTCTGAAACTTCTGAGAACGACCAAAGAGGGAAAGGATGCAGAAACTATCGGCGGGGTGACTGAAGAATTTGTGGGTGTGGCTATGCAGACGGTAGTTGGAGGGAAGCGAATAATCCCTAGGCCTGTAGGCGATCCAGTTCCCAGAATATGCTAGAAAATGCTTCCATCCATTCTTGGAACTTATCTTCATTTTCTAAGTGCCTTATCAATGGCTAGTGCCAGAAGAGCCAAAGGCAGGACAAACACGTGCAGGACTATTACCAGCATTATAGGAATGCTCAACAGCCAATAATATAGCCAAAAGTCGGACCCAGCCATGGATCTGATAGCAAAGAATAGGACGCTATCGCTTGCTACACCTGCTAGGAGTGCTATTGCGCTAAGCCAAGAATCCTTACTGTCAGGCGCCGCTTCTTTCACTAGTAGGCTTTGCAGGAGAGGGATTCTTCTCTCGAATTTGAAGAGAGAAAGTGCGTAGACTAGAAATGGTGCTAGTGCGGTGCCGAATAGCAACCCCGTTACTAGTCTCAGATCGTTTGTGCTTGCTCTAAGTCCGACTATTTGTGAAAAAGAATCAACCAGTAGTGGAGCCATCATCGCCAACGTCACGTAGAGGTTTGGAGGCCCCTTAGCTTCTTTCCTTCGAAAAAGAAGGACGGTTGCGTATCCCAATAGAAACCCAATGCAGGCACCAGTGTCTCTCGCGCATACAGGAAGGTATTGACCACCGACCCATAAAGTGCGCTCTGGTCTTTGGTGGCAAACAAGACTTCCAATGAGGTTGAAGAGCTTGATTATTTCTTCGGCTGTTTGCATTGGCATAGAACCCTAAGAAAACAAGAGATAAAAAGGGAGTTTTTTAGGTTTGCTTTTTTGCTATGGTGGTGGCGGCGGAGCCTTAGCTTGAGTTTTGTCTTTTCTGACGATTAGGTATATTACTAGGCCAAGCAAGCCGGTGATCAAGACTATGATGAGCCAGAGGGCGCCGCTCATTCCTCGTGACTCTGCGTCTCTGTAGACCCAGATGCAAAGCATGATCGCAATGATGAACCAGATTATCGGTATTGCAAGGCAAAGGAGACCGAGGCCTAAGAAGCCCCATCCAATCTCTTCTCCTTGTGCTATTAGCAGCGATATTAGGTATGGTATCAGCATGTTTTTTCCTCTTTGCCGAATACTATCTACGTATTGCGTTTATAAGATTTATCCATGCAATAGCGACTGCCGATGCTTTTTCTGAGGCTCTCTAGAGAATTGACGACTTACCGGAGGTTTCTTGCAGATAAGTATAAAGTTGCTTCATGTAATTTTGCATATTATCTACGCGTTTGGTTAGCTCGTCAATCTTGAGTTCGAGTTTGACAATCCGTTCTCGCAGTTCAAGCTCCATGTCTCGCTCAGGCATCTACATTTTCACCCTATATGTTATCATATTTGCTGTTTCCTATTTATTGTCTTTGCCCATATTCGACATGTTCCTTCCGTGCTTACCATGCAAGCCCCCACGGGCTTTTGCGGCGTACATTTCTTCATGAACAATGGGCACTCTGCTGGTCTTATCTTGCCGATCACAACAAGGTGGCATCTGCAGCCCTTTTGAATGTCAACACCCATTTCGACCTTCACATCGTGTCTTACATGAGCGTCGCAATCGATGAAGGCTTCACGCAGGTCAAGTTTCGAAGACGGAATGCTGCCGAGCCCACGCCAGTTACCATCGTTGACCTCAAAAACCTCTTGCATCAGCTTCTGGGCTTTCGCGTTGCCTTCACATTGAACAGCACGCACATACTCATTTTCCAGAGCTGGCTTGCCCTTTCCTAGTTGTCTTAGGATCATATAAATGCTGAACAACACGTCTAGAGGCTCAAAGCCCGCGACAACGACAGGCATGTTGTAACGTTTCGGGAAGATTTCGTAGGGTTTCAATCCGATTATGGTGCTGACATGGCCTGGCGCTATGAACCCGTTTAGGCTTAGGTCTTCCATTTCTACGAGTAGTTTCATGGCTGGCGGAATTGTGCGGTGAGAAATCAGAAAGCTCATATTTTCTGGCGGTTTGTTCAATATTTCGACAGCTGTTGAGGGCGTTGTCGTTTCAAAGCCAACGGCAAAGAAGACAAACTGCTTGTTCGATTCCTTTCGTGCCATATTAACAGCGTCGCCCACACCATAAACTATGCGAACGTCTGCACCCTCGGCTTTGGCATCCAACAGCGACATCTCTGAGCCCGGAACGCGCAAGAGGTCGCCGAAGCATGTGACACCTATTCCTCTTCGGGCCAATTGGACAGCTTCGTCGATTTCAGAAGCAGGCACTATGCACACTGGGCATCCCGGTCCAGCTATGACCTCCACGTTTTCAGGCAAAAGACTGCGTAGTCCATAATGTGTAATCGTCCATTCATGCGTTCCACAAACATGGCAGATCTTGACAGTGTCTTTTTTAGGTGCCAGCGCCTTGATTTTTTCAGCTACGCGTTTCGCCAGTTTTGGGTCTCTGAACCTCAATTGCTCGACCATTCAAATCCAACACTCTATTTTTGTCTGGTTTCGGCTTGAAGAATCTCATTCCACAAACGAAGGGTTTCCTGTGCCTCTTTTTCTTCTAGAACTTGGATGGCGTAGCCTGCATGAACCAAGACGTAGTCGCCTTCTTTGACGTTCACGAGCGTGATGTTGACTTCTCGTAGTACGCCTTCGCCAAAATCCACTTTGGCCTTGTCTTCTTTGATTTCGATGACTTTGGCAGGGATAGCTAGGCACATCTTTATCAGTATACAAGCGGAATTATGCGGCAATAAATCGGTTATGGTTTAGGAACGGAAGAATCCACCCACAACAGCTTGACCAAAAGATATTCCGCCGTCACTTGGAGGGATAGCCTCGTGAACTAGGAAATGCAGGTCAGCGGGTTCGATGGTTTTGCGTGTTATTGAGGTTAGGATTTCGTTGCATGCGGCGCCGCCTGAGAAACCAACGATCTTGATACCATGTTTCTGGGCTTCTTGGATGGCTAATGTTGCCAGTCCTTTGGCTAAGTAAGCGTGGGCAGAATATGCCAAATCCGCAATGGAGCATTTGCCTCTGCTTTCGAATATTTGCCAGATCATCTGTGAAGTTTCTAGTGTATTGTTCTTTATTGTGGGTTTTAGCTTCAGCACGTCTTTGCCCTTCATTGCTGCTGATTCAAGCTTCATGGCAGGCTCGCCCTCATATGTGCGTTCATAGCAGATACCCAGTATGGAGGCAACTGCGTCCGAAACTCTTCCACAGCTTGTCGTTTCAACTGTGCTCTGTCCCTTTTCGAGCTGGCTGAGGATTACTTCGACTTCTTTCTCTCCGTGCGGGAAGTGTTGCTTGTTCTGCAAAATCCAGTCTCTAACATCTGCATTCTTTGAGAGGATGCCAGCGGCAACTCTTAGCGGGTAACGAGTGGCCAAGTCTCCGCCAATCAGCGGCTGTTTCTCAAGGTGGGCGAGGCGTTTGAAGCCTGGCTCTTCCCGTGTGCAGTAGAGGATCTCGCCTCCCCATGCTTTTCCGTCAGTTCCATAGCCATAACCATCGCAGCATATGCCAACCATTTCTCTTACATCATGCTCAGCCATTAACGCGGCGATGTGCGCGTAATGATGCTGGACTTGGATCAATTGCCAACCTTTTTCTTCTGCGAGTTCGTGTGCGAGCTTCGTGGTTGTGAATTTCGGATGAAGGTCGCATGCTATTGTGTCAGGTTTGCTGTTTGTCAGGTGAATTAGGTGTTTTGTGGCGTTTTTCAGGAACTGTTTTGTTTCGATGTTTTCTACGTCGCCTATGTGTTGGCTGATGAATGCTTTTTTTTCGAGCAATACGCATGAAGTGTTGTTTAGTTCTCCGCCCAAGCCGACAACGCAGTGTTTTGCCTTTTCCCTTAGCATGATTGGTGCTGGTACATAGCCACGTGAACGTCTAATGAAAACTTGGCGTCTCCCGTGCATGCGGATTACTGAGTCGTCGCATCGGTGGGCTATTTGCCTATTGTGAAACAGGAAGTAGTCAACTGTGCTGCTGAGCATCTTTATGGCTTCTTCGTTGTCCTTTATTATTGGCTGATTGGGTGGGTTTGCGCTCGTCATGACCAACGCTAGGTCGTCGGTTCTGTCGAATAGCATGTAATGTAACCCGCTGTAGGGAAGCATGACGCCCAAGTTGTGCAGCCCCGGAGCAATTAGATTTGAGAGAAAATAATCATTGCTTTTGTTGAGCAGGACTATGGGGCGAGAGTAAGAGGCAAGTAGCTCAGCTTCTTTAGTGCTCACTTGTGCGAAAGTTTTGATTGCGTTTAGGCTTCGGGCCATGATGGCAAAGGGTTTTTGGTTTCTATGCTTGGCTTCCCTAAGTCTCATCAAGGGTTTGTCCATGGTTGCTGACGCCGCTACGTGGAAACCGCCATAACCTTTTACTGCAAGGATGTTGCCTTCTGCTAGAAGTTTGCTAGCCTCGCGGATGGGATCTTTCTGTTTGACTGGTTCGCCTTTGCTTGTTGTCAAGTAGGCTTTGGGTCCGCATTCTGGGCAGGCTACGGTTTGAGCGTGAAACCGTCTGTTCATTGGGTCGGTATATTCTTTTTGGCAGAAGCTGCACATGGGAAAGTCGCGCATGGTGGTATTCTCGCGGTCGTAAGGCAGTTTTTCGATTGTGGTGAATCTTGGGCCGCAGTTTGTGCATGTTATGAAGAAGTAGTCGTATCTTGGGTCTTTTGGGTCTCTGAGTTCACCTAGACAATCGTTGCATATTGCTATATCGGGCGGGACAACGGAGCCAGAAAGCTCTGCTTCGTTGCTGCTTTTGTGGATGGTGAAGTCTTCGCATTCTTCTTTGCCCGTGAATCTGGTTGTTATGATTCGGTGTATTTGTGCCAGAGGCGGCTTCTCTTGTTGCAAGTCTTTTAGGAAGTTTTTGATGTTTTCTTCTTTTCCTTCTAGGAGTATTTCGACTCCTGCGTCGCCTCTATTCTTAACGTAGCCTTTCAAGCTGTTTTTGACTGCAGTGCAGTAGATGAAGGGACGGAAGCCTACGCCTTGGACTATGCCTGTGACGTTGATCTTCATGCGCACGGCAGTTCACTGCTCTTGAGCCTAGAAACGAAAGACGATTCATATACGTTTTGACTTTTGGTTTCCATTCTGGTTTCTCGAGAAGGTGTTGCTTCCGGTGTTTTATTGTGCGAGGTTGCTACTTGAGTAGTATAGGAAGGGTAGTGCGAGTAGGATTGTGTCTCGCCCACGTTTTGTGAGGGAGTATCTTACTCTCAAGGGTGGTCCTTGTTCGATTGATCTTTCTATGTAGGCGTAGCGGGCGAGTATCTTCAGTTTGTCTGATAGGGTTCGGGAGTTTACGCCGAGTATCTTTTTGAGTTCGCCGAAACCTGCTGTTTTTCTGAGGAATAGAATGTAGAGTATTTGGAGGTTCCATTTTTGGGAGAGCAGGTTGAAGCTTTCTTCGAGGGTTTTCATGGTTTCTTTTAGGTCTTCTAGGCTGAGTTCTTGGGCTTGGAATATTTGGCGGAGTGTTTCTTCTATTCCGTCTAGGTTGATTTTCAGCTTGGATTCTACGAGCTTGCGCAGTTCAGTGCTTAGTATTGGCTTGGGGTTCATGTGTGCACACCTAGTGTGTGATGGCTTACTGCAAGGTTTATATGGTTTAGCTTTTAAATCTGGTGTACAATTAACAGCACCTGACTATGATTAAGGAGTATAATAGCATGTCAAAGACTCAGGAAACGGAGAAGTTTGAAACCTATTCAACAAGCCTATGTCCAGAGTGCATGCAGAGAATCCCAATGAGGATTTACGAGGAGAGCGGTGTCATCTATCTTGAGAAGACTTGTCCTGAGCATGGTAAGTTTGAGGATATTTATTGGGGTGATGCGGAGCTATTCAAGTGGTTCTACAGTAACTGGTATAATGCTCGTTACAGGGGCAGTGGCTTGCAGAATCCGCACACGAAAACAGAGAAGGGGTGCCCGTTTGATTGTGGAATTTGTCCTCAACACAAGACGCCTACGATTTTGGGCATCATCGACGTGACGAACAGGTGTAATATGGCTTGTCCGATTTGTTTTGCCTATGTTGGAGCGGCTGACTATGTTTATGAGCCTTCGTTTGAGCAGATTGTGGGCATGTTCAAGCTTTTGCGAGCGAATAGTCCGTGGGCTTGCAATGCTTTGCAGTTCAGTGGTGGAGAGCCGACTTTGAGGAATGATTTGCCTGACCTGATTAGGGAGGCGAGGAAGGCGGGAATAAGCCATACTGAGGTCAACACTAACGGAATCCGCATCGCAGAAGACATTGAGTATTTCAAGAAGTTGTTGGATGCGGGTTTGAGTACGCTTTATTTGCAGTTTGACGGTTTGAGAGAGGATATTTACAAGCAGACGAGGGCGCGGACGAATCTTATTCCGATTAAGCAGAAGGTTATTGAGAATGCTGGAAAGCTGGGGATGGATTCGATTGTTTTGGTTGTTACTTTGATGAAGGGTGTGAATGACAAGGATTTGGGAGCTATTGTTGACTATGCCGTGAAGAACCATGACGTTGTTCGCTGCATTAACATTCAGCCTGTTTCTATGGCTGGGAAGGCTAGGAAGGAGGAGATGCGGAAGACGAGGATTACGATTCCTGACACGATGAAGGAGATTGAGGAGCAAACCAATGGTGTTGTTGGGCGGTTTGATTGGAGGCCTGTTAACTGGCCTATGCCGATAACTAAAGGTATGGGTGTGATTAAGAATAAGGCTTATCCTGATTTCTCGATGCATCCGATGTGTGGTGCGGCTACGTTTCTTGTCATTGATAAGGATGGCTCGTACAAGCCGATTATGCATTATGTTGATGTGGACAAGTTTGCAGAGATTTTCTGGGACATCTACTATTCAGGCGTCAAGGGCAAGAAGACGATGGCTAAGATGAAGATGCTAAAGCTTCTGCCGATGGCTAGGAGCGACTTTGTGCGTGGATTGATCAAGAATGTGATTACTAAGGGAAGCTACGAGGCTTTGGGAGAGTTTATGCGCAGGATTGTGATGATTGGGGTTATGCATTTTCAGGACGTTTGGAATTTTGACTTGGACAGGGTTCAGCAGTGCGCGATTCATTATGTGACGCCAGACATGAAGATAAGAAGCTTCTGCACCTACAACAGCATACACAGACCAAACATAGAAAAACAATTCGCAATACCAATAAACGAGTGGACAAAGAAAACAGGCAAAAAAATAAACGAGCCAGTGTAATCTTTGTTTTCTAATTGTGCAAGATTTTACATTTTACCCATTGTGTAAAGTATACTCAAGGAGCATGTAACAGATGGAAGTTCCGGAAGATCCTATAATTGAGCTCATTAGAGAAGAATACTCACCTGAAATCGTTGAAATTCGTGATGAGTTGGATAAAGGTTCATTTCTATCATTCAATAAGACATCGTCCAGAGTGTACCTGCGCAAAGGTTCAAAATCATTTATCGTTCCTAAGGGACTCGAATGGTTTGCGATAAACTACTACAACTTGAAGTCAATTGCAAAAAGAATCCCGCTGACTGTTTTCTTGAGCTATCCAAGAGAAGACTTATGGTTGGCTTACAAAATCCAAAAAATCTTGGCAGAGGTAGGAGTATATGTCTATATCGCCGAACTTTTCCCCGAGCCAGGTGTATCGCTATGGGAGAAGATAAAAACAATGATTCTAAGATCAGACTTGGTCATTGCTCTTTGGACCAAAAACTCGCCCAGCTCGGCATTTCTAAATCAAGAATTGGGGTTCTCTGATCAGCATGGGAAGATAATTGTGCCAATTGTAGAGGGGGGTACACCCATACACGGATTGCTGACTGGAAAGGAGTACATTATTTTTGAGCGAGGTCGAGATATTGAAACATACACAACTCTTTGCAAGTCTCTCGCTGAATTTCTTCAGAGGAGAGTTGAACAGCAACAAAGGAACAATGCTTTCGGAGCTGTACTGGGTATTCTTTTCAACATTGCTCTTTTTGCAGCCTTCGGAAACAAAAAATAAAGTGAGACAAAACACTTGAGTTGCCAGGTTTTCATTTCTTACAGAAAAGATGCTAGGCAAGATTCTGCTGTACATTTGAAAGAGGGTTTAGAAAGAGAAGGTAGCGCGTGCTCTTTTCTGAATTCCACTTCTCTTATTGCCTTGTATGGCGCAATTTTCTTCTTCACAGACGCAACTCGGACATGCCATCATTCTCTTTGTTCTTGGGCGTAGTAAACGTTTTTATATGGCTATCGTATGTCTTGTGGTTGTCACATTAACTCATGAATAATGTAAATGAAGCTTTTCGAATAGAGAGCTTTTGGATCATGCAGAACTTTTGTGACAGGAGAAATGAAACAAGATGCAAATAGTGAGACATTTTAAAGAGTTACCGTTGAGTCCGCAAGTCATGAAAGCACTTGCAGAGCTAGGATTCAACGAGGTCTTCCCAATTCAAGCTCAAGCCATAAGTCCGCTTTTGGAAGGCAAAGACGTTATAGGACAAGCTCAAACTGGGACAGGCAAAACAGCAGCTTTCGGAATCCCAATGATAGAACGCCTCGACCCGAAACTCAATCGGGTTCAGGGTTTGGTTTTGACACCTACGCGAGAGCTTGCGGTTCAGGTTGCGGATCACATAAGCAGATTTGGCAAGTACTCTGGATTCAAAGTACTGCCAGTTTACGGTGGCGAGTCCATCCAAAGACAAACTTGGGCACTTGAAAGAGGAGTCCACATCGTTGTGGGCACGCCTGGCCGTGTCATTGATCTAATGAAGCGAGGAACGCTCAACCTATCATACGTGAAGATTCTGGTTCTTGACGAGGCTGACCGCATGCTTGACATGGGCTTCATCGAAGACATTGACTACATCCTCCGAAGAGTGCCAACAAACAGACAAACCAGCCTATTCTCGGCAACCATAGATAGAAACGTGATGACCGTCTGCACCAGATACATGAAAGACCCCGAACAAATACTCGTAAGCAAGGACGAAATAGCCCTCACACAAATCAACCAGTACTATATGGTCGTGAACCCTGCAAACAAATTCGAAACCTTATGCGACATACTGCAGGAAAACCACATACAGCGAGCTATAATATTCTGCCAAACACGCACGTACACCAGCAAACTAGCCGATATGCTAAGCCAAAGGGGATACGACGCAAAAGCGTTGCACGCTGGCTACACGCAGGCGCAAAGAGACTTCGTGACAAACTCGTTCAGACAAGGAAAGCTGAAGTTACTGATTGCGACCGACGTTGCGGCAAGAGGCTTGGACATTCAGGGCATAACCCACATAATAAACTATGACGTTCCATCAGAAGCGCTAACATACTTCCACAGAATAGGCAGAACCGCTAGAATGGGCAAGGAAGGCACAGCCATAACCCTCGTAGGCTACGGAGAAATGACCGAACTCGACAACATAAAGGCTCTAACCAAGACGACAATGGAAGAACTCGAACAAACAACACTGAATGGTTCTATCTTCTAACTGCGTTTATAAGCAAGACTGCACAATATTGTGCAGTAGCATTCTAGTGTTGACCGACAAGCAGACACGGCAATGTTACTGTCAACGGAGAACAACTGAAAAAGGAGTGAGAATGAGAAATGAGTAAGGAACCAGGAACCATTTTCATTGGAAAGAAACCACCAATGGCTTATGTCATGGCCGTCATCACAGCCTTCTCAGCATCCGACGCTAAAGAAATAACTGTGAAAGCACGCGGACAAGCAATTACGACAGCGGTAGACGTAGCCGAAATAACCCGCAGACGCTTCCTAAAGGACCTGAAGATCACGAAAGTTGCCATCGGAACCGAAGAGATGCCAGCAAGAGAGGGCGAAAACAGGTCAAGAATGGTTTCAACAATGGAAATAACCCTTGGAAAAGAGTAGGCAAACCTTGAGAAACAAAGTATCCATCGGCGAATACCTCGCCTTTCTTTCAGCAAAATACGATGTAAACCCGGACCAGTTCTTTCATGCTTTAGCTTTGGCTGAGGAAAATCAAGAAGCCACCTGCGGGGAACTTACGATCAAATGCCGAAGCAAAAGCCAAGACAAGATAATGGTTTTGATAGTGAAGGGTTCAAAAGTTGTAGCCCAATTCCCAGTAACGAAATTGTTCCTTCTTGAGCAGAAGAACCCCATAAAAGATTTCGTAGGAGGCCGCTTCGCAGGCAGATGCTCAGCCAAGAAAAACGGAAACCTGCCTTCGCTTCGCATAAAAGACTTGAGAAACGGGATGAAACAAATCAGCTTGAAGGCTAAAGTCTTAGAGATTCCTGCGCCAAGACTCGTTTTCACAAGATTCGGAAACTATGCAAGCGTGTCTAATGCCGTGATAACAGATGAGACAGGGACAATCAAGCTGTGTTTATGGAACGAGCAAATAACCGCGGTTTCTATAGGAGATGTCATTCAGATTGAGAACGCTAGCATGTCAACGTTCAGAGGCGAAAGCCAACTGAAAATTGGAAGAAAAGGAAAGCTCAGCAACCTAGAGCAACCAAGCCCCACAATAGAAGTTCAAGGCTTGTAGAAGAACCGAATTTTCAGATTGAAGAAAGAATAGAGCAAACCATTCTAGGTTTTTGCTGTTTTCTGTCTTTCCTCTTCCTGAAGCACTCTTCTCAGAACCTTCCCAACCAAAGTCATTGGCAACTCTTTCCGAAACTCCAACTCTCTAATCGCCTTGTATGGAGCAACCTTTTCATTAACGAATTTCCTGATCTCGTCTTCAGTTGCAGTTGCTCCATCTTTAAGCACGACGAACGCTTTCGGGATCTCGCCTGCAACAGGATCAGGCTTCCCGATAACACCGCAAAGCTTCACGGCTGGATGCTCGTAAAGCACGTCTTCAATTTCTCTTGGATAGACGCTGTAGCCCTTGTACTTGATCAGGTCCTTTTTTCTGTCGGTGATGTGGAAGTAGCCGTCCTCATCTATCTTTCCAATGTCGCCAGTGTAAAGCCACCCATCACGAAGAACCTGAGCAGATTCTTCAGGCATGTTCCAGTAGCCCTTCATCACCTGCGGACCCTTAACCACAAGCTCACCCGTCTCGCCGACACCAAGCTCGGTCTGCCCAGTCTCCATGTCCATTATCTTCGCGTCCGTGTCAGGCCAAGGCAGACCAATACTCCCAACCTTAACCGTCTTTAACGATCTATCAAGCGGGTTGCAGTGCGTGACAGGTGAAGACTCGGTCAAGCCGTAGCCTTCTACGAGAACGCCTCCAGTTGCATCCATCCACTTTCTCTGAACTTCTGGCGGAAGTGGAGCTGAGCCTGAAAAGCAGAAGCGGACAGACGACAGATCATATTTGCTGAATGCTGGGTGAGCCAAGAGCACAGAGTACATTGTCGGAGCTCCACAGAAGACCGTGACTTTGTTTTTCTGTATCGCCTTCAGGGTTGTTTCGACGTCAAACCCTGGCAGCATAACCATCTTACCACCCATGTAAATAGGCGCATTCATACCCGTGGTCATGCCATAAATGTGAAACAATGGCAACACAGTCAAGAAAGCTTCTTCTGCCTCTTTGCCTCTAAGCCAAAGCGCACATGAAACCGCGTTCGAAACCAAATTCCTATGAGTAAGCATGGCGCCCTTCGCGGTGCCTGTGGTTCCACCCGTGTATTGAAGCGCCACCAAGTCCTCCCAAGGATCAATCTCGACACTTGGCGGTTTGGCAGGATACTTGGCTAATAGTTCTTTGAAGAAGAAAACGTTTGGTTTACGTTCAACCTTGTGGGAAGGAATCTTCTTCATCAAAGAGCCCAAAAACGCAACAACACTAGACATGTAATCCTTCAAACTCGTGACAATGACCCGCTTAACCTTAGTTTTATCGATAACTTTCTCCAGAATTGGATAAAGCGCGTCCAAAACCACAATGGTTTCAGCCTCGGAATCCTTCAGCTGATGTTCAACCTCACGCTCCTTATAGAGGGGGCTTATAGCTGTCTCAATCGCGCCAATCCTAATCGCACCATAATAGGCGATTACGAATTGTGGCATGTTTGCAAGGAAAAGCGCCACTTTGTCACCCTTCTTCACGCCCAAAGCATCCAAAGCCGTTGCAAACTTGTCCACCGCCAAGTCCAACTCCTGATAGGTCATTGGCTTGTCAAAATACACGATAGCCGTCTTGTCCGGATACTTCCTAGCTGTTTCCTTCAGCAAATTCGAAAGAGGAACATCTGGATACTTCATGTGCTTTGGCACGCCTTCAGGCCAAAACTTGAACCAAGGCTTCTCAGCAGGCTGTACGGGTGGTTGAACAGGTTGAGAAGGTTGAACGGGCTGAGGAGGCTCAGCTTTTTTCTTCTTACCCTTCCTCTTCGACGCCATAAACCAAAACCCATCTCATATATCACGGGCAAGACGTAATAATACTTTCTACAGTGTTTCGTACATTACTACGTATTCTTCTATTTTCTCTTTCTGAACAGCATGAGTCCCTCGTGGCTGCATACGTAGTCAAACCCGGTCTCAACGAGTTTCCCAGCCTCTTCGATGTTCTTTGCCACTGCCGAGTGATATTCGTCCTTCGTTTCTATGTCTATGATGTGGGTGTAAATCATCGTTGAGTTAATGTTTCTATGCCCAAGTTTCTGCATGACGTGTATTATGCTCTTGGTTTTTTGATTTATATTCATTATACATTGCGCGCGCTACTGGCTTTGCGATGCAGCCTGCAAAATCAGAGGTCCAGTTGACGCTCCAAAGTACAAGGATTTCATACTCCCACTAATCTTTCTGAAAAGACTATCTGAGCGCGCGCTAAGAGAGAAACAGCGGAAAACACCATGCTTTTGTTCCAAAATACTGCTACAAACCTGTAACAAACCGTTTTTTCCTCACACTATCATTCTGGACAGCAACAAAGGCGCATAGTCAATAGTGGAAAATAGTAAATACTCAAGACGAAAAATATGAGGTTAGTGGTTAGTTTGACAACAATTAGTGAAGCCCTCAAAGAGATGTTTACCGAATACAACAGAGTCATGTCTGCTAGAGAAGTCATCCAAATCATAAATCAGAGGTACGCGATGAACAAGTGGAAAGAAAGTTCCCTTAACGCTCACCTATATGGTTGCAGCGTAAACAATCCACCAGCCTATACGCAACATCCTTCACAGCCAAAATTCTTGTTTGACCACGGTCAAAGACGGTATGAACTCTACATTGCTGAAAAACATGGCAAGTATAAAGATGGATACCTAGAGGGCGTCAAACCACCGCCAGACGAAGATGAAGAAGGCGAAGAGACCGATACAGCGCAGGTAACTTTTGGTCTCGAAAGAGACTTGGAGGAGTACATTTCAAGGAATTTGGAACAAATAGAAGATGGTCTCAAGCTCTATTCAAACGGAGAAATTAGCGGCAGGCAGTACTCTACAGACGTAGGAAGAATAGATTTGCTAGCCCTAGACAAAAGCGGATCTTATGTCGTTATTGAATTGAAAGCAGGGAAAGCCATCGACCATGTGCTCGGGCAAATCCTCGGATACATGAGTCATATAAGAAAGAACTTGGCTAACGGCAAAGAGGTACGTGGAATTATCGTTGCTGATGATTTTGATGAGCGATTGAAATACGCCGCTGAAGAAATACCAAAGTTAAAACTGAAAAGATATTTGGTAAAATTCGAATTTGAGGATACCAAAGCATAGGCAGAGGAGAAAACATGAACAAAGAAGAACTCCTGCAATGGAACGAGAAATATGATAAAGACCATCCTTGGTATGTGGAAAAGGAAAAGGAGTTAGGAGACAAGTTTCGAAAAAGAAAAACGGTAACAAAAAGTGATTTGCTTCAAGTAGTTGAGTGGAAATTCAAGGGAGTGCCACCCAGATATAAGAGAGTGACAGAATTAGCAAAAAAGAATACAAATGAAATAGTTCAACAAACTTGCAGTCAAGTTTTCGCTATGAGTGATGATTCAGATAGAGTAAAAAGCCTTGATGCCCTTCATGGTGTTGGTCCAGCATTAGCAAGCACAATACTCACGTTCTATGACCCAAAAAACTATGGCGTTCATGATATTCATGTTTGGAGAGAATTCTTTGGACTAAGACCAGATACCATATTCATTGGAAGCGGATGTTACCTAAAACTTCTTGCTGAACTAAGAAAGATAGCGAACAAATACAACATTGATGCAAGAACCGTTGAAAAAGCCTACTTCAAGAAAAATTTTGATGAAAACAAGTAGCTAGAACAATTCTCTATCAGTCTTTTTAAGCTAGTTTAACCCGTCTATTCTTTAGAAGAAAACGGTCTTGTGATGACGGAGTTCGGGAGACATCTCCATATATCTGTGTAATAATACTTTCTACGGTGTTTCATCCGTTACTACGCATTCTTTGCTTCGTCTTTCATTCTCTCTTTTGCCGTGAATAACTCCCTGGGTCTTTCTAAATAACTCCCACAAATGTGGCGCACGCTGCGTAGTTGTATTAGGTCTGTCAGTTCATATGAGAGGCTGATAGATCATCTGGAGGCTGTCTCAGATTCCTATGCGCAAGAAAGCAAGAGGCTACTAGAAATGGGCAAGCGAAAATGGCCCATCCAGGATAGAAGTACATTAGGTAATAAGGGAATAGTCTGAGAGAGATGGCTATCACATCATAGAAGCTTGTTACGCTTGCGCTGACGGCTCCCAGCAAAGCAAGGATTCTTGGAAGTCTTAGATTTGTACCGAACCTTCTGTCTAGCTCCCTGAGACTGTTATTTTCGAGATATGTATATACTGTCCAAGGAACGATGGGAACCGAGAAGGCAATCGTGATTGATTGCTCGAATGCCAAGCCGGAGTAGAGGACAAAAAGCCATATCCAAGAAGGATATGAAACTATGAAAACACAGCAATATTGCATCACAGATCCTGTTCTGTTCATACCCAGAAGCTTCCATCCTTTTGCACGTCTCGTAATCGACAAAATGTAAACCAACATGGCGAAAATCCATGAAGGCCACAATATTAACAGAACAGGGACAACGACTAGCAAAACAACCAAGATCAATGAAAGTGCAAAGCCAGACCTCAGATGCCGAAACGCTTCATCCACCGTACTCGTTCCTTCTAGTTGACCTTTGACCAAGCTTGAGATTCTCTTAAGTCTCCGTGCATACATAGCGATAATGAAGCTGAGAATAGGCAAGAGCAAACCTGCTACCGCGCTCAGGATGCTAAAGCCTCCATAATCGCCATGGCACTTCTCGCTACAGGAGCAACACTCACCGCGATCGCATTTCTTCTGCAATTCACCTACACCCAATACCCGTTCCTAGCTGTATTCTTAGTTGCCATACCGGTCGCTGGATTCTTTGTGTTGAAGGAATTCTGGAAGCTATATTCCCTTTCCAAAGAATACATTGTGTCAAAGAGCAACAGTCTCATTGAGGAAAAGACCGTGCATTTGTCTGCACACAATCCTCGGTGGATAATGATAATTACACAGACCTATAGCGTAATCTCTATCGTATTGTTGGTGAGCAAGTTCCTACTTTAACCGACTGCGCATCCAACAATAAAAAAGAGAGAGTTGCAGATTGGGTCTAGCATATCTGAATTGTGGGGGTCAAGAAACTAACCCCGAGAGACGGAGAGGACAGCGCGGCCTTTGATATCGTGTGCCATCAAGAGCGCGATAAGCGCACAAAATTCTTTCATAGAATCGAAAATGAATGAATGGGAATTGTACGAGAGAAGTCTCCATATAGAAGACAAATAATACTTCCTACGGAAGGCTAACCCAGTGAAGACTGAACAAACATGGATTCAATGCGGAAATGCAAGGCTTTACGGAGAACTATACATTCCAGATCGTGCTCCAGCCCCAGCCCTGCTCGTCTGTCACGGCTTGAACGCAAGAGGCTCAAGCGGTCTGAGACTCTATGCCCGCTTAGCTGAAAACGCCTGCAAAAATGGCTTTGTTTCCCTTGTCTTCGATTTCCGAGGAGTTGGAAAAAGTACAGGAAGATTCGATTATGGCTTCGATGAACAGGAAGACCTCAAATGCGCATTGAACTACTTGGCTTCGAGACCAGAAGTTTTGCCTAACGGAATCTTCATTGTTGGTCACAGTCTCGGCGGCGCAGTCTCAATCTACGCAGTTCAAAACGAGATACGGGTCAAGGGTTTGGTGCTGTGGTCAACCCCGAAAAACCACAACTACAACGTTAAAAAATTCATCAAACGCAGTCGAGGCAGGCTGGGTTTGTGCTTGTTTTTCTTCTTCTCTTACCTTGACAAGGTTTTTGATGTTTCAAAGCTGTTCAAACTTGAGGTCTACGGCGTAACACTACGCCCTAGATATGTCAGAGGAAAGCTCATGAAACTGCATGAAAGCGAAGCCGTCACGAAATTGCACAACACTCCGTTGCTCATTGTGATCGGAGAAGCGGACAACATAGTCGGAGTAGATGAGGCTCAAGAAATCTACAACTCAGCAAAAGAACCCAAAACTCTGCTGATAATAGAGGGAGCAGACCACATCTACAAAGGCAAAGAACAGGAACTCATAGGCAAGACAATCGAATGGATCAAGAGGCGGGTATAAGCCGATCTTCTAGCAACTAGGCTAAGGTGGCACGAACTCGTAGGTTGGGTTTCCTTCCTGTGAAACCTTTCCCACCAGCTTGACCTTCATGCCCACCTTGATCTGAGACAGCTTAAACCCAGTCAGCCAAGCCAACACCTTCACGCCTTCTTTGAGCTTGCCAATAGCCACAGTATAAGGCTTGTATGCCGAGAAGGAAGTTGGCCTAATCACCACATGCGTATACGTCTCAATCTCTGCTTCATTGCTTAACTCGACCCATTGCATCTCCGAACGCAAACAGTCTGGGCAGTCAGCCGAAGGCGGAAAATACAGTCTTCCGCAGTTAGAGCATTTTGTCGCGTAGACTTTTCCTTCCTTCAAGCCTTCCCAAAACTTTAGGGTCTTGCTTATCGGAATTTCTTCCACGATTGTTATCGGTCTAGACTTTATTACAGGCATAGATGTCGACATCTTCTTATCATCTCCTCAAAATCGTCACATAACAATAATGGCCCGTTCCACCCACATTGTGAGCAAGCCCAACATAGTTCTTCAAAGGAATCTGACGGCTCTTCTCAACAGCCTCCTCTCTAAGCTGACGAGTCAACTCATAAACCATAGAACAACCAGTCGCACCAATCGGATGCCCCTTCGCCTTAAGCCCACCATCCATGTTCACGGGAATCCTGCCACCAATCTCAGTTTGGCCCTCACGCAGAAGCTTCACTCCTTCGCCTCTGCCGCAGAAGCCAAGGTCTTCATAAGCCAATATCTCAGCAATCGTGAAGCAATCGTGAACCTCGGCAAAATCAATCTGATCTGGCGTGACTCCAGCCGCTTTGTAGGCTCTCTGAGCTGCTAGCACGCTTGCGTCTAAACCCACAAAATCAGAACGCTTGCTCAAGTTAGCAGTTCCAGACGAGTAGCCAATTCCAGCCACCCATACAGGCGTGTCAACCTTCAGCTCGCGGGCTTTCTCTTCTGAAACTAGAATAACCGCAGAAGCACCGTCCGTCATGGGCGAACAATCATATAGCTTGAGCGGTGAAGCAATAACCATCGAGGAAAGCACATCGTCAACGGTGATCTTGTTCTGAAGGTGTGCAATCGGGTTCATAGCCGCATACTTATGATTCTTCACAGCCACCAAAGCCAAATCCTCCTCAGTAGTGCCATACTTGGCCATGTACGCATTAGCATACAACGCGTAATACGCAGGAAACGTCAAGCCAAAATTGTGAAACTCCCAGAAATAGTAGCCTGCCCTGCCAATCCACTCCATGGCTGTGGGCGTGTCAATCTCCCGCATCTTCTCTACACCCAAAGCCATAGCAACGTCGCAGTGACCGCTGGCAACAGCAGAATAAGCCGCAAAGAGGGCTGCGCTACCGCTTGCACAGGCCGCTTCAACGCGCATCAGCCCAGCCCCAGTCAAACCACAATACTCACCCGTAATTACGGCAGGTAGAAGCTCCTCATACCATGCTCCAGCCCCAACCGAACCCAAAGCAACAAACTGAATGTCCTTAGCAGCCAAGCCCGCATCCTCTAGCGCAGGCTTAACCGCCTCAAAAGCCAACTCAGAAATATTCACATCACTTCTAACACCAAACTTCGAATTCCCAACACCAACAACCGCTACCTTACGCACGTCAACCACTCCATGCTTGAATATAATTCGGATGGTTGTAGAATATAAAGAAAAAGGGAAAGCCTACGCTCACTTTCCTTTGAACTCTGCCTTTCTTTTTGAGAAAAGTGCTTCGACGCCTTCCTTGAGGTCTTCTGTAGAGAAAGTCAAGCCCATCATGCTTGCTTCCAAACGCAGTCCAGCTTCCAACGGCACTTGCGTTCCAAAGTTCAAAGCATGCTTCGCATACTTCATAGCTATTGGTGGTCCGTCACAAAGCTTCTGAGCCAAAGCTGAAGCCTCTTCCCTCAGCTTCTCGTAATGCACAACCTTGTGAACCAAACCAACATGTAGCGCTTCGTCTGCCTTGAGCTTCACTCCAGGAACCATGATCATCTCCTTCGCCTTCGGCAAGCCTACTAACCTAGCCAGTCTTTGGGTTCCACCCCAGCCAGGGATGAGGCCTAGCGAGATTTCCGGGCTTCCAAGCTCAGCATGTTCAGCGGCTATTCTAAAGTCGCATGCCATAGCCAGCTCCAGCCCGCCGCCGAGTGCAAAGCCGTTTATTGCCGCTATGACTGGCTTGGACATTTCTTCGATTTTGCCGAAGACCTTCTGCCCAGCCCTTGAAAACTCCTCAGCCTTGACTGGCGTCGCTTTGGGAAACATGGTCACGTCGGCACCTGCGCTGAAGGCTCTGTCGCCGTCGCCCATGATGACAACACATCTAATGCTTGGATCTTTCTCAGCCGTGTCCAAGGCATCAGCAAGCTCTTCAATCAAAACATCATTAAAAGCATTCAGCCTGTGCGTCCTGTTAAGGATAATCCACAGAGTATTCGCTTCTCGCTCTATTTTGACCGTTTCATATGCTTTGCTCAACTTCTGTTCACCACGCCTATGTTTGGCACCATCACCTATATGCTTTTTCATGAACAAAAACAGGATATACGATAAAGCACAAGAAGAAAAGAGGGGATTTGTCTCCTTCTTCTCTAGAAGGAGCTATGCTACGTTAAGTAGAACGGGTTCGCTGCGTCTCCGTCGTATTGTTGAGGTTCGTCGCCGCCGCCATACGGATAGTTAGCGTGTGCGTAAGCAAACACAGTTTCCATTGAAGTGTTGGGATTAGCGCCGTAGTGGTTGATCCAAGAGTATTCCAAGAAGAAGTAGGTCCACGCACCATTCTGGTAAGAAGGCTCGTCATAACCATAGCCATTCGCAGTACAAGTCGTCGTCAGATAGACGCGCAGTTTGTTCGGCATATTCATCAGATTGTCACCAAATCCGCCGCTATAGCAGTGGTCGAGGAAAACGAAGATCTTGTTAGCAACAGCATGTTCAAGAATATCAGCCAGTTCTGTGTCATACAAGTTACCATTTTCGCCGCTTTCACCGCTGCCTGAATCCCACATGCAGAGATAGGACGAACCCGCGCCATTGCCTGAGCCATGACCTGACGAGATGAAGCATATTATGTCATCGCTGTCTGCACTATTGACCATGTTTCTCAGAGCCTGCTTGACATTGTATTCGGTAGCTATCCCATCATACTTCGGATAGTTAGCAGTGTGCCCATCTCCATAGACATAGACGTTGTTAAAGGCCATCTTGCTTGCCAAGTGGTTGTACCAGTCAGTCGCATCCTCATCACAATACGAAAGATCGCTGATAGCCTTGTAGTCGCTGATTCCCACAATAACCGCATACTTCATGACGCCCCCAGCAGCATTAACATTGAAAGTCACAGAAGCAATAGCACTGTTTCCAGCCTTGTCCCACGCCCGCACATCAACCGTATGAGTGCCGTTGGATACGCTCGTATAGGTGTGGCTGATCGAAGTGCCCTTATTGATCCATGAACCACTGTCAATCCTCGTCTCATAGTAGTTAATGCCGCTTCCAGAATCCGAGCCAGTCCACGTAACAGTCACTGTGGAACTAGTCAGCGTAGCGCCGTTTGCAGGAGAAGTTATCGTCACGGTGGGCGGAGTGGTACCAGGAGTGCTTGGCGTAACAGTAACGGTTATCGTATACGTTCCGGAGCCACTATATGCGTAGCAGCCAACCTTCCAAATGCCAGTGGTCGTAGGATTGGTGACGTTTATCCATTCGGGATTTGTAGTGTAGCCACTGTATACCGAGTTGGGAATGTTCTTCTTGACAGAATGATCGCTGTAAGTCCATCCGCCCGTTCTGCGGCTCTGATTGTCGTACATAGAGAAATCGAAGTCCGTACCACTGGGCATCTGCATCTTTGCCTCAATCTTCGCCGTGCCAGATGGAACGGTAAACTGATGTCGAGTGCTGTCTCTTCCTTGGCTCACTGAACCCGTGAAAGTGTTCACCACACGTTCTGTGGCCTGCTTTTGGCTGGCAATTACAGCTTGATCAATTGTGAAATGACGTGATTCCGCCACTTCGAGCGATTTGGGGGCATATGCTAGCGGTGCAGTTGCAAAGACGAAGGAAAATATCAAGAGCCCTACTAGAAGTAGCCTTTTCGCATTCATCTTCTTCAACTCTCCCATTTCTTACTCATCTGAGAGCTAAGCCCCAGATGATAAAGAAAGAAATACTTGGAAGTTATATATAAAATTTAAACGTGCGATGGAAGCAGCATAGGCATAGTTCTCATGATGGCAGGAACAAGTACAGCGTTATGGAAATTGAACAAAGAAAGGGTCGCGAGAAGAAACCCGAACGTGTCGATGGTTTTCTAGAATTTCCTTAACAGATACTTGAGTATCGTCAGTTTCTGAATTTCCCTCGTGCCCTCATAGATTTCCGTGATCTTTGCATCTCTATGATATCGCTCAACACGGTACTCGCCAAGATAGCCGTATCCGCCCAAGACTTGTATGGCAAGATCGGTGACCTCCATCGCAATTTCACCCGCATAATATTTTGCCATCGCCGTTGCCATCGGATCCATTTTTCCAGCATCAACAAGCCACGCCGCACGATAAGTGAGCCATCTTGCCGCTTCAATCTTTGTCATGGCTTCAGCCAATCCAGCACCAATCAACTCATGCTGCAGTAGCGGCTGTCCAAAAGCTTCGCGTTGTTTAGAGTACTTGAAAGCTATTTCAAAGGCTCCTTGAGCCATGCCTACTGCTTGCGCAGCTACGCCTACGCGTGTCTTGTCGAAAAACTCCATGCTACTGTGGAAACCCCTATTCAGCTCGCCAACAATGTTCGCATCAGCGACTTTAACATTGTCGAAGCGAACCTCGCCAGTCACCGAACAGCGGATGCCCATCTTGTTGTGGAGTTTCGTGGTTTCCAGTCCCTGAGTGCCCTTGTCTACTACGAAGAGCGTTTCACCACGATAAGTAGGACGAATCTTCGTGTCCGTCTGTGCGAGGACTATCATGAAGTCAGCGGTTGTAGCGTTCGTTATGAAGGTTTTTGTGCCATTTATCCACCATTCACTTCCGTATTTCGTGGCTGTAGTTTCCATCTTTGTGATGTCGCTTCCGCTCACGTTCGGCTCCGTGAAGGCTGCGGCACTTATCCAGTCTCCCTTGCATATGGGCGGCAAATACTTCTCCTTCTGCTCCTTAATGCCAAGAACAGCGATGAACTCGCTGCCAAAGTTTCCGCTTGAGACAGCAACACCTAGCGAGGAGTCTGCACGGCACATTTCCTCAATGGCTAAGCATGTTTCAAGTAACCCATATCCTTGCCCTCCGTATTCTTCTGGGAAGCTCAGGCTCGTGAAACCCAGCTTAGCAGCTTGCCTATACAGTTCTAGCGGAAACTCTTCTTTCTTGTCGAGCTCCAAAGCCAGCTCAGGCTTAAACTCTTTAGCGCAAAATTCCTTTGCAGCTTTCACAATCCCAATCTGTTCTTCGGTTAACTCAAACTGCATTCTAGTAGAACCCCCTTCCCGTCTTCTTCCCCAAATAACCCTTGGTCACGCAGTCTTCAAGGGTTGGACACGGCTTATACATTTCCATGTTGTACTTGGCGTACAGTTCCTTAAGCTTGTTCAGCACGACATCCAAGCCTGTTCTGTCTGCATATTCGCATGGTCCTGAAGGCCAATAAGTGCCAAGCTTCATACCCACGTCAATGTCCGCAGGATTTGCCGCGTCATCGTGAATTATCCATGCTGCCTCGTTAACAGCGACTGCCCAGCTTCTTTCAACGTCATATTCATCTAGCAGATTGAAGGGTATTCTCGGCCTTCCCTTTGTCCAGTCATAGAAGCCCACACCAGTCTTCTGTCCAAACTTCTTTTCTTTCACGAGTGGCTCGATGACTTCGGCGCAGGGCTTGAACCTTTCGCCATAAGCCTGATAGAGTATGTTGCCGACCTCGTAAGCAATGTCCAATCCCACGAAGTCACCTAGCTCAAACCAACCCATTGGAAAGCCACCCGTGTATTTCACAGAAGAGTCTATGCCTTCCATTGTGGCTTCTTTGCGCTGATAAGCCCAGAAGGCCTCGTTGAAGACAGCTCCGAGTATGCGGTTTACTATGAAGCCTCGCACGTCCTTGCGCACGATTATAGGTGTTTTTCCAAGCTTCTTTGAAAGCTCGGCAAGCGTGGTTATTGTTTCTTGGTTTGTGTTCTCGCCTTTGATGACCTCGACCAGTGCCATGGAATGCGGTGGGTTGAAGAAGTGCATGCCTGCGACTTTGTCTGGGCGTTTGGTGGCTTGGCCCATCTCGGTGATGCTTAGCGTGGAAGTGTTAGAGGCAAGTATTGCGTGAGTTGAAGCAAAAGAATCAAGAGTGCTGAACACTTTTCTTTTCAGGTCCATGTTTTCTGGGACTGCTTCGATGGCTAGGTCTATGTCTTTTGCGGCCTGTTCATAGCTTGTTGTCGTGTGAATCCGCAACAGTGCTGAGTCAGCGTCTTCGCGTCTGATCCGTTTCTTCTCGACAAACTTGTCCAGGCTCCACTTGATTTTTTCCATAGCTTTCGCCAGAAACTCGTCGTTTATGTCCACCATGGTTACTTCGATTCCGGACATTGCTAGGAGCTCAGCGATTCCGTGTCCCATGGCTCCTGAGCCGATGACGGCTGCTTTCTTGATTTTTTCAGCTGACAATACTGTTCAGTCTCCTCTAGACAGTTGATTGTTGAGGCTAGAACGGTAATAAAACTTTTGAATTCATACTCAACATTTGTTTGCCTGGCATGAAAAGAAAGAGGATGAAAATGTTTAGGCTTGTTTGGCCAAGTAGCCTGCGATTGTGTTCTTTTGCACTTCGGTTGTGCCTTCGTAGATTTCAGTTATCTTCGCACATCGGTGGAACCGCTCAACATGGTAGTCTGCTAGATATCCGTATCCGCCGAAAACCTGTATAGCATCGTCTGTGACTTCCATGGCTGCGCGGCTTGCGTAGGCTTTTGCCATGCTGGTTGCGACTGGGTTGGGCTTTTCTTTATCATAGAGCCATGCCGCCTTGTACATCAGTAGGCGTGCGGATTCGATTTTGATAGCCATCTGTGCTAGCTTGTGGCTTATGCCTTGAAAGCTGATTATGGGTTGTCCTGATTGCTTGCGGGTTTTCGCGTAGGCTAATGCCCTTTCGAATGCGCCTTGTGCCATGCCGACGGCTTGCGCGGCAACGGTGATTCTTGTTCCATCGAAAAGCTCCAGCGTGTAGTAGAAGCCTTTGCCCACGTCGCCTATGACGTTGGTTTCTGGGACTTTGAGGTCGCTCATGGCTAGTGAGCCTGTGACGCAGGGTCTTATGCCCATCTTACCATGAAGCTTAGTAGCATCTAATCCGGGCATGCCTTTTTCGGCGATGAATAGGCTTTGTCCGCGGTAGCTAGGCTGACAGTTTGGGTCGGTTTGGCAGAGGAGTATGAACGTATCAGCAGTGGTGGCGTTGGTTATGAATTCTTTAGCTCCGTTTATGACCCATTCGCTTCCGCACTTGACGGCGGTTGAGTCCATGCGGGTGATGTCGCTTCCATGTTCAGGCTCGGTGAAAGCGGCTGCAGCTATCCTGTCTCCTGTGGCCAGCGGCGGAATGTATTTGCATTTTTGCTCTTCGTTGCCGTGTTTCAACAGTACGTCTGGAATCATCAGGTTGCCCAGTGACAGGGCTACGCCTAGGCCTGGGTCAACTCGGCATAGTTCTTCGACTACTATGCAGTCTTCTAGGACGCCTAGTCCTTGTCCGCCGTATTGTTCGGGTATGCGCATGCTTGTGAAGCCTAGTTGTGCGGCTTTCTTGTAAAGGCTCATCGGAAACTCTTCTTTCTGGTCGTATTCCAGTGCCAGTTCAGGGGTGAATTCCTTTTCAGCGAATTCCTTGACGGCTCGTTTTATTTCCTGCTGTTCGGGTGTTAGTTTGAAGTCCATTCTGGCTTTCTCCTTTGGAGTTATGCTTTCTGTGCTCGTAGTTCATTAATCTTGTTTTTCAAAGGCGGCACAATCTTGAACAGATCTTCGACTACGCCGTAGTCTGCGAAGCTGAAGATGGGGGCTTTGGGGTCTTTGTTGACGGCGATGATTAGGTCGCTGCTCTTCATGCCGAGAATGTGCTGGAATGCCCCACTAATGCCTAGAGCCAAGTATAGTTTGGGTTTCACGGTCTTGCCTGAAGTGCCCACTTGCCTGTCGCTGGGCAGCCAGCCCTTGTCTACTATCGGGCGTGAACAGGAGAGAACGGCGTTGATTGATTTGGCTAGTTCTTCGACTTGGGGTATGTTGGCTTGGTCTTTTATGCCTCTGCCTATGCCTACGAGTTTTTCGGCTACGGTTATGTCTACGCCTCCGGGTGGTGGGTGAACGTATTGGAGGAAGCGTTTTTCAGCCATCTCTTCTGTTAGCGGTGAGGGTGTTTCGGTGATTTGTCCGTTTGCTGGTGGTTCTGGTTTTTTGGGTTGGAAGGTGGCTTGTCTGATTGTGGCTAGGTAGGTTTCGGCTTTGCGTGCTGTGGCTTTGGCGTTTACTTTTCCGCCGTAGACTTGGCGTGTGACGGTGAAGGTTTCGCCTTCGAAGGCTAGGTCGATGAGGTCTGTGGCTAAGGGCAGGTTTAGTGCTGTTGCCAGTCTGGGTGCTAGGTCTATGCCTTGAGAAGTGTGTCCCATCATGACGAGTGTGGGCTTGTGTTGTGTGATGAGCGTGCTTAGGATTTTCTTGTAGGCTTCTGAGTTGAAGTTTTCAAGCTTCGGGTCTTCTGTGGCTATGACGGTTTTTGCGTATTCGGCTAGGGGTTTTGCTATTTCTTTTGCGTTTTTGGCTAGGACTAGAGCGGTGGTGTCTTCTGAGAGCTGTCGGGCTTTGGTGAGCATTTCAAATGTGATGTCTCGGATTTGGCCTTGGCGGTGTTCGGTTAGTACGAATACTTTTGCCATCTTTAGATCAGCCCCTTTGCTTTCAATAGCTCAGCTATTTTTGTGGCGATGTCGTCTGGTGTGCCTTTGAGAAATTCAGCTTGCTTCTCTACTGGTGGCACGTAGAGCTTGTCGATTGTGAGCCATGAGCCTGCTGGACCCACATCAGCGTCGGTTAGACCCGTGTCGGCTAAGCCCATAACCTTGATTTCTTTTTGCATGGCTTTTCTTATGCCCATTATTGAGACGTAGCGGGGTTCGTTTATGCCTGTCTGGATTGAGAAGAGTGCGGGCATTTTGACTTCTAGCTGTTCTTCTAATCCGCCTTCGAGTTCACGGTTCACTTTCGCAGAGCCAGAGCCTAATTCTAGTTTCTTGACCATGGTGGCGTGTGGGATGTTTAGGAGTTGTGCGAGGACTGGGCCTACTGTTGCGTTGCCGTCGTCGCCTGCTTGCATTCCTACGAGGATTAGGTCGTAGTGTAGGGTTTTGATGACGCTGTGCAAAATCTTAGCAATAGCGTAGCCGTCTGAGCCTTCGAATTTCGGATCAGTTAGGCGTATGGCTTTGTCTGCTCCGCGGGCTAGGCACTTGCGTAGTGTGCTGTCTGAGTCTTCGGTGCCTATGGTTATGGCTGTGACGGTTCCGCCTTGTTTTTCTTTTATGCGTACTGCTTCTTCTAGGGCGTAGTCGTCCCATTCGTTGATGTCGTAGACTAGGCCTGCTTTGTCTATGTTTTTTCCTGTGCTGTCGATTTTGAGTTCGGCTTCGGCTGTTTCTGGAACATGCTTAACACAAACAACAACATCCATCTGCTAACATCATACTCCATCATTTGATAGAACACAGTAAAACAACCAACATCATAAAACTTTTGCCCGAAGAGCACGGTTTGAAACGAAATTATCCGTTAGAACAATGATGCCTTGCCAGACCTTTGGAATAAGGCAGGCCCATTAGTTGTTGAAACTATACATATCGGTCTTAGTCGCATCTGGTTGTACATGATAAGCAAGAATTTCCAAAGCTAACTGCAGCTCCTTACGCCTCTTTGATTCTCAGAATCCTCAGCGACTTCGGATTCTTGATTTCGAGATTGGCCGTAGTTTTCGCCAGAACATGGACTGTAGACTTGCTTGTCTCATCCTCTTGCACGGTGACTACTAATCTTTCAGAAGAATCTTTCTCTAGCTTGTATTGCCAAGCAAAAGCAGCCTTATCTAATATCAGAATATCGTTGAATGGCTTGAATCTGGTTGAATGAACTATTCTCATTTTCGTCTCAGTGCCGACCTTAAGGAACGCTCTTCCGTTTTCATAAGTAACATGTTTTTTCACTTCAGGATCAGATGAATATTTCATTGGAACAAAGATAATGGATGGGTTGAACCCCTTTTTTCTTAGGTCACTCACGACGCTGTCTATTTTATCATATAATGCTACAATGTTCGGATCTTTGATGGTGAGATCCTCAACTTGCCTTTTACATTTCAGAACTTCTCGGATAAAGTAGTTCATTTCGCTGAAGGCAACATACCGACCAAACTCGGACCAAATTGCTGAACAATCTACAAGCGAGGGTTTTATTAAGCAATCTCTTGGGACGCGTGACAATGAATGACCTTGATCTATTGATATGAACGGTACGTTTCTATCAGTCTCTTGTATAGAGTTCACGATGGTCACGATTTCTTCGATTTCACTTGCATGATGATACGCCTCAACGATTTTTGCTTTGCATGTTTTGATTTGGCTTGGATCGAGCGGTAAAAGGCCGATTATTTCTTGCTTCCTTCCCTCGAACTCTTTGGTCTTCAATTCAATCCAGTTCTTGAGGTCCCCAAGTTTCTCTTTCGCTGTTATTACTCGAATCTGTCCTTCCTCATCCTTGCTTTTCGAAGACAGCAGTCTGTCAAAAGTCTCAGCATGCTGAATTAAATCATCGCAGTAGCGTAGCAGGTTTTCCACAAATGGTTTCGAAGAGAAATCGTCTATGAACTGATATAAATGACCCAATTCAAGGATAAGGTTGTTGGATTTCAAATTCTCAAGTTCTGATGTGGAGGGTACGCTTAGACTAACCTTTGCTTTCTCGATGGCTAGAAGGAAATATCTGTTCACATATTCAGTCACTCCATGAAAATCTCCGAAACTGAGCAAATCATACCGAAAATCATGCCCAACACCATCATACAGTAGAAGATAAGACAGCCAAAGAGGATTGAAGGTTATCGGTGGTCGATTTAGACATACGGAATCAGCATCTTCTGGTGTTGTGTGTGACCATAGTTCTTTTATATAGACTATTGAATCCAGTCCGTCATTTTTCTGCTTGAATAAAAGGTAGGCTCCGATCAAGAAAAAAGTCCTGCAGATTTGGGAAGTAACATACAATTCATAGGCCTGCCTCTTCATTTCTTCAATGCCAACTGATATTCTTTGAGCATACTCCTCACTTGTTCTCGTCAGAGTCTGGAGTTGACCGCTTTCCTCTTCGCGAAGAGATCTTACGTAATCTGCATCATGTAGTCTACTCACTTGTTCAATAAGGTAGCTCTTGTAGTCTTCCAGATTTTTCTCAAGCGTTCTTGCCGCCTCAAAATTCTTTGCTGATTCATGCTTAACTACATGTTCGATCTGAGTTCTTCTTTTCTCAAATTCTTTCATGAAATCCTGATCTCTGTATAAGAGAAAGGGTACGTCAATGAATAGACCTCCACAAATGCGATCTTGCACCTCGTCGGGAGGGCTTACGGGTAACATCAAACTGAAGTCTGCTATTTCTTGTTTGAACAAGGCAAAATCATTATGATCTACCACCATTTGGCTTACTCTGAAAAGGTGGTAGCTAAGATATTCCTCTAGCTGATAATCTTTGATCTTCTCCTTTCTCGACAAGTTGATTGCAAGAATGGAAACTAGGTCCTGGATTAGACGAAACCTTGACGAATCTTTGTTCTCTATAGCAAGCTGATAAAACGGATAATACTTGGCACCGATGACGTTTCTAGTCTCAAATTCTTGGGCAATAAGATCATCGTTCTCCTCTGCAAAAAGTGTTTCATACATTATTTCAAAAAGGTTATCAACGATTTCCTTTTACACAATCGCTTCCTTTTCGAGAATCGAATATTTGAAGATTCTAAAATACTCGTCCAGAATGTAGACTAATACACAGTTTCGATTCTCATGTGTTCCCAAACGTTCTGCACTCAATCGGTATTGCTCGGGTCTCTGCTTTCTTAATTCCATGTAAGCTTTGAAAACATCGCAAAGAAGCCCGATATAGAGTGTACAAATCCTGAGCTCTTTTCTATCAAATGCGCGCGCTGCGACAACTCCCAGAGACGTTATGTACTCTTGAACTTCTTTCTCATTTTGTCTTTCGACAACTTGAATGGTTCTGTTTTTCAATATTTCTCCGAATTTGAGTGGGTTGACTATTTTGAACATGTAGAAAAAATAATCCATTAGTAAGAATAGTGCAACCATGAAACCCGTAATGGTCGACATCAAAAGAATGAATGATATTAGTGAAGGTATCAACCCATGAATGAACAGCAAAATCACTGAAAAGCCTACAATCGAAGCAAAAATGTAGAGGGTTTTCTTTGTGAATCCTTCTTCTTCATATATCTTCAGGACATAAGGAGAATATCTCTCTGAGATATTTGATACTATCAAGTTGGAGATGGCAAAGACGATTGCTAGTATCGAAGCTGACGCCCCAGCGATAGGACCAAGGATTGATGTGATCGTAAGGTTGCCAAACGCATCATCCCTAAATATCCATATTTTGTCTTCAACGGTCAGCGTCTGGTTTCCAACTTGGATTTCTCTTAGAGATGTCCTTATCTCAAAGAATGATGCACAAGCCAAAACCCAAATGCCGATCAAAAAGAGAGTTGCGACGATGATTTTGGAGGATGCAGCAATTCCTGTCACGTTCCAAATTCCCGACGTGCTTGCAATCAACCTTCTTATAGTCTAGAGATGGCAAATAAATGGTTTGCTTCATGTTTATACTTCAAGAGTCCTATCCACGAGAACAAATCGGTCCACAGCGTAACTGGAGAAAGTACGTAGTAGCCACCGAACTCATCAAAAGCCCAAACTCGAACCTAACGACGCCCTAGCCATCGACATGATGAGACAAAACAACATAACCCAAATCCACGCCTACAACGAAGACTACAACAACACACAACAAGCAACCAAACTACCTGAATAATAAACAAAACCTGGGTGGGTTCTGTTGACTCTTGCGGATTTGGAGTTTTCGGAAGGTTTGTTAACTAGAAGGGGCCTTTTGGCATGTGTTATAGGTGAAGTTCGCTTCACCAAACTAATATTAGGAGCTTTCTTCCAATTGATTTCCTGTCTGATACGAGTAGAAATATCGATGAATTCGACCTCAAAGCTTCTCAAAATACTCTCCCACTCCATAAGGAGGCGTATCATAAAATGCTTAGAGGAACAGGAGTCCTTATCATTCAATGACTTGCTGAAACTCGTCAAAAACAAGAATCATGGCGAACTTGGATTTCATCTAAGAGCACTAGAAGGTCTAATCGAAAAGAAATCTCCAGACGAATACAGCCTCACAAACAAAGGACTTCTAGCCGCAGGTCTGATAGATGACATCTCCCTCATACTTTCAAGAACCACACAAGACCTTCTAAGCTCTCCAATCAGATACGTCCAAAGTCTTGTTCTTGGAGACCACGCTTTTTTCTTAAGCGATTCAGAAACCAATAAGAAAGACACATGCTTCTCCTATCTGAGAGCAGGTTTGGCAAACGGCGAAGCCGCTGTCTTCTTTGCAAGAGAACAAAAACTCGATTCATATGTTCATGAAATACCACGGCACGGGATAAGTGCTAAATACATTGACGAAAAAGCGCTAATCATCATGTCAGCAGAAGAATGGTACATAAACAAGGGCAAAGCCCACGCCCAAACCATTATATCAAATTGGACTAAACTTATCAAAGCCAAACAAAAAGCCAAATTCCTAGGACTACGCGGTGCGGGGGAAATGGACGTTTTCTTTGACTATGCAAAAACAAGAGAACTGTTAACATATGAAAGAATGCTCGGGAAAAACTTCACTGTCAACTTGTGCGCGCTATGCATTTACGATGCTAATAGACTGGATGAAAGACAGTTCAGGCAGATGGTCACCTTTCATGGGCATGTAATAAGCAAGGACATAGCCTACAATTTAACATAACATGCTCATTATGGAAAAAGCCCCTCCATGACCCATATAAGAGATAAACGAACCCTTGCAAACGTGGAAAAACATAGTTTTTAATCACCAACCAAGACAATGACAAACGTGAAAATCTAATGCCCGAAAACGAACAGCTAGCCACAAAAGCCACCATTCCCAAAGATTGGAAACATGCGTGGCCACTTGAAATCCGAATCAACATCCACAGTCCACACAACTGTAATAGATGCAGCCAACTCACGATTTAGCATGGAACCACTCAAAGACCTAAAAGACATCGCCAAATACCTCCATTGCTCAAGCATCGTAGAAGGAAGAGTAGCAAACGTATACAAACATCTGTCCGACCGAGTAGAAGACCAACAAGTAAAATCCCTGCTCCAATACATACTCCATGACACAACAAAGCACTCAGCAATCCTAAGAAACATGGGCGACAACATCGCAAAGCTAGAAGTTAGAATAGAGGATTGCGAAGAAATATGGGGAAAAGGCTGGAAAAGCTGGATCACCAACTCCATGGAAGAACTATCAAAGAAAGAAGAAGTGAAAACCGAAGAACTTGCCTCACTCATAGACGGAATGAAAAACCTTGAAAACTATTTCGCAGAAGGATACCTAACCATCGCAAACGTAGAAGTGCTCAAACTCCTAGCAAAACAAAGAAACCTAGACCTAGGAAATTTCAACACAATCCTGGAATGGATCATCCAAGACGAGAAAAGACACCAAACAACCATAATGATGATCAAAGAACTAATATCAAAACAAAACCAACCACAAAAACAGCCACAACAAACCAACACCTAAACCCATCCTACCCAACAAAACGAACACATGGAAGCAAGAGCTAAAATATCCTGCAAACATTTCTATATTCTCGAAGAGTTGAGCACCGAAAATGACTATTCTAACGTCTGAAGAGAAGAAACTACTGAACAAAGCAGCCAACTTGATGGACGAGTTACTAGATACGCTTGAAGTCATGCAAGACAACGAACTCGTTAAGGACTTGAAAGACGCGTTACGAGAAGTTGAAGAGGGCAAGACCAGACCGCTAGATGAACTCGTACGAGAGCTGAACTAGAAAACGAAATATGAAGAAAAATCAGAGGATCAGTTAAGCGATCGTAACTTCTTTCTTGGCCAGACTCTCAACCATTAAGGGGACCAGTTTACTGGCCCTAAGGATTTCCATGAACAAAGGCTTCCTGTTCTTATCAAAACGAACCACAACATCTCCTACACCTTCAGCATATGAAAGCTCACCCTTCTCTCTCTCAAAACGACTGTCAAAACATCAGCGTCAGCATCATATCTGATCTTATATCCCACTACCACTCACAAACGAAAGAGAAACGGTAGTTGCTAAAAATGATTTCGCCTTTTAGACCGAGAGCCAATCGGAAGTTCAAGCTATACATAGAGGGGTTAAAAATGCTCCGAGCGCATCAGAGCTACAGCTTCTGCCTAATCGCATTCCGCTTCTCTTCAGGCAAAGGACCAAACTTCTTGATCCTATCCGTAAACATCGTAAACAACTCAGCGGCCTTCTTATACACAGGCAAAGGCACATAACTATACCGCACACGCATACCCTCAACACCAAACTGAGCCAATTCCTTTCCCATGTCAATCATACGCTTCTTCGCAAAATGCTCATCAATCTCTTCACTGCCTTCAATGACAAGCACACCGTCAGCACCGTAAACAAACGCACTCAAAACAAGCTTCTTGCCAAGAATAGCCGTAGTCGGAACCGCCACAAGCCGCACATTCTCAGGGTACACAGCCCTATCCAAACCCAGAAAGTCCATACCCGTATAACCCACATTCTTATCCACAAACGCCAAAACCCTAACTTCACCCACATCCTTATCCATCAACACACCACGAACATTAGCCAAAACCTGACGCGCCGTAGCATTCTTGAAATCAATAGCCTCCTGCGGACAAACAGGAATACAAGCACCACAACCCGTACACTGAAACGGATTAATCACAGCCTTACCATCCTGCATACTAATCGCGTTTACAGGACAAACAGGCACACAAGCCTGACAACCATCACACAAATCAGCAATCACAAACGCCTTCTCAGGACTCGTCGTAACATAATCACCCTTCAAAAACAAAGCAGCCTTCGCCGAAGCACCCAAACCATCACTAACCGTATCTCGCACATCCTTCGGACTCAAAACACAACCACAAGCAAAAATCCCCGTAACAAGCGAATCCACAGGATCCAACTTCGGATGCTTCTCCGTAACAAAACCATCCTCACCAGTAGCCACACGCATCTTATCCGCAAGCTCCTTCAAACCCTTCGGCGGAACCATCGGAGTAGCCAAACCCACCAAATCAAACTCCTCATTAGTAAGCTCACTCGTCAAAGTATCCTCAGCAACCACAACAAGCTTACCCGTTTTGGCATTCCTGTAAACCTCAGCAACCTTACCGCGGATGAAGCTAACCCCAGCTTCCTCGTCGCGCCAATAAAGGTCTTCATAGCCTTTTCCCGTAGCGCGAATGTCCGTGTAGTAAATCGTAACGTCAATGCCCAGCATCTTCTTCAAAACAAAAGCCTGCTTCAACGCATACATACAGCATATGCGACTGCAATACGGAATGTAGTTCTTATCCCGCGAACCCGCACAAAGCAAAATCGCCATACGCTTGACATCACTGCCATCCGCACGCTTCACATACCCGCCAGTCGGACCAGTAGCTGAGACAAGCCGCTCCAGCTCCATCATCGAGATAACATCCTTGTACGTGCCGTAACCATAAGTCTCAAGCTTCCTAGCATCATATAACTCATAACCCGTAGCCACAATGATCCCTCCTACGTGCAAATCAACCGTCTGCCCTGGATCATCAATCGAAATAGCCTTAGCAGGACACAACTGCTCACACTTACGACACTTCGTGCAAGCCTTGAAATCGATCGTGTAAGCAGATGGAACAGCTTGCGGAAACTCGACGTAAGCCGCCTTCCGCTGAGCTAACCCTTCATTAAACTCATCTGGAACGCTCACTGGACAAACCTTCGCACAAACCCCACAACTTCGACAAGTCTGAACATTCACACCACGAGGCTTCATAAACACCTTAACATCATAATTCCCCGGACGCCCGCTAACCTCCTGCACTTCAGCATAAGTCAACAAATTCACGTTTGGATTACGCCCAACCTCAGCCATCCTCGGAGTAAGAATACATTGGGCACAGTCTAAGGTCGGAAAGACTTTTGTCAGCTTCGCCATGTTTCCGCCGATGCTTGGTTTGCGTTCAACAAGATGCACCTTATAACCAAGATAACCAAGTTCCAAAGCAGCCGTAATCCCCGCAATCCCACCACCGATGATCAAAATCTCTCTAGAACCCTTCTCGCTAACTGTCTCCAAAGGCTCAAGCTCTCGACTGCGCTCATAACCACCACGAATAAGGCTAATAGCCTTCTTAGTGGCTTCAGCCGAAGGATGCGGACCCAAAATCCAAGAATCCTGCTCCCTGATATTAACAAACTCAAGCATAAACGGATTCAAACCGGCCCGTTCCAAAACACTCTGAAAAGTAGCCAAGTGCATGCGTGGCGTGCAGCTTGCAACCACGACTCTGTCTAAATTCTCCTTCTTAATCGCATCAGCAATAATTTCTTGAGCGGGCTTGGAGCAAAGATACTTGTGAAACTTCGCGACCGCTACGTTAGGCCAACCCTTAACTGCATCAACAACAGTCTTAACATCCACAACCTCACCTATGTTGCCGCCGCATTCGCAAACGAAAATTCCAATCCTCGGCTGCTTCTTCTCCATGCGAAAGCAATCTCCAGTTCCAATGATATGTTTTAAATGATTCACGGGAAAACGCTTTAATAACCTTACGCTCCAATTTCATGCAAAAGTGATGGACAACATGAACGCCCAAGAACTCGCTCAAAAACATAAACTTCTTGAATGCATCCAATGTGGAACATGTACGGGAAGTTGTCCGGTTGCAAAGAAGGCTAATCTCAACGTTAGACGTTACATGCGCGAAGTCGCCACACTAGGCAAGCTAACCCAGCATCCACAAAACGAGCTGTGGAGCTGTACAACATGTTCAACCTGCGGCGTTCGGTGTCCAAAGGATTTGAATCCATGCGAGTTCTTGATCGACATTCGTGGCATGGCAGTTGAGGAAGGACAAATCGCACCAACCATCCGCGACGCACTTGAAAGCATATTCAAGAACGGCAACCCTTGGGGACGAGTGCGCAACAAACGCTCCGAATGGGCGCAAGGATTGAATGTTAAACCAATCTCGCAGGGTGCAGACGTACTGTTCTTCGTGGGTTGCACTTCGGCATATGATCCGCGAGTCCAGAATGTGCCCAAAAGTCTTGTAAGATGTTTTGAAAAGGCTGGGCTGAACTTTGGGATCTTGGGCGACGAGGAGAACTGCTGTGGAAGCGAAGTCTACGGCATGGGTGAAAAAGGACTTTTTGATTATCTAGTTGAAGAGAATATGAAGGTCATCAACAAGTATAACGTGAAACAAACCGTAACTAGCTGTTCACATGGCTATCACGCCTTCAAAAACCGTTACAATCAAACCAGCTTTGAACCCCTGCACCACTCGCAACTTCTTGCAAAACTCATTGACGAGAAGAAGCTGACTTTCTCAAAACAGTTGGACAAGAAGGTCATCTACCACGACCCATGCTTTTTGGGAAAGCAAAACAACATCTACGACGAACCGAGAAGAGTCATAGAAAGCGTGCCTGGCGTAAAGCTCCTGGAGTTTGACCGGTCACGAGCCCGAAGCGTCTGCTGCGAAGGTGGCGGTGGAAGAATGTGGGTCGACATACCTGGCGAACGCTTGGCAGAGACAAGGGTCAAAGATGCTGCCGAAGCAGGTGCAGACATCCTGGCTGTGGCTTGCCCATACTGCCTACTGACATTCGAGGATGCTGTGAAAACCACGGGACTTGAAGGAAAGCTGCAAATAATGGATATAGCAGAGCTGTTGGCGCAAGCCTTGTGACGTTCCCGCTCCATTTTCCTTTACGCATTTGCTTTTGCTGGCATGGCCGTTTTTGCGTCGTGATCTGGCAATATGTCTTCAGCATTTCTGATGACACGTATTGAATATGCCACTAAACCTATCAGAGCTCCTAAGATCCCAGTGATGACGAACATGACAGACATACCAGCCCCTGGGCCTGTGCCAACTAGCCACCCGAACATGGGCACTAGACCGCCATCTTTCATTCCAGGTTCGAAAACCCGGTCAGCCAAAGGTCCTGCCAACAGCATAGCTATTGGCACTGATATCTGTGCGATGAGTAACCGTGTGGCGAATACTCGGCCTTGTACGTCAGGCGCGGTTTTAGCTTGCCATATGGCTTGAGAAGAGCCGTTGATGGTTGGAAGGATTAGCATGCCGAGAAATGTGGCTATGGTCCAAACGGAAGTTTCACGTCCGAGACCAAATAGGAGCTGACCGATGAGGCTTAGCAGGACTAGGCCGAATAGAACTCCATGCACCTTGCGTTTCGGGCCTCCCCAGAAAGTCAACAAGACGCTTCCGACCAGCCCGCCGATCCCGCCTGCCGACATAACACTTCCCAACAAGACCTCATTGTTTCCAGTGCGTGCAAGGATCATAGGGGCTAGTAGAACGTTGCCGAAGGTTGCGATTAGGTTGACGGAGAAGAAGGTTAGTTGTAAGCCTAGCAAGCTAGGTCGTTCGGAGATGTAGCGGAAACCATACAAGGATTCTTTCCAGATGCTTCCCATGCCTTTGCGTCCGGCTTCAGTCATTGAAGGTCTTGGAATGTGAACGAAGAATAGCATGGTTATTGCAGCTAAGAAGGTAATGATGTCAATCATCAGGACACCAGCGATTCCAATGTAAACTAGCAGGATGGCAGCAGCTATTGGGGCAAATATGGTTGAGACGAACTGGGCTGTTGAAAGCATGCCCTGAGCACGGCCATATTGCCTTTTGGGCAGCATCATAGTCACAGTTGCGGAATATGCGGGGAAATGAAAAGCCTGAAAAACCGCTGAAATAGCACCGGTTATGTAAAGGTTCCAAATCTGCAAATTCCCAATAGTATAGAGCAGCAAGACCGCAACAGTGGGCAAGCCCGCGGCCAAATCAGCAAGCATCATGATCCTTTTGCGGTCATAACGATCAACCAGTGCTCCTGCGATAGGACTGACAAGAACAAGAGGCGCAAAAGAGAAAAAACCAACCAGCGCTAAGGCTGTTGCTTGGCCAGTTAGCTTCCACGCCCAGATCGTCAAGGCAAACCCAGTCATGTTCGTGCCAAGAAGTGAAAACATCTGACCGATCCAAATGATGGTGAATGCTAGCATTCCTGTCCTGCCAGCTTCAGGCGGCATAGTATTTTCGCCATTGGTTCTGCTCAATATGAACGTGCCTCTTCTCAGCTTTTGACGTGAACATATCTATCCGTAATCTTAAGGCTTTAGCAAGAACCCCAATGTCAACGTTGTCATCTTCATGCGCTTTTGTGTGGGGCAGAGTGCGAATGATTCATAAACAACAAATGGCAAAACGTTACTCATTCAAAGGTCATTCGAAAATGAGCGATTGGGAATTGATAATAGTTGGTGGTGGTCCTGCTGGCTTAGCCGCAGGAATATATGGCGCAAGAAGCGGATTGAAAACGCTTATTTTGGAAGAGAAGATCGCAGGCGGCACAGTTGCAGATGCTCCGGCAATTCAAAACTACCCGGGTTTTGAAAGCATAAGCGGACTGGACTTGGCACAAAAGATGGTTGCTCACGCCAAGAGAGCAGGTGTAACAATACGTGAATTCGAGGCGGTTGCGGGGTTTGACTTCAGAGACGTGAAGAAGATTGTGAAAGCTAGCGAAGGCAGCTATGAAGCTAAAGCGGTAATCATAGCCTCAGGGAGTCGTTACCGAGAAATTGGAATTCCAGGGGAGAGGGAATACCGTGGAAGAGGCGTGAGTTACTGCGGTCTATGTGACGGTCCGCTGTTCAAGGGCAAGCGTTTGCTGGTTGCTGGTGGCGGAAATTCGGCTGTCATCACGGCACTCTATTTGGCTGATCTAGCTTCTGAGGTTAAGATTGCGCATCGGAGAGATGCTTTCAGAGCTGAGGAAGCTCTTGTCAAAGCGTTGAAGGGAAAGCAGAATGTGCAGATATTGTGGAACACTGAGGTCAAGGAGATTAAGGGCGAAAAACTGGTTAACAAGGCAGTATTGCTGGACAACAGAACTGGTGTGACTCAGGAACTGCTGGTTGACGGCGTTTTTGTTCAGGTTGGTGAAGATCCGAACAGTCAATTAGCCAAGGAAGCCGGAGTTGTCGTTGATGAAGATGGCTACATTATAGTTGACATGTTGCAGAGAACAAACGTCGCAGGGATTTATGCGGCTGGCGATGTCACAAATCATCCAGTCAAACAAGTGGGCACGGCTGTCGGTCAAGGAATAACGGCTGCCACAGAAGCTTATGGGTACATTCGAAGACCATATTACAAGCGATGAGCAAAACTCCAAAACGACCCCAAAACCATTATATTGTTGGGATTAGCTTGGAAAACTTCCAGACGCCGTAAACCGCCACGATGGTGTCCTGGACTAGATAGCAGGCAAGCATCGGGGAAATATGAAGATGAGTCAAGCATGTGCGGCTGCAATAAACATCAATCAAGATCTTTGTAGCAAGTGCAGCATCTGTCACTCGGTTTGTTCTTATGAAGCGATAAAGCGAGACCCTGAGACGGGCAAAGTTGAGATAGATCTACAGAAGTGCCAAGTGTGTGGAATATGCTATAGTGCATGTCCTGTTTTGGCCATAGAAATGGTTTACTATGATTATGACAGCTTGGTCAAATACGTCAAGGCCATGCATAAAAAGTGCAGAAGTGACACGCTTGTTCTGATATGCCGCGGAAACTCGCCTTCAACGTGCGAGATTGAGGAGATTCTAAAAAAGCAAGGCTTGGATGTGAAAAACTATATCCCTTTACGATTACCTTGTTCTGGGCGAGTTCCGACCGAGTTCATTTTCCAGGTTTTGAAGTCCGGCATCAAAAACGTTGTTTCAGTTCAGTGTGAAGATGCCTTTTGCAGGTTCAAAGAGGGCACTAGGGTAAACACTAGAAGGCTGCTGTTGAGTCGTGCAGTTCTTGAACAGTTAGGTCTTGGAAAAGATGCCGTGAAAGTCGTGAAGTATTCGCGGAAAGTGATCTATGATACGGACAAGTGCGTTGGCTGTGACAAGTGTGTTTTCATCTGTCCTTACAAAGCAATAGAAGCGGAGGAGTTTGCAACTCCGAAGATAGTTTATGATGATTGCATGGGCTGTGGAGCATGCGCTTTGGTTTGTCCGCATCATGCAATACAGGTTGAAGGATTTGAGTTTGAAAACGTCCTGAAACGCTATGCAGAGTCTGCCAGAAAGCTTAAAGCTGAAGGCAAGTCACCTGTGATTCTGGTTTTTTGTTGTCAATGGTCAGAGTTCTCAGCCCTGGACGACCCCGAGAGCGCGTTGTTCAAGAAAAGGGCTTTGGCTTTAGAGGTTCCGTGCTTCAAGGCGCTTGATCCTGTTCACGTTGTCAACGCCTTGCACAGTGGTTTTGACGGTGTAATGGCTGTAGTTTGCGCCAAGGAAGACTGCAAACTTCAAGAGGGCAAGGAAACGGCTGAAAGAAACATGACCGTGCTGAAGGATACGTTGAAGAAGATGAATCTGCTTGACCGGTTTGAACTCTACACGGTCTCTCCTAGGTGTGTTGGAGATTTCAACGTTAAACTAGACGAGTTCGTCAAGAAGATAGCTTCGATGCCAAGGTTGGAGTTGGAGGCGAAGCCGCATGTATGAAATCATTGCCAAAAGGGAGTTGGCTCCAAAGATCAAGCTTTTCGAGGTTCATGCACCAGAAATCGCCGAGAAGGCGCGACCTGGCCAATTCATAATACTTATCATTGACGAAAAGGGCGAACGGATAGCGTTAACGATAGCAGGATATGACACAAAAAAGGGAACTATCACGTTTGTGTTCAATGAGGTTGGCAAGACGACGAAACAGCTTGGATGCTTGGAAGTGGGTGACTGTATCTGGAACATTACTGGTCCGCTGGGTGTTCCGTCGGAGATCAGAAATTCTGGGAAGGTTTTGTGTGTTGCAGGTGGAGTGATGATTGCGCCTATGCTTTTGCAGGTTCGGGCCTTGCGGGAAGCTGGAAACCGCATCACGACGGTTGTGGGGGCAAGGATAAAGGAGCTGCTTTTCTTTGAGGAAGAGATGAGGGCTCTAAGTGACAAGTTCTACGTGGCCACAGATGACGGGTCGAAGGGCTACAAGGGTTTAGGTTTTTTGAATGAGGTTTTGGAGAAGGAGAAGTTTGATCGATGCATGACAATGGGACCAGTTGTTATGATGAAGAGTGTTTCCGAGATCACTAAGCCATTCGTGATACCTACAGTTGTCAGTTTGACGCCTATTATGGTTGATGGGATGGGAATGTGTGGCGTTTGCCGAGTTACTGTTGGCGGGAAGATGAAGTTTGGCTGTGTTGATGGGCCGGAGTTTGATGGGCATAAGGTGGATTTTGATGAGCTGGTGAGTAGGCAGAGGATGTTCTTGCCTGAGGAGAGGTTGAGTTCGCTTTTGTGGGAAATGTATGGAGGTTGCGCCTGTGGCGGAAAGCAAGCCTAAGCCTAAACCGAAGAAAGAAGCCGTTCCGATGCCTAAGCAGGATGCGAAGGTTCGCAGGCAGAATTTCAACGAGGTTGCCTTGGGTTATACGGAACGACAAGCCATAGAAGAAGCAAATCGCTGTCTGCAATGTCCAAAACCGCAATGTGTAGAAGGCTGCCCAGTGGGAGTTCGTATTCCGGAGTTTATCAAGCTGCTTCAGGAAGGGAAATATGAAGAGGCGGCGAAGAGAGTTAAGGAGAGGAATGCTCTTCCTGCGATCTGTGGTCGTGTTTGCCCGCAGGAGGAGCAGTGTCAGCAGATGTGCATTTTTGGGCAGATTGGCAACCCAGTTAGTATCGGCAGGTTGGAGAGGTTTGTAGCTGATTGGGAGAGGGAAAGAGGGGTCAAGGTTTCTGAGAAGCCTGCTTCGACTGGTAAGAGGGTGGCTGTGGTTGGTGCTGGTCCTGCGGGGCTTACGGTTGCTACTGATTTGGCGAAGCTTGGTCACGGTGTTGTGATTTTTGAGGCATTGCATTTGCCTGGTGGGGTTTTGGTTTATGGTATTCCCGAGTTTCGTTTGCCTAAGAAGATTGTTCGCGCGGAGGTTGACTATGTTAAGAAGCTTGGTGTTGAGTTGAAGCTTGGCTATCTTATTGGCAGGATTCACACAATTCCAGAGTTGCTGAAAACTTGTTTTGACGCGGTTTTCGTTGGTACGGGTGCGGGGCTGCCTGCGTTTATGGGTTTGCTTGGAGAGAATTTGGCTGGGATTTATTCGGCTAACGAGTTTTTGATTCGGGTTAATTTGATGAAGTCTTATGCTTTTCCGTTTTATGATACGCCTATTCGCGTTGGCAAGCATGTTGTGGTTGTTGGCGGCGGCAACGTGGCTATGGACGCTGCGCGTTCGGCTTTGCGTTTGGGTGCTGAGGAGGTTTGTATCGTGTATAGGCGTTCGCGTGAAGAGTTGCCTGCCCGGCAGGAGGAGGTCGAAAACGCTGAGGAGGAGGGAATAGTTTGTTACTTCCAGGCTGCTCCGACGAAGTTTATTGGTGATGAAAAGGGTTGGGTTAAGGCTATGGAGTGTATTGTCATGGAGCTTGGTTCGCCTGATGAGTCGGGCAGGCGAAGACCTGTTCCTGTTAAGGGCTCTGAGTTTGTTATGGATACGGACACGGTTATTGTTGCGATTGGTAGGACGCCTAATCCGATTATTCAGAGCACGACGGAGGGTTTGGCGGTTTCGAAGTGGGGCACAATTGTGGCTGATGAGAATGGCAAGACTAGCCTTGAGGGAGTTTATGCTGGTGGAGACATTGTCACTGGTGAAGCTACGGTTATTAGTGCAATGGGTGCAGGGAAAAAAGCTGCGAAAGCGATGCATGAGTATTTGATGAGCAAGAAATAGCATGATATTCGTGCTAAGAACAGCCAGTAAGGAATAGTTCCTTGAGTCTTTCAGGCTTGGTTTCTTCTGCGGTCTTCGCCGTAGCAGAGTCAAACTCATCGCTTTCAAACTGCGTTGCTGGTTTTTTCAAAGAAGAGGTAGGGTTGAAAACGTCACTAAAGTGAATCGCAATCTAAAGTTGTATTTTGGGGTCGTAAAGTTTTAATCCGCCCCACCGAATCACCAGTCTATCCACGAAGGTTACGTAGTCTTGGTTACTTTGAATCTTGACAGGATTTTCAACCCCAAAACCGTGGCCATAATCGGCGCCTCAGACGAAGAAGGCACTGTTGGTTGCGCGTTGATGAAGAATTTCAAAGAACTAGGCTTTGAAGGCAAAGTCTATCCAGTCAACGTCAAGAAATCAGAAGTTTTAGGCTTACAAGCTTATCCAACCTTAGAACAAATCCCTGAACCAGTAGATCTGGCTGTCATCGCCACTCCAGCCCGAACCGTTCCAGACATAGTGGAACAGTGCGGAAAGCAGGGCATAAAGGGCTTAATCATCATAAGTGCAGGCTTCAAAGAAATAGGCGAAGAAGGCAGAGCCCTAGAACAGAAAATCACCGAACTCAAAAAGAAATACGACCTACGCATAATCGGACCAAACTGTTTAGGCGTCATCCGCCCAAGCACTAAGATGAATGCTACATTCATAAGCAAGATGCCCAAGCCTGGCAAAATAGCCTTCATCAGCCAATCCGGAGCCCTAGGTTCGGCCATTCTCGACTATGCCATTCACGAGAACATCGGCTTCAGCAACTTCGTAAGCATAGGCTCAATGATAGACGTGGACTTCGGCGACCTCATAGACTACTTCGGAACCGACCCTAAAACCAAATCTATACTCATGTACATCGAAGGCCTAACAGACGCACGCAAATTCATGAGCGCAGCCCGACACTTCGCACGAACAAAACCCATCATCCTCGTCAAAGCAGGCAAATTCACCGAATCCGCCAAAGCCGCAGCCTCACACACAGGCAGCCTAACAGGCGAAGACAACATCTACGACGCAGCATTCAAACGCGTAGGCATCGTCCGCGTAGACGAAATCGCTGATCTATTCAACTGCGCTGAGGTTCTAGGTCTGCAACCTCTGCCGAAAGGACCAAACCTAGCCATAATCACCAATGCTGGCGGTCCAGGAGTGATGGCTACGGATGCCATAATCAGCCAGGGCGGCAAAGTGGCCACGCTAAGCGCCAAAACGATGGAAACGCTCAATGCTGTACTGCCTCACTTTTGGAGCCACGGCAACCCCATAGACATCCTCGGAGACGCACACGCCGACCGATACAAAGCCACAATAGAAGCCTGTCTGAAAGATGAAAACGTCGACGGCATTCTCATCATCTACACTCACCAAGCTGTAGCCGAACCCGTGGAAATCGCCAAAACCATATCCGAATTCATCAAAGATCAAACCTACCACAACAAAACCATTCTGACCAGCTTCATAGGCTACGGAGCAGTTGAAGAAGCAAACCGCATCTTCAACCAAAACAACATACCAACATTCACCACCCCCGAACAAGCCACAAAAACATACCTCTACATGTACCAGTACAAGCGCAACCTAGAACTCCTATACGAAACCCCAGAAGAACTGCCCGTGGACGCCATGGCGCCAAAACGTCCACTAATGGTTATTCTGCGAAACGCTGCAACCGAAAACCGAGAACTCCTAACCGAAGCGGAAGCCAAACGCTTCTTGGAATATTACAACTTCCCCGTGGTGAAAACCAAAGTCGCCGCGACCCCAGAAGAAGCTGTGAGAATGGCGGCAGAAATAGGCTACCCTGTCGTGTTGAAGATTCTTTCACCCCAAATCGTACACAAAACCGACGCAGGAGGCGTTGTCTTGGACTTGAACGGCGAAGCCGAAGTCCGAGAAACCTTCGATCGCATCATCCAACGCGTCAAACAATACAACCCAGAAGCCGAAATCCAAGGCGTCACCGTCCAAGAAATGATCAAGAAAAAAGGCTACGAAGTCATCATCGGAGCCAAACAAGACCCACTGTTCGGGCCAGTCATTCTCTTTGGCATGGGCGGAGTTGGAGTGGAACTTTTCAGAGACTTCTCGCTGGGGCTTCCACCGCTAAACCAGACCTTAGTCAGAAGAATGATGGAGGAAACCAAGGTTTACCAACTTTTGAAAGGCTATCGGGACGTGCCGCCAGCAAACATCAAGCTCCTTGAAGAAATCATGGTCCTCTTCAGCCAACTGCTCGTGGACTTCCCGCAGCTCAAGGAAGTTGACATTAACCCGCTGTTCATAAACGAGGAAGAAGCCTTCGCCTTCGACGCCCGCATCGTGATCGACAAGCAAAAAGTCTTCGAAAAGCCCGAACCCCATGAACACTTAGTCATTACACCCTACCCGAAGAAATACGAAACCCTCTGGACCATGCGCGACGGCCGAACCATTATCCTTAGACCTATAAAGCCTGAAGATGAGCCCCTGTGGCTTGAAATGTTCCAAAACTTCAGCGAAGAATCCATCCGCTACAGATTCTTCCAAATAATCAAAGACACACCACACGAAACCAGAGTAAGATACTGCAACATCGACTACGACCGAGAAATAGCCATGGTCCCCGAACTAACCGAAAACGGCAAAAGAAAAATCCTAGGCGTTGTCCGAGTAGGCATCGAACCCAACGGAAAAGCAGGCGAAATCGCCTTCATCGTCGCCGACCCGTGGCAAGGCTTTGGACTAGGCACAAAGATGGTAGACTACGCAATCGAAGTTGCCAAGGATATGAAAATTGAAACGCTTTACGCCATAATGCTGCCCGATAACTACCGAGCCATAAACCTCATGAAGAAAATGGGCTTTACGATCACATACGCAGAAGACGCCACAGTGAAAGGAACACTCGACCTCAAAGAAGAAGAATCAGAAGTCTGCCCAGAACCTAGAACTGCTGAGGAAACACAGGCACAAGCGCAAACAACACAAGCAGGACAAAGACAATCAGAACTCCTGTCAGAATAGCCTCGTCGGATTAGCGAAAAATAGCAGCTTAACCTCTTTCTGGCAAGCCGTACACGAGCTGATTGTCTCGCTCACCAACGGTCAACGCCTTCCCAAACTGCCTCATAGCCACAAGATGCTTCAGCAACTCCGCCTTCTCCAGTCCAGTGGCATTCGCCAGCTCATCTATTGTGGATGGCCCACGATTCTTGATTTCTTGAACTATCAAATTTCTTTCCTTAGTCCTTTCCTGCATTTCTTTGGTCTTTTCTGGACTGATTTGGAACGTCTCAGGCAATTGCCTTCACCTTTGTAGGAAAATACGCCATCTCTAGGGCGTATATAAGATTTGCCACTTTAAGACAGCTTCTCATTGGACACTCTCAGCAAACATACTAATATATTCTTGAACGGTGAATAGCGAAGGATGGAGACGTCCTTGAAGAGAAGCTTGTCTGAAACCCGTTTTGAAGAGTTGAAGGACAGAAACTTCGAGCTTGTTCGCGTGGTTGAGATGCTCTGCGAAGTCTGCAAGAAACCGCTAAGCGGAAGAGAAAAGCCTCTCAAAACGATTCAAATTCTCAACCTAGACGACTATCAGAATCTTCTGAACAAGGCCCGAGTCCACGACCGCGCTGAAGTTGACTTTGAGAACGGCCGGATTTATTTCTATGATCACGACTTTCCCGGAGACATCCATCCAGAGTGCATCGGGAAACTATGAGCATGGCGTAACAGAGTCGGGGATAAGAGCAAAGTTTAAATCCTTTATTACATAAGTAATATTATGCGAATTTTGGAGAGGAGAAAAGCAAATGTCTGAATTCAAATCGTGGGAAAACGAATGTTGTCGTTGCGGAAGTGACGTTCAAGTCAACCTGTATCCAGGAAAGAGAGCATGCCACGTAGCCTGCGGACCCTGCACGTACCCAGAAGACTGGTCGAAATGTGCTTCATGCGAAATCGTCGGGCACTGCACTTATGCTCTGAGCTATTTGAAAAGCCTCAAACCCAACGGAATCAAGAAAGGCTGCTACTTCAAAGACCAGCTAACTGGAGAAGAAACGCTGTACCACACTCTGGCTTTCGTGAACGGACAGCGACACTTGATGAAAACGTCCAGCGAAGAGAAGTATCTTGAAGAGTTGAAAAAAGCCAACGCAAGGAGTGCCTGTCTTCACAAGTAGCCGTTAATGCGTTTCAAAGAAGCTTGTAAAGATACTGCCGATTCTTCTCGCCAGCTTCGTCTAGTACGCCGTTTCTTCTAAGGGCAATCACGTGCTTCAGTATCTTGCTTGGTTGAAGATTCGTTAGCTGGGCGATATCCTCTATTGTTAGAAGGCCCTTTTCCTTTATGGCGCCAATGATCATGTGCCTCTCAATCTCATCCTGCATTATGGAATCTACAACCTTGCGGTACCTTTCTTCTTCGATTTCCATCTTTACTTGCGATCTTCCTGTTACCCATCGAAGCCTCTTGGACTTGTAAGCCTCGATCACGGCGTCAGCCTTTCTTTTCATAATATCCTTTTCGCTCATCCTGCTCACCTACTTCACGTTGCCCTCAACCCTGAAGGGGCTTGGCCCAAGCTCCCTTAGCTGTTCTGTCAATTCGCGTATAAGTGCTGCAAACTTTCCGCCTTCGCTTGCCGAAATCCACTCTAGCCTTACACGTTCAGGTTCTATCCCAATTCTCTCAACGGCTTTCTTCATGAAGCTAAACCTGTTTTCCATCATGAAGTTCCCTTTTTGATAGTGGCAGTCTCCAGGGTGACAGCCAGCAATCAACACTCCATCTGCTCCCATCCTTAGAGTTTCCAAGACTATAGTCGGGTCTATCCGTCCCGTACACATCACACGGATTATTCTTACATTGGAAGGATACTCGAAACGACTCGTGCCCGCAAGATCTGCTCCAGCATAGCTACACCAGTTGCAGCAGTAAGCTACAATAATTGGCTCAAATCCTCCTTCTTTCGCTCCTTTTCCTTCGTCGAAGACTTCCTTTGCCATCTAAGATCCAGCCTCCTTTGAACTTGCGGAAATAAGAAGTGCTTTCGCTTGCGCCAAAATCTGGCCGTCCCCATAATGTCGCATAGTTATTGCTCGCTGCGGGCATTCAGCAGCACATGAACCACACCCTCTGCACAGAATCTCACGGATCTTCGATTTCCCATCCTCAACTCTGGGCGCTCCGTATGGACATATTTCCTCGCATAAGCCGCAACCGATGCACAAGTCTTCATCCACAATGGCGGTTATGGCTTCTGTCTTGACTTTCTTGTTACCCATCAGAATCGCCGCTCTCGCTGCGGCTGCTTCTCCGGAGATGATGCTTTCAGAAACATCCCTAGGACCTGAAACCGTGCCAGCGATGAATACTCCGTCTACGCTCGTATCAACAGGTCTAAGCTTCAAGTGAGCCTCCATCAAAAAGCCATCCGTCCCTATAGGAATCTTGAGCATCCTTGCAAGTAGCACTTCATCCTTGTTCGGAATCAGCGGCGTCGAGAGTACTACCCAGTCTGCTGGAAACTTCACCTCAAGCCCGGAAAGAGCATCATAAGCAATAACCTCAAGCTTGCCTTCAGGCGTCTGGACTATTTCTGGTCTGGCCTCTTCTATGTGCCTTATGAATCTGACTTCAAGGTCTCTTGCTCTCTTGTAGAAATCTTCATATTCCTTGTAAACCCTGAGATCACCAAATAGTACCACAACATCGGTTTTAGGAGATTTTTCCTTCACGAGAATGGCGTTTTTTATTGCGTTCATGCAGCAAATCCTTGAACAATAAGGCCATCCTTCATCCTTGCGTGCCTTCAGAATTTTCCTCAAAAGCTCGGCTGTATCAGATTTCGGGAAAGCCTCAAGCTCGGACGGTCGAATCTCTCCTTTTCTCGCGCCGACGCACTGTATCATCACGATTCTTTCAGGGCTTTTTATCCCACCGCTAGCCAACAATTCATCCAGTTCCCGCTGGGTGATCACATGATCGTTCTCGCCATACAAGTAGAGCCCCTTCGGCGGCGTGTAATTAGATGAGCCAGAAGCCACGACTATCGTGCCAACGTTCACCTCTTTGTCACCATCAGGACCTGTCAAAAGCACGTTGAAGTTTCCAATGTATCCAGATGCTTCTTTTGGAGTCGTTGAAGTCATAAGCTCAATGTTCCTGTGAGACTTTACCGCTTCAATCATCGGATTTACGACGTCCACAGAATCATCCAACGTTGGATACAGCTTGTACAACTTTCTGGCCATTCCGCCTAGTTCTTTCTCCTTTTCAATCAAATATACTTTGAAACCTTGGTTCGCCATAGAAAGTGCCGACGTTATACCCGCAACCCCAGCGCCAATCACAAGCGAAGAATCTTTAACCTCAACTTCAGGCTCAGTCTGGGGTTCAAGCAACGTCGCCCGCGCAACAGCCATCCTAACAATGTCCTTGGCCTTTGCTGTTGCTTCTTTTGGCTCGTGCTTGTGAACCCAACTGTCATGCTCACGTATGTTTGCCATTTCGAATAAATAGGGGTTCAAGCCCGCTTCTTGGCATGCTGTTCTGAACAGCGGTTCATGCGTTCTTGGAGTGCATGAAGCCACAACGACACGGTTAAGATCATGTTCTTTTATTGCCTTCTTGATTGCCGATAGCCCAGCTTCTGAGCATGTGTAGAGATTGTTCTCAGCATAGCCAACGTTTGGCAATGTCTTTGCATATTCGGTCACTTCTGGAACGTTTACCACGCCGCCTATGTTCACTCCGCAAGAGCAAATGAACACGCCTACGTGTGGTTCTTCCTTCATCTAAGCCACCTCTTTGATCGTTAGGGCTTCAGTCACGCGTCCAGCTGCAGCGCTACCCTGGGTTATTGAATCTGGAATGTCTCCAGTCTTCGGACCCAAACAATAGCCACAAGCGAAGATTCCCGGAACTGTCGTGTCAAGCGGTCTCCTAATGGGATCTGTTGATTTGAAGAATCCATAACTATCCAGTTCAACGCCCAAGATTTTGGCCAATTCTCCCACTCCTCTTCTAGGGATCAGGGCTGGGCAGAGCACGACTGAGTCAAAGGAAACGTGTTGAGGAGTCCGCGTTATCGGATTCTCAAACCATACTGTAAGGTTCTTCGTGGTTGGGTCTTCCGAGATTTCTCCAGGGTTGGATCTTATGAATTCTATGCCGAACTCAGATTTTGCCCTGTTGACGAATTCTTGGAACCCTTTGCCAAAGGCTCGCATATCAATGTAGAAGATTGAGACAAGAGAGTTTGGCTCATGCTCCTTTATCAAAACCGCATCTTTAACCGCATATTTACAGCAGATGCTTGAGCAGTAAGAATGGTTAATCCAACCTCTTCGATCACGGGAACCCACGCATTGTATGAACGCTACGCTTCGGGGGATCTTTCCATCAGATGGCCTTATCAAGTGCCCGCCAGTTGGGCCGGACGCACATAGAATACGTTCTAATTCCATTGCTGATATGACGTTTTTGAACCGTCCATAGCCATATTGTGGAATAATGGAAGAGTCAAACATGTCGAAGCCTGTTGCCACAACAATGGCTCCTACTTCTAACTTGATCTCTTCAGGCTGTTGTTCTCTGTTTATGGCTTGAGACGGACAGACCTTGTCGCAAAGACCACACTCAATGCAGCTGTTCTTGTCTATTGACATTATCCTCGGAACTGCTTGCGGAAAAGGCATGTACACAGCCTTCCTTATTCCAATATTCTCATCAAACTCGTTAGGAGCTTCAGCGGGACAGTTGTCCGCGCAGATTCCGCAACCTGTGCATTTGGCTTCATCAATATATCTCGGCTTTCTGAGAACTCTTACTCTGAAGCTACCAACTGAGCCTTCTACGCCTTTCACTTCTGAATGCGTCAGAAGCTTAATGCTTGGATGATGGGAGCATTCTATCATCTTCGGAGCAAGAATGCAAATTGAACAGTCCATTGTTGGAAAAGTTTTATCGAGCTGAGCCATTCTTCCGCCGATGCTTGGGCTTCTCTCCACCAAGTATACGTTGAAGCCTCTGTTAGCCAAGTCTAGGGACGCCTGTATGCCGCAGACTCCTCCGCCAATGACCATAACCTGCTTCTGCATGTTACATTGCCTCCTTCATATTGAGAATCTTTGTTATCGGAATTCTGTGAGCCCTGATCTCCCAATCCTCAAGCTTCATTCCCATCGCCATCCTAAGCAACTCGGCAAAATGCAGCACTGGCAAATCATACGTCTCCTTCAGATTCCTCTTAATCTCCAATTGACCCATGTCCATCTCAATATAACAGAATGGACAAACAGTGACAATCGCGTCCACACCAGCAGTTCTTATGCTGTCCAGCTTCTGCTTCGCAACACGCAAAGCCACGTCATCATTTATCCCACGCAACGGACCGCCACAACAAGCCTCTTTCCTCTCATAGGCAACCGACTTAGCACCAGTAGCCTCAACAAGCTCATCCAAGGCAATGTTACTAGTCAACTCACCAAAATGGATCCGTTTAGGTCTAGATAGGTGACAGCCTGGCTGCACGGCAACTCGAAGGCCATTGAATGGTTCCTTCACAGCATCCTTCACCTTCTCTAGCCCAACATCCTCATAAAGCGCATCAACAAAGGTTTTCACATCTGTTTTTCCCTTGAACTCCAAGCCAACATCTGCAAGAATCTCGTTTACCTTGCTCCTGATCTCCTTGTCTTCTTTCAATATCGTGTTTGTCATCAGAAGTGACTCATAGCAGTCATTGCATAACGTCAAGATGTTGAGCCCCATCTTTTCAGCGATACAGACGTTCCTAGCCGCTAAGGCTAACCAACTTATGTAGTCCACTGATTGGATGCTGAAAGGCGCACAGCAGTTGGCGCCATTCATTTCCATGAGTTCTATGCCCAGTTGTGGAGCGATTTTTCGGACGGATTTTTCGTAGTTTGGTTCTCTTGCTGGGATTAAACAACCTAGGAAAAAAGCGTATTTCATATGCTTTACGAACCTCTGCGAATTAGATTATCAAAAGCGGTTTTTCTCAAGATTTTTTGAACCGCGTCAACATCTATTGTAGGCTCCTTGCCTAACCCGTATGTTTCTCTGTTCATCAAAGCCATTCTGGTTGGAACTACAACTCGTCCAGTATCAAACAAACTCAGAGCTTGAACAAGGATTCCCTTTGGAATGTTTCCTTGCCTGCTTGCCAAGTTTCTTATTGCAAACGTAGTTTCTCCTACGTCTCCACCTTGAGGACATCTGTCAAGACACGTGAAACATGAAAGGCAATACCATGGCAGCTGTCCACATAGAACGTCTGAGCGCAATCCAAGTATTATCATCTCCATCAGCTTCCTTGGGTTATGCTCATCAACCTCCCGAGAAACTGGGCAGCTGCTTATACATCTACCGCACTGTATACATGCAAGCACTCCTCTGCCACGAGAAGTGTTGGCAACCTCATGCATGAAGTTAGCATCCAATGAACTCAAACAAACATCACCGACTTCTACATTTTGTTGTGTGTAACATCCTAATAAGACTATAGTTTTCTGAATCAGCTCCTTTAGCAACATAGCAGACATGGAAAAACCGTGATCTGACCATCAGCCAAAGCCCACAAAAATGATGAAACATTTTCGCGCAACGTGACATCATCTTAATAAGGAAGTTTACATACGACAAGTTTCAAGTCCATGTAGGGATGGCAAGTTATGGTTGGAAAAGTTGGGGCCGTCCTAGTTATTGGTGGCGGAATCGCCGGGATACAATCATCCTTGGATCTTGCAGATTCAGGATTCAAGGTTTACCTTATGGATGAGTCGACAAGCATAGGCGGAACCATGGCACAACTGGATAAGACATTTCCAACAAATGATTGTTCCATGTGCATACTGGCCCCCAAGCTTGTCACCGCAGGTAGGCATCCAAACATTCAGCTCATAACAAATTCTGAATTGAAGGAAGTCAAGGGTGAAGCTGGGAATTTTCAGGTCGCGATACTGAAGCGACCGCGTTTCATAAACATGGAAAAATGCACTGGCTGTGGAATCTGTGCACAGCACTGCCCAGTAGAGGTTCCGAACGAGTTTGACATAAACCTAGGAGTCAGAAAGGCAACATACGTTCTTTTCCCACAAGCAGTGCCACTCAAATACGCCATCGATGAGGAGAACTGCATAAAATGTCGCCTCTGCGAGAAGACCTGCCCAGCAAAAGCAGTCGATTTCGATCAGAAACCCGAAACCGTAGACATCAACGTCGGAGCCATCATACTAACGCCTGGGTTTGAAGAGTTCGACGCTCGTTTGAAGAGCGAATATGGTTATGGGCGCTATCCAAACGTGGTTTCAAGCATCGAATTCGAACGCATAATGAATGCGTCTGGCCCTTTTGGCGGAAAGATTCTGCGTCCTTCTGATGGAAAGATACCAAGGAAAATCGCTTTTGTTCAATGCGTTGGCTCTCGCGATGCCCAGTTAGGAAAGAAATACTGCTCCGCGGCTTGCTGCATGTACAGCATAAAAGAATCCGTCATCGCCAAGGAACACAGTCCAGACCTAGCCAGCACGATCTTCTTCATGGACATGCGGGCTTACGGGAAAGAGTTCGACGCATACTACACCAGAGCTCAAGAAGAGTACGGCGTAAAATTCGTAAGATCAAGAATAGCAAGCGTAACCGAAGATCCGTTAACTGGCAATCTTTTTGTACAGTACGTGGAAGATGAAAATCCGAAGACCGAAGAATTCGACATGGTCGTTCTGGCAGTTGGAATGTGCCCACCCAAAAAAGCAAAACAGCTGTCCGAGATATTGGGAATAGAGCTCAACAAGTACGATTTCTGCCAAACTGAAATGAGCTCTCCTGTTGAAACCTCTAAACCAGGCATATTCGTCTGCGGAGCCTTCTCAGCTCCAAAGGACATTCCTGAAAGCGTTGCACAAGCAAGTGGCGCAGCAGCCAAAGCCATGGGCATAATCGCATCTGAAAGATGGAAGGAAGTAGCTGAAAAAGAGTATCCAGCTGAGAAAGACGTAAGTCAGGAAAAACCCCGCATCGGCGTTTTCGTCTGTCACTGTGGAACTAACATAGGCGGTGTTGTGAAGGTTCCTGAAGTCGTGGAATATGCCAAGAAACTGCCTGATGTGGTTTATGCTGAAGGAAACCTCTACACTTGCTCGCAGGATACGCAGGAGATCATCAAGCAAAGAATAAAAGAACACAATCTCAACCGAGTTGTTGTTGCTTCATGTACACCAAGAACTCATGAGCCTCTTTTCAGAGAGACGGTTCAAGAAGGCTTGCTGAACCCCTACCTGTTTGTGATGGCAAACATCCGAGACCAATGCAGCTGGGTGCACATGCATGAGCCAGAAAAAGCCACGGAAAAATCAAAAGATCTGGTAAGGGCTGCTGTTGCTAGAGCTCGCCTCTTGCAGCCTCTGAAGAAGCCAAGATGCGACGTCATTCCCGTTGGCCTAGTCATAGGCGGCGGCCTGTCTGGAATGACCGCGGCTTTAGAATTGGCGAAGCAAAACTTTGAGGTGCACCTGATCGAGAAGGAGCCAGAACTCGGAGGCTATCTGCGTAGCATCAACTACTTGCTGGAACCTGAAGATCCTCAAGAACTGCTCAAGTCCATCATTCAGGACGTCAGCAATAACGAAAAGATTCACGTTCACCTCAACACGCAAATCAAGAATATTGAAGGATACGTTGGAAACTTCAAGACCACAATCCGCACCAAACGTAAGGAGAGCCAAATCGAACACGGCATAATCATCGTGGCAACAGGAGCCACCGAATACAAGCCAACCGAATACCTCTACGGAAAAAGCTCCAGAGTATTCACGCAGCACGAGCTGGAAGAGAAGCTAGTTAAAGGACCATTCAAAGCCAAGAGCGTCGTGATGATCCAATGCATCGGCGCCAGAAACGAAGAAAGACCAAACTGCTCAAGAATATGCTGTTCTCAAGCCATAAAAAACGCGTTGAAAATCAAAGAGCTATATTCAAAAACCGAGGTTTACGTGCTGTACAAGGACATAAGAACCTATGGATTCAAAGAAGACTTCTACCGCGAAGCCTCCGAAAAGGGAGTCATATTCATACGCTACGACGATGAGCACAAACCGAAAGTAGCCCTTGAAAAAAGGACGCTGATTGTTTCAGCTTGGGAACCTGTCCTAAAGGAATGGATTCCAATAAAGACAGATTTACTTGCCCTGAGCGCTGCCACAATTCCGAACAGTGACAATGAGCAATTGGCAAAAATGCTCAAGGTCCCACTGACCAAAGACGGCTTCTTCCTGGAAGCCCACGTGAAGCTACGACCTCTCGATTTTGCAACGGATGGCATCTTTCTCTGCGGAATGGCACACTGGCCGAAATTCATCGAGGAAAGCCTTGCGCAAGCCAGTGGAGCAGCAGCTAGAGCTGCTGTAGTCCTGTCGAGGAAGACGCTTGAAGTTGAAGGAACGGTAGCGAACGTGAATAAGGATTTGTGCGTGAGCTGTGGCCTCTGTGTGAGTCTTTGTCCATACGGTGCCATAGCCAAGGATGACGAGGGGATTGCCAGAGTGAATGATGTCCTCTGCAAGGGATGTGGACTCTGCGCGGCAAGTTGCCCTGAAAAAGCCATAGACATGAAGCATTTCAGTGAAGCTCAAGTGCTGGCTGAAGCCATTGCGGCGCTGGGAGGAGCATAGAATGGCCGAATTTGAACCAAAGATTATCGGTTTTCTGTGCTACTGGTGCAGCTACGCGGGCGCAGACCTAGCTGGCGTAAGTAGATTCCAGTATCCTCCAAACTTGCGAGTTGTCCGCGTTATGTGCAGCGGCAGAATAGACCCTACTATCCCTCTAGAGGTTTTGATGAGAGGTGCTGACGGGATCATGATCTTGGGATGTCATCCTGCTGACTGCCACTACGTTGAAGGAAACCTGTACGAAGAAAGAAAAGTCAAAATGCTAAAGAAACTGATAGCCCTAACAGGCCTGGAACCAGACCGCCTGCAACTCGACTGGGTTTCAGCAGCAGAAGGTCAAAGATTCGCCCAAATAATAACCGAATTCACAGAACACATAAGGAAACTGGGTCCTTCACCAGTTTCAGGGAAAAATCCAAATCAAGAAATCCTCCTAAACCTCGAAGTAGCGAAAAACGCTGCAGCAGATTTCAGGCTGAGAGTTCTGGTTGGAAGAGAAAGAGAGCTAACCGAGAAAACTAATGCTTACGGAGAAAAGATTTCACAAGAGGAATTCGATCACTTGATTGATGAAACCGTCAACACGGAGTTCATCCGCCACAAAATCCACCTACTAACGCACAGCAAACCATTCTCAGTCAAAGAGTTGGCTAAGACCGTCAACTTGAAGCCTGCAGACGTGCTTCGACAAGTTGTGAACATGCGCCGCAAAAACATGATAGCCCTAGACCACATTGAAGGAACAACACCACTTTACAAGGCTTTGGAGGTTGAATAAGGATGGCAAGCGAAAAGATCGGGTCAGTCCTAGTGATCGGAGGCGGCGTTGCAGGCATACAAGCATCGCTAGACTTGGCTGACTCTGGCTTCAAAGTGTATCTTATTGACCAAGGACCAAGCATTGGCGGAGTGATGGCTCAACTGGACAAGACATTCCCAACGAACGACTGTTCAATGTGCATTCTCTCACCGAAGCTTGTGGCTACAGGAAGACATCCGAACATTACGATTCTGACAAACGCCGAAGTGATAGGACTGGATGGTGAAGCTGGTAACTTCGAAGTAAAGCTTCGAAAAAGAAGCCGTTACATAATCGAAGACAAATGCAACGGGTGCGGTGTCTGCGCACAGAAATGCCCAATCGAAGCCGTTGACACCTACAACGAAGGACTAGTCACCAGAAGCGCAATCTTCGTGGACTACCCGCAAGCTGTTCCGTTAAAATTCATGATCAACCGTGAAAAATGCATCGGATGCAGAACGTGCTCTGAAGTCTGCAAAGCAGGCGCAATTCAATACGATCAAGAAGACACCGAAACCACCTTGAAAGTGGGCTCAATAATTCTTGCGCCAGGCTTCGAACCCTTCGATGCTAAACTGAAAACCGAGTATGGTTATGGACGTTTTCCCAATGTTGTGGCAAGTACTGAATTCGAGCGCATATTAAGCGCCTCAGGACCCTATGGCGGGCTGGTGTTGAGACCTTCGGACGGTGAGATTCCGAAGAGAATAGCTTTCATCCAGTGTGTGGGTTCGAGAGACTTTCAGCTTGGAAACAATTATTGTTCTGCGGCTTGTTGCATGTATGGCATGAAGGAAGCAGTCATAGCCAAGGAGCACACGCCGATAGGGCTTAATGCTACGCTGTTTTACATGGACATGCGGTCTTATGGAAAGGAATTTGATGATTATCGCAACCGTGCCGAAGAGGAGTATGGCATACGTTTCGTCAGGTCAAGAGTCGCAGCTGTGACTGAAGACCCGCTGACAGGCAACCTAATCGTTCACTATGTCGAGGATGAGAATCCCAAGACGGAAGAATTCGATCTGGTTGTTTTATCGATTGGAATGAAGCCGCCGAAAGATGCGAAGAAACTGGCTGAAAAACTAGGAGTGAAGCTTAATAAGTATGATTTCTGCGGCGCAGAAACCTTCTCGCCTATGGAAACTTCCAAGCCGGGCATATTTGTCTGCGGAGCATTCTCAGCTCCAAAAGATATTCCTGAAAGCGTTGCTCAAGCATCTGGAGCAGCTGCGAAAGCCATGAGCGTCATCGCGTCTGAAAGAGGAACACAGGTTACCAAGAAAGAGTATCCGCCTGAACGGGACGTTAGCCAGGAAGAGCCTCGTATAGGTGTTTTCGTTTGCCATTGCGGAATCAACATAGGCGGAGTCGTGAACGTTCCTGAGGTGGTTGAATATGCCAAAACCTTACCCAACGTGGTTTACGCAGAAGCGAACGTTTACACGTGCTCGCAGGACACTCAGAAGCTCATAGCTGAGAAGATTAAGCAGAATAACCTTAACCGAGTCATTGTCGCTTCATGCACTCCGCGCACGCATGAACCGTTGTTCAAGGAGACCGTTCAAGAAGCTGGCTTAAACCCCTACCTTTTTGAGATGACAAACATCCGTGACCAGTGTAGCTGGGTGCACATGCACGAACCCGAAGAAGCAACCGAAAAAGCCAAAGACCTTGTGCGGTCAATTGCTGCAAAAGCCAAGCTTCTGAAACCATTGCAGAAACCGCTGATAGACGTCACACCTATAAGTTTGATCATTGGCGGCGGTGTCTCTGGAATGACTGCAGCTTTAGAGCTCGCGAAGCAAGGGTTTGAGGTTCATCTCGTCGAGAAGGAGAATGAACTGGGCGGGCACTTGCGGAAGATTCATTACTTACTCGAAAAGGACAACGATCCGAAAGAGAAGCTCAATGCATTGGTCAAGGCTGTTGCGGAGAATGACAAGATACATGTCTACACTGGTGCCGAGGTTGTGGACATTTACGGTTTTGTGGGCAACTTCAAATCGAAGATAAGGCAGCAGAACGGTGAAGAGAAAGAGATTGAGCATGGCATAGTCATAGTGGCTACAGGCGCAGTTGAATACAAGCCTAAAGAATTCCTGTATGGCACAGACCCAAGGATCATGACGCAGCACGAGCTTGAAGAGAAAATCGCTAAAGGCGAATTCAAAGCCAAGAGCGTTGTAATGATCCAATGCGTAGGCGCCAGAAACGAGGAGAGACCAAACTGTTCGCGCATATGCTGTGGGCAAGCCATAAAGAACGCTTTAAAGATTAAAGAAGCAAGCCCAGAAACAGAAGTTTACGTCCTGTACAAGGATATGAGGGCTTATGGCTTCAAGGAAGACTATTATCGCGAAGCTGCGATGAAAGGTGTTCTGTTCATCAACTACGAGGATGAGAGAAAGCCGAAAGTCGTGAATGAAAATGGCAAGCTTAAAGTGGCTTTCTGGGAATCCGTGCTTAGGGAAGAGGTTGAAGTTGAGCCTGACGTTGTCGTTTTGAGTGCGGCTACGATACCGAATCCCAGCAATAAGCACGTTGCAGAAATGCTCAAAGTGCCACTAACGAAAGATGGTTCTTTCTTGGAAGCGCATATGAAGCTCAGACCTGTTGATTTTGCAACGGAAGGCGTCTTCTTGTGTGGCATGGCTCATTCGCCGAAGTACATTGATGAGAGTATTGCTCAGGCTTGTGCAGCAGCGGCGAGGGCTACGACCATTCTTTCCAAAAAAACCCTTGAGATGGAAGGAATCGTTGCCAACGTGTCCGAAGATTTATGTAGTGGTTGCAGAATTTGTGAATATCTATGCCCGTACGGTGCAGTTGAAATGAAGGATAAAGAAGGAAAAACCATTGCACATGTGCTTGAAGCTTTGTGCAAGGGCTGTGGCGCATGCGGTACAGCGTGTCCAACTAAAGCCATTACCATGGGACATTTCACAACAGAAGAGATTCTTGCCCAAGTTAGAGCCACGTTGCTGGAGGCAAAAGCATGAGTGAAAAAGACGGGTTTGAACCAAAAATCATCGGTTTTCTGTGCAACTGGTGCAGCTATGCTGGTGCAGATTTGGCTGGCGTGAGCAGAATCCAATATCCACCAAACATAAGAATCATCCGCGTCATGTGCAGCGGCAGAATAGATCCTGCTTTTGTTCTTGAAGCCTTCAAGGATGGAGCAGACGGCGTTCTTGTTGCGGGCTGCCACTTGCCTTCTGACTGTCACTACATAAGCGGGAACTTCAAGGCATTAAGACGCATAGTCTTGCTGAAGAAGGTATTGAAAGAATTCGGAATTGAGCCTGAGCGTTTGCGGCTGGAGTGGATTTCAGCAAGCGAAGGCGACAAGTTCGCGGCTGTCGTGCGCGACATGACTGAGGAGATAAAGAAGCTGGGGCCAAACCCGCTGACAAACAAGGAGGTTGGAGCCCAGTGACCGAAGCCGAGAAGAAGCCCGTGCAGGCCTCTGAAATGAATCCAAAGTTCAAATACGAAATCTCAAAGATCCACGGAGGCGAGAAGCTGATGCGCTGCTTCCAATGTGGAACATGCACTTCAGACTGTCCAATTGCAAGATTCAGCGACACTTACAGACCAAGACAGATAATTCGCATGACCCAGCTTGGATTGAAGGACAGAGTTTTGAGCAGCGACACGCTGTGGCTGTGTGCATCATGTTTCACTTGCACGGATCGCTGTCCGCAGGATGTTGAGGTGGCAAGTGTCATACGTGTTTTGAGAAATCTAGCAGCAGAAGAGGGTCATGTGCCTCAGGTTTTCAAGGACCAATGCGCCAGCATTCTTGAGTCCGGCTACGCTTACAAAATTCCGGAACTTAGAGTGAAGAAGCGAGAGCAGTTGGGGCTTCCGCCATTACCGAAAGGCAACCCAGAAAGCATAGGCAAGACGCTGAACAATGTGGGCCTTTTGAAGCACGTGGAGAAGAAGAGTGACTAGAAAAATGGCGGAAAACAAGTACCTAATGTTTCTCGGGTGCGCAATTCCCTACCGTGTTTCAGCCTTCGAGGTTTCAGCCCGGAAGGTTCTGGGGAAGCTTGGTGTGGAGCTTGTTGAGATGCCTGAGTTTAACTACTGTGGTCTTCCATTGGATCCTGTTAGCCATGAGATGATGCTTATTCTTGCTGCCAGAAACCTAGCACTGGCCGAGAGGGAAGGTTTAAACATCATAACCTTGTGTCCTGGCTGCGCGGGCACGTTGAAGAAAGTTAACAGGATGTTGAAGGAAGACGAGGCTTTGCGTGACGAGATTAACGGTCATTTGAAAGATGCAGGGTTGCAGTTTAAAGGGACTCAGGATGCCAAGCATTTTATACAGGTGTTGATCGAGGACGTTGGGCTGAAGAGGATTAAGGATTCTGTTGTTAGGCCGCTTTCGACGTTGAAGGTGGCTGAGCATAATGGCTGCCACATTCTGAGGCCTAAGAAGTTTATCGGGTTTGATGATCCTGAGGATCCGAAGACGCTTAAGACGCTTATTGAGGCGACGGGCGCAACTTGCCTTGATTATTTGGATGAGACTGAATGTTGTGGCGCGCCTAGTGTGGGTGTGAGTGACAAGATAGCCTTACAGCTTGCGCGTGACAAGCTGAATCACATCAAGGCTGTTGGTGCTGAGGCTATGGTTACGATTTGCCCGTTTTGTCACATAATGTATGATACGAATGAGCTGCGGATTGAGAAGATGTTCAGTGAGGTTTATGGGATTCCGGTTTTGCATTATCCGCAGTTGCTTGGTTTGGCGATGGGCTTGAAGCCTGATGAGCTTGCTTTTAATGAGCTTCGTGTTGATGTTTCTAAGATATTGAGTAAGGTTGAGGGTGGGAAATAGCATGAGTAAGCCTAAACTAAAGATAGCGTTCTATTGGGCTGCAAGCTGTGGCGGATGCGAAATTGCGGTGCTGGACATTAACGAGAAAATCTTAGACGTGGTGCAGATAGCTGACATTGTTTTCTGGCCTGTTGCCATGGACATTAAGTACAAGGATGTTGAGGCTATGCCTGACAAGTATATTGACATTTGCTTCTTCAATGGGTCAGTTCGCAATAGTGAGCAGGAGCATATGGCGAAGCTTTTGAGGAAGAAGGCTAAGACGCTTGTGGCTTTTGGTTCATGCGCTCAGGAAGGCTGTATCCCAGGACTGGCGAACTTGCACAACCGCAAGGAGATTTTCGACACTGTTTATCTGAAGGAGAAGTCGGTGGTCAACCCCGAAGGCGTTGTGCCCAAGATTGAGACCAACGTGAAGGAGGGCACGCTGAAGATTCCAGAGTTTTACGACACTGTCAAAACGTTGGATCAGACAGTCGATGTGGATTATTATTTGCCTGGTTGTCCGCCGCCCGTGAAGCTGATCAGCAATGCGATTGACGCGATTGCGAAGGGTGAGCTGCCGCCGAAGGGTTCGGTGCTTGCTCCTTTGAAGTCTGTATGTGACGAGTGTCCGAGAAAGAAGGAGAACAAGCGGATCAGCAGGATTTATCGTGTTCATGAGAAGGTTCCTGAGCCTGAGAAGTGTTTGCTTGAGCAGGGGATTATTTGTATTGGTCCGGCTACGCGGAGTGGTTGTGGAGCTCAGTGTTTGACGGTTGACATGCCTTGCACGGGTTGTGGGGGTCCTTGTCCGAACTCGCCTGAGCAGGGTGCGGGCATGATGAGTGCATTAGCTTCTATACTAGGATTAGAAGAGGAGAAGGAGAAGTATTCCGATAAGGACGTTGAAGAGTTGATGGGACAGATTAAGGATCCGGTTGGAACGTTCTATATGTACTCTTTACCATCGTCGCTTCTTAGGAGAAAGGTGATGAAAGCATGAAGGAAATACTCATAGATCCGATTACGAGACTTGAGGGACATGGAAACATTTCCATATTCTTGAACGATGCGGGTGAAGTGGAAAACGCTTACTTGAAGATTCCTGAGCTGAGAGGGTTTGAACAGTTCTGCGTTGGCAGAAGAGCCGAACTAATGCCAATCTTGACGACTAGAATCTGCGGTGTCTGTCCTGTTGCTCATCATTTTGCGGCTGCGAAGGCTTTGGATGCCGCGTTCAATGTGGAACCGCCGTCTGCTGCAAAGAAGCTTAGGGAGCTGATGTACGCGGCTTATTTCATCTATGATCATACTTTGCACTTCTATTATCTGGGTGGTCCTGACTTTGTGGTTGGTCCTGATGCTCCGCCTGAGAAGCGGAATATTCTGGGCGTGATTGAGAAGGCTGGTTTGGAGGTTGGCAAGGAGGTTATCAAGCATAGGGCTTATGGGCAGAAGATAACTGAGATTATTGGAGGGAAGGCTACGCATCCTGTTTGCGGCTTGCCTGGTGGCGTTTCTAAGGCGTTGAGCGAGGAGAACCGTGCTGAGATTGAGCGGATGGCTGAGTCTTGTTTGAAGTTTGCGCAGTTTACGTTGAAGTTGTTTCATGATATTGTTTTGGGCAACAGCAAGTACGTTGACTTGATCAAGAGTCAAGCGTACACGCAGAAGACTTACTATATGGGTTTGGTTGATGAGCATAACAAGGTGAACTTCTACGATGGCAAGGTCAGAGTGGTTGACCAGAATGCTAAGGAGTTTCTGAAGTTCGAGCCCAAGGACTATCTAACTCACGTGGGTGAGCATGTGGAGCAGTGGACCTACTCAAAGATGCCGTTCTTGAAGAAGGTGGGCTGGAAGGGGCTGGTTGACGGTCCAGACAGCGGAATATACCGTGTCGGCCCGCTTGGAAGATTGAATGTTTCTGATGGGATGGCTACGCCGCTGGCTCAAGCGGAGTACGAAGTTATGTATAAGACCTTGGGCGGAAAACCCGTGCACAGTACGCTAGCGTTTCACTGGGCAAGACTGATCGAGTTGCAGTATGCGACAGAGAGAGCGTTGGAGCTGGTCAGAGATCCAGAGATTACAAGCAAGGACGTTCGTGCAAAGCCAGGAGAGCCGGGTGAAGGCATTGGCATTGTGGAAGCTGCAAGAGGGACACTCGTTCACCACTACGTACTTGATAAGGATGCGTTGATTAAGGAAGTGAACCTGATTGTGGCTACGACGAATAATTATCCTGCGATTTGCATGAGTGTGCGGGATGCGGCTAAGGGGTTGATTCATGGTGGTAAGGTGGATCAGGGGTTGTTGAACATGGTGGAGATGGCTTTTAGGGCTTATGACCCGTGCTTCGGATGCGCCACACACTTCGCAATAGGACAAATGCCACTAACAGTCAGCATATACGACAGCGAAAAGAAGCTACTCAAAACAGTACAACGATAAACCCATATTAGATCAGTTTTCTTCTGTTCCTTATTGTGCTGATAGTGGTGGTTCTGGGTTGGGTAAGAAAGAGAAGTATGACATTGAGAGGGAGTTGAGGGAGTGGTTTAGAGGTGCGGGGAGGGTTGTGGTTGTTGGGGTTGGGAATCCGATTAGGATGGACGATTTTGTTGGCGTGAAGATTGTCAGGGATTTGAAGGTGAAAGTGTCTAGTGAAGGGGTGATGCTGATAGAAGCAGAAACAATACCAGAAAACCACATGCAACAAATAATAGACCACAAACCAACACACATACTAATAATAGACGCAGCAATACAGGGACTGAAGCCAGGGGAAGCGAGGGTTATAGAACCAGAACATCTGACTGACTCTCCTGCATTCTCCACGCACATGCTACCCTTGCGGATATTCTGCGAATATCTTAAGACGACAAATGCAGAGATGGGCTTGTTACTTATAGAACCTGAAAAGACGGATTTCGGAGAAGGAATAACGTCAAAGGTTGAAACTGTTTCTCGCACTATTCATGAAGTGCTACTCAAGCTCTTATCCTAGAGCTTCTCATCCTTTAGCGTACGCGCGATTTTCCATGATTGCTCAATGCGGGTAGCTATATCTTTGTTCAGCTTTTCTCCTTTTTCGAGTAGTTTCTGGTGTTGTCCGATGGAACTTGTAGGTTTCATTTTTGTAGGCTTCATTCTTCTTAGACACGACTTCAAAACATCATCGATTTCTGTCACCACATGAGAATGAATTGGCTGGTTGCATCGTGCGTGTATGTGCTTGTATGCCAACCTAGAAAACCATAATGCTGCATTGAGAGCATGTCCAAAGCAAAGCTTTATTAGGAACATCTGCACTCTTCACCAGAGAATATCAGAATGTGAGCATATGAGGCACGCACATGAGCAGAAGAACCGTGACAATTGACCAGAAACTTGATAAGATAATCAATTTCGTCAGAGGAGCTTTTCTTTTAATAGATCAAGATTACAACTACACAGAGGTCGTCAACCACGCAATATTCTACGGTATCTGCTATTGGCTAAACATAAAACACGAAGACGCTGTCAAACTAGCTCCTCAATTCTTGACCACGAATTTCAAAATCGAAGGCATGAAAGACGAACAAAGAGACAAGTTGACAGACGAAGTCCTGTCAAAACTGAAACCCTTGAAGTGATTCCTTGAATGAACGGCAAAGGAGGTGACTAAGATGCAAGTGATTCAGACCACAACGACACAGAACGTATGGATTCAACTAGCGGATTTCCTAAGAGCAGTCGGTCAAGTCTTCGTAGCCATTGGAAGAGCGTTGATACAGATAGGACAAATTATCTATGAATTTTTCTTCCAATGAGGTTCACAGGGAAGAACGTCCCAATCCTTTCTTCCTTTTTCGTCTTGCCGAAATCAAGACGTGCGCAGCACAGAAAGACTAATCATAGCCTATCGTCCATAAATCTGGTTAAGAGGAATATCAATTGAACGACAAGGGTAATTCCCGAAATTGGGAAAAGATAGGCGTTATTATAGGCGTCATAATAAGCATCATAAGTCTGAGTATTAGCATCTATAGTTCCATCTTTCTGACGAATCGCAGTCTTGAACTCGCCGCTCAAGCCAACGAATTGACCGAGAGAAGCCTTGAGTTGCAGAATATGCTTTTGAACTTCACTCCAATAATAACCGTGAACCCAGAGCGTGGTTTTCTTAGTCAAGGCGGTTACTATTCAATTGGCGTGGAGAGTGCCGTTTATCCCTATGGTTATTTGAACGTCAGCGTTACAGTTACTACTCCACATTATGGGGTTCTAAGCATCGAAGAGGGTAATTTCAGCCCCTACTCCGACATGCTCAACCCAGAGAGGATTAATTCGACAACCGTTTCCTACTATTCTCAGTATGACAAATATGAACGCTCTGTTTACGTAGGCATTGACCAATTGGAATTTAATCTTAACCTGAAAGCTATTGTATATCCTAACCCTCAGAAACTGCAACCTCAAAACGAAAGCGAATTCCCCCTAGGCGTCTTCTTCCTCAAGGCTAAGCTAGTTGACGCACAAACTAACAAGACGTTCACGAATGAATTCTCAACGGTAATCTTCGTTACAATTAAGACGTTCTGAGACTCACTATGTAGCAATGCAAAGGCATTACAATTAGACCAAAGGAATTGACAAGAATCGGGAAGATAGACTGTTGCCATGAGTATGGAGATGTCTGAAACTGCGCAGATTTGAGGCAGAAAAGACCGTGAAGAATGGCAGACTCGACCAATATGAAAAGGAGTTGTCAATACTCCTTAAGGAAAAAGATGTTTCAAAAGTCGAAGCCTTCACGTTCAAGCTATTTTCTGACTGCATGAATTTTCTAAAAGATTCTTTGCATGTTGACTTTCCCGACATGATGCTGAAAATTATCTATAAGAAAGAAGAATACGATACATTGTGCGGAAAACTTGATCGAATCCTACCTAGACCTTGGACAAAGGCAATTGTCGTTAGTTGTGGTTCTCAGAATCTTATATACATAGACTTTAATAGCCATTTCAAAGGAAAGCCAGTTGATTTCATAGCGAACCTTTCTATTAGCTACCTCGAAGAACTCATTCACGTGGTCGATCCCTCGAAAAAAGAGATAGAGATTCAAGAACTCGTATGTTCAGCAATAGAGAAATTCCTCGAAATCAGACTACCAGAAAACGTAAGAGAAGAGAGACTGAAACGAGCAAAAATATACGATGAAGCTTCTAGCTAATATAGCTCCCCTACGAGTCCAAATCTTACCTATGGTTTATTACGTTCATTCCGTGTTAGCTATGTATAGCGAGTTGAATCCGCTTTAGCGCAAGTCTTTTAGCCACTTCGACATAATGTGCTTTATATTACTACCCTAAACCTGCATTGTTTGTTTCCTTGTTTTATCGTTCCTATCTTCTCCACTTTCACAGGCTTCTTCAAAGCCGTCTCAAACAACTCCCTAATCCATCCTACTGAGCAGTTGCAGAAGCTCGGCGACACCTTCCCCACATAACCCTTCACCAACGGACAATAACATCTGTCATAAAAGGAAATCACCACGTCACATCGAAGCCATAACGTTTTGCGGAACTCATCATCTCTTCTTATTCTTTCGACACTCCGCAAAGCGGTCTTTCTCATCCTTCGATTTCTGATCTGTCTTTTAACAAGTCTTTGGATACCTGTTTTTTCTTCCAGATACCGTAAAAGATCATGCCTACTCCAATTGCCGTGCACGTCACCCACACGGGCCACGCGATAACAAACAGAAACGCACCCAACACCAGCACAATGCCAGCAAATATAATCTTGTAAGCTCCATTCTCATACCTCTCTCTCAAACAACCCTGACACAAATACAAGATAGTCGTATCATACCGTTCCTTGAGTTCGAAAGGCCTGAGACATTCATCGCAAAAACTTTCAAAACAATCATTACACTTTCCCGTAGCCAACCTGTCAGGATGATTAGGACAACACCGAACGCCCTCATGCAGCAAAGGCGGAACAACAATCACCCCACCACAATACCTGCACTTCACCTGCATAACGCCAGACGGAACGGTCTCTCTGTAAGGAGCACCACAAGACGGGCAAACCAGCGATACAAGCTCTTCTTCCTTCAAACCTCATCCAATCACCGTTGTGCACATGAAAGAATTAGGCTTTGCTCCCACAATCCACGCAACCGAAAAGACAAGCCCAGAGGCCATGACACCTTCCTCGAGAAAAGCCATGTTGAACCTATTTATAGGGGGGTTAAAATTCGCCCTCAGAGCATCAGATTCAAACCGTCTCGCAAAAGACTAATAGGACAAAACACCCCGTAGAAACTAAGCATTCAAAGAGGGAACAAGAACTTGGTGACCAAACCAAGAACAGGCGACAAAGCCCGAAACTTCACCCTAGAAGACCAAAACGAAAAACTCTTCAAACTCTCCAAACTCTCCAAACTCTCCAAACTCAAAGGCAAAAAGATACTCCTCTCATTCCACCCGCTAGCTTGGACAAGCGTCTGCGCCGAACAGATGAAAGCACTAGAAACAAACAAAAAAGCCTTTGACACCCTAAATGCCATAGCCGTAGGCATAAGCGTGGACACCCAACCCTCCAAAAAAGCCTGGGCAACCAGCCTAGGAATCAAGAACACAAGGCTCCTCTGCGACTTCTGGCCACACGGCAAAGTCGCACGCAAATACGGCATATTCAGAAAAAAAGACGGAGTCTCAGAACGAGCCAACATAATCATAACCACAGACCAGAAAATAGCCTTCGCCAAGGTCTATCCGTTAGGACAGCTACCCGACATCAAAGAAATCCTCGAAAAACTCAAAAACACACCCTAACACAACCAACAACCCAAAACCCCACCACAAAAAACCATGCTGAACCTATATATAGGAGGTTAAAAATCGCTCTCAGCGCAAGTGTCTAAAGGCTACTTCTTTTCTTCCTTCATTGCCTCTTGAAACAGCTTCTTCACGGCTGTGATTCTTGCCTTCTGCGCTAGTACGTCACTGGTAACCGTGTCCAAAGCCTCTTCAGGACACCACTTCACGCATTGAGGCTCACCCTTCTCCTTACACAAATCACAAGCAAACACCACCTTACTCTCAGGATGCAACATAATCGCCCCATAATCACAAGCCTCAATACACCACCCACAACCATTACACTTATCCTTATCCACACTAATCGTCCCCGTCTCCTCACTCTGCGTCAAAGCATCCCTAGGACAAGCAGCCACACAAGGCGGATCCTCACAAAGCCTACACGTAACAGGCATATTCACAATCTGATTAATCCTAACCACACGTATGCGAGACTTCAGCGGATTAAACGCCTTCTCCTTCGTCAAAGAACAAATATACTCACAAACCTGACAACCAACGCACTTGTCAGGATCAGCAGAAACAAACTTTCTATCGTGAATCTTCACCATACTATCGAACCTCCACAATGTCTCTTTTGGCTAAACCAAGCAGATCCTCCATCCCCAGTTCCCTGAGCTTCACTTCTGTGGGTACACCTTCCTTCGTCCAGCCACGCGACTCGTAATAGTCATCCAACAGCAAATCTAACTCTGTTTGGCTTACAAATGCTCCTTTGGATGGGCCTTCGTCCGGAATCGGTTCATGCATAACCTTCCAAGGCAACGTATCATCCTTCCTGCCCAAACCCTCTCTAAGGTTGAACAGCCTTGCCGCATTCTGAATCCTTTCGCCGCATCGCTTAAGCTCCACATCATTCATATCATACCCAGTCACCAAACTGTACAGCTTCGCCATGTCAGGCAACTCCTTATAATACGTGCCACGCGAAAACTTGCACACAATAAACGAATCAATCAGGTTATATGTGTCCTCCATGTCCCTAACCATCTTTCCCCTGCCCTTCTCCGCGATAAGCCTATTCACCTTGCCCTTCACGTCAAAAGCATAAGCACCATGCCTATTATGATCCGCACCACGGAACGAAACCGCAAAGCCCAAAGCCGCTGTCTTTAAACACCGCAAATCATAACCCGTACTCTCAACACCCTTAATCGTCGCAGCCAACTTATACGAATCCTTACCAATCTTGTCAGCCGCAAACTTCGCACCATCCGCCAACAAGTCGCCAACACCCTCACGCTTGCCAATCTTCTCCACAAGCTTAACCATTGCATCAGCATTACCAAACCTCGCATCCAACCCATCAAGCTCCACTTGCGAGAGTATGCCACGTTCATAACAGTCCATCGCAAAACCAACAGTCACACCCGCACTAATCGCATCAATCCCATAATAGTTCGACAACTCCATACCCTTAATAATCGCATCCAGCCTATCCACACCACAATACGGACCCAACGCCCAAAGCGTCTCATATTCCATCCGCGTCATCGTCTTCTCATAAGGCCCCTCAGCAACCACGCACACGTGCTCACACCGCATAGCACAGCTACTGCATCCTATAATCTTCGCCACAAACTTGTCATTCAAAACCTCCCCGCTGACCTTTTCCGCACCCTCAAACTGCGAGTTGTTATAGTTTCGAGTTGGCATGCAAGAAAGCTTGTTGTGAACGAGTACGTTCTCAGGAGTACCAAGTGTTCTATACTTCTGTGTTGCAGGTCCCTTCATGCGTTCATGAAACTCTTTTACATACTCCATAAACTCGTCAAGCTTCGCAACCGTAATGTCACGCGTTCCACGCACAGCAATTGCCTTAAGATTCTTAGAGCCCATAACCGCGCCCAAACCCGTTCTTCCACACGCACGAGTCTTATCGTTGATGATGCATGCCATTCTCGCAAGCTTCTCACCAGCAACGCCAATAGCAGCAACACGAATGTAATAATCACCAAGCTCCTCCCTAATTGCATCGTCAGTCTCGCCAGGAGACTTGCCCCACAACTGCGAAGCATCCAAAACCTGAACAGAATCATCATCAATCCACAGGTAAACAGGCTTCTCAGCCTTACCCTTCAAAACAATAGCATCATAACCCGCCCGCTTCATCTCCGTACCAAAAGACCCATGAGCCTTAGTCTCACCAACACCAAAGCTCTGAGGAGACTTCGAAACGAACGCGTGCCCATTCCCGCCCGTCGGCCACATAGTCCCAGAAATTGGCCCAGTCGTCAAAATCAGCGGATTGTCCGGACTGAACGGGTCAACACCTGCCTTTGAGTGGTCCAGCCACATCCTGATGCCTAAACCTATTCCGCCAATGTATTTCTTCGCATAATCCTCATTCAATGGTTCAACATGAGTTTTTCCAGACGACAAATCTACGTGGAGTACGCGGCCAGCATAACCGAACAACATGCTTCCCCCATGCCTTGCTAAACGTAAAGAAAATAGTGTTTATATTAATTTATCCCTTTTAACCGTGAAATCTTGACGGAATCAAACCAGAGGTAACCCGAAACCTTTCAGAATCATATTGAGAAAGAAAAGATAGAAAACTATATTGCCTCTTTCAGCAGCTCAAGAACATCCTTGACGGCAATCTTGTTTTCGATGTCCAGCACCTTCACGGCATCTTCCAAAGTCGTAATGCAGTACGGACACGCCACAGCTATCGTATCAACACCTAAATCCAAAGCCTCTTTAACCCTGTTCACGCAAGGTCTCTTCTCAGGTTCAGCTTCTTCCGTCCAGACTCTGCCAGCACCACCGCCGCAGCAGAAACTGCTCTGCTTCGTTCGCTTCATCTCAACAAGCTCTAATCCCGGAATTGCCTGCAACACTTGTCTCGGTGCATCGAAGATGTCGTTGCGTTTGCCTAGAAAGCATGGATCGTGATAAGCCACTTTTCTTTTGACAGGTTTTGTGAGCTTGATTTTGCCTTGCTTGATGGCTTCAGCCAAGAACTGCGTGTAATGCTGAATGTTGAGTTTTGCATCAGCGTACGGTTTATCGTTTTTGAACGTGTTGTAGCAGTGAGGCGAAAGTGTAACAATCTTTTCCGTCTTAAGCTTCTGGAACATTTCAGTGTTATGTTTGGCAAGCTCTTCAAACAATCCTTTTTCGCCCATTCTGAGCATGTGGTCTCCGCAACACCATTCCTCAGACCCAAGCGCAGCAAAGTTGACACCTAGCTTGTTGAATATTTCAACCATGTTTCTCGCGGCTTCTTGGTTTCTCAAGTCAAATGAGTTTGAACAGCATGTGAAGAGCAACACGTCAGCCTTTGTCGTTGTCGGATAAGTTTTAACATTCAGATCCTTGGCCCAGTCCATCCGCTTGCTCTGATGCGTACCCATCGGATTGCGGTACTTGTAAACTCTCTCAAGCACGTCTATGACCGTTTTGGGCAGGTTTCCAGCCTCGACGAGCAGGCTGTGATCCTCGACAAGCGAATTTGCGCACTGAACAAGCTTAGGGCAGAATAGTGTGCATGAGTTGCATTGGGTGCAAAGCCAGATATTGTCTGCCATTGGCTTCAAACGTCCAGGACAGCCTTGATCTCTTGAGTCGGCGACAAACCTGTAGTTGGCAGTTAAGCTTGCGGGTCCAAGAAACCTGTCATCTATGGCTGCTGGGCAAGCCGAGTAGCAGATTGAACACTTTGTGCAGAGCGTCAGGTCCCAGAACTTCTTAAGCTCGACTGGTAACTGAACGAATTCGTTAGGTTTCTTGAGCTCTTCTTCTGGCTTGATCAGAACAGTCATAGTCTTCTTGTACTGGTCAAAGAACGGGTCAATGTCAACGACAAGGTCTTTGATTACTGGTAGGTTTGAAAGCGGTTCAATCGTCAACGAATCAGCCTCAAGATGAAGCACTTGCGTGTAGCAAGCCAGCATAGGCTTACCGTTGATGTTTACTCCACAGCTTCCGCAAATTCCCATCCTGCACGAATGCCTAAACGTCAAAGTCCCATCAAGATCATCCTTGATGTACATCAAAGCATCAAGAATCGTTGTTCCCTTTCGAATAGGCACTTTAAACGTGGATTCGTAATGCTTCTTGCTTTCTGGATCGTACCTGCTTATCTTGAACTCAACAATCTTCTCAACCTTAGTGCTCATGGTATTCTTCCTCCTAGTAGGTTCTGGCCACTGGCGGCCACTTCGTTATCGTAACTGGCGTATACTCAAGCCTTGGCCTATCCACCGTGTGGTAGGCTAGCGTGTGTTTCAGCCAGTTCTGATCATCGCGTTTCGGATAGTCAGTTCTTGAGTGTGCTCCTCTCGACTCGGCCCTTGGAATAGCGCTGGCAACTGTCACTTCAGCAAGCTCCAACATGAAGTCAAGCTGCAACACGTTCAAGAATCCTGTGTTGAAAGGCTTGCCCTTGTCCTCGACCTTTATGTTCTTAAATCTCTTCCTGAGTTCGCGTATCTCTTTCAAAGCGCTTTCCAACTGGTCTCCGCGTCGGTAAATCCAAGCTTTCTCGTTCATGACACGTCTCATTTCGTCTCTTATTACTGGAACTTTTTCCGTGCCTTCTCTTCGGAAGAGTTCCGCCACTCTGTTTTCTTCTGCCAAAAGCTTCTCGCTTGGAATCTCACGTAAGCCAGTTGCCATTGCGTGTTTAGCTGCTTCTTCGCCTGCTACTGCGCCGAAGACAAGGCAATCAGCAGTTGAGTTTGTGCCAAGCCTGTTTGCACCATGAATGCTTATGCATGAGCATTCGCCCGCCGCATATAGGCTAGCAATCGGGGTTTCGGTTTTGATATTGGCTTTGATTCCTCCCATCGAATAGTGCGCTGCGGGTCTAACGGGTATGAACTCTTTAACCGGGTCTACTCCTCCAAGCTTTATCGCCACATCACGTATAAGCGGCAATCTTTCGTTGATTTTCTCCTCGCCCAAATGCCTCAGGTCTAAAGCGATGTAATATCCATAGGGCCCTTGCAGTCCCCTTCCTTCGTTGATCTCAGTCTGTTCCGCTCTCGAAACCACATCTCGCGGCGCCAGCTCCATTTTTTCAGGTGCGTATTTTTTCATGAACCGTTCGCCATTGGCGTTTATCAGGTATCCTCCTTCGCCTCGTGCTCCCTCAGTTATCAAGACGCCCGAGGGCACCAAGCCAGTCGGGTGGAATTGGACGAATTCCATGTCTTCTAGGGGTGCGCCTGCTCTGTAGGCCATTGCCATGCCGTCGCCTGTGGTAGAATGTGAAAATGTGGTGAATTCGTATATGCGTTCATGTCCGCCTGTGGCGAGGATTATGGATTTCGCTCTCAAGGCTTGCATTTGACCTGTTTTCATCTCTATAGCTGTCAAGCCGATTGCCGTGTTGTTTTCGGTTACGATTGATGTGACAAACCATTCATCATAAAACTTCACGTTACCGTACGTTAGAGCTTTGCCATAGATAGCGTGCATTTCGTGAAAGCCGGTCATATCGGCCGCGAAGCATGCTCTTGGAAAAGTGTGTCCTCCGAACGGACGCTGGTTTATTTTGCCGTTTTCGGTTCGGCTCCATGGGCATCCCCAGTGTTCTGTCAAAACTATTTCTTTAGGAGCTCGTTGGACAAAGAATTCCACGACATCTTGGTCTGCGAGGAAGTCAGCACCTTTGACCGTGTCTGCTGCATGCAATTCAAATGAGTCCTTTTCTCTCATTGCTGCTGCTGTTCCGCCTTGTGCACACACAGAATGCGAACGCAACGGATGATGCTTTGAGAGAACAGCTATGTCAAGTTTGTTGCTAACCTCTGCGGCAGCAACCGCAGCTCGAAGTCCAGCAAGGCCAGCTCCGACAATAATCAGGTCGTGAGTGTACTTTTCCATCGGTTTCACCTGTTTTTTAAGATTAACTTAGTTTGTGAACCTATGTTTTATAGTTTTCCAGACTGTCGGTCGATAGTGACGTTTGTTTGTCAACATCTTGTATGGGGCTTTTACAGGAGGATTTGGTTTTGTTGGTGTTTACAAGGCTTTTATATTCCATTCTTAATTGTCTAGCTTGTGGCAAAGTATGTTCGATGCTCAGAAGTTCATTGCAGAGTCGACCAAGGCGCTGAAGGCCAAGATTGAAGGCAAAGCGATTATCGGGGCTTCTGGCGGTGTAGATTCTACAACAGCAGCCATCTTGGTGAACAGAGCCATCGGCGAGAATCTGCTCTGTGTTCTTGTTGACACAGGTTACATGAGGGAGAACGAGATTGAAAACAACGAGAAACTGCTGAGAAAGTTGGGTGTGAATGTTATTGTGGTAGACGCCAAGGAACGATTTTATGACAAGCTCCGAGGGGTGATTGATCCTGAGCAGAAACGGAAAATCATCGGCGAACTGTTCATTAGAATCTTCGAGGAAGCGGCCCGCAAGGAGCAAGCACTGTTTTTTGTTCAGGGAACAATCGCTCCAGACTGGATTGAAAGCGGCGGTGGACTTAGAGACAGAATCAAATCCCATCACAATGTTGGTGGGTTGCCTGAAAAGATCGAGTTCGAGATTGTTGAACCGCTTTGGGACTTGTATAAGGATGAAGTGCGAATGGTCGGCAAAGCATTGGGTCTGCCTTCCGAGCTTTATGAACGTCAACCATTCCCTGGTCCAGGCTTGGCTGTGCGTATTGTTGGTGAAGCCAACTCTGGAAGTGTGAGAATTATTCGTGCAGCTTGTACCATTGTGGAGGAGGAGATTGAAAAGGCAGTGGCTGAAGGCAAGATGACCAAGCCTTGGCAATATTTCGCGGTCTTGCTGCCATGCAAGGCGGTTGGCGTTCACGGAGACGTGCGTGCATATGGACACGTTGTTGTTGTTCGAGCTGTAGAAAGCTTGGATGGGATGAGTGCTGCGTATTCCAAGATTCCGCATGAGGTTCTGGAGCGAATTTCAGTACGGATCACGAACACGTTGAAGGATGATGTAAGCAGGGTTGTTTTTGACATAACAAACAAGCCGCCCGGGACGATCGAGTATGAGTAAGCCTGTTAAGGTTTATGTTGTTGATAATGGTGGTCAGTGGACGCATAGGATTTGGAGAGTTCTGAGAGAAATCGGTTGCGATTCCAAGATCATTCCTAACACTACGCCTGTGGGTGAGATTGATGCTGACGGGTTGGTTCTAAGTGGTGGAGCACCTCGTGTGGCTTGGGAGTCTCCTAAACTTGGCAGCTGCACTGACTATTTTGACCATTTTGAAGGTCCGATTCTGGGCGAGTGTGTTGGCATGCAGTTAATGGCTCTTCACTTTGGCGGCAGTGCTGGTCCTGCCGAGGTTCCAGAGTATGGCTTGTCTCAGTTGAAGGTTGTTGATGAGGATGACTTGTTTAGGGGGTTGCCGAAGGAGTTTCTTGTCTGGGAGTCACATAACGATGAGGTCAAGAAGGCTCTTGGCTTCACGGTTCTTGCGCTGTCTGACAACTGCAAGATTCAAGCCATCAAGCACGTGAAGAGACCGCTTTACGGAGTTCAGTTTCATCCCGAAGTCAACAATACCGAACATGGAAGCGAGATTCTCCAGAACTTCGTGGGCATTGTCAAGCAGTAACTTGGCTGGTGGCTAGTTAGCTTATGATCCTATCCATATTGTCTCAAGCTGGCTTCTGAAGTGTTCGTCTCCCGTGAGCACTTTCGCTTTCAGGAGTCTCGCTGTGGCAAGAGTTAAGGCGTCGAAAAGGCTTGGAGTTCTAAGTTTCGCCTTTCTGGCTTGCTGTGACAGTTCCATGTGGCATTTTGCCGCCTCTGCTGCTAGTTCAATGCCGATCGGATTTACGGTTGATGCAGAAGCTATCGCTTCCAGCCTTGCTAGATGGTTTGCTGTTTTGCTCCTTCTCTAAAGTATTTGCGGGCGACTTCCACCATAGACAAGAGTACTTTCCTCGTAAGCAATGCACGCAGAAATTCCTTCACGCCTAGAATCTGGCAACGCTTTAATAGATTGTATGCTGATTTTAATCCATGATATGTCCATTTCAAAGACAAAGATTCTTCTTGCAATTCCTCTTATCTTTATAGTGCTCTCTTTCAGGTTGAAGCTTTCCTACTCCCAGAATCCGTCGGAAGTTTTCCTGCCCGTTCCGTTTCACAGCCAAGTGACAGGCTACAACTGTGGACCTGCTGACCTTGAGATGGTCTTTGACTATTTTGGCCCGGACATTGATCAGCAAGAAATCGCTGATGTTGCTCGAACCGAGCCTAATCCTTACGGTACCTACACCTGTGATATGGTTAGGGCTACGCATTTCAGCAACCTGAGCACGTCAGTGGGAACGCAATTGCCCCAGAATGTCACTGGCTACACAGGACGGAACCTAGGTTATGCCGCGTTCGAGACAAGCTTGACCCTGGACGATGTCAAGTCCGTCCTTGCTCAAGGCTTCCCGATAATAATGCTGTGGGGTTGGCACTACCGCATTGCAGTAGGTTACAACAGCACGCATTTCATGTTCCGAGACTCACTGTCATTTCTGCAGAACCTGACCTACGAAGAGTTTGCTACCGCATGGAGCACAGGGGGTAACTGGAGCCTACTGATCTGCCCGTGGAAGATTGAATTGTCAGCGCCAAGAAACATGCTGCCAGGAAATTTTACGGTAACTGCAAACATCACCTATCCATGCCCCGCCCCCTTCCCTAGATCAATGTATCCAAGTCACAACGTCAGTGTCGCAATCAATGTTCCAGAAGGTTTGGCTCTAGCCTCGGGCGAACAAGCTGAGAAAACTCTAAGTGACATGTCTGCTGGAGAGACCGCAAGCGCATCATGGAACTTGGAAGCCAACTCCACTGGGTTCTATACTATCTCAGTCGAGGCTGAGGGCTTTATAGGAGGGTTCGTGCCGCCGATACCCTCTGGATATCCAGAGTATCATTATGAGGACAGAATCGGGGGTGAGAATCAGACTCTGCTTGCAGTGACCTCCACATTGGACGAGATCCCGCCGATAACGACCGACAACTACGATGGATTGTGGCATAACCACAGTTTGACGATAAACCTCACCGCAACAGATGAAAACAGTGGGGTGATGGAAACCTACTACAGAATTAACGATGGCCCAACAAGGACAGTAAGCCTCGACGGCCAGCCGTACGTCACCTACGACTCAAGCAACAACACTTTAGAATACTGGAGCGTTGACAAAGCAGGAAACCGAGAAACCCCAAGGACGGTCACAGAAATCAAATTGGACAAAACACCTCCGACAGGATCCTTAGCCATCAATAACGGCTCGTCGTACACAAACTCAACATCAGTGATTTTATGCATCTCTGGGAATGATGCAGCTTCCGGTATCGCTGGAATGTGTTTTAGCAACGATGACGTTGCGTGGACTCCTTGGGAGCCTTTCAGTCAGTTAAGAAACTGGTTACTTCTTCCCAGCGAAGGAGTGAAAACAGTGTATGCCAAACTCGTTGATAATATCGGGTGGGTTTCTCCTGCCTTCACAGCTGAAGTTGTCTTGGACACAAATCCAGCGTCGATTAGGTCTGTGCTTCAGATGCCTGAAAAAGAGATACAGCCTTATCAAGATGTGGGAATAGCCGTGAACGTCACAGATCAGCTTAGTGGCGTGAGCGAGGTTATCCTAGCGTACAGCCTCAACTATAGTGCTACATGGACACATTTGCCCATGTATTTCTGCAGGATAGACCTCTACCAAGCTGTTATACCTGGACAAAGCATTGAGACTTCCGTACAGTACAGAATAGTGGCATGCGACTGTGCCGGAAACCAAGCAATCGATGACAACAATGGATACAACTACGCATACATCGTGGTCCCAGAGCTTTCGCCTTTTTCAATGTTGCTTCTGCTCGTAATCTCAACAGCACTTGTCTGCATAACCAAGAAAAATGCTGGAAAAGCCTCCAAATGAATGAGTCTGTCCTTGGAAGCTAAGTTGGCACGTTGTACGGCATCCATCTAAGCTTTGATCATTGTGAGGAGCATTTTGAACCTTTTGATGGCTCTAAGTGCGTGCGGCTTGTTAGCTGGCATTATGATAATCTCTCCTTCTTTCAGGTGATGTGGCGTGCCTGAGACGGTTATTTCTGCTTCACCCTCAATGATTTCAACAATGGCATCGCAAGGTGCTGTATGCTCGCTTAGCCCTTGTCGTTCGTCAAAGGCGAAAAGAGTCGCTGAACCTGCTTTCTTGTCAATCAATGCTCGGCTTACAACGGATCCTTCCTGATAGTTGATGAGATCTTTCAGTTTTGCTGCTTTAGCTGGAAGTCTCTCACTTCTTTCCATGCTCACGCTTTCCCGTGAGCATTTTGTCACGCTCAGCATTTAGTCTTTTTCTATGAGGCTCAGCTTTGGTGAAAACGTAGGGCTTGTTTGGCGTAGGGCATTCCATGGCAGGATGATGCAAGCATTTTCTTCGAGCCTTTTCTTCGGTGAGCATGTCTTTTTCTATAATGAGCACGCGTTATTTATGTGGCTCGCCTGCTATGTGACTTGGCAAGAGCTCGCCAGACCAGACTACATTTCGAGCAAGCAAAACGCAAGAGGCGTCAGAAACTCTTTTATAATGTGCTCTGCATGGCTTCTAACGTCCTGTTAGGAAGTTGATTGCGATGTTTGTAGGTATGGATCACGTTGGGGTTGCCGTGAAGAACTTGGACGAAGCGATCAGCATTTACCGTGACGCTTTGGGTTTCAAACTTGAAGGCATCCACGTCTTGACAGAGCGGAAGCTTAAGGTGGCACTCATTTCACCTGGTGGTCAAACGCAGATAGAGCTTCTGCAACCTCTAGACAACACCAGCACAGTTGCAAATTTCCTTGAAACCCGCGGTGAAGGTATTCACCATTTTGCAGTTAAGGTCGAAGACATTGAAGGAGTTTTGGCAGAACTCAAGCGGAAGGGTGTCAGCTTAATTGACGAAACGCCCAAGGCTGGCGCTGAAGGAAAGAAAATTGCTTTTATTCATCCAAAGAGCACGAAAGGCGTTCTTTTGGAGCTTGTTGAAAAACCCGAACGGTAAGACCAAACCGTGCGAACAAGGCTAAGTGTGGATAGGCTCCAGGAAGGCTTGCGAACCAAGAGCTTAGGTCGAAACATACTTTTCAGTCATTCAGTCGCGTCAACAAACGATTGGGCCAGGGAGCTGGCAAAGCTCAGCGCTCCCGAAGGAACGGTCGCAATTGCGGAAACGCAAACGAGTGGACGCGGAAGGCTTAGCAGAAAATGGGTTTCGCCTATTGGGGGCTTATGGTTTTCCGTTATACTTAGGCCCAAACTCCCCGCGAACAAAGCTGCTAAGCTAGTGTTTGCGGCTGGTCTAGCCGTGGCTGAGGTTCTGCGTGAATTGTACTCTTTGCCTGCTGAAACGAAATGGCCTAATGACGTGCTGGTGCATGACCGAAAAGTCTGCGGCATATTAACCGAGATGAACACTACAGGCAAGAAGGTCAACTATGCCATAGTGGGAGTTGGAATTAACGCGAACTTCAACGCAAAGGTTTTCCCCGACTCGCTCAGAGAGACTGCGACTTCGTTGGAGACTAAGCTTGGAAGAAAGATTCGACTAGAGGAGCTGTTCAAGGCATTACTCGAGAGATTGGAATGTCTTTATGGGCTGTTTTTAAGCGGTGGATCTGGTTCCATTCTGGATCGGTGGAAGAGATACGCAGGGTTTCTGGGGCATCAGGTTGAAGTTGCTGGCCAAACTGAAAGATTGAGCGGTTTGGCGGTTGACGTTAATAACGGGGGTGCGTTGATTTTGAGGCTTGAGGATGGGGCGATGAAGCGTGTATTGGCGGGAGATGTTTCATTAAAGAAACGCTAAGCCAGCTTCTTTCCTTTTCTTGGTTGGTTAAACCTTTAAGCGAGAAGCTGCACGTGTCGTTTTATGGACAAAAAGAGATTGGCAATAGTCGTTGCATTGTCGATTCTCATCGTGTCTCTCACAGCAGGACTCTACTACTATAAGTCGTTGCAGCAGATGCTTAAGCCTTCTTGGTTGACCTCGGATGCCTATATGGTCTATGAACAGGCTTTCACTTGGACTGGGCACAATCACACTGAGTACATGGCTTGGAACGTGACTGGAACTGATGGGGATTTCATCAGTCTTTACTTGATTTCTCATGGAGTGGGGAACGTTACCAACGAAGACGTTGAGACAACGGTTGGTGAAGCCAACTGGACAGTGAATGCGTTTACTCGCAAAGTCATTAGTTGCTCAGATTCAAACTATACTGGGAAGAAGTGGGCGTTTTGGATTCCAACAGATGTAAGACTAGGTTCTTGGGTTGACATTTCTTTTGGGGTCAACACCATAAGTGGGAGCGAATCGATTAGCGTTTTAGGGAAGCAGAGGAATTGTTGGGTTATGGAATATGATTGGCCAACATCGGACATGAAGCGTTGGTTCGATAAACAAACTGGGATATGTCTCAAAATCCATGTTACTCTGCACAAGGAAGTTACGATTTCAATCACTGAGACTGCAGTCCAAACTAACATCAACTTTGGTCCCTAGCGGTGTCATTGTCTTGTGTTTTCCATCGTTTGGTGTTGGTGAACGTGCGGATCAAGGTCTATCAAGGCGATGCTAGCTCTCTTCGAAACAGCTTTCCTTGCGCGCGCGATTATCTGAACCAGTTAGCTAGTCGAGGCTTTTTGAAAAAGGAAAGGCATGGAAGAGAGGTTTACTTTCTAGTTTTCGCTCTCTACACCATGTGCCCTAATTGTGGTGCTCAGGTTATTATGACGTCAGATCGTTGTCCAATGTGCGGTGCGGTTCTGTCAAAGCGAGAGCATTAGAAAAGGTTGCGGCAAAGAATGATTCCGTAGACCGACTTTCAAAGAACTAACCATGGCTCCCTAGTAGTCAAGTTGCTGTAGGCGATGATCTTATCTTGGCTTTTTTCCTGTTACGTTGAAGCCTCTTTTCTCAAGCTGATTGAGCAGCTCGTCTGGTTCTGGGTACCATTGCCCCCATTTTCTGCAGATATGCTCTGTCCAACTGTAGCTGTTGCACGTGAATGTTTCTTTGCGTCTTCCTTCCAACGGTATCATGTATCTCGCTTTTCGGTAGTAGTCTTGGGCGAGATAGCCTTCATCCATCTGTTTCATGGCATGCGAAATTGCCTTAGGGTCTAGTTTAGGGTATTTGTCTTCGAAAAGAGTGAACTCCATCGGGTAGCGGGGTCTTGTGGGTGGGTCTTCAGCTGGGTAGCCCATGGCTAACTGTACCAGTGGGAAGACTTTTTTGGGGAGGTCATATTCCTTTGCGATTTTGTCGGCTCGGTAAAGTGCACCTCCCAAGAAACAGCTCCCAAGCCCGAGGCTTCTTGCAGCGATGACAATGTTTTCCGCCATGTAGGCAGCGTCTTGAATCCCGAAGAACAGGAGTGTGAGGTCGTTTGTGACGAGCTTCCACTTTCTTCTAGCCATTATGAGTTCAAACTTGTGGAAATCAACGCAGATCGTAAATAGGAGTGGAGCTTTCCATGGGTTGCGTTTTCTGTTTCGTGATAGTAGAACGCTGTAGCTTTGGGAGGCGAAGGGTGCTTGCTGGCCTGCTTTGACAATTGTTTCTATGGCTTCATCAGACGGTGTTTGGTCTGTGTATTTTCGTATAGATTTGTGCTCGAGCACGGTCCTGATGACTGGGTTGGTCTTCATGTTGTTTCCTTCTTTGAAGAACGAGTTTGGTCTGTTGTGGTTATATGGTTTTTGCATGTTGTTGGAAATGAAGACTCAAACGATCATTCCAGATTTCGAAGGTTTTTGTCGATTCTTTGCTGGGCAAGCACGATCATATGAATGGTGATATGACTGTGTCGGAATATCCTTTAAAAACGCTGTCGCTGTAGTACGAACTCAGGGAGAAGGGATGAAAGCAAAGATTGACCGCGTAGTTTTGCCTATTTTGCTTATTGCGATTTTTGTGGCTACAACGAGCATGACTGTCAAAGCTTGTGTTCCACCAAGAATCAGGATTTTGTCGCCTAAGAACATGATATATGCAACTAGCTCCATACCGCTGACTTTCACGGTTGACAAGGCAACCTCATGGATCGGCTATGCTCTGGATGGGCAAGCAAACTTCACTATATCTGGAAACACGACTCTAACTGCTCTCCAAGACGGATCGCATTACGTAATAGTCTATGCTAATGATACTGATGGAAGAATGGGAGCATCCTGCAAAGTTTGCTTCTCTGTTGATACTACGCCGCCTGACATCAAGGATATTTCTCAATTCCCACTGAAGGACAATGTGCTTCCTGAGGACGATGTCAAAGTCAACGCCACAGTCACTGACGAGGTTAGTGGAGTGAAGCGGGTGATTCTATTCTACGCTTACGCGAACAGCAGCGGAACGTGGATTAGAGTTGTCAACATGACGAATCTTGAGGGGAATATTTGGAATGCTGTTATCCCAAGCTTTCCATACTGCACTAACGTAACCTACACGATCTCAGCCGAGGACAACGTAGGCAACGCCATCACGACGACGGAAATGGGATACGACATTCAATACCACGTAATCCCAGAGCTTACATCATTCCTAATACTGCTACTGTTCATGGCAACAGCGCTCGTGGCGATCCCACTACTGAGAAAAAGAAGTCGAGAGATAGGCACAATCAAGAAATAGCGTTTCAAACCAAATCGTACCCCTAGTTTTTTCCGCATGTTCTAAATACCTCTTTCGGCAATATTACGCCGAAAAGAGGGACAAAGATGGCGCCTATCAAAGAGCCTTCTGTTGATGAGAAGATCAAGCGTCTAAAAGAGCTAAGCGAACAAGCCAAGCTGGGCGGAGGACGGAAACGGATTGAGGATCAGCACGCCAAAGGCAAGCTTACGGCTCGAGAGCGCATCGAGCTTCTGCTCGATGAAGGCAGTTTCAATGAGCTTGATCAGTTTGTTGTTCATCAGTGTGCCGAGTTTGGCATGGGTGACAAGAAGATCGCTGGTGACGGTGTCGTCACAGGCTATGGCACAATAGATGGTAGACTCGTCTACGTTTTTTCTCAGGACTTTACTGTTTTTGGTGGTTCTTTGGGTGAGATGTTTGCTAGGAAGGTTTGTAAGCTTATGGATTTGGCTTTGAAGACTGGTGCTCCTGTTGTTGGTTTGAATGATAGTGGTGGGGCTCGTATTCAGGAGGGTGTTGCTGGTCTTGCTGGTTACGGTGACATTTTCTTCCGCAACGTGATAAGCTCTGGTGTCGTTCCGCAGATAAGTGCTGTTATGGGTCCGTGTGCTGGTGGAGCGGTCTATTCCCCAGCCTTGACCGACTTTATCATCATGGTTGACAAGACAAGCCACATGTTCATCACAGGCCCAGACGTGGTGAAAGCGGCATTGGGACAAGAGGTGAGCTTCGAAGAGCTTGGCGGAGCCATGGTTCACTCTAACACGAGCGGCGTTGCCCAACTCATAGCCAAGGATGAGCAACACTGCATACAACTAATCAAGAAGCTGCTGAGCTATTTGCCAAGCAATTACCTTGAAGATCCGCCAGCTGTGGAGTTTACGGATGATCCGAACCGTACAGACGAAAGTTTGGGCAAAGTCCTTCCAGATGACCCAGATAAACCATATGACGTCAAGGAAGTCATAGTTCGTGTGGTTGATGGTGGCGAGCTCTTTGAAATCCAGCCCTTATGGGCACAGAATATCGTAATCGGTTTTGCACGCTTGAACGGAAAGGCAGTTGGCATTGTTGCCAATCAGCCCATGCACTATGCTGGAGCATTAGACATCGACAGCAGCATGAAGGCTGGACGTTTCATACGTTTCTGCGACTGCTTCAACATCCCAATAATCACCTTCGTAGATGTCCCAGGCTTCTTGCCAGGCATTGAACAGGAGCACAGTGGAATAATCAAACATGGTTCCAAGCTGCTGTATGCTTATTGTGAGGCAACCGTGCCAAAAATCACTGTCATCCTCAGAAAGGACTATGGCGGAGCTTACGATGTCATGGGCTCCAAACACAGCGGAGCAGACATCAACTACGCTTGGCCCACAGCTGAAATCGCTGTCATGGGGCCTCATGGAGCCATAAACATCATATTCCGCAAAGAAATCCAAGAAGCCAAAAACCCACAACAGAAACACCAAGAACTAGTGGCTGAATACCGCCAGAAATTCGCATCTCCATACATTGCCGCACAGAAAGGCTACATAGACGAAGTCATAGACCCAGCCCAAACAAGACCAAAACTCATAAGCGCACTCGAAAGCCTAAACACAAAAAGAGAACAAAGACCAACAAGAAAACACTCAAACCTACCACTATGAGCTGACATACGCAGAAAACCGTTGATTTTTCATGATCCACAAGTAACAGTTGCCTAGATACTGAAAAATCCAAGGGTATTCATGCGCGTTAAAAACTCTAAATGGATCGATTTGTGACTAGAGGGGCGCTATGCTTGGACAGATTCCTATTTCTTGGCCATGGCTTTGATTTCGTGCCAGATTGCCCTTACCAGATGTCTTGCATCTCTGTCGATTGCCAACAATACTGAAAGGTAGATTGCGCTTCCTGCTAAAATGACGGACAGAGTCAACAGTATCGTGGTTGTGTCTGGAAGCATGTAGAAAAACGCTGCTGAAACGGCTGAGGCAAGAACATATTTACCGATATTTCTCCAAGGAACGTTGATTCGGACGGAATTATGCATCATTGCGTATTGAATGATTAGTGTTGCGGTGTGGGCTGCAAGGTTGATTGCTGTCATGAAGACTGCTGCGCGGACGGGTCGTCCGCTTGCATAGTTAGTTAGAATGTAGAAGCAGGTAGGTATAGAGATTGCAGCTTGTATGTAGGGCAGGGTGAACACTTTGAAAATCTTGCTTCTGACAAGTTCTCTGAAGGGTATCTTCGCTTCTTCATCGATTTTTTCGACACCAAGTATGACTGTAGAATAGAACTGCGAAATTAGGATGACAAAGGCGTCAAGGGCCAGCAGCATAAGAATAGGTGTTGCTTCGTTGAAGTGTACGTTTAGGATTGTAAGTAGTGATTGGGGTAAGGATAGAGTGATGGTCGTCATTGGAATTGCAAACATTAAGACTGTTTTGAGCGTTGAGGTTACGTCTTCGGAGTTGTTTCTGGCTAGAAGTTTTGGGTACAGTGCATATGAGAGAAAGAGGGCGTAGCCGATTATGTTTGAGTATGTTGATGCTGCTTGATAGTCCCCTCTTGCTGCCTGACCGCCGTAAAGGAACAGCAGGATGATTGTCGATGCTGCCAGCTGATTTCCAGCAGCATTATAGATATTGATAATTGAGGATTTGAGCCATTCTCTTGCGTATTTCCACTGAATTTTCTGCCTCAGCTCTTTCAAGGTTAGTTTCAAGTAGTACAAAACCTGAACTGCGGCTGCTATTATAAGGCTTAGAAGTGCTCCCAAGAACAATTGTTGAAGCCTGACGATTAGCAGATATGCCAGAATGATCTTGCAGCTTTCTTCTACGAGGAGGCCGTAGCCGATGGCTTGAGGCTTCTTTGCTCTCAGAACAGATTCCAGCACTACGATCAGGTACATGTTGATGATTTGTGCAGACGCGATGACGTACAGGAGCACATATGTCCCACCAATGTTGAATGCGGCTGTCACGAGTGGTGTCAATGAAATATAGACAAACGTGAAGATGAGAGAGACGACTAGGTTTGCCAGAAGACCTGTTTTGGCTGCTCCCTGTTTTTGGCGAGCTACAAATCGCATCGTCCAAAACGGAAACACACCACTCAGCAGAAGAAAATAGCCTATCACGTCGAAAATATTGGCCCATATACCGTACTCTTGTTTTGTCATGTTCCTTGCGAGTAGAAGGGTGAAGATGAGGCCTGTTGCCATACTGAGGATTTGAGCCGCAAAAACCACGAAGCCAGAGTAGTGAAGCCTTATCTCGTCTTTTTCCAATTGCGCCCACATCGCCTACCAAGTGCACTATCTCTTTGTTAGAAGCCCATGAGCTTCTGAGATATTTATTAACTTCGACAGATCTATTTCAGAAAAGCGCGCGCTAACTTCTGATTGCTCGAACAATTCGGTTATTTGACGCTTATGGTCTCCACTGGCGTCCGAAATTACAGATGAACAACGAATTCGCACTCTTCGGCTCCAGACACGGCTGACTGTATCAGGTCAACCTTCACAGGTCTTTCAAGAACTCCTTCCCAGAATTTCCTGACAAACCCCTTCGAACAATGACAATAAGTGCGCGAAATCTGTTCATTGGCTGGTAAGCCTCTTAGCAAACCACAGTAGCATCTCAGTGATTTGGCGTATGAACGTGGCGTGTAGAACTGATGGAGCACGTTTCCTTTTCTCTCAAGCTTCGTTCCCTTCATAGGCTTCCGCTGTTCCGCTTCAAGAAACTCGTCATCGCTCTTGAATTTCTTGCGTCTAGCCTTAGCTTTTTCAATGACCCTCCTATTCACGCCAGAACACGCATAACCGCAGTTCTCCATGATCTGAAACCTCGTTTGCTCATCCACGTGCGCGTCCAACCTCTCCATCACACCCTTAACCCACGAGGCAACCTCAGCTTTGCTGCTCTTCGCAGTCAGCTTCTCACTGCCCTCCATAACCTTCCTCTTCACTGCCTCACACGCAAAACGGTCAACACATCTCTCAATGGATTTTATCATCTCCAGCTCACGAGCCAAACTCAGCCCTCCACTCAGGATAGACAAGACACGAAACAATAAGAATAGTGCGCAAAAGAGCCATGTTAGTGCTATCGCAGAGCACCCATTTTGACCTCGATTCTAGGCTTTTCACTAGCTTTCTCTTCATGGTAGCATTTAAGCATGCTTATAAAAGGGTCTCTCCACTCTAAAACCACAGGGCTTTCTCATATGCCTACTAGAGAAGAGGTCACAGAGCTTCTAAGGGAAGTAGAATCCAGAATTAGCGAAGGCAAAGTCAAGAAAGCAATAGAAAAACTCCGACAAGCAAACAAAAAAGCCTAGGGCATCAACGACCAGAAATTACTTCAACAAATCAAAAAGCGCGCGGATCAGTTCGTTTACTATACAGAACCCCAATCAGTCGAACTAGCTCCAATAAAAACCGATGGGCTAATCCTAGATGTTGGGGGCGGTGGAGAAGGCATAATAGGCAAGCTTAACGGAAAACAAGTAGTCGCAATTGACATCAGTGAAGAGGAATTGCGGGAAAAGTATCGCACAGCAAGCAAGTGGTTCAATGAGACAATGTTAGGGATTGACAAGAAAAAGATAGAAAAAATAGTAGGAACACCATAGGGTCTTGCGTGCGCTAGAACAAAATCTCTTTGCTCAGCTTGACTCTGCCATTCTCGATTGGAACGCCTTCTTTCTCTACAAGCTTCATTCTGGACTCAGCTCTTATCTTCTCTCCTCCGAATCTGCCGTCAGACCTGATAACGCGATGGCAAGGAACAACAGGGTGAAGCGGGTTATTATGCAACGCATTAGCAACAGCTCGATAAGCACGTGGTCTGCCCACTTTCCCCGCTATTCCTCCGTATGTACTGACTTTTCCCCGTGGAATCTTGAACGTGGCGACCAGAACTTCCTTTTCAAATTCTGTCTTATCAGATAAGGAACGCCTGACATCTTCTTCCGTTTTGATTGCATCCTTGTTCACTAATAATTTCTCCCTTTGCCCACACCAAATTGTCGTTCCATCTCTCTTAAGTCTTAGCATCCCAAAATCATCAGCGTTAGAAACACGCCTGCCAACACCAACAACCTACGCTTCAATCGCTCTTCTTCTGCCTTCTATGAACCAGATTCATCAATGCGGAAAACGTTCCAACACCTAAATGATTTAATATGGCTTCACTCAACCTTTCTACTCTCGAGTTCAATCTATATATAGAGAGGAGGTATAGTTCGCTCTGAGCAAGCCTGTCCGCATAACAGACACAACATTCCGAGACGCACATCAATCCCTAATGGCTACACGCATGAGCACCGAAACCATGCTCAAAATAGCCGAAAAAATGGACCAAGTTGGCTTCTTCAGTTTAGAAGCATGGGGCGGAGCCACCTTCGATGTGGCCATACGCTTTCTGAACGAAGACCCATGGGAACGCATCCGCCAGCTCAAGCTTCAGGTCAAAAAAACACCGCTCCAAATGCTTCTGCGCGGACAGAACGTGGTTGGCTACCGAAACTACCCCGATGACGTGCTAATCAAGTTTGTTGAAAAAGCTGCAGAAAATGGTATAGATATATTCCGCATCTTCGACGCTTTAAATGACATTCGCAACATGGAAGTCGCCATCAAAACCGTGAAGAAACAAGGCAAACATGCTCAGGGCACGATCAGCTATACTATCAGTCCTGTCCACACGGTTGAGCACTTCATCGAATTTGCCAAAAAACTAGCTAGCTTAGACTGCGACTCTATTTGCATCAAGGACATGGCAGGAATGCTCGCGCCCGAACCGGCCTATCAGCTAATAACAGCCCTCAAAAAGGAAGTCGGTCTCCCAGTACACTTGCATTCTCACAGCACAAGCGGCATGGTCATGATGACCTACCTGCGTGCGTGCGAAGCAGGCGTTGACATACTTGACACTGCCTTCTCGCCGCTTGCAGGGGGAACCAGCCAGCCACCTGTAGAGCCCATCGTATACGCGCTCAGAGGCACACCATATGACACAGGCCTAGACCTCCAACTTCTCAACGAAATTGCACAGTATTTCAGAGAGCTTCGGGAGAAATACTATGACCCAATCAAACTCATTGATCCGAAAGCTGAGCGCGTCGATGCCTCAATAATTGTTCACCAAATTCCAGGCGGAATGTTCTCAAACCTGCTTTCGCAATTGCGCGAACAAAAAGCATTGGACAGATTAAACGAAGTCTTGGAAGAAGTGCCCAAAGTGAGAAAGGAATTAGGCTATCCGCCATTAGTGACTCCGACGAGCCAGCTTGTGGGCATACAAGCCGTGATGAATGTAATCTCAGGCAAACGCTACAGCATCGTGCCCAAGGAAATCAAAGATTACGTCAAAGGCTTGTACGGAAGACCTCCAGCCCCAATAGACCCTAGGATCAAGAAGAAGATCATAGGCGACGAGCAACCCATAACCGTCCGACCTGCCGATCTCTTGGAACCTTCACTTGACAAGATTCCAGAAGACGTAAAACCATATATCAAAACCGAAGAAGACAAGATCACCTACGCACTTTTTCCCCAACCCGCTGTCGAATTCTTCAAGAAAAGAGAAGCCAAGAGAGAAGACGCAAAAACCGGCATCGCACCTGAGAGACTTGTGGAACTAGAAGAAGTTGCTGCGCTATCTGCTGCAGTTGCAGCTTATCTTACAGGTTCGAACGGAGCTAAAGCACTGGCGATAATCTCTGCCAGACCGAAAGGAACACTCTCTCCATGGGTGCTTGCTGGCCGCCAAAGCATAGCCGAATAAGGTGCATGAAATGCCAAGTTACGAAATTCAGGTGGACGACAATCCTCACAAAATAGAACTGACAAAAACGACACAGAAAACCTTCACTGCCAAGATAGACGACAAACCACGTACAATAGAGCTTGAAACTGACAAGCTCAACGGCGAACAAGCCTTCACAATAAGAATAGATGCCAAAACCTACAGAATCGAGCTCTCCAGAATAGAACAGAAGAAAACGTTTCCAATAAAGGTCGAAGAAGCCGCGTTCAAAGTAGAGGTTAGAACGCCTAACAGGAAGCAAGCGTTTACAAGTTTCGAACCAACACCGAAGGTAACAACTAGAAAAGCAGCGTTGTCCAAGCAGGTTGCAGTGGAAGGCGCTGTGATTGCGCCCATGACAGGCAAAATGGTCTCAGTCAAAGTCAAAAAAGGCGACCAAGTCAAAGCTAACCAAGTTCTATGCACAATCGAAGCCATGAAAATGGAGAACGAAATCACCACGCCAAAGGCGGGAACAGTTCAGGAAGTAAACGTTCAAGACGGTCAGCCTGTGAACGAAGGCGAAACCCTCTTCATAATCGCCTAGAAAATGGAGGGCGACTTGTACTCCCCGAACACTTCACGCAGAGTGCCGCAAACCTCGCCTAGGGTTACATATTCTTTCACGGCTTCAAGTATGAACGGCATCATGTTCGTGTTTTCCTTTTCTGCAGCCCTGCGTAACTTGTTCAATGCTTCATCTACCTTCGCTTGATTTCTCTCCCGCTTAATCTTCTTCAGCTGTTCCACGAGTTTCTTCTCAATCGCTGGGTCGATCTGATGAAGCTTCATAGGAACCTCTTCCTTGGTCATGAAGTCGTTCACGCCTACGATGATGCGTTTCTTGCCTTCAACTTCTTTTTGAAAACGATAAGCGCTTTCGGTAATCTCGCGCTGCATAAACCCTTTTTCAATAGCTGGGACTGCTCCCCCTATGTCGTCAATTCGCTCGATGTATTTCATAGCTCGCTGTTCGATTTCATCTGTCAAATACTCAACGTAGTATGAACCTCCAAGTGGGTCAACGGCGTCTACGATGCCGCTTTCGTGGGCGATTATTTGTTGTGTGCGGAGTGCAACTGTTACGGCTTGTTCGCTTGGCAGGGCATAAGCCTCATCAAACGAATTTGTGTGAAGTGACTGTGTTCCGCCTAGTGCACCCATTAAGGCTTGCAGGGCCACGCGAACCACGTTGTTGTAGGGTTGTTGAGCTGTGAGTGAAACGCCTGAGGTTTGCGTGTGGAATCTGAGCATCCATGAGCTGGGGTTTTTGGCGACGAAGCGTTCTTGCATTATTTTTGCCCACATTCGGCGTGCAGCTCTGAATTTGGCGATTTCCTCGAAAAAGTTGTTGTGGGCAGCGAAGAAGAATGACAGTCTGCCTGCGAACTTGTCTAGGTCCAATCCTCTGTCAATGGCTGCTTGCACATAGGCTATCGCGTTTGCCAAGGTGAAGGCAACCTCTTGAACTGCTGTGGAGCCTGCTTCGCGGATGTGGTAGCCGCTTATGCTTATGGTGTTCCAGCTTGGCATGTTCTGGCTACAGTATTCGAAGATGTCGGTGACCATTCGCATGCTTGGCTTAGGCGGATAAATGTACATGCCTCTTGCGACGTATTCTTTTAGGACGTCGTTTTGGACGGTTCCGCCGAGTTTGGCTTGTGCGACGCCTTGTTTTTGTGCAACGCCTACGTACATTGCGAGGAGAACGTTTGCGGGTGCGTTTATGGTCATACTTGTCGTGACTCTGTCGAGCGGGATGGCATTGAAAAGGGTTTCCATGTCTCTCAAAGAGGAAGTGCCAACGCCTACTTTGCCGACTTCGCCTAAAGCCATTGGATGATCGCAATCATAGCCCACTTGGGTCGGGAAGTCGAAGGCTACGCTTAAGCCTGTTTGTCCATGTTGAAGGAGGTATTTGAAGCGTTGGTTTGTTTGTTCGGCTGTGCCGAAGCCAGCATACTGTCGCATCGTCCAAAGCCTTGCGCGGTACATCGTTGGATAAACGCCACGAGTGAAGGGGTATTCGCCTGGAAAGCCCAAGTCGCGGAGATAATTGAAATCAGGTTTGTCATCTGGCGCGTAGGTACGGTTGATGGAAATGTTTGAACTTGTTTCGAAGGTTTCTTCTCTTTCGGGAAGCTTGTCAAAACTTTTCTGGACTGTTTCCTTTTGCCATCGTTGTTTGCGATTTCGGATATCATCAAGACTCAATGGAGTAGCACCGAAGTAGTAGTCTGTGCCGAGAAACATAAAAAAGATTCGTCAGGACTACTGCTGCTATGGAACGGAATTCTGACCCCTATATATAGGTTCAACATAGGCCTGAAGGTTCAAGGTGCTGTCACGAGATCCAGTGGCAAGGCAAATCTTTTGCCTTTTTTGTGTTGATTGGACTTGCTGGAGGCCTAATGAAGAGAAGCTACTTTTGCTTCAAGAGGAATCCGTTGCTGCATTACTATACGGGTTCAAACCCCATTCCCCGCACCACTATGTTGATTTTGGAGGGGGGGGTTCATCTGGGTGATGTTGTCAGCATTTCCGCTTCCGAAAGATCTTTGCACCGTCGAAGTCGCAGACGTATTCGAATCCTGCGTCCACTAGTGCGCGCGCTGTCTTCGGTGCAATAGTCTTATTTTTTGGACTTGCGAAGAAATGATTGAGGATGTTGCTTGGTAGACTCAATGCACGCAAAGCAATAGCGCGCGTTCACGTGTATCACGTTATCCCTCATGTTCTAAAAGAATTCCAGTAAAGAGACGAAATGGATGGACCATTTTACATTATAGAGTAATGTAAAACGTGTTTGGGTGGCGCACAAATAGTGGAAAAGACAGCAATCGCGCGACATGAAGCGGGCGCCAAAAAATGGCTTAGCTAGGAACCCAGATAGGTCTTTCGTTTCTTAGGTACTTGGCCTGAATGCTATTTCGTTTTACGAGAAGCAAGGAATGAAAGAGAATGCTGATTCGCTAAGGAAAAGCATGAATACTCAGGGTTAAACGTGGAAGCACCAAGCAACTCCGCGGTTTAAACTTCTTCTCTCAAACCATCATTAACCCGAGAGTTTGAACGTCGTACTGACTAGGGTTTCATGGTAGCCCGGGAGAGATTCGAACTCTCGTCGGCGGGTCCAAAGCCCGCTATGCTTGGCCGCTACACCACCGGGCTCCGAATCTGTATCATGCAAGGAGCTAGCTTTTTATTAAATGATTTTTGATTAAAACCTTCCTATCTCTTCGTACCTTGAGAATTATCTCTCGCGTTCTCTCAATTGCATTGGCCACGTCAAGTTTCTCAATGTTGCTCAGGTCGAAGAAATCGATTATCTGTTCATAGTTTCTAGGGGTTTTATCTTCAAGGCTTTCTAAGGATCGCATAATGGTCGTGTGGTCTGTTTTGACTTTTTTGATTGAGGATTTCAGCCAAACGTAGTTTTCGATAATGTCAAGAAGAACGTTGTCAAGGTAATGAGACGCTTCAGCCATCTTCCCAGAGTCAATTAAATCGTTTGCACGCGCTAGTAGCCCTTGGAGAAAAGCAGGATTTAGTAAGTAGTTGAGTTTTGTTCGGACATTGAAATGGGAAGATTCAAGCTTAGAGGGATTTCGCCCAGCTGTGAAATTCGTTTCGCCCCAAATGACCCTGAAAAACTTCAGCTTCTCCTTGACCCTGAAACTATCAACCTCATTTAGTCTTGCGATGTTCAGGTATTCAACAAACAGCCGCTGCATTCCCAGTTTTGCCGCCGAGCTTTCAAGCCGTTCCACAGCATGACTGTTTGAAAAAGGTTCCAGAGCGATATCCATTAAAACCTTTAGAATGCTTTCCAACGCCACTGTGGAGAAGAGGTATGCGCTGCGGTAATCCTCACTCGAATGGGCGGAAGTTGCACGGCTTAGGTAAATGTCCGAGTCAATGATGTGGGCTTCCGTTCTGATGCCAACTCTTTCCGGAGAACCATAAGACTTTGCCATCAAAAGCTTCGTGTTGGTCAACGACCAGTCGCGATCATAGAGGATCTGCATCTCGTGCATTTTCTGGTCGACTTCAACAGGGATTAGACCCTGTACCCATTGTCTTGGAACGTGATCTAAATCTATGAATATGCCGCCTCTTTCGATTCTCTCCACGTACTCGTAGGCAAAATTGCCTTTGTCAAGAAGGAACAAGTCAACGTCGCTTGACGTTGTTGCGTCGCCTCGGCTCCAGCTCCCGAACAAGCCTATACCATAAATGTTCTCCTTGACCTTGAGTTCGTTAACGACTCTCTCCAGCGTTTTCCGCAGCTTTTCTGGGAGCATTGCCACACGAATCACGTCTTGTCTCATGGAATCAATAACCTGAGTAAGTATTCAAAATTTCTGATTGTGATACTCTGGACTGAATCGTAAAGTTTATATATTAAAATATCCCAATTGCGTAGTTACCACGGGAACCGGATGGACAGTTTTCTGATTCCGAATCCCTGATTTAGGAACATGAAAGTGACGGTTCTACGCACGCCGGTTGAGGCGAAGAAATGAGCACCAAAGAAAGCAGAACCCATCAACGTCTGGTCGACAAATGCCCAGAGTGCGGTAGCGCAAACCTTGTTCACGATTACGACACAGGCGAAACCGTCTGCGGCGATTGTGGACTTGTCTTGTATGAACAGATGATGGATAAGGGTCCAGAATGGCGTGCGTTCACTCAGGAAGAGAAGGCATCAAGAAGCCGCGTTGGAGTGCCAACGTCCTACTCAGTTCATGATAAAGGCTTGTCAACAGCCATAAGCCAAGTCGACCGAGACGCCTTCGGAAGAAAGCTTCCGTTGTCCACGCGTTTGCAGATGTGGCGTTTGAGGAAGTGGCAGATACGTTCAAGAGTGCATTCTTCGGTTGATAGAAACTTGGCGCAAGCCATGGCTGAGCTTGATCGGCTTTCAGATAAGGTTTTCATTCCACCGCCAATAAAAGAAAAGGCGGCAGTCGTTTATCGGAAAGCTTTGGACAAGGGTCTGGTTCGCGGCAGATCGATTGCGGCTATCGCTGCGGCTGCGCTTTACGCGGCTTGCCGTGCAAGTGGAACTCCGAGAACGCTTCGGGAGATTGCAGAGGCAAGCCTTGTTGACAAGAAGGACGTTGCTCGATGCTATAGGCTGTTGCTTCGTGAACTAGATGTGCACATGCCAATCGCTGACCCGCTGACGTATGTTTCAAAAATCGCTGAAAACACGGGAATATCAGGCAAGACTCAGGGAATAGCCATACAAATCCTGCGAGAAGCAAGAAAGAGACGAGCTGCTGCAGGAAAGGATCCAATGGGTTTGGCTGCTGCGGCGTTGTATATTGCTTGCTTGCAGAATAATGAGAAGAAGACGCAGAAAGATATTGCTGAAGCTGCTGGCGTGACGGAAGTCACGGTTAGAAATCGCTACAAGACTTTGAAAAGGCAATTGAACCTGGCGCTTCCAGACTGAGAAAACGATTATAGCTTATTTTCTTCTCTTTCAAGCTCCATAACTATTGGACCGCTGTATCCGCAGTTCTCGCACACATACCTCCGTGGAGTCATCCAGTTGTCGAGACTCGTGGACAAGTGAATATTTGGACTGGCACATCTCGGGCAATAATATTTCGACGGTTTCCTACGTTTCATCGTTTTGAATACTTCACGTATGTTGCCTAGTATTCCCATCTTAGGCTTGCACCCTGTTACGTCGCGCTTACTGAAGCTCTATGTTCTCCTCTGGATAGCCAAGCTCTAACAAGTATTGGCGAACCTTTTCTCTGTGGTCTCCTTGAAGCATAATCTGACCGTTTTTTGCTGTTCCGCCGCACGCACAAAAATTCTTCAGTTTCTGAGCCATTCCTGCGAGATCAGTGTTTTTTTCGTCTAGGCCGTCCAGTATTGTGGATGGTCTGCCGAATTTTCGTGTTTCAAGTCTTATGCGAATCCGTTGTTGCTCCTTTTCGATCTCGCCGCAAGCGCACAAATCCTTCGGAAGCCCGCATGTTGGACAAATTTCAGCCATGATGCTCAACCGTATAGATGCTAGCGGGGGGTATATAAGACTTACAAATCAATCCTCCACAAATCAAATCCATCATATCGAGCCTGGCTTTGACAAAGCTTTAATGGAAATAACGTTGAATAGTCCTTATGAAAGTCCTAGTTGTCGGGTGCGGAAACATAGGTTCAGTCGCAGCGGAAGACCTTGCTGGAAGCATGAGTTCAGTTGAGGTTGTTGTCGCCGACTATGACGGAGCAAGGGCTAAAGCCGTAGCAGAAAAAATCGGAACCAAAAACGCTTCTTGGATTCAGCTTGACGTAACAAGCCGCAAAGACTTAGTAAACACTTTGAAAGGTTTCAGCTTGGCAATGGGGTTCCTGCCCGGAAAGCTCGGCTACAGCCTAGCTGAGGCGTGCATCGTCGCGGGAAAGGATCTGGTTGACGTCTCTTACATGGGTGAAGATCCCATGGCTTTAAATGACAAGGCTGCAGACGCTGGAGTAATCATTGTGCCAGACTGCGGACTGGCCCCTGGCATCAGCAACGTGTTGGTTGGGCATGCTGCATCGAACCTTGACAAGGTTGAGGCTGTTCACATAATGGTTGGTGGGCTTCCGGAAACGCCCATACCGCCTTTAGGCTATGTGATTACTTGGTCTCCAGAAAGTCTGGTCGACGAGTACACTCGAAAAGCAGGAATAGTAAGAAGAGGCAAGAAGGCTGAAGTTGAAGCCTTGAGCGGAATTGAGGAAATCGAATTCCCGAACGTTGGCAGACTTGAAGCTTTCTACACTGATGGCTTGAGATCTCTGGTTCACACGGTCAAGGCTGAAGAGATGTGGGAGAAGACACTTAGATATCCTGGGCATGCTGAGAAAATTAAGGTTTTAGAGGCTCTTGGGTTTCTGGATGATAGACAAGTTGACGTAGAGAACACTCATGTATCGCCGAGAAAGCTAACCGTCAAGCTCTTAGCCCAGAAACTTTCGAAGCCTGAAGTTAAAGACATCGTGGCATTGAAGGTTCAGGTTTCAGGTGTTAAAAATGGGAAAAAATCAAGCTACGTTTACCACCTACTAGATTTCTTTGACAGGAAACGTGGCATAACAGCTATGGCTAGAACAACTGCTTACCCCACATCGATCATATCGCAATTGATACTTAAAAAAGCCATAAGAGAGAGAGGTGTGGTTCCGCCTGAAAGGATGGGAACGCATAAGGAGCTTTTCAAAACGTTCATGAACGAACTTGGAAGACGTGGGATAAAGGTGACTGAAGAGAGGAAAGCTGGCTAGACTACGACACCCATTCGATGCAATTCCTCTCTGAGACTTTCTTTGGTTTGTTTGAGACTTTGCCTTTTCTCCATGTAGTCGTCACCGCTTATCTTGCCAGCCTTGAAATCCATGTCTAACTGCTTCATCTGGGTATCAATCTCCTTTATTCTGGCTCTCAACTGGTCGACATAGGAAACCGCTTTTTCTTCAGCTATGACTTCCGTTGGGGCTAGCGCCATCTTTATGACGCCGTCTTCTATGCGGAGGATTCTGTCGGTCGCTCTTGCAACACTTGGGTCGTGAGTCACCATGATTATTGTCTTGCCAAGCTCCTTGTTCACCTTGACCAAATAATCCACGACTATTTTCGCGTTCGTTGTGTCCAATTCGCCTGTAGGCTCGTCAGCTAAGAGGACAGGAGCATCATTTGCTAGAGCCGCGGCGATAGCTACGCGTTGTTGTTCTCCTCCGCTGAGTTCTTCGGGTTTGTGTTCAGCGCGGTCTGTCAGACTGACTATCTGAAGGAGTTCTTGCACTCTTTCGCTTCTCTTTCTTCGCGATACGCCCAGTGCGATCATGGAGAGTTCGATGTTTTCTGCTGCTGACAGCGTTGGGATCAGGTTTAGGGTTTGGAATATGTGACCTACGGTTTGTCTTCTGTAGTCTACTAACTGCGTTGTTGACAGGGCTGTCACCAAGGTGTCTCCGACTTGTACGTTGCCTGCTGTTGCTTGGTCTAGTCCTCCGATGATGTTGAGCAGGGTCGTTTTTCCGCTTCCGCTCGGCCCTATGATAGCTACTAGTTCGCCCGCTTGGACATCCATTGTTAATCCTCTTAGGGCTTGGACTTCGATTTTGCCAAGGCGATAGGCTTTGATTAGATCCTTAACTTTTACATTCAGTCCTTTCATCTTAGTCGAACCATCCTTTCAAGTTTTGTCACGTACCTTCTTGACATGATCACGATTGGGAGAATGGTAGAAGCGAAAATTAGGATAAGACACGAAGCCAGCGTGAGCACCGAGTCCAATGGGAACACGAGGCGACGCAGAATGAGCGAGTCGCCGAGAAAGGAGTTATTTGACGATATGTTACCGTATAAGATGACAAAGCCGACTGAAATGCCAAGCAGTGTGGAAAATAGGACGAGGGCGAGATTTTCTGTCAGAAACATTATGACGAGCTGCTTGAAGGATAAGCCCCTGATACTCATTATCGTGGCTTCGCGCCCTCTCTCTTTCATGCTGACAGCGCTCACAAGTGCCGTGCCGACAGATGCAGCCAGAATTGCGAAGAATATGCCTAGTCTTTGGATGTCTAACATACCGACATTGAACACGTTTGACTGTGTCTCTTTCCATTTTTCGGCAAAAGATTGGACGGAGGATACGTTCAACTTGAGGTCGCGAATGCTCTTTGCCGCGGATTCTCCATCAGCGCCCGACTTAAGCTTGATCAACATTCTAGTAGAGGGATTGACATTTCCGCCAGCTTCGTTGTACAACTCTTCTGAAACAAATGACCAGTAACCTGCAAATGAGCTACCTTGTTCTTGTTGCGTAGGCTCCGGCCCGAAGAACCCGACGATTTTGAGTGCTGTTGCATTGCTGCCGCCCAAGTACAGAATGATCTGATCACCAACATCGAGTTTTAGAAGTCTGGCTTCTGCGAGTCTCAAGATAATTGTCTTGTTGTCGGTTGCTAGGTTTTCAAAAGCTTTTGTGGCATCATTACCAGTGAACCACGAACTCTCGTAGTATACTGTTTTGAGCCATGACTCTGGCTGGACAGCTTTCAGATTCAAGTTATGAACCGTTCCCTGTGCTTCGAATGTGTATTCGATTGTTGAGCTTTCAATGCTTGAGGAAAGGTTTGCGATTACGGTTGAGGAGATGTTCTTTGCTTCGTTTGTGAAGGGAATGTAGAAGCTGACGTCGGCGCCTACGTCATTATAGGTGGTTCGAACAGCAAAATCGTGTTCGCTCGCCAGCTGGCCGCTGACTTGTACGCTGTAGCTTACGATCAAGGCTAGCAGGAATGCTATTGCCGCAGAGCGGGCTGGGTTTCTTCTGACATTTTTCGTTGCAAGCGTGCCTAGTTCGCCTAGAAACTTCGCGGCTCGGGTGGTGAGTTCTTGGAACTTCACTGAGCCTACAATGAGAAGTTTTGTGATGCCCCAGAAGAAGAGCAAGGGTCCAATGTAGTTCAGTATGGCGTCCAGAATGAGAAATAGACCGATAAGTATTATGAAAATGAAGTTTGCTCCACCGAAAGCTAACCTGCTCAATATTTCAGTCATGTTTAAGCCTAGCATGAAGACTATTATCTTGTAGGTCCCGAGAATGAATGCAATCCACGTCAATCTTTTCCTGTAGGCTTTCGTTTCTTCCATAGGCAAGTATTCTCTGAGCGCATCAACAGTCGGGAGCTGCGATGATTTTTTGGCTGAGCTGTAGGTGGAGACAATGGCTATGATCACTCCGAAGGCTATTGTGAAGGCCATGGTGTAGGGGCTGATAAGGTTGGGGTTGAAGAATGTGTCTGTGCTGAACCCTGTGAAGATTGGGTTTAGCAGAAAGCCAAAGAGAACACCGAGTACTCCGCCAATTGATCCTATAACAATAGTTTCTGTCAAGAATAATCTTTGGATTTGTCCTCTTGAGAAGCCCTTTGTCAATAGTAATCCGATTTCGCGTCTTCTTAGGTTGAAGGAGACGTCGGAAACTGTTGTTCCCACGTACCAGGCCATGAAGAATATTGGGAGAGAAACGATTGTAAATGCGAATCTGAGGGCGATTGACATGAATCGGAACGTGTTCAAGATCGATTCCAGATTGTTTGTGATGCTGGAGCCCATGCCTGAAAGCACGAGTTCATTTTGGACGAGGATTTGCAGATCTTTGATGTTTTTGATTGAGGTGTCGATGTCCCACGCGTTTATCAAGGCATTGTGATCGAAGTAGATTAGAAGGTTGGTGGAAGCTAAGCCGCTTGAAGGATTCAGCTCGTTTGCGGCGCTTAGCAATTTCTGCATGGTCTTTTCCCAGCTGACGATCAAAAGACCCGTGTCGAATAGTGGCACTTGTTCAACGTTGACGTAGACTTGTGTAAGGAAGTAGCCATAAGCAATCGCGTATGCCTTGTCATCGAGTCGGGCGAAGCCTTTCACAGTCAAGTTGAAAGTTATGATGTCAGGCGTTAATGGATATGGTCTGTACGCTGAGTAGTTCACTTGGATTACGTCGCCAATCTTGGCCTTAGCAGCTAATGCTGATTCTTCTGTGATGTAGGTTTCGTTTTCGCCCAGTTCTGCTGGTCTGTTTAGCCAGCCATCATAAACGAGTGAATCATTGGCAATTCCTACGGTTCTAACGTAGTATTCGTTTACTGAATTGTTTTCAACGTACGTTACTTGTCCCTCAGCAGTAGAGATTGCTTCGACATGCGTTATTCCTTGAATAGCTGAGATTCTTTCTTTTGCTTCAAGAATCTGTGTAGCATTCATGACGTTGCTGTATGCGGTTAGGTCTACGTGTACGTGGCTCAGTTGCTGTTCAAGTGCCTGTGTTGCGGTAGCGTTTGCTTTGATGTCTGTGCCCGCAAAAAATGTGGAAGCCAACGTTACGCCTATCAGTAAAGCCAAGAAGAGCTTCCATGAACGGAAAACGTGTTTAACCGCATACAATAGAGGCATCAAGCATCAAAATCTGATGTTGCCATTGGACTTTTAAGCCTATTGTTTAGAACGTGTTTTGAAAGAACCTTCTTCAAAACACTCCCTCATTCAAGCATCGGTTCAAAGTATATATAGGGGGGTCAAAATTCTTTCTGAGCACACATCAGACAAAGCCTGTCCAAGGAAGACATTGAAAGGAGACCGTAAGTTCTTTCGAACGTCAAGATGGCAAACACTTAAAAGTCATCGTGAAAGCCAATATTGCTGACTGAACAAGAATAAAAGGTGTTATGTCGAGATGCAGATTCGCCCAGCTATAATTGCAGCTGGAAGAACAAAATTCGGGGAACACTACGAGAAAGAACCCGAAAAGCTGATTGAAGAAGCATGGCTCAAGGCCTCTATGGATGCGAATATAGAACGCAAAGACCTAGAAGCCTGCTATCTCTCAGACTATTTCCTTCCAATCACGAACAAACTAGGCCTCGAAGAAGGCTTCCTGTCAGAGCTAACTGAGCTGCACGTTCCAATGGAGGTAACACGCTCATTCAGCTCAGCCCTCTCAAGCGCCTGCAACGCAATAATAGCAGGCAAACACAACATGGTCCTAGTCGGCGGAATAGAAAAAATGACCGACCGATGGGACAAAATCCGCGATGATTTAATGCTCCTTGAAGACCCGTGGAGCTACTACGCAGGATGCACACCCGAAGCAAACCACGAACTAATGCTAAGAGCCTACGTCAAAAAATACGGCATAACAGGCGAAAACCAAGAAAAACTAAACACTGCCCTAGCACAGATATCAGTCAAAAACCACTTGCATGCTACAAAAAACGAGTATGCTCAATACCAAAGAAAAATAACAGTCGAAAACGTCCTAAACGCAAGAAAGGAAGCCCGCAAACCCCTAGGGCTTTACGACTATGCACCCATATCTGACGGAGCAGCCATACTCATCTTAACCAGCGACTCACTTGCCAAGAAGCTCACAGACAAGCCCGTATACATCCTCGGAACCTCTTCCGCCACAGACTACCTCACATACCCAGCAAGAGACGACATGACCCACTTCATCGTAAGCCAAATAGCAATGGAAAACGCCCTCAAAACTGCCGGAACAACCCTAGCAGACCTGCAACTAGTTGAGCTCTACGATCAATCAACAGTCATGGAAATGATCTCACTCGAAGACCTAGGCTTCTGCAAACCAGGAACAGCCTGGAGAAGCATATACGAAAGCTGCCAAGACTACAAAGGTTACTACAAGATAGGTGAAAACAAACTTTTCGTGAACATGAACGGCGGTTTAAAGGCAGACGGAAACCCGCTTGGAGCCACTGGAGGAGCACAAATCTTCGAAATCTTCAAACAACTGAGAGGAGAAACTGGCGAGAGACAAGTGAAAACCGACAAACCTCTCAAGTATGGATGCATGCTTGAGCTTGAAGGCTTCGGAACAAAAGGCTACGTCTACATTCTAGGGAGAGACTAGAAATGAGCAGCGAACCAATAGAAAGAAGAGTCTCCTACCTCGGCGACAGACTACGAGCAACCCGTTGCCAGACCTGCGGAAAAGAATACTTCGAAATAAGAGACTACTGCGGAAACTGCGGCAGAAAAAGCTACGGAAAAATGGCAGACACAGACCTATTCTATGAAATGGGCAAGCTCGAAGTAAGCACGCTCGTCAACGAGCCAACAAACAAGTTCACGAAACTAGGAAGCTACGTCTATGGCATAGTCTCATTTCACGACGGAAAGATACATGTTCCGGGAAGACTAACAGACCGAATGATAAAAAACGACGAAACGATCGATTTCTCAACGCTTGAAGGAAGACCAGTAGTCCCAAGGTTCAGAAGACGCTACTCCGTGGACAAAAGCGACGTGATTCCAACGATTTCCCTGACCTTCACTTTTGCAGATGAGTACTACCCATATCAGGAATATACCGTTGCCAAACAGAAGAAAGAGTATGATTCCTCAGGCATCGTTGGCTATGGCTTCTACTCCTCCAGATTCAGGATAAAGGAAGGAGGCATCGAGCGCGCAGTTCCATTTATAGATGAGGATTCCGTGACGGCCGCGATTGAATCTGGTAAATTGGCGTTAATCCACTCTGGAGTCTGCAGTTCACTTGTAGGCAAGATTTACGTGGGCTCAGAATCCAACCCCTATGCTGTCAAGCCAATAGCATCAAAAGTCGCTCAGGTCTTGAAGCTCGGCGAAGAAGATGAAGATGATGTTCAAGGCGTTGATGCCATAGACACCGAATTCGCATGCAAAGCCGCCACAAGTGTATTTAAAGACGCGGCCTCACTCGTCAACTACCCCAAGTCAAGCGTTCAAAATGCCATGGTTATAGGCACCGACAATTCCCAAGCAGCTCCAAGAGACTGCCCCGGCGGCGAACTTGACCTGTTCGTTGGATATGGAGCTGCCGCCTTCGTCTTCGGAAAGCAAGACCTGATAGCCGAGATTGAAGGATGGTATTCATGCACATCCGACACGCCTGACTTTTGGCGAAGAGACGGCGAACCCTTCCCGAGCCATGGCGGAAGATTCACAGGCGACCCAGCATACTTCAAACACATAAGGAAGGCAGCCAAGAAACTCATGGAACGCCTAAACCTGCAAGCAACGGACATCAACTACTTCGTGGCCCACCAACCAAACGCCCAATTCCCAGTCAGAATCGCCAAAGAGCTAGGCTTCAAGGAAGAACAATACCTGCCCTCACTTCAAGTAGTAAAGTTTGGCAACACATACTCAGGCGCTTCACCCTTGGGTTTGGCTGCAGTCCTAGACATAGCCAAGCCTAATGAGCGCATTTTGATAGTAAGCTACGGTTCTGGGGCTGGAAGCGATGCCTATTCGCTTGTCACTACAAGCCAGATTTTGGAAAAGAGGGAACGCCAAAGACTAACAGTTAAATATCAAGCAGAAAATCCCTACTTAGAATATGTCGATTACAACACGTATAGACGACTGAAAGCTGGAATGTAACAGATGGCCAAAGAAAAAGCAAGCAGTGAATCGGTCACAGAACAAGGCAAGTTGTCGTTCTTGCACCAAATACTCAAGGTAATATATGCCCCACACAAGGCGTTCAAAGAGATAATGCAAAACCCGAAATTGAAGGGGCCACTTCTCATAATGCTGCTCTTCACAGCCGTATACTCAGCATCGGCGTACGTATACCTCTCAAAGACATACAACGAGCAAGTCTTCCCGGCTTTTTCAAGAGGAGACGAATGGACGGAGAACAGCACATTGTGGACATGGACGTCCAACGCTCAAGTTACTGAAAGCGACGATCACATAGGCGGAGGATATTGCGGAAACAAGAGCATACAATTCTCAGCCATCAACGAAACACAAGTCTACATGCAGTTAGCCAACATCGGACCAGTAAACTGCTCAGGCGCAGAAGGCTACAAGAGCATGTCTTTCAGGGTAAAACTCGCCAGCCCAGGCGTGACAGAGCTTGAGAATGCAAGTGTCTACCTATTCTCCAATCAAGCTAACTTCTTCTACTACAATCTGACACAACAACTTGGTCAATTAAACAGCACGGTTTGGAACAACCTTACAATCGCCCTAGGGCCCAAAAGCGACTGGACAAACAGCACGGTTAATGCTGATTGGAGTAGCATAACCAGTTTAGGATTCGAATTCACGTTGCCAGAAAAAACAAACATGACTATCCATCTAGACGGCTTGTTCTTCCGAGGCGTCTTCATATTGGCTTTGGACAACCTTACCGCTAACATTCTTCCAATTTCACTGCGAGCTCTTACACAATTTGTAACTCGATGGATTATCATTGCAGCACTGCTTTTTATAATGATTCGAGGTTTCGGCACTAAGACTGCTTGGCAACCTATACTCGTATTGGTAGGATTCGTGCTCATAACGATGCTGATAGAGGGCGTGATAGATGCTGCCGCATTTGCAACGTTACCCAAGATGTTCTATCCGTTTGAACTTGCCAGTGGTATTCCAGGAGAAGCCCAAGTAGCCTATAACACGCTTGCAGCAGATACGTGGCTTGTCTCTCAGATTTTCAGGTATGCGCAAATAGCAATAATCATTTGGACAGTTCTGCTATGCTCGGTTGCTCTTCGCAAATCAACAGAACTATCATTGACCAAAAGCGCCCTCATCTCCACGGTCGCTTTCTTCGTCAGCATGCTGGCCGAGAGCTTCATACTCGGATATTGACCTGGGGAACAAGTCCATAAGAAAAGCCGAACAGTCTTGGCAATGCTTCTTGTTGAAGCGATTTTGGTTGGCCCAGTTGGGGGCATGATCGGCGTATTCACTGGCTATGGGCTTTCATACAGATTAGCATATGTTCTTTCAGGGTTTATTCAACCGCAACAAAACACTCCTTTTCGAAGCCCTGAAACCCAGAAGATGACCATAAGCCCTATCTTTTCACCTAAATGGACAATAATAGCCTTTGTTTTCGCCACAGTAGTCTGCATAGTCTTCGGACTTTATCCAGCTAGAAAAGCGTCAAGACTGAATCCTGTTGAGGCTTTACGATACGAATAGCCACCTAGCAAGATTTGTATGGCGGAAAGCATGTTCAGCATGTAACTAGCCTTGACCAAAACCCAGAAGTGTCCAAGGCAGGGCACGCAGGTTCTCGTGGAAAGAGGCTGGCTCCGCGATAAGGACGAAAGTTCAACATGCCAAGAAGGCTACCAGAAAAAACAAAAAACGCGCCAATAAAGCCAAGAAGATTCGGGAGCAAAAGCCGATTCCGTCCAAGCAGACCTTTTGTTCAGTCTTCGCCCGTCAAAGAAAACCAAGAGCTGGAAGTTGCCATCGATGACATCGGAAGCAGAGGCGACGGAATAGCCAAGATACAAGGCCTTCTGATTTTTGTTCCAAGAAGCAAGATAGGAGAACGAGCAAGAGTCAGAATAGTTTCTGTGGGCGGAAAATTCGCAGTCGCAGAAAAAATGGCTTAGGCAGGAGGACGAACTTGAAAATAGAGGATTTGCGAAATGGAATGAAACGCGTCAACATAGAAGCCAAGGTCACGGAGAAGTCAGATCCACGCGAAGTCATGTCCAGATTCAAAGACAAAACGTACAAGGTGGCAAGCGCGATAATCGCAGACGAGACAGGAACCATAAAGCTAACCCTATGGAATGAACAAATCGATCAAGTAAACGTTGACAACATCGTCAAAGTAGAAAACGGTTATGTCACAAGCTTCAAAGGGGAAATACAGTTAAACGCAGGAAAATACGGAAAACTAACAGTTGTGTGAGCCACGGATCAGAAGCTTGGACAAACGAGTTTTTTTGACTAATGAATCACGAGAGGTGAAACAAATGGAAGAAAAAAGAAGCTTCGGCAGAAGAGGAGGATTCATCCCAAAACCAGTTGAAACCGGAAAAGAGTACGAAGTCGAAGTTCAAGAGACAAGCCGAAGAGGAGAAGGAATAGCCCGAATAGAAGGTTTGGTGGTTTTCATACCGAACGCGAAAACTGGCGATCATTTGAAGATAAAAATAACGAGGATTGGCAGGAAATTTGCAGAAGCCGAAGTTGTCGGAAAAGAGGAAGCCAAAGAGGCAGGAAAGTAAGAAGCGGAGTAAACAGAAAACATCAACGATTTCTCTTTCCGCAGAAACAAAAAAAAGAAGATTGTTGAGGATCCGCATTCACGGTTCGTCGTAAGGTTCCGACTATTCTCGGGCTTCGATGCCTAGTCTATATTTGCTCAAGCAAAGTCGTGAAAGTGTCGTGATGATCTTCTTCGTCCTTCAGGATTTCCATGAACAGGAACGCGGTTGTTTCGTCATTTTCCTTTCGGGCAAGCTCGATTATCTGTTTGTACAGCTTTATTGCGTTTTCTTCGTCTTTCACGTCTTGCGAGACCATTTCCTTCAAAGTCTTTCCAACGCGGATTGGATCTGGCTTTGTCGTAGGTATCGCGCCCAGATAAAACAGTCTCTCGGCGATGGCTTCCGCATGCTTCATCTCAGCAATCGCTATCGACTTAAACGCATCCTTTGTGGCGTAGCCCTTGACACCGATCCATTGAACGTGCTGCCACATGTACTGCACTGCAACCTGCATCTCTCGGGCAATCCCCATGTTCAACATATCCAGCAATTTCTTTGTTGCCATATTCTCTCACCATATTTTTAATATTAGATTGCAGTTTATTCCTCTTCTTATATTAAACTTATTATAGTCCCAAGAAAAGGCACAAAACCACTCGATATAGCAGAGTCAGAAAAACCAAGGGCTTGTCATTCAATCTGCTTCTTTCGAACGCCTGCAAATCCTCGTCTTTGGAATGCGGCACTTACGCAATTTAGCTGCCTAGGTCAATCAGTTCACGTATATAAATCATTAAATAAGAGGGTGCTTACATGAGAGTCTCAGAGTGTGCCACATTTGAAGAAGGAAGTTTCTGTTACAGATGGCTTAAGGCAATTGCCGATTCGGCCTGTCTACTTGGTTTCGATGGAACATGAAGGAAAGAAGAACATCATAAGCGTCGGTATGTTTACCTTCTTTTCTAGTAAGCCAGCTTTGATCGGTGTTGGCATTGCGCCTTCCAGGTTTTCTTATGGTCTGATTCACCAAAGCGGAGAATACGCGGTAAACGCAGTTGATGAAAAGCTAATGGAAGCCGTTCGGGTTTGCGGCGAAAAGTCAGGCCGGGATGTAAATAAGTTTGAGCTTGCAAAGCTCACTCCTACGAAGGGTGCTAGAGTGAGAGCTCCACTTATCGAGGAAAGCCCAGTCAGCATTGAATGTAAAGTCGTTAAGGAAGTGGAAACAGGGGATCATGTGTGGTTTATAGGTGAGGTTCTCGCGGCTCATGTTCGCGAAGGATACAATTGGAATGAGAGTTTGCTTTTCAAGTGGATAAGTGAGGAAGGTTTCTATTATAAGGTTGGAAAGAGAGTAGGTAAGTACTAGAAACAAAAGCGGGATTATAGTCCTTCAAAATAAACTGGCAGAGTTGAAGGCAATGTTCGAAATATTGGAGAAGTGTCTGTCAGCAAGAAAAACTGGCAAAGCAGATCTGGTGCAGCTGCGCGGTCAAAAACGGACAATGACAACTTGCACGGTCAAGAACGGCGTTGTCGAAGAGTTTTCCACTATCTCTTTGAACGGCATCGGAGCCAGAGTTCTTGCAGATGGCAAGTCTTGGGGTTTCAGCTCAACCAACAGACTGGACCTTAAAACGGTGGAACAAACACTGAAAAACGCGTCAAAACTTGCGAAAGCTTCTTCAAAACTGAAGAAACAAAAGATAAAGTTCGAACCGGCCAAAGCATCAATAGAAAACGTGTATGCTCCAGTAGAGAAACACCCTCAAGACTTTTCAAGCGAAGACATCGCGAAAATCCCCTCAGAAGCTTATAAAGGCTCAAAAGAGGCTGGAAATCACATTGCAGACTTCAAGGCAACGTACATTAGCATAGACGACGATAAATTCTTTCTGAGCTCAGAAGGGACACGTATCCACCAAAATATCACGCGCGTTATGCTATTTGTGGACGTGATAGCAAAGAGAGGCAGTCTGATTTGTCCTGCCTCAGAGAATCTTGGGCATGCTGGAGGACTTGAGCTATTCGACAAAACCACGCCATATTCGCTGGGCAAAGCGGTGGCAGAGAAAGCAGTCAAGCTCCTAGACGTAAAGGCGCCACCTTCGGGGCAATTCAGCATAGTCGTGCATCCAACTTTGTGCGCCACATTACTCCATGAAGCTATTGGACACCCTCTAGAAGCGGACATTGCAATGAGCGGAGGTGGCTTTGGCAACCAAATGGGGAAGCTGGTGTCTTCGAAGCTTGTCACTATCTTTGACGATGGCACTGTGAAAGGTGGTTTGGGCTACTTCCCATTTGATGATGAAGGCGTCAAATGCAAGCATACGGTTCTTATTGAAAAAGGTATACTGAGGTCGTTCATGCATGACAGAACCAGTGCTGCGCTTGCAGAGGTTCATCCAACTGGAAACGCACATGCCTGGGACTATAGCGTTGAGCCGTTGATTCGGCAAACTAACATTGGCATTGAAGCGGGCGACTTTTCTCTGGAAGAAATGATAGAAGAGGTTAAAGATGGACTGTATCTTGAAGGAACTTTCGGCGGACAAGCAGATGCCAATGCTGACTTCACGTTCGGCTTTCAGAACGCCAAATGGATAAAAAATGGAAGATCAGGCGAGGAATTACGTGGAGCAAATGTCGCAGGAAACGCCATCGAAGTCTTCAAGACTATAGACGCTGTGGGTAAAGAAGTCGTGCTTCGGCCTGGAGCCTGTGGAAAATATCAATTCGCCGTCCAAGGTCGAGTAGTTCCTGCGATTCGTTGCAAGATCATGGTTGGAGGAACAGGGGGCGAATAGATGAGTCTAAACAGTAATTGGAACTCGCTAAGCAATATTGTTCACAAAGCTGTCAAGAGGCTTGAAGCAAAGGGCATCACACACGCTGAAGCATTTTTCACGAGTTCTCGGACGACCGAGGTCTCGATTAGAAATTCTGAAATTCTCACCCAAAACAGGGTAGATGATTCAGGCGTAGGTTTCAGAGTCGTCGTTGCTGGAAACAAGGTCGGGTTCGCATGCACCAATGATCTTGGTGAAAAAGCCGTTTTTGAAACTGGAGAAAAGGCGTTTGCAGGCGCCAGAATAAGTTCAGCAATCAAGAGTTTCACTTTTCCAGAGGCGAGTGAACCGCCCAAAGTGAAAAGTCTGTACAGTTCTGACGTTGCTGAAATATCCGTTGAAAATGTGGTTGAAATTGCAGAGCGCGCGATCGATGCTGCTGAGAATTTTGACAAGCGAGTTATTGCGAAGGATGGGCGTGTTGTTTTTCAGTTCGGATGGCGAGGGATCGTAAACACGCTGGGTGTGGATTTTGAGGAGAAAGAGACCAAGGCAGTGCTCTATCTTGGCGGAGTCGGTGAAAGCGACGGCGAGGTGACGGGCGGCTGTTCTGACTTGGCTTTGACTCGAAGTGCAGGCTTGAAGCCAGAACAGGTTGGAGAAAGCGTTGGCAAAATGGTGACCGAAATGTTTGGTCCTAAGCCTCTGAAGAGTTTTCAAGGCCCCGTGATTTTCGGGCCAGAGGCGGTTTCATATCAGATATTTGATGTCCTTGCTGACGCTCTGAAGGGCGAAAACGTCATTGCGGGAAGATCTGCTTGGACAGGTAAAGTTGGGCAGATGGTGGCTTCAGAAGACTTGGCGATAACAGACAATGCCACTCTTGAAGGAGGATTTGCGTCCAGAAGTTTTGACGATGAAGGCTGTTCTTCTCAAAACACGAGCATAGTAGGAAGAGGAAAGCTTCAGAGCTTTCTGCATCAAGCATCGACGGCAAAGGCTTTGGGGGCTAAGAACACCGGAAACGCTTCAAGGTTCTCAGGCGGCATGGACATGGTTCACATGATCGTCGGCAATGGCTATAGGACTAAGCCTGAGATTTACCCGTCAAACCTAGTCATCCAACCAGGCAGCAAGACGAAAGAGGAGCTTGTGTCTGAGATGACGAAAGGCGTTCTGATCGAGGCCATGGCCGGATTTGCGCAGGAAGGCTCGGGCATAATTAGCGCTCAGCTTTCTAGAGCATTCTTTGTCCAAAATGGGGAGATACAGTATCCCATAAAAGGTGGAATGGTTTCAGGCGTTGGCTTTGACTGGTTCAAACAAGTCTCCAGCGTAAGCAAGGACGTTAAGCAGTTTCCAAACGCTGTTGTGCCTTCTCTTCTTGTGGAGAATGTGAAAGTGGCTGGCGCGTGACATCCTGGAATTCGAATACCCTAGACAAGTTCGTTTTGAATGCAGTAGATGCGCTCTGTGCTGTGGAGACACGAAAGACAGAGTCAGAGCCATTCTTCTTATGCAACTCGAGGCTGACCGCGTTTCTCAGAAGACTTCAAAGTCCATTACAGAGTTCGCCAATAGAATTGAGAACCACGAACCCTACGTTTATGAAATGACAAAAGATGAGGGTGGAAAATGCACGTTCCTTAAGGATAATACTTGCACGATTCATCAGCTGAGACCGCTGGTCTGCAGGTTTTATCCTTTCGAACTCAAAGATGTTGGGAACAACGAGCATGTTTTTGCCTATACTAGCGAGTGCCCATGCATAGGAAAGGGGCGCAGGCTTACGAGAAGTTACTTTGAGAAGCTCCTCAGAAAGTCAACGAAGATTATGGAGAAAAATGCAGAGAAATGGGTTTTCATAGGAAGCTTCTAAAAGAAAGAAATAAAGCACTGTGGAATAGCAGGCATTGTTGTGGATAGGTAGCTGAAGACTCCGTTTGACATCGATTGGAATGGTGGATAAGTGATGGCCGAAGAAGGAAAAGAAGCACGCAAGACGTATGTGGTTAACTGTGCTGGTCAACGGGTCGCGGTTGATCAGGAAACGTACACTAGCCGCTGTGCAATTGGGAATACTGATGACTATCTTGTTGCTTTCAAGAAGTATGTAAATGCCAAGCTGGTCTCGCTTGGTGAGCCTGCCCCTTTGAGCATCGTAATACCCTCTTACAAGTCTGACATCAAAGGAATTTGCAGGACTCTTCGTTCGCTCTTGTCCCAGAAATATGGTCAGAATGTCGAGATTCTCGTGTTCATCAATGAGCCTCCAAATGCAAGCAATGAGGCCAAGGCCACAAACGATAGAACTGAGGCTCTTATCGAGAGCCTTGTTAGGAACGAAACTAGAGACCTAAGTCAGGCAGGCCGTGAGCAGAGTTGCATGAAACAAGTCCTCAAACTTGCTGCGAAGAAAAGGCACATCGTAAGGTTCACCCATGTGAGGAAGACGATTGACGGTGGAACGGCTGATGTGTATCAGACCGCTGTAGCGTCGTATGTTGCTAGATTGAGGAAGTTTTGGGATGGCATTGCTGGCACCGATAGAGCCGAGAAACTGAGAAAGAACGGCGGATATTTTCACGATAATTGCTCAGAATGAGCTTATTCTCACAAAAGAGACATTTGGTGGGGTCTTATAGGTTAGAGCCCACGTTTGAACCCACGGACAAATGGAGATGTCTCCCGCAACTCCCCTTTTTTCCAGTTATAGATAGAGCGAAACGCTCTTAACGTTCGATGATTTTCATTGTGCCTTGTTCTGGGCGTGTCTGCATGAAGATAAAATCTTATGATGAAATGATCCGAGAAAGAAGGACGATGCTCAAATCTTCAGGAATTGAACATAATGAGTGGGAGTCACATCAGCGCAAAGGCGTTCCTCCTCCTCCACTCGAGAAACCATACCCCAAAGATGGCATCTTGATTGAATTAGTGAAACCTGATGACACAAATCTTGGAAACATCTCATTGGCAAAAGCGATAAAGCAACGGGAAAGCCGCCGAAAGTACACATCCGAACCTCTGAAACTTGAGGAACTTTCGTTCTTATTGTGGGCAACGCAAGGACTGAAATCCGTCGACGGGAACAAGGTATGGACAAGACGAACCGTACCCTCAGGTGGTGCCCGACATCCCTTTGAAACATACTTGATCGTAAACAGAGTAGAAGGCCTTGAACCAGGCGTGTATAGATACCTTCCAATCGAACACAAACTACTCTTCGTTAACAGCAACAAGTCGCCTCCCGACCAGGTTTCAGAAGCATGCTGGGGACAGACTTTTGTCGGTGAGTCAGCAGTCGTTTTCGTATGGGCCACAATTCCATATCGCACTGAGTGGCGCGCGCTCGCGAAATAAGGCTGGGCTGGGTTTGGTGGGGTCGCTGGGATTTGAACCCAGGATCGCCAACGCCCCAGGCTGGTATACTGAACCAATCTAGCCAAGTCTGCACCAGTATACCCAACACAGACATGGAAGCTATACGACGACCCCCACAAACAAAATACGAAGGCATGATAATAAACACTATTATCAGAGCTACCAACATGGGCAAAGCAAAGAACACAATCCGATTAATCTCATTCAGCCTCAAACAACTGAACAAACACGCAGACCTAGCAAACCCCGAAGATGTAAAAGCATACGTAGCCAAAGCACCAGTATGCAACGCTACAAGACTAAAACTCATTCTAGCCTACAAATGGTATGCAGAAACCAACGCTATAAAATGGGAAAGACCACGCTACACATGGGAACGCAAAATACCCTTAATCCCAACCACCGAGAACATAAACAAGATAATATGTGCATGCACGAAGAAGTACGCCACAATCTTCACAATCCTAGCCGAAACAGGAATAGAAGCCCGAGAACTGGTAACAACACAACGAAAAGACATAGACGCAGAGCAAGGCATAATCAACGTTCAAGGATGCAAAGGACACAACTCACGGTCAATCAAACTAAAGCCAGCAACCGCAGAAATGCTAAGAAGATACTTAACCGAATACACCGAAAACAATCCTTTCCCCAACTCCAAAGCCATGAGTGAAACATGGAGACAGACAAGAAACAAACTTGCACAAACACTCAACGCACCCTTTAAGGACTGGCCAAAAGGAGCACCAAGTCAATACACAAGAGTAAGGCTTGCTTTGAAAAAAATGATGGAGGAGAAGTCAGTTAGTGCCACTAAATATGGCAAAGGTTTCCTCTACTCGTGGAAGGAATGAAAAATGCAAAAGCCAAACACGATGAAAAATCAAAGACAACAACCCAAAGATACAGAATTACTAAGACGTAAAGACTGGTATACTGAACCAAGCTATACGACGACCCCACGTGGGATAGAGCATTAGCTTTATGTGGCTTATTTTCTTTTTCCAGAAGCCTTGAGCACGGCATTGAAAGTTGGTGTTATAAAATTTAATTAGTACGTTGGACCTTGTAGCACTGGTGAGTGGGTGAAATGATGTGAGTGGCAAGGTTGTTGTTTTGATGGGTTCTGAGCGGGATGTTGACTTCTGCAAAGAGATTGCCAAGCATTTGAAGATGTTTGGGCTTGATTGTGTGTTTCGTGTGGCTTCTGCTCATAAGACGCCCTTGAAGGTTTTGGAGATTCTGAAAGAGTTTGAGAAAGAAAAGGTCGTGTACGTAACGGTTGCTGGGCGGAGTAATGCCTTGAGTGCTTTTGTTGATGCGAACACGGTTAAGCCTGTTATTGCGTGTCCGCCTTACAGCGAGAAGTTTGGAGGGGTAGATGTTTTTTCTTCGCTTAGAGTACCAAGCGGTGTTGGCTGTGTTGTGACTGTTGAGCCTGAGGCTGCGGCGATTGCGGCTGCGAAGATTTTTGCGGTTGGGGACAAGGATTTGGCTGGTCGTGTTGCCAAGTATCAGGCGGTTAAGAAGTGCGAGATTGAGAAGGCTGATGGTTCGGTTAAGAAGTTGAAGCAGTAGTGTGTGCGTGAGCGATGGGAAGCGTAAAAGACCTAGAAGTGATTAAGAAGCCTACTGTCGATAAGATGGGTGTTGGGCGGTTCGTTTTTTCGGATCGGTATTCGGTTTTTGATTGGGGTGAGATGCCTGACCTGATTGAGGGGAAAGGCGCGGCATTGTGCATGATGGGGGCTTACTGTTTTGAGAGGCTGGAAGAGAGAGGCGTCAGAACGCATTATCGGGGTTTGGTTGACAAGAGTGGGAAGGTTGTACGATTTGACGAGTTGAAAGAGCCTTCCAACGTCATGGAGATCAACCTAGTTAACGTGTATAAACCAAGGGCACGGGAAGATGGCTGGAAGCTTGCTTACGATTATAGCATGTACACGCCGAAGTTGAGGAATTTTCTGATTCCACTTGAAATCATCTATAGGAATGGTTTGCCTGAAGGCTCTTCGGTTTTCAAGAGGCTCGAGCAGGGTTCTGTCACGCTCGGGCAGCTGGGTTTGGATCATTATCCGAAGGCTGGTGAACGGTTGAAGAAGCCGATTCTTGATGTGAGTACGAAGCTGGAGGAACGGGATAGGTATGTTACGTGGGAAGAGGCTAAGGGGATGGCGAATCTCACGGGTGAGGAGGTTGTTGAGGTTAAGGGTTTGCTTTTGAAGGTTGACTTGTTGATTACGGAGTTAGCTTCAAGGGGGGGTTTGGTGAATGCGGATGGGAAGATTGAGTTGGCTTTTGATCCGTCTAGGAGGCTTATGGTGGTTGACGTGGTGGGCACGCTGGACGAGTGCAGATTCACGTATGATGGGTTGCACGTGAGCAAGGAAATAGCAAGACAATACTACAAAAAGACAGAATGGTACGGGCAAGTGGAAGAAGCAAAGAAAAAAGCACAAGAAAAAGGAATAGCAGACTGGAAAAAACTAGTCATTACACAACCACCAAAACTAGATTCACGATTGAAAAACACAATCAGCCAAATGTACCAAGCGACAACGAACGAAGTCACAAAAAGAAGAGTATTCAGCGTTCCAAGTCTTGCGATCACGATTGAGAAGATGCAATAAGAACCGCAAAACGAGTCATGGATCATTCTTGATCACGATTACACAAGTAATTCTAGTTCATCTTATCGCATGGCTGTCCTTCCAAACGGTCGAGGGGCGATAATAAGATCCCTGACCCCTAAGAGGATCATGTAGAACGTCCTCAGACGGCAGAAACTATCGATTTTGTCATAGTAGCAGGTGCCAAATTCTCTCAATGAAAGCCTTGCTTTAAATTCAGGTTGCCATTTTGTACCAATGTCTTCGAAGACCATCACATTTCTTGTCTCATCATACCTGAATCTAGCATGGGCTATTGCATTCCTTATTCGGCTGTTATATCCTTCAAAGAACACGGGATCTATTTCGTTTCTTAAGGATCCTAGATTCTCTTGCTGTGCCTGCTCATATTTAATATCCGTATTTTCGACCGCTTTCTTGAAAATATAAATGATTCTGATGTTTTCGTCGAAAAGCCCTTCCGTTAAGATCAAATACATAAAACATAAGCCATAGTATTTGCGCTTTTCTGTAAGTGCTTCAGATGCCACTAGAGCTAGATATATTTCGGCAACGTTCTTAAGAGCTTCATTTCCTATCTCCAATGCTGGCAGAATCCTTTCCAATATTTGCGATGATTGGCGAATACCACGCTTCTTGACCATTTCAGAAACGATATTCTCAAAAGCGCCATAGCACTTCTCACGATACTTCCTGTTTTCACCACTTCCGATGAATTCATTCTTGAAAGCATCCTCAGTATCTTTCCAGATCTCACCTATTTCGCCAACCGTAACCCTCGGTAGCAACAAAGTATCAGAAAGCTTCCTAATCCAGCTCGCCGTTACTGGAAATGACTTGTCAAATCTTGCAGCTGCGTCTTTCAATTCCTTTGATCTTACCTTGAATGGTATAATCTGTTTGGACAATTCTTTTTCAGCCAGTTGATTGCGTAGCTATACTCATTATTATTCTTTAGCCACTCGTGTCTTCTAGCACGAGCGTATGATTCAACTAAACCAGTTCTTGAAGCCTATCGACAAACTGTCAATGTCTCTCTCAAAATGGTTGTGGTATCTATGTTTGTGTTGTTCCGTATCCTGAGTGTGATATGCTTTCTACGGCTGTTTCGAAATCCTTCAGTGGCAAAGCCACTATAAGCTCGTTCGGAGACCACACATCATGCGTGCGCCTCTCAAAAACCGAAACAAAATTAATCTCAGGCTTTCCCTTCGCCAAAGTATTTGTTATCGTTGAACAAATGTTGCTTACAGGATAGTACATGAAAGGCTCAGCACCTTTAAACGAAGCCAACCCCAAAACCCTGTCAACCTGCGCAGCATTCACAAAAAGAATCACCAAGTCAGGGTCATCCTCAAACTTTTCAAGAGGACCAAGAACAAACACGTTTCCTCTATTGACTGGCTGCGGCTGCTTCCTCACTGAAGCCATAGCCACCTCAACCGACTCGTAAGCCCTATGCCGGTCCGCCAAGACAGCACCAAGCTTCTCCAATGGCATAGAACTCATACCAATAAAATGTAGACCACCCGCACAAGTGCAATTCTCCCTAGAAAGGTTAACCACAACCCTCTCACGCCTAACCACATCAAAAGCCTCACAAACCCTCAACTTTCGGACACCGTCGCCTCTTTCATCAGCACTATCCGAAAACTTGCCCGCAATAGGCACATATTCCAAGCCGAGAACCTCAACAATCCTCTGAGCCTGCTCCCCAAACCTAGACATCTCGCTCCCTCAAACTCCACAACCAATCAGCCATGATACATCGCTTTCGCAGACACGCATGACACATTTAGTCTATGGGTTAGTTGCTCTCTTCTGGTATTCAGCAAGAAAAGCTTCAAGAAAACCCTGCATCGTCTTCCTAAACTCCTTAAGCTCCACCGATATGTCGCCGTATTTCTCAGCCATCTCTCTGAAATTCCCGTCCTTCTTCTCGCTGAAACTCTTCAACTCATCTCTGAAACCAACAAAGTACAGCTTGCCAAACTCATGTTCCTCCAACGTAACCTCATCAAAAACCGAAAGCTCTTCAAATCCATAGTCTATCTCAAAATCCCGATACTGCTTCCAAGCTGGCTCATAGCCGTCTTGCCCTTCAAGAAAGCATTCAATACTAGACACATTGATGCTCAAGAAATCCTCAGGCTTCGCCTTTCTGTCAATTCTCTTCAAGAACTCGTCTATCTTGTCTGGTGAACCTTCACAGAAAACCTCAACCTTCGTGCCGTCCAAGTTCCTGACAAGCCCCTTCAAGCCCAACTGTCTAGCAACCTGCTTCACCAAGGCTCTGTAGCCAACACCTTGAACAACGCCGTCAACAACGATTCTAGCCTTAGTCAAGCTCAACACCATTTCGGGGCTTGCAGCCTTCCGCTTCCAAATACACCTCAATGGCTTCTTTAACCCTCTTAGTCAACTCGTCAAGCGTTTTAGCTTGCGTGTGACACCCTGGCAGTTCTGGAACAGAAGCCACGTAGTAGCCATCCTCATCCCTTTCAACAACAACAGCGAACTTCAACCAAACCATCCCACAAAAACCATAGCCAAACTTCTACTAAAGGTTTCTCTCAATAGGCTTCTCTAATGCAAACATCGAGCCCCTTCCAGCCAAATCCGACTTACATATAATCGGAGAAATGCTCCAAAAAACCCACTTTAGAAGAGCTTGATCTAGTCTTCTTTTCATAGGTTCTCGAGAGCGAAATTCAAACAATCAATCAGAATAGTTTTGCTTGGTCTGAAGCTTCTTTCTCAAATCTTTAATACAACTTGAAATCACGCTGCTGTAAGAAAGAGAAGGGAGGTGATGTCCATCATGGGAAGCCGTTTAGAAGACCAACCTTTCAAGAACCGTGAACACGTAAAGGCTGAGGTTAGGAAATGTGCGTTGTTTGGTGACGTCTGTCAGTATCTTTGCTTCATATTCGCTGCGTTGGGAGTCATTGGTGATGCCTTGAACATCACTCTTGGCTTGGAGCCAATGTCTTGGTTACTGCTGGCAATCGTTGCCTGTCTAAATGCCATAATTGGTCACATGCATACAGTGGCGGCTAAGCATCTGCTTGGCATAGAAGCAGAAAGCAAAAAAGAAGAGTAAACCCCTCAAGACTTCACGTTCATTACCCTTTATTGATAAAACAAACCACAGATCTCGACGTTCCGAAGAATCTTCAGCCTACCTATATATAGGGGGTCAAATTTTTCCCGCGCGCATCAGACCCCAAAAAAGGAATCATGAACCACGAAGAAACGAAGGATATGTGTTTTTAGCTTATGTCACCAGTTCATGCAGCTGCTTCGTCTTTAACGCTCTCTTGATCTCCATCGCAATGCGGTCTCCAGTACTCATTCGCTTCTTGTACTTCGCATTCGCATACTGCGCACCCAAACCCATATGCACATTCGTCCCGCCACCATGCCGCAAAGCCACATCCTGCGTCACAGGAATATGCATATACGGATCACGAGCATCAGGCACATCATACAAGCCATAATCAACCATCTTCTTCGCCTCCGAACCAGCCGTAAAGTCCAACTTAGCCGTAGGCTTCAGCTCATACTTGCTAACACGATCCCAAGTAATCAACGTCTGCAAACACCACGGACCAACAATGCCTGGACTCGCATATTCTCTGCAAGCCAACAAGAACCTGTCAGCATACCGATGCAGATCCTTCAGCAAAGACTCCCTAAGGCTTAGAATAGCGTGGGCTGTAACCTCGAACGAAGGCACCTTCTTGATCTTGTTCTGCACGTCAGTCGGCAACCGCTTCAAACCGTCAAGAATGGTTTCTCTTCGCTCGTCAATGGACAAGAACTGATTAGCTAGACATATTCTTGCCTCTTCCATGTTCACGTTGTACAGCTTCGAGAACCACTTGTCAACATCGCCCCAGTCACTTTTTGCATCCAAAGGCGAATAGAAGAAGTTGAAGTTCGCATGCGGACCAAGCACAATCTGCTCAACCCGCCCAGTCTCCAAACCCTCTTTACTCAAGTTACCAGCCTTAACCTCTCTAGCCGCCTTCTCTTCCAAATCACTTGAATCAGCGGCAAAAATGAACTCTCTTTCAAAAGCCCTGTGAGCGTACTCGGCTTTCAAAATCATTGGCTCATCAATCGGCTCCTTGAAGCTTATGCCAGTCTTCGTGACCTCGTACTTGTAAGCCTTAGGCGTCGGAATCCCAGCCTTCTCAGCAAACCAGTAGTAGTCCTTCTCAAGCTCACCACGATTCTCAATCTTCAACAAAGTCCTAGACCCAAGAATCGGCACAGCATAATCATTCTCAATCACACTGCACATCTCGTCGCCGCCAACGTAAACCGCAAAAGCCCTGTTCGTAACCTGCAGACACTCAAGATCAACAAGCTCATCCGCATACTTCACAATATCAGAATACTTGTCCAAAATCACGATGCAACTTCGCCAGTCGCCACTCTTCTTAATATCTTTGGGATCATTCACAACACGCAAATCACGCTTAACAAGCCCAGGCAAATCCTCAACAGCCTCATCAGGCTTCCCAACCATCGGATTCTGCAAGTAAATCCTAGCCCGCCCAGGCGTCGTGTAGATAACACTACGTACACCGTAGTTGCGCTGGCCCTGCCAAGCATCCAGAGCCGAATGCGAACCAAGATTCAATCCAATAGGCTCTTTATACTTCTTAACTATCTCTTGCATCTCTTCCCTCTTGATAACCATGCTCAATCACCTGATAGCATACGAGTAAAACATGTGACTGTTTTTTAAGCTTTTTACACATTTACCCGTAAAAACATTGGACAAAAAAAGGTTCATCATGGAACTGCCCTCTAGAACTTTCCTCTATCCTTTTCTTACATATGCGATTATAAGAGAAAAAAGAAGCTTCATTCTTATGGGGAGAAAGGAGAGTTGGCAGAAGAGACCTTCGGCTGGCTGTTCGTAGGCAACATACCCCTAATGTATGATAAGAAAAAGGTGGCCAGACAGTTCCAGATAGAAGCATGGCTTGACCTAGCCCAAGTAGTCAAAGAACTAGGCATCGAAAACCTAACCCAAAACAAACCAGCAACAATCCAGACAAGCTACATCGTCTAGAGCCCACAAGCAGCAAGGACATTTTCAAAATTCTCCCGCGTTCTAGCATTCTTGTAACGTCTTAACGCTACAACAACCGTCTTCCTATCCATTTCCCCAAGCCTCTCAGCTACCTTTTTCGCAACCTCACTACCAACAAAAAGAAACTGACAAATAGAAGTCACATTCGAAGGCCTACGGTTCAAACTAGCCGATTCAAAATCAACAATAAAAGGCTCATCTTCTTTGCTGATTATCACGTGCTTCGGCGCATGACTCAGTTCCCCATGATCCAAACCAATCTCATCTAATCGCCAACACTGATCCAGAACCCCACGCAGAACCCTCCGCATCCGCCTCTTCCCGCTAGTCTTCTCCAGCCAAGCAGGAAGCAAGAAACCATCAACATATTGCATCAAAAGAAAATTTCTGCTCACACCAAGCAGCTTCGGCCCTACATTTACCGAGTTTGCTTCTCTCAACAAAGCAGCCTCACACTGCATTCTATCACGATCCGCATCAACCCTCCGAATCTTCAAAGCCACTTTCTCACTAGTTCCGTGAGCCAAAGTGACGATGCCAACGCACCCCTTACCCAAAACACGCAGATTGCAGGCTTCTTTTTCTCCAACAAACTCAAGAGCCGTCACTCCCAGCTTCAGCAGTTCCTTCAGACGCCTCCTAACCTCTGCCCGGCCAGGCTTGGGATAACACAGAACCGAAGCAAAAGGCTCTTCACTAAGCTTCTCAATGCTCACTGTAAGCGGTTCTTTCAACGCCCAATCCTCAAACCATGCTAATTTATGTATCCAACAAGATAAACATACAACATACTAGAGGGGCATCCTCCACCTCACACACACGCAGGGCCAGACCAAAAAATGCCAAGATTCAAACAAACCCAAGAAATCCTCAAACTAATGAGCAAGAAGGAGCGAATCCGCAACATCGGCATAGTAGCCCACATAGACCACGGAAAAACAACCATGACCGACTCGCTACTCGCCGAAGCAGGACTACTACCCCCACAAGTCGCAGGCACAGCAAGAGCGCTTGACTATCTGAAAGAAGAACAAAAACGTGGCATCACCATAAAAACGGCGAACATATCCCTACTCCACGAAACAGACAGCCAGCCCTATGTCATAAACCTGGTTGACACACCAGGCCACGTGGACTTCACAGGCAAAGTAACACGGGCTCTACGCGCAATAGACGGAGCCATAGTTGTTGTAGATGCCGTAGAAGAGGTTATGGCGCAAACAGAAACCGTCACGCGCCAAGCCCTACAAGAAAGAGTCAAACCTCTCCTCTTCATAAACAAAGTCGACCGCCTAATCACAGAACTGAAACTCAGTGCCAACGCGATACAGAGCAAGTTCACTCACATAATAGACGACTTCAACAACCTAATCGAAATCCACACCGAACCCGAATACAAGAAAAAATGGAAAACGAACCCAGCAGAAGAAACTGTGGCCTTTGGCTCTGCGCTTCACAAGTGGGGTTTCACGCTAAGAATGGCCGAAAAAAGAGGAGTAAGATTCACCAACATCATAGAAGCCTACAAGAAAGATAAGCATGAAACGCTTTCGAATTTGCTTCCACTAAGCGAAGCAATACTTGACATGACAGTCAAGAACAGCCCAAGCCCAGTCGAAGCCCAAGAATATCGTGTGTCAAAGATCTGGAAAGGCAAAGCAGATTCTGAAATAGGAAAAGCCATGCTGACCTGCGATGACAGTGGACCCACCGTGATGTGCATAACGAACACACAAACTGGCCAAGGGCCAGATGTAATCGCCACAGGAAGACTCTTCTCAGGCTCAATAGAAGAAGGAGATCAAGTCTACCTAGTTGGAGCAGACAAAGAATACAGGGTACAGAACGTTTCAATCTACATGAGTGCCTTCCGGGAAACCGTCCACCAAGTCAGCGCAGGCAACATCGCAGCCTTATCAGGTTTGGATCTGGCAAGAGCAGGCGAAACGCTCGTCAGTGCCGCATGCAAGCAGGAAATGGTTCCGTTTGAAAGCATGAAATATGTTTCAGAACCCGTAGTAACCGTAGCATTGGAGCCCAAGCATCCGAAAAGCTTGCCACGCTTGAAGGAAGCCATGGATAGGCTTGCAATAGAAGATCCCAATCTCATTATCGCTGTCAACGAGAAGACGGGCGAATACCTACTAAGCGGAATGGGCGAGCTTCATCTTGAAACTGCCATCAATTTCCTGAAGGATTATGCCCCCGGGATAGAAGTTGCGGCTTCCAACCCTATGGCAGACTACCGAGAGACAGTAACAGCAAAAGGTTTAACAGTCATGGCGAGAACTTCGAACAAACAAAACTGTTTCTGGGTCCAAGTAGAACAGCTCGAAGAAGAATTACTGACATCGATGGCAAAAGCTATGACGCAGAATGTGTGGGCAGTTGATGACCACGGAAACGTACTTGTAGATTCAACAAAAGACATTAGACATCTCTCTGAAGTCAAAGACATGATCATTCAAGGCTTTCGCTGGGCTTGCAGATCTGGACCGTTGTGCGAACAGCCTCTGAGAAAAGTGAAAGCCGAACTGCTAGACGCTCAGATCCACGAGGACCCTGCTCTGCGAGAACCAACGCAAATCATGCGAGCCATAGGCAGAGCAATCCTAGGCTCGATCCTGACAGCTAAACCCACACTCCTCGAACCAGTCTACAGAATTGAAGTTGCCACCCCAACCCAATGGTTTGGTACCTGCACAAACATCATAACCTCTAGGCGTGGAAGAATACAATCTACAGAAAACCGTGGGAGCCTCACGATCATCATTGGCTTCATTCCAGTAGCGGAAACCTTCAATCTAACGACCGAGCTACGATCAGCAACCTCAGGACGAGCATTCTGGCAGAGCACCTTCAATCACTGGAAAAGGGTTCCAGAGAACAATGCAACAAAAATCATTGAACGAACCCGCACAAGAAGGGGACTACCCGCTGAAATCCCGAAACCAGACAAGCTCATAGACGAGGCTTAGCCACTAATCGCACTCTGGGTTTTCTTGCCTTGAAAATGATAGTGTAAGGCAATCTTCGCCATATGTCATAATCTCTCACTAGCCCTGCCTCCGCATACGGAATCTTCTCCTTTTCGACTTCATTCATCCTTTCAAGAGGATAGGGGTCGGGTTCAAGTAATCTCTCAACAACGAAACCCACTTCCACAAGCGCGTCAAAATAGTCTTGAATAGTTCTCTGGCGCCCATAAAATCTAGCTACGCCTTCTTCAACCTTCCAAGTCCACTTACGTCTTCTTCTGTCAAAATAGTTGCCGGTCAACCACACTCGCCTCTTTCCAATATGGATAATTCTTCCGCGGCTAGCCATCGGATGAACCTCGGCAAAAACAAACAGCCCATTCTTTCGAAGCACCCTAAACACTTCTTGAAACGTTTTCAACAGGTTCTCCGCATATCCTACTGCAAAAGACGAAAGAACTATGTCAAACTTATCATCACTAAACCTACCCAAGTCCTCCATGTTCCCGACGAAGAACGGAGCTTTTGCCTCTCCCTCCTTGCAAGCTTTCGCGCATATTTTATCTGCTCTTCAGAAATGTCCAGACCAATAGACTTCGCACCCTTTTTACTAAGAACTATAGTGTTCTGTCCCCCACCGCAACCAATCTCCAGAACATCCTTACACTTCACATCTCCAAGCAACTTCAACTCAGATTCCCCGGGAGAAATCGGTCCGTAATGCACATCCTCAAGAGATATCCGCGTTTTTTCTTGATAGTTTCGCGAAATGAGATTCCACCCATTTTTCGCTGACGTTTCTGATTCACCTTCAAAAGCGTGTTTTCGCAGTAAAGCAATGTGACCGCAGGAATTTAAGAATTGCACTGAGCAACAGTAGACGCCAGACACTCTACGATGTAGTCGGTACCCTAGATCCTCCCAAGCCAAACGATCACCGCCTCCACAGAAAAATCCATGGGCAAGGCCCAAAACAATTATACTTCTATCTTCGAAAGGGACAGCCATGGAAACAAAGTATCAGAAGATTAGAGAAATTGTGGAAAAAGAGCTTTCCAGATCACACCACGACATGGAGCATGTTATGAGAGTTTGCAGTCTTTGCTTACAGCTTGCAAGAAATGAGCCGAATATTGACCAAGACGTTTTGAGAACTGCCGCCTTGTTGCACGATGTCGCACGCTTCAAGGAATTTCTGGATAAAACAGGCCGAATAGACCATGCCGTTCTCGGAGCCGAAATGGCTGAAGAAATCCTCAGAAACCTTGGCTATCCAGAAGAAAAGATAATCCAAGTGAAACACTGCATAACGGTTCATAGATATAGGCGAAAACGCGAACCTCAAACTACAGAAGCAAAGATTCTCTTCGACGCAGACAAGTTGGACGCGTTGGGAGCAACAGGTATCGCCAGAGCCTTCATGATGGCTGGTCACTACAACCAGAGGATTTATTCAGACACTCCTATTGAAGAGTATTTGAAAGAGAATGTGATCGGAGAAAAAGCCGAATGTGGGCTGAAAGACATTTCGAAGCACACTCCAAACATAGAATATGAACTGAAATTCAAGAACATTCCAAGTAGGCTTTACACTCCGAAAGGAAAGGAAATAGCCAAAGAAAGGCTACAGTTTATGGAAAGCTTCTTTGAAAGATTGAAAAGAGAGATCGAAGGAGAGCTCTGATCGAAGGGGTGGAAGATTGACAATCGAGGATATCAAAAGAAAGGTTCTGGTAACGGGCGGGGCAGGCGACATTGGCTCTGGGCTTGTTCGCGGATTGCTAAGGAGAGGTTGCAGAGTGAAAGTCTTGGATGTCCGCTATGGACCCTTCGAAAAAGAAAAAAATCCGAATTTGGAGCTTTTGGGCGCTGGAGGCGACCCAGGTAAAGGGGGCATGGCAAATGAAGACACTGTCCGCCAGGCCATGATGGATGTGGACGTTGTATATCATTTGGCAATCAACTGGAATGGATATACATGGAAGCATTCTCTTCCCATCGCGGACTTGCTTGACGCCAACGTCAGGGGCACACTCAATCTTCTTAGAGAGGCAAAATCGCAAGGCGTAAGGCACCTTCTTTTCGCAGGCAGTTGCGCCGTCTATGGCCGTTCCAGAACCAAGACTGCAACTGAGGAGACGGCCTGTGAACCCGAAACATGGGAAGGGGACCCGGGACCTGCATATGGCATAATGAAACTTGTCACTGAGAGGCTGTGTCTTATGTATTGCCATCAGTATGGGTTGCCAGTCACAGCGTTCCGAATTGAATTCGTCTACAATGATGATGATGCTTTGTCTGGTAGCAAGATTATTGAGAACCTGCGGAGGAAGCACACCATCGACGTAGTGAAAGGTGATGGTTATCCTGGAATACACATAGACGAAGTGGTCCAAGCCTTTCTGCTAGCCACTCTTAACGAGAAAGCGTATGGGCAAGTCTTTAACTTGGCAAATCCCTCGACGTACGTTACTTACGAGGAACTGTATCAACTTCTGATTCGGCGCACAAACTCGAAAAGCAAAGTCAGAGTAATCACGGACCCGACGTATAAAGGGCGGGTCGTGGAGTCTGCAGAAAAGATGATGAAGGTTCTAGGCTGGAGACCTACGAAGACGAAGAAAGACTTCATACGGGCACTCATTCGAAGCGTGGAGTCGCAATGAAACAGCCAGAACCAGTTTATATCAGCATAAGATAATGGAGCAACACTCTTGAAGATTCCGCTAGGTGACTCCTGCCCCCTTGATCTAGAAGCTACGTTATGCTGTGGTCAGGCTTTCAGGTGGGCCAAACTCGGAGAATGGTGGCTCGGCATCATAAACGATAGACCCCTCAAAATGCGGCAGACAGGCAACGAACTGGAGTTTGAGAACGTCCCTTCCGAATTTGTCAAAACATATCTTAGACTGACGGACGACTTACCAGGAATTTATTCGCAGATTGGCAAGGACGCATGCATCAGAAGAGCCATCGAAAGGTTCAGGGGACTGCGGATTCTTCGTCAAGATCCGTGGGAGTGCCTAGTCTCCTACATCTGTGCAACTTACAAGAGCATCCCAGCAATAAGACAGATGCTGACTAACCTTTCACGCAAATTCGGAAACAGAGTCTACCTTGACGGTTTTGATTTCTACACGTTCCCAACTCCAGAGAAGCTAGCAAAGGCATCCGACGCCAATTTAGGCGAGTGCGGCCTAGGCTACAGAGCCAAGTACGTGCATCAAACCGCAAGAATGGTTCACGAAAACAGCTTCGGACTTGAGCACCTAAGAGAAGTAACCTACGAAGAAGCCAGAAAGGAACTGCTGAATTTTCCGGGAATAGGGTTGAAAGCTGCAGATTGCATCTCGCTTTTCTCGCTTGAGAAGCCTGAAGCCTTTCCAATTGATATATGGATAAAGAGAGCAATCCTAAGACATTACTCACGCCACTTTCCAGAAGAATTCATCACAAGAATCTCAAACAAGAAAACCCTTACCCCAAAGGAATATGAGAAGCTCAACCTATTTGGACGAAAATACTTTGGAGAATACGCTGGCTATGCTCAGGAATATCTTTACCATTTTGAAAGAACCAAAAAGGTGGATTAAGACGTGTATTGGCTGGCTTTTGAGCTGTCAGTCTGCTTTGAATGCTTCGACTTTTATGCTCGTTATTTTGCCCTGCAACTTTTCAGACAGGGCTACTTCAAAGCTTGACGCGGAGACAATCCTGACTTTTTCGAATCCTGCCTCTTTAATTGTTTTCAAGTAATCATCTTTTCTCAATGCCCCAGCGACGCACCCTGCCCAAGCATCCAAGCTCTTTCTCGTTTCTTCTGGCAGCTCTCCTTCTAGGACAATGTCCGAGACCATGAGTCTGCCACTAGGCTTAAGAACCCGATAGGCTTCGCGAAACACTTGCCTCTTGTCTGGAGAGAGATTGATCACGCAGTTGCTGATGATCACGTCTACTGAATTGTCTTCGACTGGCAGCTTCTCAATCTCTCCTAGCCTAAACTCGACATTTTCGTAGCCGTGTTTGTCTGCAGTTGCCTTTGCCTTGCTGATCATTTCCTCGGTCATGTCAACTCCAATGACCTTCCCTTCAGATCCGACCTTCTTGGCGGCAAGAAAAGCATCGATTCCGCCGCCTGAACCTAAGTCCAAGACAGTTTCACCTTTTTTCAAACTTGCCAGAGCAACGGGGTTTCCGCACCCCAAGGCAACATTGGCAGCTTCTGCTGGAACGCTTTTCAAGTCTTCCTCGGAGTAAATCGTTCTTGAACAGCTTTCCGTGTCGGATGAGCAGCATGACATTCCTGTCTTTGCTATTTCACCATACCTTTTCTTGACGACTTTCTTTATCTGTTCACTTCTCAAATGCGATACACCTCCTCAAGCAATCCTTTAACGCAAGAGCTCTTCCAGCAAGGGTCCAAACGCTTTCTTTAGGCTGTCTTTTAGTTGGTCAGCTTTCAGAAGGAATAGACAGTCGATTTTCCCGTCCTTTTCGCACGAAGCCACGACTAGCTTGTCCCCTGTCTTTATTTGAGCTTTCTCTCTAACTTCTTTCGGTAGAATCATTTGGCCCCTTTCGTCGACTGACACTAGTGCTTCAAGCTTGCAGCATGCAACGCAGCTTATATCGTTCTTGCCCATTTTGAGATCACCGTATAGACCATTTGGAGTCTGATTATTTAAACTTTTCTGATTTTACTGATTTATCTGACAAGGCTGATTCCTCCACCATTCCATAGAATGCAAGGAAGCAAACAGTAATGACAAGAATCTCCAAAAAACAGAAGATCTGTTCTTCACATATCTATAGCCTACTCGGAAGAAGCTCTAGCCTTCCATCTTTCGATTCTTCTCCTAACTTCCTCCTCCAGCTTTTCCTTCGAGACAAATCGTCCTCTGGCTATGACTTCGTCATCTATGACTATGCTAGGAGTGCTCATGATGTCATAAGTCAAACCCTGTCTCAACCCATCTTCAGTGGCGAGGCTAATCTCCTTATAGCCGATGCCGAGTTTTTGGGCAATCTCAGAAACAACAGCCTTAGCCGTCGGACAAGTAGGACAAGAGGGCAAAGTGAAAACCTTCAACTCCATAGAGCCTATCTCCTTTCAAACCTAACTTAGCACGGCACAAGTTTTTAAATCTTTGAATAGCCCAGAAGCAGAAAACGTTTAAATCAACTCCACAGCAACCATAACAGCGTGGACATGCCCTGGGCCCGTAGCTCAGCCCGGTTAGAGCGCCAGGCTCATAAGTGCCTATGAGCACTGAGAGACCTGTTGGTCGGGTGTTCAAATCGCCCCGGGCCCACCATCATTTTTGAGCAAAGCTCATTTACTAAGTGCATGAGCCAACTGAACCCCAGCTTTGAAGGCTTGACTCATTCTTTCCTCGTCACTCTCTACGCCACGCAATATGTCGTCATCATGAGAGTATAGGATCGACTCAAGCATTTCGATGTTCGCCCAAGTGAAAAATCCCTTTACTGTTGTCAAAATAGTGTGGAATTCTTGGTCTGTGCCTGCAACTGCTATGAAAACGCCTTTCTTGCATTTCTTCATTCTTCTTTTAAAACCATACGTCCCGTCTTTATGCTTGACGTAGGGCATGAGGCAGTTGCAGCGATCTATCACAAGCTTGGTCTGGGCGCTTACCGTGTCGAAGTACACTGGGGAGCCCAGCACCATGGCATCACAGGATTGAAGCATATTGTAGGTTTTTTTCATGTCATCATCAAAGATGCAATACTTCGGATAGGGATCAACACCGCAGCTCTGGCAGGGCTTGATATTCAGATCATCAAGGTAGGTTTTTGACGTCTTGGCTCCTTGGCTTTGTGCTCCTTTCAAGACTTGAGATACTAGTATGTCTACCGTTGCCATGTTTCTTCGTGCTGCCGACAATCCCACAAATTCTCAACAGCATTACCACTCAGATGGCTATTCCGCAAGTTTCGACGCTAAGCTTGCCACCCTTCTTCCAAGCTCCTCGCAGAGTTCAATATCCTCTTTTCCGGGTGCCCCCACAGCTGCAGCGCCATAATGCTTGTCATCAGGTCTGCCTTGAACAATCATACCGTGAACCAGCATGGCTTGAAGAATGGAAAGCAGTGTAGTCTCAGCGCCCGATGCTGTTCCTCCAGAACTTGTGAAGGCTGCGCCGACTTTCCCTTTCAGCTCGCCGTGGATTTTGACTGACTCGTCGATCAGGGTTTTGAGCTTGCCTGACATCTGTCCATAGTATGTTGGTGATCCCATTATGATTCCGTCGGCTTGTTGCAGTTCCTCAAGAGTTACATCGCCAACCTTCTTTACGATCACTTGAGTTCCGTCAATCTTCTTGGCTCCTTCTGCAACGGCCAACGCCATCTTCTCAGTCTTCCCAGTTCTAGAATCGTAGACTACCAAGATCCTCATCATCTTAGTTCACATCGAGAAGGCGAAAGTAGTGCACAGCGTATATTTGAGGTTTTGTCGATCTAGAATTGCTTTTTGATCAATCAGGGTCATAGAAGATTCTTCCACAAGCTATAAGTGTTTAGGAAGGCTAAGTCGTGTATGAGGGGAGCGGTAGCATAGTTTAATTGGGGAGAAAGGAGAGAAGGGAGAATAAAAATTTCAATACTACCATTCCCCTCATACATCTTCCATAATCTCTGCATATGTTGCTTTTAAATTTTTTCTTTCATTCCGAATTAACCCTTTGATTCCTTCTCAAAAAGAGGGCCTATTGCGGCTTTTTACTTACTGCGAGCCTCACTTCTTCTTTAAACCGCTCTGTGTCCATGAAAAAAGTTCGTATTGGCGTTGCGTTCACTATTAATGCCCCGTTTTCACGTTTTATTGATTCCTCTGGTCTTTCCCACTGGTTTATCATCTCAGTTTGCAAATCTGGTGCAACTCCTTTTACAAGTTCTGCTATTCTTCTCGCAAATGGAAAGGAAAATTGACATATTGGTGAATGAAATATCACTGCTTTGTTTTGATCTTCAGGTAACGGTTCGTATTTCCGAATTGGAGCTCTTGGTTCATAGCTGCTTTCTATTGGCAAGTACAGCATATCCCCTTCTGACGTTGGAATGAAGCCGTTTTTCTTGAAGAATTCGGGCATCGGAAGAAGTTCGCCCGCATCAAAAGCTGCGGTAAGAAGGAACTTGCAGGGTTTGTTGCCAAGGCATGTCTTTCTCTGTTTCGCATCTTTGATTAAGCTTTGCAGAAGCATGGTGCCTATTCCGAGTTTCTGCGCATTTGATGTTGGATTGTATACGCATAGAATAATCAGAGCGTTCTTGCGGGGAGAAGCCTTAGTTACGTCTGCATCTTCTGGATAGTAGAGAATTTGCGCTACTGGCTTATCATTATAGTAGCCGATTTTTGCGATTGGTCCGTGCTTTCTGATCATCTCGTGGAGCCATTGCCTTCTCAGTTTCATTCCTTGCTGATGAATTGGGTCCTTGGGTCTTGTGGAAGAGCAGACATAGAGCAAGTCTTCTATGTTCGATTCGCTCAGATCATCTATCCTCATTTTCTCTTGCACGCGATTCTCCCCAGTAGCGGGCTTCAGCGGAATTCTTTCATGATTTTGTCAATCGTCATTATTTTTGCGTTGTAGACATATTCCAGATACTTTAGTCCTTGATCTTGGTCTTCTTGTGTGAAGGCTTCGACGCCGTCCTTGGCTATAATGATTTTGTAGCCTCTGAAGAAGGCGTCTGCAGACGTGTGCCTAACGCATATGTTCGTGTGCAAACCGCCTAAGATTACTGTTTTCACGCCTTCGCCTTTGAATAGGCTTCTGAGCAGGGGATCCAAGCCTGTCTCGTAAAAGCCGCTATAAGCTCTTTTTTCAACGATGTAATCTTTTGACGTGGGTTTGAGTTCTGGGATCACCTCAGCTCCCTTCGTGCCCTTTATAGCATGTTCTCCCCACTTTGCCACGATTTCTGCATCTTCAGGATAATGTGCATCATTGCTGTAAATGACTGGAACGTTGTGTTTTCGAGCAGCTTCAACGAGCTTCTTCAACTTCGGGATTATACAGCTGGCTCTTTCGCACTTCAGATCACCGGTGACAAAGTCGTTGAGCATGTCAACCAATATTACAGCCGTGTTATTCAAAGAAATCACCTTTAACGAGCAGGTTAACCTATGCTTTTGACTCTATTTAACCATATTTATCATACGGCTTTAGGCTTCGCTGTTGCACAGGTCTGCAGGGGTCAGCGACAATGTTTTTATCCGACCATCACGTAAGTGGAAAACTCTCGTTTGAGCGTGCATTAACATGAGGAGGGATATTGAGGGAATTTTGGCGGAGAAAGGCGTGGGTTCCATGCTGCTTTATTCGGAAAGCGCAAAGAACGTAAACATGTACTATCTCACCAGATTTCTAGCACCGGACCCGTTTGTGTTTGTCAAGCAAGTTGACCAAGACCCAATGATAGTGGTCAGTCAGATGGAGCTGGCCAGAGCTAAGAAAGAATCCATCATCAAGGACGTGCGTTCCTTTCTTGATTATGATTACGTGCAGATCGTCAAATCGGCATCAAACCCTAAAGTTGGCCAAATGAAGTTTGTGGCCGCTTTGGCCAAGAAAGAACTGGGAACCTCCCAAACCATTTATGTTCCGCCAAACCTTTCGGTGATGCTTGCAGACGTTTTAAGGCATGAGGGCTTAAACTTGAAGCCTACGTTCGATGTGGTTGAAAAAGCCAGAGAAACAAAAGAACCTGAAGAGCTAGAAGCTATCAAGTCCGTGCAAAGAGCCGTGGAAGGAGCAACATCAAAAGCCATTGAACTCATCAGCAAAGCGGAAGTCGACACGGGTGGAGAGCTGTCTTTCCGAGAAGATGGCAAGAAGAGACCTCTCACAGCGGGCAAGGTGCGCTCTGTGTTTGATCACACCTTCGCTGATAGAGGATGTGCCGCCGAAGAAGAGACAATAGTCGCGTGTGGACCTAGAAGCGCAGACCCCCATTATTCTGGCGAGGCAGAGGATGTCTTGAAGGCAAACCAACCTATTGTCTTGGATGTTTTTCCGAAAAGTGTCAGAAAACGCTACGTCTCAGACATGACGCGAACTGTAGTGAAAGGCAAAGCATCAAAAGTGGTCAAGAGCTTGTTTGAAACTGTGCTTCAGACGAAAAACGCGGCCGTGGACGCCATAAAAGCAGGCGTTCGAGGAAGCGACATGCAAAAACTGTGTTGCAGCACGCTTGAAAAAGCAGGTTACCAAACAATATGGGGTGGGAAACAAATCAGCAGAGGCTATTTGCACAACCTCGGACATGGAGTAGGCTTGGAGATTCATGAAGGGCCAAGTATGAGCGAGTTCTACAAGTATCCTTTGGAAGAACACAATGTGGTTAGCGTAGAGCCTGGACTCTACGATCCCAAGATAGGTGGAGTCCGAATAGAAGACTTGGTGGAAGTTACGAAAAAAGGCTGCAACAACTTGACGAAGATGGACATCTTCCTAGAGGTTTAATAGACACTGGTCGTAGACCTTAACTTAACGTGTCACATTGGTTTCATGCGTTTTTATCAATTGACAGAAATTCTTAATTATGTAAGGTTGCATTGTGTGTTAGCTCGTGACCCATCTTGCAGCATAGCGTTGAAATCCGAGACCTAGTCAGAACGTTCAAGAGTAAAGATCATGTAGTGAAGGCTCTTGACAGAGTCTCGATTTCGATTGCGGAAGGAGAGATCTTCGGGCTTCTTGGTCCTAATGGCGCTGGTAAGACGACTTTGATAAAGATTTTGTCAACGCTTCTGCTTCCGACGAGTGGCGAAGCTTATGTTGGCGGGTTCAATGTGGTCAAAGAGTCGAACAAAGTGAGAAGAATAATAAGTCTGGTCTCGGGCGGCGAAACCCCAGGTTATGGTATACTGTCTACGAGCGAGAATTTGTGGTTTTTCTCGCAACTTTACGGTTTATCGTCTTCAGCGGCGAAGGAAGAGATTAAGCGGCTGATGGCTGATTTGGACTTCAAGGAATATGCTAAGACGCGGATGTCGAAGCTGTCGACGGGCTATAAGCAGAGGCTGAATCTTGCTAGAGGTTTGTTGAATGATCCTAGGATACTGTTTTTGGATGAGCCTACTTTGGGTTTGGACGTTTTGACTTCGAAGAAGCTGAGAGGCTACATTGTGGATTGGGCGAAAAGTGAGAAGAAGGGCACGGTTTTGTTGACGACTCATTATATGGCTGAGGCTGACGAGATGTGCGACAGAGTAGCCATCATTGACCGAGGAAGAATCTTGGCGTGTGATAGCCCGCTTAAGCTTAAGGAGAAACTCAGGGAAAACGTAGTGATGAAGGTTGAAGTCTCGTCGGTTCAGGCTGATTTCACCTTCATGGAGAAAATGGCAGGCGTAGTCGGGTATTCTCAAACTCGTAGCATTCAGACTAATACGACTACGTTGAAGGTCATGGTACGCGATGAACCCATCTTCTCACAGATCACGTCAAATCTAGAAGCACAGAAGTTGAAGATTTTGTCGATTAGCAAGGCTGAGCCGACTTTAGAGGATGTGTATATTAGTCTTGTTGGACGGGGCCTAGAGGAAGAAGAGGCGACGAGCACTGCGTGAGCAACTGATGCTTGATTTGAAGGCGGCTTACGCGAGGCTGTGGGTCAGGGTCAAGGGCGGCAACCGGGAGCCTGAGTGGCTTATTGCAGAGTTGATTATTCCCGTCTTGACCTTGAGTGCTTACGTCTACATGTACAAGATGTTGAATGCGCCACCGGAGTTTGCAGGATTCGTGATTGTTGGTGGAACGATGATAGCTTTTTGGTCAAACGTACTCTGGAACATGTCTGCGCAGTTCTACTGGGAAAAAGAAACTGGAAACCTGGAAATCTACTTTGTTGCGCCAGTTTCGAGGATGGCAATTTTGCTTGGCATGGCTTTAGGAGGAATTGTGAACACAACCTTGCGGGCCGCAGCAATTCTTGTTGCCGGAACGTTGATCTTTCAGGTGCCTTTCGCCATTCATGAACCCTTAACTGCCTTTCTGATGTTCTTTTTGACGATCATTGCACTTTATGCATTAGGCATGCTATTTGCTTCCTTGTTCCTGATGTATGGTAGAGAAGCTTGGCATACGGCGAATCTTCTCCAGGAACCGGTGCACTTTCTTTCAGGTTCTTACTTCCCATATAGAGATCTGCCAAGTGCGGCGCAGCTTTTGGCGTCTTTGATTCCGTTAACGTTCGGATTGGACGGCATTAGAAGGGTCATAATCCTAGGAGAGGGAATAACTGAAACGTGGTTTGACGTGGTTGCGTTGGCGATTTTTGTACTGGTTTTGTTTCCTCTTGCCAAGTATGCCTTGAATTACATGGAGAATTTGGGTAAGAAAGAGGGAAGGCTGACGTTAAGATGGCAGTAACTCCGATTTTGAAAACCGTCAAGCAGGCTATTTGGGTAGGCTGGAAGGTCGAGACAAATTGGGCTGACCCTCTGATCTTCGCTATCTATTACCTCATCCGACCCCTTGCAGGCTTGCTTATCGTTGGCTTTATTTTCATTATCGGCAGCTTTGCCTCTCCTAGTGGGTTACTGAATCCTGAGTATTTTGCGTTTATGTTCATCGGTAGTAGTTTCTTCGGTTATGTCGTGCAGATAATGATGACGATGACCATGTTGATACATGAAGATCGAGCGCATTACGAAGTGTTAAAGCACATTTACTTGGCTCCAGGTTCACTGTCATGGTACATTATTGGTAGAGCCTTGAACGGGGTGATGAACGCCTCGATATCGTTGCTTCTGACTTTAGGGTTTGGAGTGGCTATTTTTCAAGGCTTGCTGGGAGTGCAGATTCCGATCAATTGGTTAGCGATCGACTTTCCGTTGTTGGCCTTGAGCCTAATATTGGGGATTCTCTGCTTTATCGCCATGGGGTTCATTCTGTGTGGGATAAACATCATGACCTCAAAAGTTCAGTTCATGCTGACTGAATACGTGTCAGGCATACTCTACCTATTCGGCGGAGTCGTGTTCCTGCCCGAAATGTTGCCGTACTGGGGTCAAGCCATCTCAAATGCTATGCCGATCACGTATTTTCTTAGATGTGTGAGATTTTCAATCTTTCATCAAGCTTCAACGCCGGTTCAAACAGACTTGCTCTGCATGGTTTTGACATTGATGGCAACCATGATTGTTGGTTTGGCTGTTTTCAGAATTGCCATGTACAAAGCCCGAAGAGATGGTTTGATAGATAAGAAAGAGGAGTATTAGCCGCCGCTCACGATAGGCAATATCGCCACGCGGTCACCGTTTTTGAGCTCAGTTTCCAACCCTTTCAGCTGGTTGAGCAGGTAACCGTTTACGGTGATTATGTAGTTTGGCTTGATGTCTACGCCTTTTGGCTCATAGATTGCTTTTTTGAATGGTTCTCCATACTCTTTAGAAAGGTGGATAAGCAAGTCAGTGATTCTGGCGTCATCTCTCATTTCGACTTCTTCTTCCCTTTTGCTTTGAGTCACGTTCTTTACGTGGCCGATGTACTCAACTTTGACTTCCAAATGGGACACCCATGCTTCTGTCATATTTAACAGTGAAGTGCGCCAATATATCCGTTTCAGTCACCTTGATAGTCACATCTAAACGAAATCTTTATCATACTATTGCTTATGAAATCAAGGGTAAAGCTCTTGGCAATAGTGAAACACGCCATTGAAACAGCCAAGAAATCGTCGAAAACCATGGAATACTAGGCGCGCTGAGTTAGCGTGCGGGGGATGGGGCCCCCACCCAACTTTACCGGTAAAAAAGCATATTAGATATACTTGGCGAGAGTTCGAAGCTCTCCCGGGCCACCATCAACCCATGTCAGGTCGACGTTCAAACTCTCGGTTTAGTAGTGGTGGTTGGGGTAAAGTTTTATCCAACCAACCAAATCTCAAGGCTCTTGTTTCTGTTTGGAATGTTTTCGATAAACCTTCAACACAGACCATGCCAAGAAAACAGAGAGGGCAAATAGGACAATCATATAACAAAACGCGAAGAGTGAGAACTGCTGACCAAACTCAGATGGTAGAAGAACATAGTAGCTCAGCAAAAACAATAGAAGGAATACCAGAAACGCGATAATCGCGCGCGCGATACTATCAATTCGCGAGTAAAAAATAGCTGAATTGCGATTGAAACGGTTAGTTTTTACTCGTATTTTCGCTATTCATCCGAGAGCTCGACACTTTCTCATGCTCATGTTATGGCGCGTGTTAGAATTCCAGAACGCTTATGCTACGTGTGGATAAAAAACGGTGCCTTTGGGTTTGGGATAAAACTTTACCCCACCAACCAACCAACCAAAACGACGGTGAGGTGTGTGTGACTTGGCTCAACTTAAATATGCATCACACGTCAGATTGCAGTGGAGAACCTTACAATGCGGCGGATTTTGATACGTCTACTTCTATTGCTTGGCTATGCCACTGGAATAATATGGACACTGTTATCTGTAGAGGGTATCTATCTGATTAGATTCACGCCAGTTAAAGGAGATACTCTTTTCTTTGATACGCATTCCTCGAATCTACTATGCGGTTTGTTACTAACCGTTGGTGCATTTCTTGCTCTAGCCATTTTCGAAATCGGCGTGCGTTCTGAAAACAAGAAAAGGAGGGAATAGATAGACGAAAGACGCTTCCGATTCTAGAGCGCGCGCGCTATACTGCTCTTCCTTTCTCCTATAGCCTGAGTCGTGTATACTGTCTTCCCTGCCCTAGAAATCGTCCCTGCCTACGTCGTTTCGTTGGTGGGGGTGGTTGGGGTGGTTGGTTGGGTATGAAGCTTTGCGTCACGCAAAAAAACCAGTTTGAAGCTGAAATCATAAAAGGCTTTATTCTGTTCATTGCAACTTACTGATATGGACGAATATTCCAAGATCAAGATTGGACTTCTGAAATCAGGGTTACCATTGGAGTCGATGATTGCTGAATCTATCAATTCGCTGTCGCCAAAGCTTCCCCAACCATTAGTTAACCTTGGAGAGTACTTCTTTCAAAGGAAGGAAGCTGAACTCCCAAACTCGATTGACTTTTGTGTAACGTATGACCTTGACGTCAAAGATTGTGACTTTGTTCAAATCGCTTTTCTGATTGAATGCAAGTATCGTACACGGATGACTGGATGGTATTTCATGAAAAACCCTCTCAATGATGCGGGAATGGAGTTTTTTGTCGAGAATTTTGTGTCAGGGGGAAAATGCAGTCGCACGACATTTCCATTTAGTGCACCGCCTCTAGGCGACACTAAGCTGCCAATTGCAGGAAAAGGCATAGAAATATACTCCAACGGCGAAAAGAATGAAAAGAGCATAGATGAAGCGGTACATCAACTGATGTTTGGCACGAGTAGTCTTTTGATACGTGCATTTTTCAGAGAGACAGACGTTTTGGAGATGATGAGCGAAAAAGGGATCAGCATTAAAGGTAGGAGTTTCCATTCTCTATTGTGTCCTGTAGTAGTTACAACAGCTGACATACGCATCCTAGAAGACGTCGATATCGAGAAAATCGAGAAAAGCGACAAACCTGAAGACATTAGCGAAGTCAAAAAGACTATCGTGTACTCAACCCCCAATCCACCTCTTTATGTTCAGAGATACGTGAAAGAAGATGTCGCTAGAAACGTCGAATCAATGTTGCCTCCAGAGGCTGCAGGAAGAAACTGGACAGGTTTTCTCGCTGAGTATTCGATGCTATTCCCAAGTCGATACTACATCGTGAACTACAACAACTTCACAGATTTTATTTCAGAATACATCGTCTTTGCAGAGTCTATGCTGACATATGCCTGCAAGAGGGTTCAATAGAACCGAGCGACAAATGAGTTGCCTGACGAAAGGAGGTCCTCGGAATCGTTGTCCCTCATTTATCCTTGACATGACTACGAAAAATAACGATTCTCTAGTAGGCGCGCGCGTTTCCGAAGAATGCCAACAAGCGCTCGCGAGCCTAGAAAGCCCCCCAACAGGATCCGCACTTTACGAAGAATCCGCTTTCGGCTCCGAAAGTTTACTTCTCTATTCACTATTCCATTCATGAGCTGAAGGAGAACTCCTTTTTTGAAACTGAAGAGCATCTCTTTGTGAGATACATCCGAAAATTTAATCGGGAGTTTTGGATTGCCACTGCTCGGTAAAATATGGTGTTTTATCGCCACTCGGTAGAGTTCTGACCCACGCAAAGGATTGGCGAGCGACCAAGACATGTACTTGATAAGTTTACTCTTAAGAAGGCCTCTGGCAAAGCGAAGGGTCTTGTTTACTTCCAGTGTCGTTTCGTGGCAAAGGGAACCGTTTTCTTCCCATGCATTGTAGAGCATGAAGAAACCATACGTTTCTATTCCATGCTTTTTCAGAATCTGGCATGTGTCGAGAATGTCTCGTGGAGAAATATCTTTTTTGATTCCCGAGAGTACCCTTTCGCTTGCAGACTCAAGTCCGACATGGACCAACCAGCAGTTAATTGAATGCAGATGTTGAGCTAGGTTTTCATCAAAATTATCAGCCCTAATATTACATTGAAACAGGAGATCGTTGAGTTTCAATCGTCTGATTGCTTTGCAAACTGAGATGGCCCAACTCTTGTTGGCATTAAATGTGTCAGACCGAAGGTATATCTCTCTAACGCCTCTGGAGTAAAGATACTGAGCTTCATTTGCTATGCTTTCGGGTTTTCTCAGTCTTACCCAAGGTTTGCTCAATTTCCAAACTGGGTTGGAACAGAAAACACAACTAAAAGGACACCCTCGGCTTGAGAGCAAATATGAGAACAAACGTTTCTTTCTTACTGGTGTGTCGTATTTTCCGAAGTCTACCAAGTCCCATGCGGGGAGAAAATCTATGTCGTCAAGAAGCTGTCTGGAAGCGTTTACTTGAACAATTCCGTTCTCGTTGCGATATGCCATGCCTTTGACTGAGGACAGAACAAGGTTGCCGCATTCGAATCCTTTCAGCAATTCCAGAAGTGTCTCCTCGCCTTCTCCCATAACGCATATATCTGCTCTGCAATGGTTTAGAACATCCTCAGGATCAGCAGTTGGATGCGCCCCTCCAGTAATAATCAGAGCCTGAGGAACCGCGGTTCTTATAGCATTGACAATCTTGTAGGCAACGTCCTTGTTGACCGTTGAGAAGGAGATTCCATAAACTTCGGGATTAAGTGCTATTGTTCGTTTGATGTGTGAATTGAAGTCAAGGAAGGGCTCCAAATACTCAATATTGAGGCCTGACAGTCTTTTCCTGATGTAGGAAATGAGATGTAGAATCCCCAAATTCGGAGATTCAGTTGCTGATTCGCCCCTGAGGTGAGCCAATGGCGGATCAGCTAGGACTAATCTTATGTAGTCTCCCCCTTCTCTATGAATCCCTTTACTTCCGAGAAGAAATACGTTTCTGACTTTAGTTCTAGAAGATTCTTCCGAAGCGTAAATTACTTGGTAGTGATACAAACTCTCGCGTGCGCGAAGGGAATGATATGCGAATCTGCTATTTGGCTGACGCTTCCAGCATTCATATCAAGAAATGGGTAAGCTATTTCGCAGCCAAGGGACATGAAGTGCACCTGATTAGTTTCGAGAAGGGCGATATTGATCAGGTTGTGATGCATCGCGTAAAGATGCCATTGATGGTTAGAAATAGGACCTTCTTGCTGAAGCTGGCATATATCAGAGAAATAGCGAGACTCGTGAAATCAATAAACCCACAGATCCTCCATGCATTTTATGCAACGAACTATGGCTTCTTTGCAAGCAAGTCGTCATTTCATCCACTCATTTTGACTGTGGAAGGCTCAGATGTACTCCAAGTCAGCTCAGAATCAAGGCTGATCAGATTCGTCAAAGACTTCTTGGCTAGAATTTCCCTGAGTCGGTCAGACCTGATAACCACTGATGGTTTCCATTTGCTCAACCGACTTCAGAAACTTGGCGTTCATCTGAACAAGGTCAGGATGATTCAGTTTGGCGTAGACACGAAAAAGTTCAGGCCACAGCCAAAGAGCGACAGAGACGAACTTCGTGTCATAAGTCTCAGAAGTCTAAATCCCATCTACAGTGTAGATACGTTAGTTAAAGCGATTCCTCTCGCTTTGCGAAGGTTCAGAAACACTTGCTTTGTAATAGCAGGGACAGGAACTGAAGAAATGGCGCTGAAACGGCTGGTCAATGACCTGGGCGTTACGGACAAGGTGAGGTTTGTCGGACAGGTTGCTAATGATTTGCTTCCTGAATATTTGAACGAGTCTGACGTATACGTATCCACTTCTCTCTCTGACGCAGGCCTATCTATGAGCACTGCAGAAGCGATGGCTTGCGGATTGCCAGTTGTTGTCACTGATAACGGAGACAACACGGTATGGGTAAGAAACGGAATCAATGGAATTGTCGTGAAACCTGGAGATCATGAAATGCTCGCAGAAGGGATTATCTCACTACTTGAAAATCCTTCTATGAGAAAGTCTTTCGGGAAATTGAACACGAGCATCGTGGAACACAAAGACAATCTTGAGCTGGAGATGAATAAAATGGCTGAGATCTACCGTTGTTTCGCACAAATGCATTAGAATAGACTACCCGATCACCCACCGTATTATGTCAAAACACGCACAAATGGGCGCTATTAGCGCGCGCTATTACCTGAATCGCGTATACTGCCCTGACAATGGCTGCCTTTTTCCAAAGCAGGGCATCGTCGTATTTTGTTGGTTGGTTGGGGTAAAGTTTTATCCCAAACCCAAAGGCACCGTTTTTTATCCACACGTAGCATAAGCGTTCTGGAATTCTAACGCGCGCCATAACATGAGCATGAGAAAGTGTCGAGCTCTCGGATGAATAGCGAAAATACGAGTAAAAACTAACCGTTTCAATCGCAGTCAGACTAGTTTCTACTCGCAGATTGATAGTGTCTGGGAAATGTTTGAACCGAGAGTTTGAAGCTATCCCGGGCTACCATCAAAACCACTATGATTCAATCGCATTTTGATGTTGAAACTGCTATTATTTGAAGCTCATCGATCGCTTTATCAAGTTCGCAACTGAGCGCGCGCTAAGCTAATAAGTATGTGCATGACAATTTTGAGTCAATGGATTGGGTTATTATCGGGTTGTCATTTACGACATTCTTATCAACATTGATAGGTGGGGCTTTTGCAATTAGATTCAAAAGAGCCCTACCTTACTTTTTTGCCTTTGCTTCTGGAAGCTTGATTGCAGTTACGTTCTTTGATATTTTGCCAGAAAGTTTAGAGATTTCTGGTTCTGTCAATCTGCCCATAAGATACATAATGATTACTGTCGTAGCATCTTTCCTGTTCTATAGTCTTCTTGAAAAGTACTTCTTAGTCCATCATCATAAAGAAAGCGAAGGACACGGGCACATAATGGGTCCGATAGGAGCTGGAAGCCTAGTTGTTCATAGCTTCTTAGATGGGGTCGCGATAGGAGCAGCATACCAAATCAATTCATCAGTCGGTCTAATAGTTGCTCTTGCTGTAATATTTCATGACTTCACAGATGGGATAAACACAGTTACGCTAATGTTGAAGAACAAGCAACATGTCAAAAATGCCAAAATATTCCTAATAATGGATGCAATAGCTCCAGTCTTAGGAATCGCTTCTACGTCGTCTATTGGCATAAGTCAAACAGTTCTTTCTTTGATACTTGCAGCATTCGCAGGAGAGTTCATATACATTGGAGCCGTCAACCTACTGCCAGAAACATACAAGTATCCAAACTGGAGAACCGTTTTGACTACTGCTTTGGGTATTTTGCTGATCTTAGCACTTACATCAATAATTTAGTGCGCGCTATCCTTAAGTGAATAGGGGGATGAAGTTATATCCAAAGACGATTACCTTTCTATTGCAAACAATTCGCGTGTGGACCTGTTGAGTAGGTTCAATGATGCTTCCTTGGAAGCTTCTTCAGATGATATGCTTTTGATATAGCTTAGTATCTCCTTCTTCAACCCTAATCTTAATCTCTTGCCTTCTTTCGAGAAAAGCACAGACACATCTTTGCCTTTCCTGAGTTTTATGTTGCCTTTTCCCATCGTGCAGCCAGTCACAAACTGAACACCGTCAACGAAACAAGAATTCGGAGGTGAAGGGTCTGTCATCACGATAGCTATTGTTTTAAAATAGTCCTTTCCGAGCAATGAATTTGCCAGCAGACCAGCTTTTAGACCTAAAACCAAGAATGGACCCAGATGACCGTGAAATTCCACCACACGCTTAACGAGCTCATCTGAGACTGAAGTGTCTGTGCTTTCAGGCATCATTTTTGACTCCTTCGTAGGAATTGCTTTCAATTCCCTCCTTTCGTTTATATCTTTTCATAGACAAACACGCGAGAGGAAAGTGAGCGGCGGTTCGGATAGGGTGATATTAACCATCCTTGAACGTCGTGGTTTTGGTTGGGGTAAAGTTTTATCCAAACCACCACCAAGAATCATCAAGCAACATAAACTCAACATGGAAGATGATGATCTCAATCTCCACAGCATATCATCATCTTTCCGTCCGAAAAACCACAAAAAACATATATGTTTATTAAAAACATCCTCGCCTATAATATTGATGAAATAGCAGAGTGGCTCGAACATGGCCCCAAATAAAGAACATCCCATAAAAATCCTCAAATCAGTAATGGAAAGAAGGGATGAGTGCCTCCACAAACTCAACGGCGGAAGCAAGAAAACCCACGTAAAATAGCCCACAGACCAAAAACTGCGGCAACATTTTATCAATAATCTTCTGAAAACCAAACACTCATAAGCCGAGCTTCTGGTTTTTTGCATAGAACTTTTAAAGTGCCTCCGTCTATTATCCTCTCGGTGAATGTAATGAAAGAGGTGGCTAAGAAGGTTAACTTGTTGTCGTCTTTCGATGCTGAAGCTGTTGCTATAGGTAGGGATCGCTATTTCCGTAAGGCTTATGTTATTGATCTTCCTTTGGGAGCTGTGCCTGATCATGTTTGGCTGGACATTTTCGATCGTGAGTGGAGGTCGAGTAGGCACTTGTGGGACAGGAAGCTGTTTGTGATCGGTGATAAGCTTAGGCTTGTTACTACGCTCAGCGACATTGAGGATAAACTTGATTGGGTTAAGCAGATTGTTGAGGAGACAAACAAGGAGATTGACGAGTACAACCGCGAAGAAACAGCTCGTGAGGCTCAGATAGAAGAGGGAAAACGAAAAGAAGCCTTGGAAGAGGAAAAGCTGGGAATCGGCACGATCAGGAACACTTTGAGAAAACGGTTTGGAGCCATCTAGGCTACTGTCTAACTGGACCGCTTCGAATTGCGAGTTGAAACGAATATCGGAAGTGCTAGTTTCTCTACTCTTTGCTGCACAAGTTGCTGATGGTTACTGTGAATCGGCAACTGTCGCATAGTTTATCCTCCTGAGTTGCAGTTCTTTTTCCGCACCTGACACATTTGGCTTGTTCCACGGTTTCCTGTTTTTGGAAAATGCTTTTCAACATTCTTCCCCTACAAGTAGAGAATGGCTTCTCAAGCTAGATATTGATTATGAAGCAATGATCCATATGCAGAATTCGCCGATTTTCGAATAGTACACGTCGATTTCAAATCGAAGTATCCAGTACTCTGCCCATCGCGTATGGAACGAATTCCCTTATGTGCTCAATAGAAGTATTCATGAAACGGCAACTAACGCATAGCTGATCTTCTTGAGTTGCGTTTCTCTTTCCGCACTTGACTTGCTCAAGTTCCGTCTGCTCTTGGACAGTGTTTGCTGTCATGTTTGACACAAAAACGAAGAGTGCGCTCATAAGAGAGGAAAGATATGACTTATGAATTTTGACTACTGATACAGCATCAGGATAGTTTAGCCCTCGAACTGAATTTAACCCCCTATATATAAGTTGAACTTACGAACTGATTTTGGCTTGAGAAGGTTTTGACCGTTAAAGTTCAAAGCGTGGACTATTTATGACTTAGATAGGTTTATTGGTGTTAGCTTAAGCATAAACCTTACACTCTCCAACATAACACCACACTCTTTTCCATTTGCTCTGCAAATAGCAAAATGTATTGTGCGCGTCATTTATTCCGTCTTTCTTATGTATTCCATCAAATTCCTGAGCGAAAATGGCATAGTGACTGCATCAGTATTCACACTTACAGTGAAGGATTCAAGCTTGGTCAAGAGCCCTGCCCATTCGTTTTCAGTTTGTTTCATAAACTCATTATAGTCTGAATAGTCTTTATGAACTGTTAAAATCATTCTTCCCATTCCCAAGCCGCGTCCCGATGAAGCAAAGATAACGTTTGGGTGTTTCGAAATGAATTTCTTCGCCTTCTCTATGCGTGCACCCTCAGAATAGCTTTTAAGCATTTCAGGTACCCAAACGCCAAAAGTGAACGCTATGATTTCAATTCCGAGTTTGCGGAGGTCGGGAATCATCGTGTATTCTTTTATTACACCTGCCTTCTCCAGTCTACTGACCATTCTGCTAACCGTAGGCTGGGAAATCCCAAGCACTTTAGCAAGTTCCCTGTGGCTTCGGCTACTGTCCTTCATAAGCTCTGAAAGGAGCTTCAACTCTGTGTCCTTCAAAGATTCCTCTCCTGCTTTCATCTATGGCCGCATATTACAGCAATCTCATCTAAAAAGCTTTGATGCTATTCTCGATATGATGGGAAAGGCGAAAACTCCGTTTACCTGCTTTTGAAAGAGTTTTCTAGAGCGCTCTTCAGTGCGCTCAATCACACCGTCACAATTGACATCGCTAGGAATGCTCAGTATGCTAGTTGGTTACCGTCCACCTAGCTAGGATACATGCCCTACAAAACTGTGCCTTTGCCATAGGGGATAAAATCTCTTACCTCTTCAACCGAGGCTTTCAACACTTTCTCCCTCAACTCTTTAGGCATCTTCTCAGACAAGACCCTCAGAACATACTTGAAAAGCTCCTTACCGCTTCGATCTCCTGGCACGACAACAATGTACACATTTGTCCTAGCCTTCACAGCTTCAACAGGGCCTCCAACAAACTGAAACGTGCCTTTTTCTCCAAGAACGACACCAATCGCCAGCTTCAAGGGTGTTCCACGAGTCCAGTTTCTTTCGCCGCGAACGACAAACGCACCACGCGCCACGGACTCACCAGAAGGTCCACCTTTGCTTAGCTGTTCAGGCTTGATCCAGTAAACGTCCACGCTTCCGAAGCCCTCACGCCAACCCCTTGAAAGCGAGGCCGCAAACTCTCCAGCTTCACGCAAACACTGGTTACTAGGCTTCTTGCCTCCAGTTTTGACTACTACAAAAGGTGCCCCAACGATATCGGCGTGAAAGACAACATCACTCTCCTCAGTATGCTTCTTGACTAGAACTTCGTTGCTTACCGCGTCTTTGCCAGCAACAATCAAGAATCCGTCAGAAGATACAAACCATCTGAATTTCTCAAACCACTCCTTGTGTTTGACTTTAAGCTTGACCAGCTCCCCCACAGCTTCGGTTGGCTTCGCCTGTTCTAAAGTTTCGGCTTCTCTCAACTTGGATTCAGTTTCAATCAGTTTCTTTTGTGAATCATCCAAAGCCGTCTTTACCCCTGCGAGTTTCTGCTTGGCTCGCTTGGCTTGCTCGTAGAACGCGCTTGCATTCTCATACACTGTCTTGCGCAAATCTAAGCCAAACGCAAAGCCGTCTACACAGACATTGACGGCCAGCGTTCTGGGGTCGAAAGATTCGAAAAGAACACTAGGTTTCAAGCCAGCGTTTTTTTCGGTCAAGACCTCAGAAACAATCGCTTTCCATTCTTTGCCAAGCTGTCTGCCGTTTGAGAATCTGTCAAGCAAGGCCTGAATGTCTCCGATGTGAGCATAGATCAAGTCGCCCAGATGCCTATCATGTTCTGCTTTGGCTTCAGCCTCGGCCAGAACCTTCTCCTGTTCAGCAATGATCCGCTTGAGCCTTTCAGCTTCTCTCTTCAGCCCGTCAACTTCTAATCCAGCCATAGCCTTCTCTGTAGCGACCACTCTAGAGTAAAACTCGTCCAAAGCCTCATTGAAACTATCGTATGGAAGAAATTGAGCTCTAACGTTCTCATACCTCTTGAGCATGAATGGAATGACATCAACTAGACTGCCAACTTCATCTATCACCACGCGAGGCTCCAGTTTGCAGCGCATGACATGCGAGAGCAGATTCTGCAATGCGTCAAAGAAAGCACTAGATTCCGCTTCGCTTAACGTGTTGGAAGGTTTGGTTTTTTCAATCCCAGCCCTCAACAGCACTTCTTCGGCATAGACGCCGCCAATACTCAGAAACCGCGCAACCGCCCTAACAACCTCCACGTCGCCAAAACTCTTCAACCCATCCCGCAATTCCTCCTGACTAACCTTAAACGGGTTTTTCCCAACAGAAGGCGCAAAAGCGAAGGCTTCACCACGAAGAATGTTGCGGTCTCGCATACGCTTGTATGTCAAAGCCTGCAAGACCGTGCCATTCGCGCTGACCAATATTATGTTGCCGTCGCCAAAAAGCTCCAAAATCAGTCTCAACACGCCATCCTTTGTTTTGAAGTAGAAGACAACGACCCGTTCGAACTCATACTGATCAACATTGACCAGTCGACTATTCCGCAGGAATTTCCGCAGAGCCATGCAAAATGCAGGTGGAGTCAAAGGCTTCTCCATGATATATGAGGTTAAATGTATACATTTGCCAGCCGTCAAGACCAACCGAAGATCAGGATTATCAGCCTTATGCAGCCTGAAAAGCACGGTGTGTTCATCTACTTGGTAAAGGTTGCTTGCACGAGAACCCACAACAGCTTCTTTCAGCTCTCGGACAACAGCAAGCACATCAAGACTCGTGAACTCTCTTCTCCGCAACTCAAATCACATATCAAATGTGTATTCCAAATGGCTATAAATAGACACTCGCATTCCAGACCAAGGGACTAGTCATTTTCATTTCAGGGGTTCGTCCTTGTAGACTACGTTCAAAGAGAACCAAGAGTTAAGTATTCCGAACCATCGTAAATTATATGAGTGTGCCGTTGTTCTTGGGAATTGATAATAGTCAGGGCAGCGTGCAAAAACCGATCTGGCAACGAAGAAGGACCAGCTTCGTCGTTTCTGTAGCCGCGATTGCCTTACTTATTGTTCTCGCGTTCGAAGGCATTTCTTTATTCTGGCCCCATCCAGCAGGGGCAATCTTGTTAGCTTCGTCTGCAGCCCTTCTTCCAGTAACCAAACGTTTATTGTCAACGCCAAAATCAATCTTGCAGACGGCATGGATCAAGACGAAGCAATGAACGTGGCTGTCGAGGTTTTCAGGCAAGTATTCGAGCCGATGGGTTCCTCATGGCAACTTCTATTTCTCCAAGGCAACTGCGACCCAGACAAGAACGGGGGCTGGACGGTGAAATTAACGTATATTTACGGAACAACAGGCGTACCAGGCGCACCCCAAGCGGGCGGCAGAGCCGCTATGTATCGTACGCGCGAAGACTTGCGCATCATGATAAACCCATTTGATCAAACAGTAAAGTATTCGATTACGACAAAGCAATAACCTTCAGCAACAACAGGCATACAAGAGCAGAAAGAATCGTGTGCTCAAATTCCTAAAGATGTGAGACTCGGTCTCAATAAAGCATTTCTAGACATGAGCGCAATAGACAGAATGAGTGCTAGTTTTGGATCGGAACTTGATTGCATAATGAACTGTGATTGAGTTAAGATCCTTGTTGAGTGAAGAACGCTGATGGTACGGATCTCCAGATAATAGGCAACTTTAAATCTGTATTCAAAATATAAATCGCAAAGGCTGAACATCCATGAGACCTCTGGAAAAGATTTACTGGCTGAGACTATTCTTGGGAATAGTTGCCGCACTCGTGTGTGTTGGCTACGCAATAGCGGCCAATGAGGTTCCACAGGTTAAGCAAGGCGAACCATTTCCAGCAAATTCATCGCTTTTCTTCAACAGCATGTCCATAGCAATAATTATCTATGTAATATCCTACTATGTTGTGAAGCACAAGTTTGTGACCGTTGTGGAAAAGCCTCAGAAGATTATGACCACGGGAATAGGCATATACTTGCTTTCATGGATAGTCTTCTGGGCTATGTTCTACACCATACTTGCTAGGCCAGTCTAGTCTTCTTCCTGAGATAGAAAATTCTCCATAGTCGCCTGAGCCTTATCAGCCTTGACAGTCTCAAGCTTGTCCTTATCAGCCGCCGTGCCGTTTGCATTTGGAAGATCAACAATGTTCAACCGACTGAACACGCGCATGCAGTCCGCCCAAGCTGAGAAATATCCGCGATCAAAATCTCCATGAAGCTTGCTTCCCACATGCTCCAGAAACTCGCGTCTGTAACTATGCAACGCAGCTTTGTCAGTCAGATCAAGCTTCGGGAAAAACGCGTAGGCGTCCCCGTTTGCCTTGCGTGAGAGAAACATGCCAAACAAAGCTCTGAAATAGCCTCGGTTCCACTCTGTCTTGTGCATCTTCTGCTTAATCCTATCCAACTCACGCTCTGCTTCCGTAAACTGCCTATTGGCCAAAAGCTGGAAATATCGTGTAACCAAGGCTGACGGCACGGGCATCGTTAACGACCACGAGGCTTCATCTTATCTTCTTCGGAAGCATCTTCTATGCCGTTCTCCGTTACTTTAAAGATTTCCTCTCCCTCAGGCAAATAAGGACTTGAAACCAAACGCGCTATGCGCATAGGTCCATGTGCAGCCCTTCGCAAATAAAGCCTAGTATGGCTCGTGTGCCCAACAATATGCCCACCAATAGGATAAACGGCATCGCCGAAAAACACGTCTGGCTTAGCCATAACTTGATTCGTAACAACGGCAACGGCGTTGAAAGCCCTAGCCAAGCCAATAAGCTTGTGCATATGCTTGTTCAGTCTTTGCTGTCTGGGAGCTAGCATTTCGCGTCCAATATACTCGCTTCTAAAATGCGCGGTCAAAGAATCAACAATAATCAGCTTAACGTTATTCTGTTTAATCACTTCATCCGCATTATCGAGTAGAAATGCTTGATGGTCAGAAGTGTAAGCCTCAGCGTAAATAATGTTCTTAGCAACCTGTTCGGGATCAAGCCCCAAATGCTTGGACATCGACACAATCCGCTCAGTTCGGAAAGTGTTCTCAGTGTCAACATACAGCGCAGAACCACTAAGACCGCCTCTTTCAGGAGGCAGCTGAACATTCACGCATAGCTGATGGCAAATCTGGCTCTTCCCACTACCATACTCACCGTAGAATTCGGTTATCGTTTGCGTTTCCAACCCACCGTCAACAAGTCTATCCAAGACCTTGCTTCCACTGGTCAAACGTAAAACGCTTTGACGCATCTTCAGCAACTCGTCCGCCCTAATGAAAGAAACCCCGATTGAAGAACGTGCAGTCTCGATAATTGAAAAGGCTTTTTTCTCGCTTATGCCTACAGGCTCTAGCTCGCGAGCAGTAGCCATGGCCAAAGACTCAATCGTATGATAACCCAACTCCTTCAGCTTCAGGGCCGTAGCGGGTCCAATGCCAGGCAAGTCCTCCAAAAACTCGTACTTCTTCTTAGCAACTGCAGCTTCAGTTTTCGTTTCTTCTTCTTCTTCTTCAGCCATTGAGCACTTCCCCCTCGTCCTTCACAGCAAGTGAAACAGTTGAAGAAAGTCATATTTAAAACACGCGAAGTATTACGACGCCTAGCCTATGGAGAGATAGGTTAAAGTGAAACGCTTTGACACTCAAAACTTGGTTTCTTTTCCACAAGATCGATTCTCTTGATGCTCCCTTGAGTTTTGCAGTCAGCATGAGATAAGATATAAGTACACGGTTCATTCATAAAAAACGTCAAGTAAATGAGGGAGAAAAGCTTTGGAAACGGCAAAAATCGTCGAAAATGTTGCCTTCAACATCATAAAGCAGGCTGTCATTTACCTGCCTGACGATGTCAAAGAAGCACTTAAGAAGGCCTACGCTGAAGAAACGAGCGAAACAGCAAAGACGCAGCTGAAGACAATTCTGGACAACATTGAAATGGCCGAAAAGTATCAGGCCCCCGTATGCCAAGACACGGGCACAATAATCTTCTACGCCAAAGCAGGCGCCAACGCGAAGAACCTCGACAAGGTCGAAGAAGCATTAATCAACGCGACAAGAAGAGCCACAAAAGAGGTTCCGCTTAGGCCGAATGCGGTTGACCCTTTCACCGGGAAGAACAGCGGAGACAACACAGGACGGTACATACCATTCGTGAACTGGGAAATCACCTCAGGAGACTCATTGGAGTTGACGGTGATGACGAAAGGAGGAGGCTCGGAAAACGTGTGCCTCGGCGGAATGATAGTTCCAGGCGAAGGAATAAACGGACTGAAGAAGTTCGTTGTAGAAGCTGTGATAAAGGCTGGAGCTCAACCATGTCCACCAAACATACTGGGCATTGCGATGGGAGGCGGCGCAGACATATCCATGAAACTGGCAAAGAAAGCCTTGCTGAGACCTTTGGCTGAACATAATCCGGACCCTGAAATTGCGAAGCTTGAGAAAGAGATCTTCGAGGCGGTCAACATGACTGGAATCGGACCCATGGGACTGGGCGGAAACACCACAGTTCTAGGAGTGCACATAGATTTCGCATTTAGGCATCCTGCATCATTCCCTGCGGCTGTTGCGTTTAACTGCTGGGCAGCAAGAAGGGCCACGGCAAGGATCAGCGCTGACGGGAATGTCGAATATCTGACGCATAAGTTGAATTGGTGAGGTGAAGGAAAATGGCAGTTTACAAACTGAAAACACCGATTTCGGAAGAAGACGTCCGGAAGCTCAAAGTGAATGACGTGCTCTACGTGACTGGAACAATAGTCACAGCCAGAGATCAAGCGCATAGAAGGGCTTTGGAATACTTCAAAGAAGGAAAACCATTACCCATCAACCTTGAAGGCTTGGCCGTTTTTCACTGCGGTCCAGTGATGAGCAAGCAAGGGGACAAGTGGATTGCGGTTGCGGCAGGTCCAACAACTAGCACGAGGATGGACATTTTTGAAGACGAGTTCATTAAGAACTTCAAAGTGCGAGTGGTCATTGGCAAGGGCGGAATGGGCAAGAGGACTACGGATGCCATGGCAAAGTATGGAGCTGTCTATGGTGCTTTCACGGGTGGAGCGGCAATCCTTGCTGCAAAGGCTATCAAGAACGTTAGAAGCGTTGAATGGTACGATTTGGGCATGCCTGAAGCCATGTGGATTTTCGAAGCTGAGGAATTCGGTCCGTTGCCTGTGGCTATTGATTCGCATGGAAACAACCTGTTCACTGATGTTGCGAAGACTGTTGAAGCAAACAGGCAAAAGATCTATCAGAAACTTGGCTTGTCGCCATAGTTTCAATCTTTATTTTTCTGTTTGATTTCTGCTATTTAACGCGGATTAAGTTTATTGTATCAGAAGATTTAATATAACGTCCATCAGCAACAATAGAAGCAAGTGAAAGTAGCATGTTCAAGAACTTTAGAGACAAGATAGCCCTTTCAGGTGTCACAGTACTGGCAATAGGCATCATTCTGCTGATCTTCACTTTCCTAAGCGCCTATGGATTCCTAACCCAAAGCCTAAACATAATTGCATCGGAAGACCTAGTGCGAACATTCGGCGAAGCATTGGCTCCTCTGATCGCAACGTGCATACGCGTAATGTACCTCGGCATAATGGGCTGGATAAGCTCATTGATAACCATAAGAGGAGTTACACTAATTGCTAACGCACCGAAGCTTGAAGCTGTCCCCACTGTTACTGCTATTCCACAAAAACCAGTGGTTGCAGCTCAGCCCAAACCAGTTCCTCAGAAAACGAAGACTGAACCGCAGAAAGAACCGAAACCCCCTGAAACCAAGCCACCAGAAGCCAAACCACCAGAACCAGAGATCATCGTCATACCGCCAGAAGAAGTCTCTCAGCCGCAGCCACAACCAGAGCAGCCTCAAAACGGCAATTCTAAGCCTCAATCCTCCGATTCTTAGAATCCGCACCTAGAGCAAGCGCAGAAAGGGAATAGCATGAACGTTCCAATTCGAATGATAGGGATAGCCACAACGATTTTCTGGGCATTCCTAATCATTTTCTCCATTTCTGCAGCTTACTCAGTCAAAGATTTCCAGTTTGATTTCGGAGATCCACAAATGAGCATTGCCCTAGACAACAAGCTCCTCTTTTCATTGCCAATACACATTCAAAACAGAGGCCTCTACAACCTAGGTTCTTTCAACGTTACAACAGACATCTCAGACGCAAACGGTTCTCCAATTGCGCATGGATCAACGTTTGTACAAACCATTAGGAAAGGCGAGAGAGTAACCGTCTTCCATAACGTAACGATGGACATTAATGACGTAATACAGAACAGTTCGAGCTACTTGTTCAGTGACTCACAGTTAAACATTGCCGAGTCTGTAGGCATGAGCCTTGCAGAACTGATCCCAGTCCAAGCATCCGCAAACCTCTCCTACCCGTGGGGCGCACCCCTCTACAACTTCGCCCTAGGAGCACCAGCATATGAACCATACAACATCACTCACATCAAAGTCACAGTGCCAATCAGCTTTGAGAACCACGCCTTCTTCGACCTCGCCGGAGACCTGCAAATAAACATGTACAACAGCCAAGACCTATCTCTAGGCGCAGGCACAGCAACGATCAACGCTCCACAACACTCGCCTTACAGCGGGAACATTGAGCTTTATATTGCTATGACACCACAAGCAACTCCAAGCGGATATTTCGAACTCACTCTGCACGCGCAATACTTCAATTATGGACCGTGGGTGATTCTGTATGGCTAACGAGAGAAAAAGCGGCTTAAAGGCTAGTCTTCGAAAGTACACGGGCAAGGCGTTAAAGGCAACCATAAAGGGGGTCCTTTTCTATGCAGTGTACTTTGTTTTATGGATGTTCGTGGCTCCATTTGCGACAATGATTCCAGGCTTGCAGCAGTCAATCGAAACCTTCGTCGCAATCTACATCACACTAATGGCTATTGGAGAATTGATGGCTGGAACAATCTATCAATACTTTTTCGGCGCAGGCAAGGCAATGTTCGTGATTCTCTATTTGATGCTGTCACTGAAAGGCGGAATAATGGGCATGACCATCGAAAACATAAACCTACTCATCGACCTTCGCCTATTTCTCGCAATAGCAATGCTCCTAAGCCTACTGGGACTAGCAAAATCAGTGCTTCAAGCAATAAACTACGTAAACGACAAAGCAGAACTCACACTTATGTGACCTACAGCTTGCTCCACATCACATAGCATAGTTTGCCGTATTCGTTCGCCATCGGTTTAAGACCTCCTTAAACATAGTTTATATTTCTTGAGTTGAATTAAAGAATCGGTGGAATCTGATGTGCGATGAAGGCTCTCTTGTGAAGAGACTTGAAAAGTGCTTGAATGAAAAAGATGATCTACTAGACGAATTGAATGAATGGACCGAATGCCTAACGGAGCTGGCCACGGTTGAGGATGCTTTTGGAATAAATGCGGAAAGTGGATTGCAGGGAAAAACAATATTGGATGTGGGAACAGATTGTATCAAGTCGCTCTACATTGCTCTTAAGCACAAGCCGAGGAAGATCGTGGGAATAAGTGATGCGTTGCCAAATCGGGCATCTGACATTGAACAGCAATCGAGACTCTTCTCGGCGACGAAGATCAGATTCTACGACTGCAATTTCTTTGACGAAACCACGCTTGAGAAGATACTAACTAGAGAAAAGATAGGAAAGGGCGAGTTTAACATTGTGATAGTAAGCAAGGTATTGCACCATTTGAGGTTTGGCGATCAGTGTGTCGTGCACGAGCGTGATGAAAAGCACAAGTGTGATGATAGCGAGAAGGATTGCATTTACCGTTTTGAGGCTGAAGAAATCTTTGAGAAGTTGCTTGAGTATGGAAAAAGAGTGGTAGTTTACGAAGCATTTTGGCCTCATGAGACAGACGACGATAAAGTGAGAGGAAGAGGCGGATACTTCACAGTCAGAGAGTGGGAAAGCATTTTCGATCAGATTCCCAGCAAGTTCAGGGGCGAGTTGATTTCACCCAAGAGATGCTCTATTGACAAGATAGAGAAAATGGCTGAAGAGCTGCGCAAAGTGGACATTGTCTGCTTCTATCTAGAAAAGGAGCCTAGCTGACGAATGCTGGTTCATAAAGATCATTCTTCAGGTTCTGCATGTTTCACAATTTGCGGCTCATTACGTGGGCGTCTTCTCCGTCTGCATAGTATCCGTGCGCTGTGCGAGTAACTTCAAACCCAAGCTTCCTATACAGCTTCACCGCTGGATCATTAGTCACCCTAACCTCCAAAAAGCACTGCTTAGCATTATACACCCTCATAGCCTCCATACCCTTACTCACCAAAGCCTCTCCAATACCCTTCTTTCGGTGTTCAGGCATGACCGCCACAGAAACAATGTGACCTTTCTTGATCAGCCCGCTCAATCCGATACTGGACAAGCCAACCTCAACGCGACACATGATATAACCAACAACTTTACTATCTTCTTCAGCAACGATGAAAGTCTCAGGAAACCTACGATACAAATCAACAAAAAAGAAATCCGTATAATTCTCAGGCAAACATAAACTATTAATCTCCATAACCATCTGCAAGTCACTCAAAGCAAACTTTCTGAGCCTATAAGTCTCCTGCAAGCTCCACGTCTCCGTCCACTCTAAGCCATGATTTTCAAAGCTGCTTTACCACATTGCCATATTTAACCGCTTACCGAAACGGGCTGTTGTTCCTCTTGAACCGCTCTAACTTCAGGCAAAGTAAAGTTGCCATACGGCATCGTCCAAACCTTCGCATTCTTACCCGCAATATTGAAAGCCTCATTCAAAGCATCATTCACCGCTCTGGCCGTTTTCAACTTGAAAATGTTCGAAGCATAATAGTCGGGCATGGAAGAAACCAAGATGATCTGATGATTCTGCAAAGCCTCCAACAAATAGTAAGCCTTATGCCCGCCCAAAACAAAATTCCGCTTAATCTCCCGCTCAATAGACTTCAAATCACCGTACTTGACCATCCAATCATAAAACACCTGATTCCCATGCCCCTCAGGGCACTCAGCCACCAGCACTATGACACCACCTCGTTTGACCACTTCAAGTGCGCTATCCACGCCTTTGTGGGCTTGGTAAAGGTTCAAGTCTGCGGGGTTCCCACCAGCACTAACAACTACGACATCTGCCTTACGGTCTACCGTAATCCGGTACATCTCGTCAACGAGCTTAACGCCTTCGTTGAAAACTTGCTCCAAGTCGCCAGCAAACGCCTTAACAATCTCACCCCTGCTGTTAGTCACAACGTTCAAAATGAAATCTACCTTCGCAAGTCTTGCAGCTTCAACCATATCCACGTGAACAGGATTCCCATCCAAAACACCAGTCCGCGCATTAGCGTCCAAGAGCATAGCATGATTATGCTTAATCGTCCCCTCACCCGCAACCCCAGGCAAAACACTCTTTCTCCCACCACCATAACCCGCATAATAGTGAAAACAAACATCACCCGTCAAAATCCTCAAATCAGCCTCAGCAAAAACACGATTCAAATAAACCTTCGTTCCATATTTCTGGGTTGCACCAACGTAGACCAAATCCTGAGCTTTACAATCATGGCTTACAGCCTTCACACGGGCCAGCACTTCCTCGCCTAAAAGCACAGCAGCTTCTTCTCGCCTAACAGCTCTGTGTGTTCCACAAGCAAAAATGATCGTGATATTCTCGTCTTTCACGCCTGCAACATTCAACTCATTAAGCAAAGGCAGAACCATAAGCTGGCTAGGCGAGGGCCTAGTTGCATCATCAACCACCAAAGCCACTTTATACTCAGGCTTAGCAATCTCGCTCATCTTTCCAGAGCCAATAGGCTCTTTCAAAGCTCTTTCAACTTCAGTCTTAGCGTCTGGCACACTTGGCTTTTCCTTAGGCTCAATCGAGCCCAGAAAATTCCGCGTCGGCACGCGCACGCAGATTTCTGTCTTTCCATATGGAAGCCAGACGTCAACCATGCAAGCATCACTTGAATACTGAAACACGCAAGCAGAAACTATTAAGCCTTATCAAACACAATGTCAGAATGCATCACAAGTTCTTTAAAATCAAACGACATAACTACTGGTCTGTGAGGAATCTGTTATGTCAATTGAAAAGACTCCCGCTAAAAACGAAGTCTTCTTCGTATGGTTCAATCACTATGCCGGAGTAACCATCAAAACCCCTTCAAAAACCCTCGTAATAGACCCTGTTGATGTTAAGCCGCGAGATTTCAAAAACGTCGATGCAGTTCTCATCACCCACGAACACTATGACCATTTGGACCAATCTCTGATCACAGAAATGCAAAAACTGACCCAATGCATGGTCATAGCTGACCCCACATCAGCAAGAAGACTACGAATCGCAATCCCAGCAGAGAAACTGCAGGAAGTTCGCCCAGGCTCAGAAGTGAAGATGGGCGAAGTCTCCGTGAAAGCTGAAAAATGCAACCATCCACCTGCAACCACGCCGATCACTTTCATAATCACAAGCGAGGACGGAGTCAGAGTCTTCCACACAGCAGACAGCCTACCATTCCCAGAAATGGCAACCATAGGCGAAAAAGAAAAACCTGACGTTGTATTCTGCACCGTTGGAATCGCACCAGGCACCTCACCTGAAACTGGCATTGACATTGCAAGACTGACAAAACCCAAAGTCGCAGTTCCCTACCACACCGGCTCAACGCCAGACCAAAAGAGATTCGCTGAACTGCTGAAGAAGGAACTCCCAAAAACCACGTGCCTAGTTCCAGAAGTGGGAAAAATCTACCAGATCTCTAAACGGAAGTGAAAAGAGTGACTGACGAAACAGTCAGAGTTGAACTGTGCAAAATCCTGGACAGAATAGGCGCTCTGCAGTTCGGAGCCTTCAAGCTCACAAGCGGAAGAATGAGCCCCTATTATATAGACCTACGCATAGTTCCAAGCTTTCCAGATGCCTTTCAAAAGATCTGTGACTTCTATGTAGGCTTCATAAGGAAAGAGGTAGGCGAAAAGAACTTTGACAGGATCGTCGGAATCCCAGTTGCAGGGATACCATTTGCAGCACTAATTGCCTACAACTCCAGGAAACCTTTTCTCTACACGCGCAAAGGAGTTCACCTTCACGGAAGACAAAAGAGAATAGAGGGCATCCTTGCGCCCGGAGACCGAGTCTTGCTGATCGATGATCTGATAACTACAGGACTATCTTTGAACAAGGCGGCAAAGGCCATAACGGCTGAAGGAGGAGTTGTGAATGAGGCAGTTGTGCTTATAGATAGACAAGAGGGCGGAAAAGAAAAGCTTGAGAAGGATGGGATCAAGCTTCATGCAATGCTTGACATCAGCGAAATAGTCAACACCTTGTGCGAGATTGGGACGATAGATGAAGAGCAAATGAAGACTATTTTGAAGCAAGTTAAGAAAAGATGAAGAAGCTCTTGATAGCCAGTCTATTCATAGAATATTAGGGCTTGCTCTTCCAATATTCCATGAAGCTTAAGCACAGCATCATGAACATCCTGTTCCTTCTTCGCTCCCGTGCAAACAAGCTTCCCGCTTGCAAACAGCAGTATAACCACTTTAGGCTCTTCCATCCTGTAGATCAATCCTGGAAACTGCTCAGGTCTATATTCTACGCCAGGATAACCTTTCACAACTGTGTTCAAGTCAACTTTCTGATTCAAAGTGGCAGAAGCAACAACATTCTCAATATTCACGATGGCCTTGCTTTTCGGCATCAAACACCACTTCTTATAGTGTAGTGAATGCTTAAATACTCTTCATAAAACCTTAGGTTTCAGGAGCTTTTTCGTGTAGGTAGTAACTTTTCATTTTCGCTTTCTGAATAGCTTGGTATTGTCCATGTCACAGACGTATTCGAAGCCGACTTCCAGCAGTTTGCGCGCGCTAGGTGTATGTGCATGCGTTTTTTTCGGCATACTGTATGGTCAAACTGGACTCATAGTTTCGCTAATCGCCAAGCAAAGTTGGCTAATCGCTTTGATTATTCGCAACTGGCACAGACAATACAAGATAACGAAAAGAATCCTAGAAAATCGCCAAGTATCCCAAGAGGACTACAACAAGGCAATGGAATACATAGTCAAGGAAGCCGAAAAACAAAAAGACTAAATCGAAACGAAAAGAAGCTTTGACGTAGAGCAAACACAACCGATCCAGAAATTCATTCCTTCCACAGCCTTGAACGCCCCTTCTCCAAGATCAGTTATCAATACCGAGTTGACTCTTGTTTCTCTTCTTTGACCCCCACGCAGAGCTCACTCAACCAAACATATTCGACCCCGAATAGAGGGACCTACAACCATTCCACGCACACACGCACAAAACGCATCTAACACTCAAAAAAAGCGAACCAACAAAAACATCTTCATAGCTCTAAGACGGAGCTTTAGGTTCTTGAACCTCTCCAGTTTCCTGTGCTGGCTCTGGCTTAGTCTCAGGCTTTTTGCCTCTAAGCTCCGGAACGACGAACTCTACAATTACTATAAGGATTATGAGGGCTATTATTATATACATTCCAAAAGAGTTGCGCATCAAAAGAGCCAGATGCCCAATCCACGGAATACGCAGTATGACCTTGCCGACAAGAAGCTTCTCGGAAATCATGCCGTCTTGTGACGAGTAATTCTCTCCTCTGTAATCTGGGCCCCAGTAGTCTCCTGAACCCGCGCTACCGTCACCTTTGGTCCTAAAGTACACTAACCCATTCATGGTTTTGTTGGCAATGGCTCTGTGAACTATTAGTTCATCAGGCAAAGCCTCGATGGATCTTGGCTTGTGAAAAACTATGATGCCCCCGTCAGGATCCGGTGCAGTCTTCAATTCCCTAGGATCCACTGCCTTTACAATAATTAGATCCCCGACGTGCAACGTGCGCTCAAAAGGGTGACTCCAACCATCACAATACATGTACTGCACTTTGCACATGCTGCCAGACGCAACAGCCAAAGCAGGATACGGCGTTCCCAACACCAGTTGCGAACCAAACCACAAACCAAAAACCACTACCAACATAATGACAATCATTATCGCCGTCTGGGCAAATTCCTTCTTCCATAAGTTCTTAAGCCCTTCAACCGTCATTGTTTCGCCTTCTACCGATCAAAGTGTTGCATTGATTTAGGCTCCGACGTTATAAAACTTAACGCTTCAGGGGAATTAAAAAATAGGGGGGAATGAAGGGGAGGTGAGTTTGAAGTGTTATGCGCCTAAATCTTCTTCTTGCTTAGTACTTCTCGGAACGGCTTCTTGCACTTTGGACAGTCGAAAAGACCGATTTCTAGTTGGGTTCTTTTTCCAGCTTTGGATGGGCGTCCGGCCATTGTCCACTTTTTCCTAGGCGATGAAACAACGGTTCCACATTTTGGACATTTAGCCATTCAATTTCCTCCAATGTATCTCAGTATCCATGGTTTCTCATGATGATAGATAAAACACTTTCCATTGTTTTCGAATAGAAAACCTTCATTCAAGCTTCAAGTTTAAACATGTTTATGGCAAAGAATCATGATGATCAAGCTAAGACTTTTATGTTAAAGCCTTCAAAACCCCTACATGACCCGAGAAAAAGCGATTATGATAGCAGATTCAGCTCCATTTCTCGCTTCATAGGCATCTAGAATTGACTTGAACATCATCCATAGAGAGGAATCATCGACTTCATGCAGGAAAAAAGCATCTGAACATCGACTATCGTCATACGCTCATCCGTTCAAATTGCGGAATCAACTAAAAAGCACATATGCCCAGCAAGTAGATTTGCGCCTAAAATGTAAAACACATCCAAGCGAACCGTCAATGCAAGCCTTTGAATATCCGTCCAACAACCGTTCTACATGCAAATCGCATCGCTGCTTCCATTCTGCCTTTTGGAAAGCTTCTGCGGCTTGTCTGAGAATTGATTCCAAAATGCTTTTACCATCGGCTTCATGCTATTCATTCTGACACTGAGGCTCTGCAAAACTTGAAAGAAGCTTCGAAGAACGCTTTTGACTTGCTTGTCAAGCCTGTTCGAAGGCTTGTTGAACAGAGGCAATTCTCAACGCCCACAGAGCCGCAGGAGAAAACTATTCCCAAAATCCTTGAGGGAAAGAACGTTCTTCTCATTTCACCCACAGCCACAGGCAAAACTGAGGCAGCCTTTCTCCCCATATTGAGCATGCTTCTTCAAGGACAGCAAGGAACCCCAGGCATTAAGGTTCTGTACATCACACCTCTGCGGGCTTTGAACCGTGACATGCTTGAAAGGCTTGAATGGTGGTGCAACAATCTCGACATCAAGCTAGCCGTCAGACACGGAGACACAGAGACCAAAGAGCGGACGAGACAGTCCAGAAGCCCGCCAGACATCTTGATAACGACACCTGAAACGTTGCAGGCGATACTTTCAGGCTGGATCATGCGCCAACACTTGCAGAGCGTCCGTTGGGTAGTGATCGATGAAGTGCATGAAATGGCCGACAGCAAACGCGGAAGCCAGCTGAGCTTGGCTTTGGAAAGGCTCAGAGCCATGATTGGCAGAAACTTCCAAATGATAGGATTATCTGCTACAATAGGCAGTCCAGAAAAGGTGGCACAATTCCTCGTTGGAAAAGGCAGACCTGTCGAAATCGAGCGAGTGCCAGTGGCAAGAATGATGCACCTCAAAATCGTTTTCCCAACACCAGTAGAAGAGGATGATAGACTTGCTTCACAATTGTACACTCATCCAGAAGTTGCCGCAAGACTTCGACTAATCCGCAACTACATAAACAAGTACAAGTCCGTACTCGTGTTTACAAACACACGCTCAGAATCCGAGGTCTTGACAAGCAGATTCAAGGTTTGGGACATGAATTTTCCAATCTCAATACATCATGGTTCTCTTGCAAAGCCTTCACGAATAGCAGCTGAAAGAGGGTTAAAGAACGGAGAACTGAGAGGACTCGTGTGCACAAGCTCGCTTGAGCTAGGCATAGACATTGGCAGAATAGACCTAGTCATACAATACATGAGCCCAAGACAAGTGACAAGACTCATTCAACGTGTGGGCAGGAGTGGCCACAGAGTCGGACGCATAGCTGAAGGAATAATCGTGGCAATGGATTCTGATGACGCCCTTGAAGCTCTAGTCATAGCGAAAAAAGCCCTGCAAGAAGATCTAGAACCTGTAGGTATTCCACCCAAGCCCTATGATGTCCTAGCACATCAAATAGCCGGGTTACTGATTAAGAACAGACGGCTTGGCTTTGAAGAGATCGTAGAGCTGTTCAAAAATGCTTATCCCTACGAGAATCTGACCACAGAAGAGGTCGAGAAAATCCTCAAATACATGCACTCACGCTTTCCTCGCTTGGCATGGGTCTCCTTCGAAGACAAAATGGTCCTAAGACCACGACAGACGAAAGCCCTGTTCGAGTACTATTTTGGCAACTTGTCCATGATCCCTGAAGAGAAACAGTTTCTAGTCGTTGACGAATCAACCGATTCCGCAGTAGGAGTTCTAGACGAAGCTTTCATGGCTGAATATGGTAAGCCAGGCGTAAAATTCATAATAAGAGGCAGCCCATGGCAGATTCAACACGTTTCCGAAGAGAAAGTCTACGTTAGACCTGTTGACGACCCAACTGGCGCTGTTCCAAGCTGGATAGGTGAGGAGATTCCTGTACCGTTCGAAGTGTCTCAGGAAGTCGGACGTATTAGAGGCGTTGTCGAAGAACAGTTGCGCAAAGGACTTTCAGCTGAAGAGATAGCAGCTGGGTTAGGCAAGCAGTATCCATCCGATACGGAAACGATGTTGGGCGCGTTGAAAGAAACGATTGAGCAAGTCAACGCAGGCTTTCCCGTTCCTACAGACAATCGAATACTCATCGAAGACTGGCAGGACTTCGTCCTCATTCACGTCAACTTCGGTTTGCTTACGAACCGAGCTTTCGCCCAATTGTTGGGACAGTTGTTGTCAGAAAAAGTCGGATTTGCCGTTGCGGTTCAACATGACGCTTACCGCATTTTCGTGCAGACAATGGGTGCATCAAACGCTGAGCAAATCGTAGCTTTGATCAACGACATGAAGACAATGCCTGATCAGACGGTCAGAGACACACTAACGAGGGCCACTGTAAAAACCGGACTGTTCAAGCGAAGAATGATCCATGTCGCACGACGCTTCGGAGCCTTGGAAAAATGGGCTGACTTCAGCAGCATAAGCCTTCAGAAACTGATCAAGAGCTTCGAAGGAACACCGATATATGATGAAGCTCTAAAAGAAGTTTTCACAAAAGACTTAGATTTAGAAAGACTAGTTTATGTTCTAGGCAAGATTCGCGGAAACGAGATCGTGTTGCAGAAGGTTGACACTGGTGGAAATGCCACGCCGGTTGCCCGTTTGGGCATTGAGCGAGTCAGCATGAAAACTGACTTGATTCCTCCTGAGCGGATGCGAGCGGTGCTTGTCGAGTCGGCAAAAGCTCGTTTGCTCAGCGAAACGTGCAGCTTCTTGTGCACGAGCTGCTGGAACTACTTAGAGATGATACGTGTCAATCAATTGCCGGACAAGCCGAAGTGCCCCAGATGCGGCTCCACAAGCATCGGACTTTTGAAGGTGGAAGAAGAGAAAGCATTGCCGCTGATTGAGAAGAAAGGTGAAAGACTGACGCAGAGCGAAGAAAAACTACAGAAACAAGCACTGCAGACTGCCCAGCTAATGGCAAAATATGGAAAAACGGCCGCTGTAGCCCTATCCGCTAGAAGAATCCAGCCGTCAGACATCACGGAAGTTCTGACAAAAGAAACCAGACTCAACGACGAATTCTATGAATTCGTTTTAGAAGCGGAACGCAAAGCCATGGCCAAGAGATTCTGGTAGCAGTTCAAGATATACAACAAATCTTAAATTAATGTCTGCCTACTTGTGCGTAAGAGCCTGATTATCTGTCGCAAGGGGATCAAAGGTTTGGAGATAAGCCGAAAGAAACTGCGGGATGAAGTTCTTGAAAGAATCAAATACGTCAAGACATGCGTTCTGGCAAGAGAGATCTGTCTACTCATCCGCACGAATAGAGCCGTTTTAGACCCAAAGGATGTGCAGGAAACCTGCCTTTATGTATCAAGACTTTGTAGTGACTCGGGATGCCCAGAACCAAGTGAACTGTGCCGCAAGGCTGCCGAAAGCGTGGGCACAGGAGACGAGGCTAAATATCTTGAACTTTGCGCTCAAAGCTGCATGAAATGCGGCGAAGCGCGAAAACCAAGAGAGCCCTCACCCTCTGCAAACAAATCCACATACGTTGCCTAAAACATGGAAAATCTTTAAAAGAACAAGACTATTGGATAAACCAAAACAAGAACCACACTTGAACGGGGGCATTTGCTCTGTATATCGCGCCTTATGTTCCTAGTCCACCACAAGTAATTCAGCGAATGCTTACCCTCGCAGAACTCAGAGCTGGAGAAGTTTTCTTTGACTTGGGATCAGGAGATGGCAGAGCAGTGGTCATGGCAGCAAAGGAGTTTGGTGCGAGAGCTGTAGGCGTGGAACTTAGAGAAGACCTTGTCAAAAAGGCGTTGAGCACGATTTATGAGAAAAGCCTCCAAGACAGAATAACCATAGTAAACGGTGACATGTTCAACGTGGATCTAACTTCTGCGGACGTCATCTTCCTATACCTGACGACAAGCGCCAATGAAAAGATCAAAGCGAAACTCGAGTCTGAACTGAAGAAAGGGGTAAGAATAGTTTCTCATGACTATGAAATCGTTGGGTGGAAACCCATCAGGGTTGAGAACTACTGCGAAAACGAAACCCTGGGATATCCTTCACACACGCTATACCTGTACAAAAAAGCCTAGGCACGTGAAACCTTATGTCTTCATCTGTCTTCAAGACTTCTTTTAGAATCGTGTGGGCAGACACTGACGCTGCACAAGTTGTGCACTACTCCAACTATTTCAGATTCTTCGAAAGAACGGAGGAAGAATTCTACAGACATCTAGGTTTCAGCTTTGCCGACACGGCTAAAAGAGGGCTGTGGCTTCCCAGGGTCGAAGCATTCTGCCAATATAAGAAACCAGCAAGGTTCAACGATCTTCTCGAAGTGGAACTAGTCGTGGAAGAGCTAAAAGAAAAGTCAATGAAGCTTGGTTTCAAAATCTTCAACAAGGACAATGCGACATTGCTCGCTACAGGCTATGTTGTGATCGTGGCTGCAGACAAGCAAACCGGGAAGGCAACACCGATTCCAGCAGAGATTATGGAAAAGCTGAAACCCTTCACCAAATAGATTAATTAGAGGCTATTTTACTTTGAATTCTTCAGAGTGACGGGAAAAATGCAGTTTGTTCCATGGCGATACATTGCAGACTGGAAATGCAATGCATGTGGCGACTGCTGCAGACTCTACAGTGTAGTCTTGAACTTCTACGAGTGGCTGAAGATCGTTAAGAGCTATGGTGTCGAACAAACTGTTCCAGGCTTGGATAGGCTGTACGTAAAGAGAAGAGGCGATGGATCATGCGCATTCTTGTGCCATTTCTCAGACATCCATTCTTGCGGATTACAGTACATGAAGCCTAGGGCTTGTCAACTCTGGCCTTTCAAAGTTTTGACTCACCCCAAGTATGGTTGCGCGAAAGAAGCAGCTTACCATTATGGTGAGCAGTTGTTCTTTGTCTATGCTGATTCCATGTGCGCTGGAATCAGGTGTGGTTCCCCAGCGTGGAAATTCGCCAACCAAACCTTGAAAGAGTTCATAGAGATTGCCATGGGAGTGTGTAGCGGTCAATTCAGAACAACAGCAGACATGGATTTCCTTACGTTTCAGACGGGTCTAAGGCGTCGCTATCCTAGGGGCCATGTGTAAGCGTATATCAGACAGAACTTGTACATCCTTTTCTGGCGCCACATTGAAGAACTTTTGGGCAGATTAGGCATTCTTCTGGAATCGGTACATTTCTAGGAGAAAGACTGAGAAATCCAGAGTAGTGAGCACATTTGGCTGGCGAGTCGAAGACTTTCGGGTACTCGGTTGCCTTGACGTCGACGATTTTCATGTTTTCTGCTATTACAGCTAGTTTTGACATGCAATAAGGACAGGCGTAACATGTTTGCCGTGGTATTGAGGCTGAATCGATCAAGACTGTTGGCTTGTCAAAAGATTTTCCGCAACCCTTGTATGGGCATTTCAATTTCTCCTCGTGAAAGTGAAGAGTAGGCATTATTCATCCTTCTAGAGCTCGCATTCACAGTATTAGATAGTCACCGCCGACTTAGTTCCTGCTAATTCAGATCGCTTGGTTTTCATTTTTGGAGCTCCAATCCTATTATCTAGTGCTACCGTTTATCTTAACATAGTGTAACTCCTTCGAAGAAAGAAGCGGTGACAACACGATTTTCTTGCCTTGTCGGCAGATGGTGATTAAGGTAAAGTTTCAACGTATGAACGTATTCTATTTTTGATTTAGGCCAAGCAATGAAAAGAAAAAAGCGCAAAGATTTCGATTTTGTGAGTAGAATCCGAAATCCTCACTTGACTCCAGATTGTCATTATCAGGTCTCAACCTAACGAGAACAAACTTGCTTTCGTCGATGCATACAAAAAGGATCGGCATTATGACACCTGCTTGCTTTACTTCATAAGCGTATCTGAGTTCTTGAATCAACCTTCTGTTGGATGGTCCAAGGCGTGCTTTGATTCGAATCTTTGTGCCTTTTTCGGCCATTTTGTCAAGCAACTTGTCGAAAGCTTTGTAGAATAGGATTAAACCGTTCTCTGTGGTCATGATGTCAATTGATCTTTTCGCTTTTGGCAACATTTCGCCGGTTCTCTGTAATGTTTCAGGGCGTCCGTGAGTGAACCATACGTCGCCCATTTGCGAGTCGATAGGTTTGATTGACTGTCTTTTCTTGTAGATTTCCCCTAAGAACGAGATGGCATTCTCAAATTCCACGAGAGATGTGACTCTTTCCGATAGGTCTGTCTTCAAGCTTTGGAGGAAAGTGTTGAAGGCGTTATCGGGCGACGTTACTGCAAATTCTCGCGGTTCTTCAGGTATTTCGACAACCAAGCCTCTTTCAACTAGTTTTTTCAGGGTCCCGTACATCTTGGTTCTGGGTACGCCGCAGGCCATGCTCAGTTTTCTGGCTTCGGAAGGGCCCTCCATGGCGAGTGAGATGTAAATCTTGGCTTCGCACGTAGACAGTCCGATGTGTCCGAATAGTCTTTCCCAAGATAGAGTTTTGGCTTCCATCTCATCATCATTCTGGATGCCTAGGGTGCAATCTAATGGGGCAGTCTTTGATGTCCAAGCACTATAATGTTATGAAATCGCGGTACTGATTGCTGATAATTGTGATTCAGATTTGGAATCTAATATCAGGAAAACAGATTGACAGTGATCTAGCCGTTTTCATATGCCTTTTTCAATTTTCTAATATAGTCCGGAAACTTGTAGTCTTCTCTCTCTGCGAATTCCAATTCAAGCTTTGAGCACAGGTTCTTAAGAATCAGATTCTCTATGACAAAGGCTCCCGATCCCAGCAGTTTTTCCAAGCTGGCGGAAAAAAGATCTGGTTTATTCGCAATATCTTTTCGTTCCAAGTGGCACGTGCCTTTCATGTATGTGTAGATTGACTTGGTGGCAGTTTCGTTGAAGAGGTGCATCAGAGCTTCGTCCACCGAATTGAGTAGTAGCTCGTCGAAGTTTTCTGGTTCAACGATTGCTCTATTTCCTGCCATAATAGTGAATGTAGTTTTGTCCTCTGCAAGGGGGATTCGTTCGGTCAATCCAACACCTAGCGTGTTGATAGTATGATCTAACAAAGAGGAGCCTCTTAGGTTGCCGTCTGTCCGTGGAATGAATGATTCGGGCGTTATTTTTTGGGGGTCATTGTTTTCTCTTCTTCTAGTTCTTTGACGCGTGTTTCAATGAATTCGGTGACTTTCTCTTGGCCGTATTTCTTTTCTTCTTGCTGTTTTCTTAGTTGTTCTTTGACTGTTTGGAGGACTTTGTCCATGTCAAAGGGTTTCATTATGTAGGCGTCTGCGTCTTTGTTTAGGGCTTCGATAGCGTTTTGTAGTGATGGAAAACCTGTGATGATTATTTTTCGCATTCTTGGCACTGTCTCTTTCACTTTGGCGATGAGTTTTGGGCCTTCGATATCTGGGAGTCGAATGTCGAACAATGCTAGGTTGTAGAATCTTGCGTTGGTTTTCTCTATTGCTTCTTTTCCGTTTTCTGCAGTGTCAACTGTGTACCCGTTTTCTTCGAGTACTGTTGCTAGGACTTTTCTGATGCTTTCGTCGTCGTCGACGACAAGGATTCTGGGACGTTCACCCATACTTTTTCACCTCCTTCTGTCGGTTTTGGTTCGATAGGAACGACAACTGTGAACGTTGTGCCTACACCAGCCATGCTTTCAACGGAGATTCGGCCTCCGTGAGCTTCCACGATGCGTTTGCAGATGGACAAACCTAGCCCCATTCCCTTCGCTTTGGTTGTGAAGAAGGGTGTCCACAGTTTTCCCATCTGATCCTTTGTCATACCCATTCCTGTGTCTGTGAAGGTAAATTCGACGTTGCCATTTGTTACGGTGCTTTTTATGGTCATTTTTCCGCCATGCGGCATCGCGTCAAATGCGTTTTTGATGAGATTGACGAAAACTCTGTTTGCTTTTTCTATGTCAATCTTTATTCTTGGCTCGTTTTGGGCGAAGTTTTCCACTTGAATGTCCTTGATGGTTTCAAGTAGAGACAATGTTTCGGCAATGATTGATCTTGGAGTAGTTTCCGTTAGTTCTAGGTGGATTTCTCGCGAGTATTCTAAGAGGTCGGTTATGATTTTATTTGAGTATTCTATGTCTTTCTCGATAAGCCCGAGCATTTCATTTGCTCTTTTGTCCTTTTTTAGCGCAGGCTTGGTTTTCAAATAGTATGCAGCGCCTTTTATGCCCGTTAATGGGTTTCGAAGGTCGTGTCCTACCATTGTTGCTACTTGTCCGATAGCGGCTAGTCTCTCGGATTTGATAAGTTGTTCTTGTGCTTCTTTCAACTGCTTGGTTCTTTTCTCAACCATTTCTTCAAGTTGCTGAGAATATTCCTCCAGCTTCTTCAGCATTTGCTTGCGTTCGGTGATGTCCTTGATTATCCCGACAAGGTGCTTGGGGTTACCTGAGGCGTCTCGTGCCAAGCTTGTAGATATCTCTATTGGAAACTCGCGACCATCTTTAGCCACGCCATCGCACTGGAAATTTTTCACGATGCCTGTATCAACAACTTTCATCAAGACTTCAGCGGCTCTCTCCCGATCTTTTCTCGCGATGAACTCAAACCCACTCTTGCCTATCATTTCTTTCTTCGTTGAGTAGCCGAACATATCGACGTCTACCTGATTGCAGTCAATTATAGTGCCGTTTAGGTCACCGACCGTAATAGCATCTGGAGACGACTGGAGTATGTTTCGGATTTTCTCCTCTGACTCGCGTAGCGCGTCTTCGATTTCCTTCCGTTCCGTTATGTCCCTTGCAACCGAGATTACTCCAACTACTTTGCCGTCACGAATCAATGGAGAGCTGTTGATTTCGCCAAAACCTCTGCCTCCGTCCTTTTTGATAAACTCGTAAACTACTGAACCTATACGTTCACCCTCCAACACTCGAATGGCGTTGGATAAGGCAGTCTCCAATTGCTCTGGTGCTAGGAGATTCAAATCTTGGAATGATTTTCCAATCACTTCATCAGGTCTGTATCCCAAGACTTTTTCTACTGAAGGCGACACGCTGATGACCTTGAAGCTCGTGTCGTACGAGAATACTACGTCACTTACATTGTCGAAAATAAGACGGTACCTCTTCTCGGTATCTCGCAATGCATTCTCAATTCTCTTGCGCTCTGTGATATCTCTATATGATACCACACAACCTGTGAATTTGCCTTCAACGGTAATTGGTGCTGCAGATATCAACACCGGAACCAGCAATCCGCTTTTGGTTTTTCTGATTGTCTCACGGTAAATGTATCCCAACATGCTTTCTTCGGTTAATGCTTCCGCTTCTTCCCTTTTGACTTCCGGCACTATCAGGTTATCAAGTGCTTTTCCCTTAGCCTCTTCCGGCAGATATCCAAAAAGGTCAGTAAACCGAGGGTTAATCTCCAGAACGCAATCGTTCACATCTACAAAGGCGGCTGCCTCTGGATTGTTATTAAACAGTCTTTCAAACTTCTGTTGGGATTCCAGAAGTGCTTGCTCAAGTCGTCTTTGTTCAGTAATGTCCATTACAACGCCAATAGAGCCCAAGTATATTCCTTGCTCGTTCAGCAAAGGTGCCGCCGATATCTGAACAATCCGCGGTTTGCCATCTTTACTATACATAGCAAGCGAATACCGACTGACCTCTCCCTTCATTCTAGCTTCTGTCTGTTTTCCGATTTCTTTGAAACCTTCTTCATCCACGATTTTTTGCAGGTTGATACCGACGAGTTCATCTTCTCTATAGCCCAGCATGTCAGCAAAGCCCCTGTTAACAAAAGTAAGATTCTCTTTTGGGTCTCCAACTATGATCCCTTCTATGGCGTTATCAAAAACCATCTTAAGCCTTTGACTTGTTTCTTTCAGCTTCTTCTCCATTTGCTGTCTTTCCGTGATATCTCTGCTAATACTCAGAGTAGCAAGCGGCCGCCCCTTGGCATCTCTCAAGAGATTAATGGTGCTTAACGTTGCGAAGACAGAACCATCTTTTCTTAGATGCTCGATCTCTCCAGCCCATGAATCCTTGAATAACAACGATACTTCTGCATCTTCGATTTCCTCCAGCTCTTCTGGGACCTGAACGACGTCAAGATTCGTTCCAATCAGCTCATTCGGTTCATATCCGTGCATTTCTGCCCAACTAGCGTTTGCGAAGACTATTCGGTTAGCCATGTCCGCTAGCGTCATACCCTCTGAGCTTTGCTGTATAACGGCTTTCAAGAGTTCAAGCTGTTCCTTGTTTGAGAATGCCCAGAAAAATCGATCAAAAGCGCCCCTTCTCGTGAAAAAGGACAACCTGGAACGGGCCAATGCAATAGCCAAGACAATGTGCGCAAAATAGATGGCCCAAGTTGGAATCATAGGCACCGGATAGAAACCAAGAATCGTTACAAGGGGAAGACCTAGAATCCCAACGATGAGAAGAGAGATTTCAACCTTGTGGCTCGATATCATCGGAGCCTTCAAAATCGCCTTCTTGTAAACCCAATATTTCCAGAAAAGCCAAGAAATCGTGAGATACAGATTAAAGAGAAAGCTGCTTGCTGCGGCAAAATACCAAGGCGCCACCATGCTTAAGCCAGATACTGCCTCAGGAAGAAATGCCGCAATGGTCACTACTGCTCCATGTGCAACTAGAAAAGAAACAGGATACAACTTAGGCAGCCTGACCCCAAATGCCTTGACATGCTTTATCGAAGCTAGGCTCTCAAGGGGATAAGATATCGATTTGATCAGATATATGATGGCCAAGAAGAGGAATGCATAGTGGAAAGTGGCAACCAGTTGTGCCGAAAGACGGGGTAAGGTTTCATACAATGCTTGGTAGATTCCAACCATTAGGAAAGAAAAACCTTCCAGCATAACAAATATGGTTAGATAATGTCTTATCGGTTTCAGACGGTAGACTAAGTAAGTAGAGATGAGGAATATGATGGCACCTGCAAATGCTGAAATAGGGTCTAATAGCTCACTGTTCACCATTCCAAGGACATCCGTGGAAGCTTTGGCATTGAATCCAGTTTCTTACGATACCGCATTTAACATGTATGAATGCGAATTCTGAATTATAAGTAATGATACATATTCGGAATCCGACTCAGTAGGATTACCATGCAACTTGCTTCTCAGCCTATTCACCACGCTAGGTTATAAGCACGAAAACCGAAAGTAGAGTTCTCAATGAATCACTGCTGGAAAGGAGAATGGCAACACCTAAGATCGGCTTGTCAATGCTGTATTGCTTGAGCAAACCATTCAAAGAAATGACCAAACAAATCATCGGTGCAGAAACAACCTACATAGAAATAGTTGACGACGGCCTCCATGAACTGAACAAACAAAGAGTATCAACACTTAACGATATCAAAGCATCCAACAACATAGAGTACTCTGTCCATGCACCTTTCGCAGACATAAACATCGCTTCCCCCTCCAAGCCTCTGCTTAAGGCGATGCTCAAAAGAATGAAGACATCCATTACACTCGCAAGGGAGTTGAACGCTTACGCGTGGGTTTTCCATCCGGGAATAAAAACTGGCATAAGCTCGTTCTATCCAGGCATGGACTGGCTTCGAAACCTTAAAACCACAAGATTACTCGTCAAAATCGCAAGTGAGTACGGTGTTAAGATAGTCATAGAAAATGTGCCTGAACCCTTTCCGTTTCTTATGAAAAGCGTAGAAGATTTCACAAGATTCTACGCTGAAGTTGATGAAGAAATAGGCTTGGTTTTGGACATCGGGCACGCAAGCCTCAACGGGCAAATAGAACGATTCCTGACGACCTTCAAAGACAGAATTGTGCATATGCATTTGAGCGATAACGACGGAAAAGAAGATCAACACTTAGGTGTAGGCCGCGGGACAATCGACTGGGAGAAGACTGCAGATCTGATGAGAAGGATATCCTACGACAGAGTAGCAGTTATTGAATCTGTTGAGCGAATTGAAGAAAGCAAGCAAAAACTGAAAGAACTGTTCACTTAACCTTCCAGAAGCGGAATCTCTATCTTCATGAAATCCTCGGCAACCTGCGTCTTCTTGAAGATCTTCCTTGCCTGTTTCAGAAGCGGACTTGCATCATCATATCTTGCACTAATATGCGTCAGAAACAAATGTCCAACTTTAGCAATCTTCGCAGTCTCAGCCGCTTCGCTTGGAGTCGAATGACCATCCTCCTTCGCTCTTTCAATCAAAGCATCATCCAACGTAGCATCGTGAATAAGCAAATCCGCACCCGCAGCAAACTTGACAAGACCATCAAAGGGTCTTGTGTCACCTGTATACACGATTCTTCTTCCACGCCTTGACGCTCCAACAACCTCCTCAGGTTTCACAATCTTCCCGCTGGGCAGTCTGATTTTGTGTCCTTGCTGAAGCTTTGACCATAGTGGCCCTTTCGGGACGCCTAGAGCCTTAGCCTTTTCGGGATAGAACCTTCCCGGTCTCGGCTTTTCCACGAATGCATAGGATAAGCTTGGAACTACATGATTGGCTGAGACTGCTTGCACAACATACTCTTCTTCTTCACAAACAACACCAGTTCCCTCTATCTCATGAACTTCAATCTGATAGGTCAACACAAACTGAACTGTCTCCTCAATGCAGTTCAAAAATCGTCTGATTCCAATTGGTCCATAAACCTCAAGCTTTTTTGTTCGATCAAGTAAAGCCATGGTTTGAAGAAGCCCTGGCAAGCCCAAAACATGATCACCATGCATATGCGTTATGAATATCTTCATTTTCCTGTGAAAGCCACCTTTCGCCTGTATCATCTGCCTCTGCACTCCTTCACCACAGTCAAACATTATTTGCTCGCCTTTCCGCTGTATGAGAACAGAGGGCAAACCTCTTTTGGGTGTTGGAACGCTTCCTCCAGTCCCGAGGAAGATCACATGCAAACTCATAGCTCACACCTTTTCGAAGACCGCTATCTCTCTTGTTAAGCTCCTGTGAACATAAACGAAATGTGACTCTGAATGTTTATACCCCAAGCCCAAGCCTACATCTCCAATCTTCAATGTCTTAGGAGAAGCCACACAAACCCTACGCCCACTCTCAAGAGCATCATAAACTGTCTTCAAAAGCTCCTCAACCAACTGCCTAGTAGTCCGCTTCCTAGTAGTCGAAGATATCCCATAAGGCGGATCAGTCACCACACAATCAGCTTTAGTGAACGGGGGATAACGCACGTCCGCGACCACGACGCCCTCAGGCTCAGCATTAAAGTGCCTCAAATTGCGCAATGTCCCTCTTGCCATGCGACGTTGAATATCAAAACCCAATACTCGGCAACCAAGAAGTGAAGCCTCGATAAGCATGCTTCCGGTGCCACAAAACGGATCAACAACCAAATCGCCAGCCTTTGGCTGAGCCAGATTCACCATGCACCTCGCAAGCTTCGCCTGCATAGCTGAGGGATGAAAGAAAGGCTTTCGTCTTGGCCGCCTCTCCACAAAAGGCTTGGCTGAAATCTCGGCAAGCTTCACCCCGAATACAAACTTTTCGTTCGTCAGAATGCCAACAAAGGTTTTTGCTGGTTTCTTTAAGTTTACCTTAGCATTGGGAACGCTAGTCAGTATTAATTCTCCAAGTTTTCTTTCAAGATTCATTAAATCTATTTTCGAAGCATAATTTCTTACACGTTTCACTCGAACCGCAAATTCCTCCTTCTCTTTCAAGACCTCAACTAGCCGAGTGGCTTGCACAGCCTTGATTATGCTGCTCATCCTTGCCTCGCAACTAAAAAGCTCGAATCCGCAGAGCCTCGTAAGAGCCGCTCTGCGTTTAACGGCTTCCACACAGGCTGAATCAGCTTCAAGCCTAACAACCTGATCGAGCTTCTCCGAAATCTCGTAGCAAAAGCCTTCAGCCTCAAGAAGCGCCTTCAGCTCAGAAACTGGCAGATTCTCATGTTCCCCAGAAACCAGAAAAAAAAGCCTAACCACAATCATGCTCCTTTCTGCATCAGCGCCTTACATATTAGAGGGGCTACAGAAACCTTGCTCACACGACTGGGAACACAATCAGTGCCTACTATCTCCTCAGCCCCATTCTCCAGAATCTTCTTTTCAGAATTACCCATTAGCAATGGATGTAGGCAGGCTGCATAGACCTTTCTTGCACCCTGATCTTTAACAAGCTTCACGGCTTTAGCCATGGTTCCACCACTGCTAATAATATCATCAAACACTATTACGTCACGGTTCTTGACCCGCAGTTCCTTATCTTCAAGCGTAACATTTCCCGTCCGCACATCCCTCTTCGTTGAAACATAGTCAAAGCCACCTTTCAAAACGCTGTCAGCTTCTGCCGCCACACTTAGAGCCTTCTTGCCAAGAGACAATGAAACAGGATTCTCCACCAAACCCTGAACTTGGAAATACTCTGCCAACAAGGGAATGGCCGATAAGTCATCAATAGGAATTCTCAACGTCTTCAACACTGAGGGATTATGAGCATTCACAGTAATTATTCGCCTCACCCCGCAATCCTCAAGTAGCTTCACAACCGTCTTTGCGCTGAAAACCTCCCCCGGCAAGAACCGCTTGTCCTGACGAGCATAAGCAAGGTACGGTGCCACGACCGTTATGCTCTTTGCCTTCAAGTCCAAAGCATTATCAGCCATTAACAAAAGCTGCATAAGCCTCTGATCTTGAGGCGGACTCGTCGTTTGAACTATAACCGCATCTTCGTCCTGAAGGGACTCTGTCTCAAATCTAATGTAGCTCTCTCCATCTGGAAAAGTCTTGGAAAACATTGGGATCAGAGTGACGTTCAGTAGTTTGGCTATTCGTTCGCCTAGCTCCTTTGATGCTGGTCCGGGTATTATCTTCATTCTCTCGCCGTTCCTAGAATGCAATTGCTTAGCTCTTCTAGGTTTTCCTAGTTGTCCTATGCTGTTCCATTATTTCTTTCGCTCTATCTATGCGAACTTTGCGTTCTTGAACCATCTTTTCAGCAACAAGGTCTATGAGTTCGCCTGTTGCTCCAGCCATTATAGCTATGTTTTTGGCATGAAGCGACATGTGACCGCGCTGAATACCTTCATGCGCCAAAGCTCTCAACGCACCCAGATTCTGAGCCAAGCCAACAGCCGCTAGAACCTCTCCAAACTCGTTGGCCGTCTTTACACCCAATATTTTCACAGCGATTTTCGCTATCGGATGAGTGCGCACGGCTCCACCTATCAAGCCTATGGCCATTGGCAACTCAATTGAACCAACTAGATCTCCGTTTTGGTTTTTCTCCCAAGTGGACAGAGCTGTGTAGTGGCCATCCTTGACAGCGTAAGCGTGGGCTCCAGCCTCAACCGCGCGGTGATCATTGCAGGTTGCGACTACTACCGCTATTATGCCGTTCAGAATTCCTTTGTTGTGTGTTGCTGCACGGTATGGATCTGCTGCTGCAAAGGCGTAGGCATTGACTATGCCATCAACTACTTCTTCTCCGCCCACAGATTCTTTCGGTACCGTAAACCATGCTCTGACCAGTCGTTTCGTTGCAAGATTAGAGATTATTCGCAGATAGACTCGTCCTCCAGTTATGCTCTCAACCATTGGCGCTACAGCCTCAGCCATTGTGTTTACTGCATTAGGACCCATGGCGTCACGGCAGTCAACATGCAACTCGGCTATAAGCATTGATCCTTGGGATGTATTGATCACTTTTGCGTCCAAGTCTCTTGCTCCTCCACCAGCGGAAACAAGCACAGGGTCTTGTTCATTCGCCTTCTTCAATATCTCCCCTTTCGCCTTAATGACCCGCATCTTTGCTGCAGACGGATCTTTGATACCAACAACTTGTATCTGTCCGATCATTATTGGCAGTGTGCTACTCGTGAAGAAGCCTCCACCATCGCGGACCATTTTTGCTGCGTAGCTTGCTGCAGCTACGACAGAGGGTTCTTCGATGGCCATCGGAATCAAATAGTCGCGATTGTTTATGAGGAAGTTTACAGCGATCCCTAATGGAACTGGAAAAACTCCAACGACGTTTTCTATCATACGGTTTGCTAGGTCCAAAGGTAGTGAGCCAGTGTTCTGTAACATGGCACACTCTTCGTCCGATAGGTCTGCAAATTCCTTGACAAGCTGTAGGCGTTCCTTGGGGTTGAGCTTGTAGAACCCAGAAATCGAGGATGACTTGCCCATGTAGCTTTTCACCATTGTCTCCTATTATCAAGCTACAGTAGATAAAAATGCTTCTAGAAGGTAGGAAGCTCAAGTGAATTCAAATGTGATGATGTAAAGAGTGTAAGTTGTAATGTTTGGGGTTTTTATTCTCAAATAGACTTGCAGGATCGTTGTTTGCTCTGAGCCTTCAATAAGATCGATGATGCCAAGATATATTGTTGCATTTGCTGCTAAGCCATAGTATTGGTCGGTCTGGTTTATGGTTCCGCCATTGATCGTGATTTGCTCACATGAATTGGCATTGTTATGCAAGGCTATCGTAGTGTTCACCTGATTGATATCAGTGTAGTTAAAGCATTCTAGTTTGACCTCCCATGGGCTCACATCGTTGTTCACAATGTTAAGCGAGTAATTGTAGGTTGATTGATTCGAAGTGGCGTTGATGGTGATTTTTGCGCTTGTATTATGGGCATATATTGCGCTTGTCTGATCTGCGCCACTTTCAAGAGTCACCAATGGAGTGATACAGCTTGAACTGGTGCCGAAGTCTATAAGGTCGTAAACGTCACCAAGCGCAGGCTTACATGAATAGGCAAGCATTATTGACAGCGCTATTGCTAGCAAAGCGTAGCGCAACTTTGAATCTTGATCGGTTTTCATTTATCCTGTAGCCTCCAAAATCGGGAAAGAAAAAGAGGGATTAAGGATTTCCCTACACTGGCACTTGCAGCTTAAGGTTGACTGTGACTGAGTTCGATGTCGTTGCTGTGGATTGCCATTTTATTTCCCATTGGAATCTCCATAGGTGAGCTGAGGGTATTTGCAGGTTCAGTAGGTCGCTTCCTCTGGCACCGTTCCAGACAGTTAGGTTTTGTATCCATTGGCTAGTGTTGAAGCTGTATATTCTCACGTATATTGAATCGAGCACACTAGTATCGCCGCCTACGTTGTCGATGGTCAGGTTGAAGGTTATTGTGCTTCCTCCAGTGTTGTTCATCCTAACTGGGTCTGCGTATATTCTTGTTCCGTTCGGTGGTCCCTTCAGGGTAGTTAATGTAGCGGTTACTCCGTTTACTTGCGTCCCTGCGTCGGTAGCGTCTGCACCATTGAGCCATGCTAGTGACATTCCTTGAACTCCAACAGTTCCATTCAGGTACATGTAGTCGTAGATGGCTGCGCTTACTGTGCTTATCAGCAATGCTGTTATGAGAAGTGTCAGGAATTTCAGTGACTTCTTATAGTTTACTTGCATCTTATAGTTTCACCTCCTTCTTTCTTCTTCTCTCTTTCAAGGTGTCTATCCATATTTTCGCCAGCACGTACACGCTTATGCCCAGAACAAGAACGCAGGCTAAAGCAAGAGCAACAGCAGACACCACGAATGCTGCAGCTCCCCATGTTGGTTTGAGTAGGGCATATGCTGTGGCGCCGAATATCGCTGTGCCTGCGCCGAAGGCTATGTACCACCACTTTGGTTTGAAAAAGACGTAGGTGCCCACTCCCACTACGAACGTGTCGAAGGCGACTATGGCTATGAAGGTGGCTTCCCAGGACATTTGCGGAATCATGACTAATGGGTGTGCGGCAATCTCGGCATAGTTTGCAAGGAAGAATACTGCTATTGAAAGAGCTGGAAAGGTCACCGTGAACATCGTGACCTTCGCGTAGTTTAGCAGCTTTTTTATGAACCCAAGATATACGTTGATGCCGACTATGTTCGCCAAGGCTACGACTAGGTATAGGGCAGAGTACCAGAATCTCATGTAGCTGTCAAAGACCGCGATGAATTCTCTGCTAACAAGTAGCTCCCCAAAGCCGGCTAACGCTGCCAGCTGGTACAAGTACGGTAGTTGCCACGGAAAATGCCTGTCCAGCAAGCATGTTAGCAGGCTTGTTGCCAGAAAGAGGTCTAAGCCCAGCAATAGGAAGAACTCTGGCTGTAGTGGAGGTGGCATTTCGGTACCGTAACCGAAAGTCTGGTCTCTTGTTATTTAAGTAATATGAATTCGGAATCCGAATCAGCGTTCTACCCTGAAGTAAGTAAGGAGAACCGATTTCTTGTTGAAAGAAAAGGCTTGTAGTGGTAGTGCTTTAGGATCCTAGCTAGATAAGAACGTGCTATCTCTTGGGGAGGGCTATGGCTGGGATTTCGAAGCGTTTTCGGATTTCTTTGGCTAGTGTTTCGGCGTGGCCGACTCGGGAGTTGTCAGTGATTACTAGCTCTGGTTTTGATTGTCTCACGTATTCCATTAGTCCCTCAAAGTCGGAGTGGTCGCTTAGTGCTACGACGTATTCTTTGTCTGCTGTTTGGCGGCTTGGGGAGTCGAATTCCCAGCCGCTTACGTAGACTCGGTAGTTTCCTAGGCCTATGTTGCCTCTCGTGTTCATGTGGTAGAAGGCTATACATGGTGATTGTTTTTCCATTAGTTCTCTTGCCTCTCTTTCTTCAGACAGCATTAAGCGTCCGAGTCGCATGCCGTGTTTTTCGCATGCTTTGGATACGAGGAAGACTCTTTCTGAGGCTAGGAGGGGAGCTTTTACGCCTGCTGTGTGTAGGATTTGCATGACTTCTTGGAGTTTTCCATGATAGCCGAAGACGTATACTGGGCCTTGTTTTAGTCCTTCTTCGATTATGGAGACGAGTAGGCTTCTTACGTCTACTCCGAAGGAGCGGTTGCAGACTGGGCTTCCGTAGGTGGCTTCGATGACTAGAACATCAGCTTCTAGGACTGGGGTTTCGTCGATTCTGAAGTCTCCGGTGTTGACAATTCTTTTTCCTTCTTTGTCTTCGACGAGCACTTGTGCGGCTCCGAGAATATGGTCGGCTTTGAAGAAGGTTATCTTCTCTTCTTCGTATTGCATTGTCTTACCATAGTCGAGTGTTTCCACGAATCCGCCCATTAGGAAGAGTGGTCCTCGCATGACATCGATTAAGTCTTTTGTTGCTGTTGTCATCAGGACTTTTTCGCAGTTGCGTAGGCTCTGTTGTAGACCTATCATGTGGTCGGCGTGGGCATGTGTGACGACTCTTAATGGTCTGGTTTCGTCGAAGGCGTCGCATGCAATGCTTTTGCCTAGTTGGATGGCACCTCGAGGAGTTATTGACGCCTTGGCAGACAAGAGTAGCACCTGATTATGTGGTTTTTGAAGTGAGCCAGTCTATCAGTTCGCGTGGATTGGCGCATTCTATTTTGACTTTTATTGGTCCGAGTGGGGATTCGGCTACTTCGTTGGCGAAGGAGACGTGTCCCGCGTATGTGACTTGTTTGTTTAGGCAGAAGCTGATGCTATTCTTATCTAGTCCTTCAAAGAGGGCTGTTCGGGCTGCGTCTCGGATGTGTTCTCGGCGCAATATGCTGTAGAGTTTGGTGAGGGTTTCGAGACCTTTGCTCTCGGAAGTGATTTTGACCCCCCTATATATAGGTTGAATTTTGGTTTGGACATTGCCGAAGATGTTTTCTATGGCTTTTTTGACTTTGTCTTCGGATTCGGTTGGGTTGACCTCTGCTTCCACGTGAACGGTTATTTCGTCCATTTTGCTTCGACCTTTCTCAGAACCTCTGTTGCCTCTTCTTTTGCCGTTTGGGGGTCCCCTTCGTTTACTATTATATGTTGTGCCATGGCTATAGCGTTTCCTAGTCCTACGTTGAGTTCTCTTTGGTCTCTTTTTTGGAAGATGAGCCAGTCTTTTGGATCGTCACTTCTCTGGCGGTTGTAGATTCTGGTGAATCGAGTTTCTGGAGATGCGTGAACGGCGATGAGGCTGAAATCTGGATAGTGCTTCTTGAATTCTTCCGTTTCAGCCAAGCTTCTTACGCCGTCTACGAGGACTTTCTGCTTTGCTGTCCTCTCTATCTTGGGGATGCATCTTCTGGCAATGACGGATTCGCCTTCAGCCTGTCTCAATTCAAGCATTACTGTTCCAAGATTCTCGGGAGTTGGCTCCATACATCTTTTCTTGGCTTCTTCACGAACTTCATCGCCCATAGAAACTATAGCGTAGCCACTGGCGAGAGCAGCTTCGACCACTATTGATTTTCCTGATCCAGCCATTGCGGTGACGCCTACTATGAGCCTGTTCAAGGTTGTTGTTCACTCCTCTTTCCTTGTTTTTTCTGTTGTAAGCTTTCTTCTAAGCTAAGATATTATATAATCCCAGATATTCATTTATTGCTCTGGTGGTTGACGTGACCTGCTATTTCAGGCATCTTAAGGAGATTTTCAAAGAAACGGGAATCGAGGTTACTGATGCAAACAAGCGAGACATAGACAGGATTATTCATAGCATCGTAGGCGTGAAATATAAGGACTGTCCTTCTACTGGGAAAGAAGTGAAAAGAAGACTGCGCGAAGACAAGGAAGGCTTCGTAACTAGACTCAGGGAAGAATGGGGAAAAAGAGAGCATTAGCCTTTCAGTCTTCGTTAGAAAGACGAAGATGTTTGGAGACTAAACTCGCGTTACTTCTTGGCTTTCGGTTTGACCTCTTTCATTGGTTCGCCGCAACAGACCAGGTCGCACGAAGAGCAACCACATGGGTCGTCAACCACGACGACGAGCCCGCACTCGTCGCACTTGTATTTGGCACCCTTTTTTGCCATGCAGTTTCACCTCCACTTGATCTTACGTTAGAGGATTTTCTGTGCTTAAACAAGATATAAAACTATGCAAAATGCGCGTTCCAAGTGACGCAAATTCACCGTTGCAGAGTCTACAATGATTGCGCCAGTTCGGTGACTTTCTCTTTGATTCGCCTGTAAACCTTCTCGGCATCTTCGTCTAGCATGAAATATGGGTCTTCAATATTCCAGACAACTATTTTGTCCTTGCATTCTGGGCATTTGCTTAAAACAGCGTTCTTGTGACTTTGCTGCATAGCTATGATAAGGTCGAATTCCTGAAGCTTTCTGCCGTCTAGGCTTTCAGGGGCTTTCTTGAGGTATTGTTCAGCATTTTCTCCTGCCAGATATTCCCTGACTTTCGTCGAGATTGGGATAGCCACGTTCACTCCTGCAGAATTCACTACGAGGTCGGGTCTCAATTTCTTCAGTATTGCCTCTGCTAAGGGGCTGCGATGCGCATTTCCAGAGCAGACGAACAACACTTTCATGACTATCACGTGAGACTCAATTGTTAAATCAAAGTAACAGTATTCAACCTAAGAGATGCTTTGGCAATTGCTTAAATATCCTTTCTAGCTGATGAAACCCTATGCCAATTAACAAGACTGAGTTTGCTGAACTTGAGCAGAAGATTTCCAAAACAGGAAAATCTGCGCTGCATCTCCTGGCCCCTGAAATTGGAAAGGCCTACGTGATTTCTATTACACGAGACGGATGCCCTGCGTGCAAAAAACAGAAGCCCAAAATGACCGAGCTAGAGAAGGCTACAATGAGAAAACATGGAGGCAAAGTGGTTTTCACTCAAATCCACGTCAAGTATTCTGCAAGCGATAATACGGAATCTTTGAGAGCCAAGGATGTGTTCGGACACTATTTCTATCCAACCAACCTGATACTGGTAAGAACCCGAGACAGAGGAGCAATTGAATACTACAAGAACGCTTCACCAAGCATGGGAGAACTAAGGAAGAGCATCGAAGTAGCTCTCAAGGTCGCAACAGCGTTTGAAAAAGAAGCAAGATAACCTACTGCGCGACTTCGTGCTCCTCAAAGGCCTCTGTTCAGCCTCTCTCTTTCGGAATTCTCAGAAGCATGTGTTCCTAGGTGTCGCTGAGTGCTGCCTCTAATGCCAATTTTCTGAAACGTGATGTTCTGTCGTTACCCCTGTATCTGTTCAAGAGTCTCTCTGCTGCTTTGCTTGCATATCTCAGCTCAGCACGAGCCAAGTCTATATCCAACTCGGAAAGCGTCAGCAACGTGTAGTAGAAAGGAAAGCTATGCCATTTGCCATTGCTTGTCCGCGCCTTTCTTATTGCGTTCAGACCTTTCTCAAGGATTCTGTCCCACTCTTTAGGTTTGACTACATTTATTGTTCTGAGAAAGGCTATCGTGCAGTTGTGGCAGCAATATGTTCCACTGCTTCTTGCTCCTCTTTCCAGAATCTGATCGAACCCTTTCACAGCCTGTTTAGCTGCTGAAGATGATCCAAGTCCATAGGCAATTGCTGTTCGCAGTGCTTCCTCACCAAGAATGTGACGTAGAGCTCCACCCGATCTTATTAGCTCACCAGTAGGCAAGCGCAGCCCTTGACGAAGATCTTGATCAGTCGGCGCAAACAAATTGCGATAGGCTTTCCGCAATCCTTGCCTTGTCAGAATCCAATCTAATGCCTCTCGCACATCACGATCAGACTTGTCTCTAAACCCGTAACGAACTTCCTCTAGACGCCAAAGGGTCTCCTGTAACGAGTCTGAAACAAGTATCTTTTCTGCTTTCACACTCGCACCTTCAACACGAAAAATCTTAGCTGTTTGAACTATTAAATCATTAGCGCACTGAAGCACACTGCATATCTCTCTGCAACCTCTTGGCTCTCTTCAGCCTCTGTGTTAGCGAGTCTTCGACTCACAGGTCACTTCGAACGCGTTATTGCAGAACTGAACAAAGAGTATGGCGCGGGGTGCGAGATTTTGTCCAATCTCCAAATCTCGATTTTCTTCTGTGAAAACGATTTTTGTCGCCGATCAGTAGTTATAACGTTTTCGTTTTATTATCATAAAACGCACATGACAAACATATATGTTTGTCAGAAACCAAAAAGAAAGTGAAAGAATGTTTGTTGTTTTGTTAGCTTGTTGTGGCTAGAAAAGCTTTGAGTAGCCGAGCCTCAATATCGGAAATACTAGAGTGTCGCAAACCAGAATGGAGGTCGTCGTCTAGGCTGAACTCACACTTCAGCGGAGATATCGGGTGATGTCTCCACTGTGGTGGGGCACAAAGTCTAATACTGTTTTCGTGTCATAGATGGTGGACGCGAGCGAATATTAAACGCAAGGGTCGGATTTGAAATGTCTGTTGACTTGGAAACTGCAGGCAAGCTTATTGGGGCCATTCCCGTTCATTTTAGTTACAACATCATCGAGCTGTTCTCAGGGCATCTATACAGTTCCCCGATTAAGGCAATCGAGGAGCTTGTCGCAAATTCCTACGACGCCTTCGCCTCTAAATGCATAGTCTCTGTGCCCGAAAGAATAGAGGGTCAATGCGTTTGGGTCTGGGACGATGGCGATAGCATGGACTTGGAGGGCCTCAAGGATTTATGGCTCGTAGCTCAAACCAGCAAAAGAACCCCAGAAGAAGAAAGTGGAGCCGAGAAGAGAGGTCGATTGCCCATAGGCAAGTTTGGAATAGGCAAACTCGCAAGTTATATCCTTGGTAGACGGATCACTCACATCTGCAAGAAGAATGGAGAATATCTTGCGGTGACTATGGACTATGGACGGATCAAAAGCAAAATTGCCCAAGACCAAGAGATCAAGCTATCCGCACGTAAACTCTCAAGAGAGGAGCTTCTAGCTGCTGTTCCTTTTGTAGCCGAACCGCTTTTGCAGAAACATGGCATCGACATCACGAGAGAGGAAGAGAATCACTGGACTCTAGTGGTCGTCGACTCCTTGAAGAGCCAGCTCGAAATTGGTAGATTTCACTGGGTTTTGTCCACCGCTCTCCCGCTGAGACCAGATTTCAATTTGGTTTTGAACGAGGAGAAAATAGTATCAAGCAAGACCAAAATACCCAAAATAAAGGAATGGCGGATAGGGAAAGAAGACCCAGTCGCTGAGAAGCTTGGATACAAAACTGGAGAGGAGAGAGGAAAACACGAACCATACAACTATTTCGTGGAAATCCCCCGCTACGGCAAGATATCGGGCACAGTTGAAGTATTCCAGGATGCTATAGACACTGGCAAATCAACCCAGATGGGGCACAGCAACGGCTTCTTTGTCATGGTCAGAGAACGACTAATCAACCAAGACGACAACCTTTTTGGAATCACCAATCTACCGCACCTAGGATTTAACAGGATTAGGGTCGTAGTTCATGCTAATTTTCTCGACGATTTTCTAGTTGCAAGTCGAGAAGACACGAGTGATGCAAGTGCAAAAGATGCCCTGCAAACATACCTAAGGGCAGTATACAATGATGTTCGGAGCTCTATCGAGAGAAAGTTCGAGGAAGAAGCAAAAGAAGAAACGTTAGAAGACCATCTAAGAAATCTTCCAGGGACCCTATTATCTTATCCTCTCAGACAAGCAATGGAAAGAATCATTTCGGATCAGCAAACAGGTTACTCGATAATGACCGAGCCTGGCAAGAAGGCAATTGCTACTATCAATGAGGTAGAATTAAGAGAAACTGGTCTTGAAGGTCCACTCGCAACCTTGGATGAAGGAAGAATCTACATCAACGTCAACCACCCCTTCTACAGGAACTATGCGGATTACCCAGGAGTTCGCAAACTTATGGTGGCCGAGGTTCTGCTTGAAGCTTACATGGTCGACGCTGGGGTCAGCGAGGACCAGACAAAAGAAATCCTCAGTAGACGCGACAAGCTTCTGCGAACACTTGCAAGCAATTTTCCTGAGGATGCTATAGAGGTATCTGAGTCGATTCGCAGGGCTGTGACTTCGCAAGAAGGCTTGGAAATTGCTTGTGTTGACGGCTTCAAGATTTTGGGTTTTGAAGCGACGCACCTCGGACGAAAGGGCCGGCCGGATGGCATTGCAGTAGCACCATTGGGAGTGCAGAAAAATGGTTCGCGAGGATATTCAGTAACTATTGATGCAAAGAGCACTCAGGACGAGGAGGTGCAGTCCGGCAACATTGGATTCGCTACGATATCACGCCATCGAGATGAATTCAAAGCTGACTATGCTGTTGTAATTGCACCCGATTATCAAGTGTCGGAAGGAGAAGATTCTAAAGCAGTGAAGGAAGCACGTAAAGCCGAAGTCTGTTTGCTGCGTGCAAAGGATTTTGCCGATTTGGTGCTGGGTTCCGCAGCCAAACCTGTCTCATTGGATAGATTGCGTGAGTTGTTTGAATTGCGCTCACCGGAGGAAACCACTAAGTGGATTAAGATGTTCAACGGCGAGTCGTTCAATCCCCCTCCGATTGTCGCGATCCTAAATACAGTCTGGTCATTACAACAAGAAGATAAGCGGGATGCCCCTGAACTTATGGCGATCAAGTATAGGGAACCAAAATTGCAGAGCTGCTCGAAGGAAGACATTAGGGGTTGGTTAAACGCTATTCAAAGACTAGTCCCAGAACTAGTCGTCGTAGTCGGTGACAAGATTCAGCTTAACCAATCCCCAAAAAACGTCATGCACCAATGTGCTGTGGTTCTCAAGAAGCTTCCTTCTGATATCGTGACGAAGCCAACGCTGGAGGCTCTTCAAACTGAAGAAGAATAGCGTTGCTTCTCACATGTTCCAGATCATGAGGGTTACATATGCCAGTTAACTCAGACAAGCCAAGCGTGTGGAAAGAAGATGTTGCCACATCCGTTGATTTCTATAATGACTGGTTCATGAAATTCGCTCCCAAGGCTTACCGAGACCAACGTGTTGCAGCGGCGAAACAAGTCCATGAAGCATTGGCACGTTCTGCCAATCTGACCAACATAAGACCCGAGGTGCTCCGTGAAAATCCAGTCATGCTGGAAATGTTGCGTATGACAACCGCCCCACCAATTGCCCGAGACCGTCTGATTGGTCTGGCTGGCGTTGCTCCTAACTTGGTCAAGGGCATGGAGCTCAAAAAGAGGATACCACCTTTGATGAAAAGGGCAAGCGTTGAAGTGGGGTTGAAGAGAATTAGTGAACTCATAATGAAGATGGCTGACATGGACATTTTTCCATGGTTAGAAACTGGGAAGACCCCTAATGTTGAGGAAACTCTACGAGCATCAACCATCGTGGCTGATCGCCTGTGTGGAGCACAATCTGACCCCATAATCAGAAATGCCCAGGAAAAGCGACAGCTTGTCTCCATAAAAAGATGGTTGGAGCAACGTAGATATTCGTTTGTGGAATATGCTGGGAAATTTGATGCGATGAAACCTGGAACATTTGCTTTTCATTTGAATGTTTCAGTTAATTTGGAAACTGGAAAAAAGGTCAACATTCCAGTCGATGTTGTCATTATGCCCAAGCAGGCAAGAGTTGGTGAGCTGCCCTTGTTGATCGAGGCCAAGTCTGCTGGAGACTTCACCAATCCAAACAAGCGAAGAAAAGAAGAAGCGACCAAAATCTCTCAACTACGACGTACTTACGGCAAAAAGATTCGCTACATTCTATTCCTTTGTGGCTATTTCAATTCAGGGTATTTGGGCTACGAGGCTGCCGAGGGCATTGATTGGGTGTGGGAACATCGGATAAATGACTTAGCCGAGTTTGGCGTGTGAACTATGGCAACAAGCGACATTGCTGAGCAGTCTCGACTAAAAGCTCAAGAGAACTTGGACGCTGTGAAGATGCATGAGACTCGAAATCGGCTTGGACAGTTTGCCACACCTTCTCCGTTGGCCACAGAGATGCTTCAATATGCCGAATCTCTGCTTCCAGCAGAATCAAGAATCCGGTTTCTTGACCCTGCCTTTGGCACGGGTGCTTTCTATTCTGCGCTCTTGCGTGTCTTTTCTCGTCTGCGAATTGATAGAGCTCTCGGCTACGAGATAGATCCAGAATATGGAAAGGCAGCCAAGGAACTGTGGAACGATCAATTGCTTCAGCTTGAAATCGTTGACTTCACGCGAAACTCCCCATCCGAAACAAAAGAAGAGATGTTCAACCTAATCATTTGCAACCCACCCTACGTCCGTCATCACCACTTGACAGTTCAAGAAAAACTTCGACTCGCACAGACCGTTGAAAGTGCTGTTGGCCTAAGGCTCAGCGGATACTCGGGATTATACTGCTATTTCCTGTTGCTTTCCCATAGATGGATGGAAACCCATGGATTGGCCGGTTGGTTGGTTCCTAGTCAATTTATGGATGTGAATTACGGAATACAAGTAAAGAAGTATTTGCTTGACCAAGTCACTTTGCTGCGCATACATCGCTTCAATCCATCTGACGTGCAATTCGAGGACGCACTCGTGTCCTCTGCGATATTATGGTTTCGGAAAGACACACCACCAATAGACCATACGGTTCAATTCACTTATGGAGGGACACTGCTAAGGCCAGCCATATCAAGACTGGTCTCAATTAAAATGTTGAGGCAGTCTGCTAAATGGACGCAATTCCCCATTGCCACTACTCCAGAGAAACATGATGTGACTCAAAGCCAAACGAGACTCTCAGACTTTTTTGAGATCAAACGTGGTCTTGCGACGGGAGCCAATGGCTACTTCATACTCACACTCCAGAAAGCAGCAGAGCATGAGTTGCCCAAAGAGTTTCTAAAACCGATTCTTCCTCCTCCGAGGTGCTTGGAGGTCGATGAGATTCAGTCGGACAGCGAAGGCAATCCGCTTCTGGAGTATAAATTTCTTCTGTCCTGTAATCTTCCTGAAAATACTGTACGAGACAATTATCCAGCTCTCTGGAGATACTTATTGTCTGGAATACAGAAACATATCAACGAGCGGTATCTTTGCAGACATCGCCATCATTGGTATTCCCAGGAGAATCGACCTCCTTCACCGCTTCTGTGCACATATATGGGTCGCTTTGAAGGTACGAGAGGGCGACCATTCCGTTTCATACTTAACCATTCTGAAGCAACCGCGACAAACGTTTATCTGATGCTGTATCCAAGGTCGTCTCTCAAAAAAATGCTAGAAAGGGACACTACTCTGCTAAGAGGTCTCTGGAAAACCCTTAATGATACTCCTTCTAACACCCTGCTTCATGAGGGGAGAGTTTACGGAGGCGGTTTATACAAGCTGGAGCCCAAAGAGCTGGGCAACCTTCCAGCGGAGGAACTATTCTCTTTAGTCTCAAAATCATCGAAGAGCCATGCATAGAATTGTTTGATTATTTCCTGGAAATCTCTTCGCGTGTAGTCAGACGCTGGTCCAGGCCTGCCTTTCTGGGATAGCTCAGACTTCCAGCGGTCTTCAGCCTTCGCCAATACTTGAACCATGTTCTCTTTCGTTGCTTCCTTGAAGGATATGGGCCCTAACAGAGTTGCGAAGATCTTCAGAGTCCGCATCAACTTGTCCTGGCGTGGAAGGCTCTTTCCGGTGGCCTTGAGATATTCAGCATAATCGCGCAGCTTCCTCTTGTTCCCTGGAATGATCTGCCTTGATTTCTTGATTCCCTCTTTTCCTTCAATGGCCAGCCAGAGGCGCCTTTCGTAGCGGTAGATTCCCAAAGTTCTCTCCTTAGAACATGAAGAAGGGCCTTCCCGATTTGAAGTTTTAGTTGGCGCGGGGTGTGGGATTTGAACCCACGCGGCCGTTTCCAGCC